>JAPPCZ010000045.1 GCA_028824685.1 Candidatus Poribacteria bacterium
GACTTAGGATCTATTGGGGTTACGCCTCGTGAGGGTTCAAGTCCCTCCTCGCCCACTACATCTCATATCACGGAAGTTCCGTAATATGAGATGCCCTCGTCTCACTACTATTAGAAATTGAGGCTGAGACAAATATAGCACAAAACACACCTTTTTGTCGGTTGATAGGGAGATTCTAACTTGAGAGTTGAAGTTGAAACGTTAGATAGCACGCAAGTTAAATTAGAGATTGAGGTCCCCGCTCAAGAAGTAGACGAAGCGTTAGAAGAAGCTTACAAAGCGTTGCGTGCCTATGTGTCGCTGCCAGGTTTCAGAAAAGGACGAGTCCCTTTAGCCATACTTAAGTCTCGATTCCCAGAACACATCAATGCTGAAGTCGTAAAACAACTTGTGTTCCCCGCTTACGAAGATGCATTGAATAATAAACAACTTGTTCCCCTTGCACAACCAACTTTTGACCCACCCTTGGAACAGTTGAAAGTCACTGAAAATCACCCCCTCATTTTCACTGCCACCGTAAATGTAAAACCGACTTTTGAGATTCCGGATTACGAAGAAATCGAGGCAGACAAAACACCAATCAATGTCCCACGTGAGAATGTGGAGACTCATATTAAACGATTACAATTGCAATCGGCAACTTTTGAACCAATTGAAGAAGATCGACTCGTCCAAGAATCAGACTGTGTAAGGATAGATTGGACGTGCACATTAGACGGTGAGGAGCTTGAAAACGAATCTGCACAAGATATTGATGTTGACTTAACTTCGGAGGACCTTGATGCTGACCTCGTAGCCGGGCTTATTGAAATGCGCGTCGGAGAAACAAAACTGATTGAGGTAAACTTTGATACGACACACCCATTACCGGCACTCGCTGGAAAACAAGTAAAATACAATGTTACACTCCATGCCATCACACAAAAACACTTGCCAGAACTCGACGATGAATTTGCCAAAGACCTCGGTTATGAAACCTACAATCAGATGCACGGTGTCATCTGGAACAATCTCGTTGAAGAGGAACGTATTTTACAGATTGATAAGCAAAAAACAGAAATATTAGAGCAACTTATTGAAAAGACAAATATAACGATCCCTGATGAATTGGTTGACCAATATGTACAACAAGCTTTACAAAATGTAAAAAAGCAGTTAAACGCACAACAAAAGACTCCTGAAGAATCAGGGATTAACTTGGAAACCTTGCCTGAGGAATTAAGACGAGATGTAATTCAGCAAACAAAACAGAATTGGATTTTCGATGAGATAGCCGAAGACGAAGGTATTTACGTGAGTGACGATGAATTGGAGTGGGAGATTCGCCGTGCTGCAGAACAACAGAATCGAGATGCCCAAAAATATGCCGACCTGCTAAAGGCGAGCAATCGTTTGGAGGATTTCAGAGTCCAACTCCAGCATGAAAAAATCTATCAGTTTTTAATTCAAGAAGCATCTGCCAAAAAATCATTGATTATTACCGGATAGTTCAAAAAAACTGATTGTTTGCACATATTGAGACCCCATTTTCAGTTTTATTATTTACTTGATAAAATAATAAAATGCTCATAGCTTATAAATTTTAATCTAAGAAGAAAACAACATACATCGCCTAACGGACACGAAAATGAATCTTGTACCCTTTGTTGTTGAACAAACAAACCGAGGTGAACGGTCCTACGACATCTATTCCCGGTTGCTTGAAGACCGAATTATCATAATCGGTTCTACAATTGATGATGATACGATAGCAAATCTGATTACGGCGCAGATGCTCTTTCTTGAAGGAAAAGACCCAGATGCGGATATTATCCTTTATCTAAATACACCAGGCGGTTCGGTTTCAGCGGGATTAGCAATTTATGACACCATGCAATATATCAAAGCAGATGTGCAAACATGGTGTTTAGGACGAGCATATAGCATGGGGGCTGTCCTACTGGCAGCTGGAACTCCCGGTAAACGATATGCATTACCACATGCCAAAGCACTGATTCATCAACCTATGGCAGGTGGTATTGGGGGACAAGCAGCCGATATCAGCATCCATGCAAACGAAATTTTACGAGAACGGGAACGCCTTTATTCTATTTTAGCACAACACACTGGACAGAGTTTTGAAAAGATCGAAACAGATGCCGATCGAGATTTTTATATGACAGCACAAGAAGCCCTTGAATACGGTATCGTTGATACAGTCGTTGCCCACCGCCAGTAGACACAGATGAACGACATGTCTCCACTTCAAGTATCAAATGACATGTCTATCTGATTAACAAATGAATCTTGCTTAACAAGTCGGAGGAAACAATGTCAGAATCCATTGACGGTAGAGTGTATTGCTCATTCTGTAATAGAGAAAGCAGCCAAGTGAATCGACTCCTTCAGGGAGTTGAGGCGTATATCTGCGACGTGTGCGTTGACTATTGTAATAAAAAACTCGCTCAGATAAATCCTACTGCGCCAGATCTGCCAGAACCGCCTCCCAACGCTGAAGACACGAACGAGGAAGACGTTGAACCTCCTGTACTACTCCTTGAACCGTCTGAGATTAAAGCGAAACTTGATGAATACGTAATCGGACAAGAACACGCCAAAAAAATACTTTCTGTCGCTGTTTATACACATTATAAACGCTTACAGCATGAGAACACAGACGATGTTGAATTAGATAAAAGTAACATTCTGTTAATAGGCCCTACTGGAACAGGAAAAACACTGCTTGCACAAACCCTCGCGCGGGTTTTAAACGTTCCCTTTGCTATTGCCGATGCAACTACCGTCACGGAAGCGGGTTATGTGGGTGAAGACGTAGAAAACATCATTCTGAAACTTGTTCAAGCAGCCGACGGTAACATCAAACGTGCCCAACACGGCATTATCTATATAGACGAAATAGACAAAATTACCCGCAAATCTGAAAACCCATCTATTACTCGTGATGTTTCTGGTGAGGGTGTACAGCAGGCACTTCTTAAAATATTAGAAGGTACCGTTGCTAACGTTCCTCCCCGCGGTGGACGAAAACACCCGCATCAAGAAATGTTAGAAGTTGATACTAAAAATGTTCTTTTCATCTGTGGTGGAACTTTTATCGGATTAGAAAATCTTATTAAAAACAGATTAGGAAAACAGAGCATTGGATTTGGTTCAGAAATTAAATCTAAACAGAAACAGAAGATACACGAAATTCTTGAGCATACTACTGCAAAAGACCTAATCAAGTACGGTTTTATCCCAGAACTGATTGGGAGGTTACCTATTGTTGCAAACCTCCATGAATTAGATGAACCTGCCTTGATTAGAATTCTTACTGAACCGAAAAACGCACTTGTCAAACAATATCGGCAACTTTTAGCGTATGAAGGTGTGCAATTCAATGTGACCGATGATGCACTCTCCGCAATTGCACATCAGGTCATCGAACGCGAAACTGGTGCACGCGGCTTACGGGCAGTCATGGAAAAAATTATGCTGGAAACCATGTACCAGATACCTTCGCTTTCCGAAGTACACGCGTGTCAAATCACTGAAGATAGCGTTTTAGGGAAGGGTTCCCCTGAATTAATTAACACTGCGTCTGAGGCACTTAAAACTGCGTAAAGGAGCAAACCATGAACCAAGAAGATGAAAGACTCGAGGACGATTCGGCAGTTCTTTTGCCGGTTATCGCTCTGCCACCACATTTTGAGACTTTTTTTCCAAAAACCAAAGCTGTTGTTGACCAAAGGTTGATGGATTGGACACCGCTAACCATCGCACGCAAAATGGGTGTTCTTGCCGCACGCGCGGCACTCAACACAAATTGGAAAGTCTTGCTCCTTCATCAAAAAACTGAACTTGAGGAAGAAGCGGAACCTGAACCCAAGGACCTTCATACCGTCGGAATTGTGGCGAAAATCGTTGAACCTTATGACCCAGAAGATGGAACGCTTCGTATCGCAATAGAGACATCTGAACGGGCAATAGTTGCACACTGCACACAAGTTGATGGTTATCTACAGGCTGCAGTTAAAATCGTTTCCGAACTCACTGGTGTAGGAGATGCCGCTACAGCACTCATAAAAGAGGCAAAAAGCGAATTTCGAAAGTATGCGAAGGCACATCAAAAACGTATTCTTCCTGATGCAGAAAGATACATACGCGATTTAGTGGAGCCCGGTATTCTTGCAGATAACATCGCTCGCTTTGTTGACCTACCTGCTCCCAAACGCCAAGAAATACTTGAAGAACTTAATCCCATCAAACGACTCAATCTTGTCATCGCACTTCTTGACGCTGATCTGGACCTGCTTGACCTGAAAGAAGAAATTCACAATGAAGTTCGTGAATCTGTTCAAAAAACCCATCGTGAATTTTACCTTCAAGAGCAGATGAAAGCTATCCAGCGGGAACTCGGCCGCGGAGATGAAATCGATGAAATTGATGACTTACGCGAGCAAGTCAAAAATGCTGGAATGACTGAAGAGGCAGAGAAGAAGGCACTTAAGGAAATTGACCGTCTTGCACAAATACCGCCTATGTCCGCAGAGTCTGGCGTTATCCGCAACTATGTTGATTGGCTCCTTGCTGTCCCATGGAAAGATCGCACCGAAAATTCCATTGAGATTGATCAAGCAGAAAATATACTCAACGAAGACCATTACGGGTTAGATAAACCTAAATCAAATGTACTTGAATACCTTGCTGTCCTGAAATTGGTTGAGCAGCTAAAAGGACCTATTCTCTGTTTAGTCGGTCCCCCAGGCGTTGGTAAGACATCGTTAGGTAAATCTATAGCACGCGCAACCGGAAGGAAATTTGTCCGGATGTCTCTTGGCGGCGTGCGCGATGAAGCGGAGATACGTGGTCACCGTCGAACCTATATTGGGGCTATTCCAGGTCGCATTATTCAAGGATTACGTGACGTGAAGGTAAAGAATCCGCTTTTCCTGCTTGATGAAATTGATAAACTCAGTTCGGATTGGCGTGGTGATCCCGCATCAGCACTCCTTGAAGTGCTTGACCCTGAACAGAATGAAACCTTTAGAGACCATTACTTAGATGTTGAGTTTGACCTATCGGATGTGATGTTCGTCACAACTGCTAATACGCGTATCACAATACCACCCGCACTTGAAGACCGAATGGAAGTCATTGAACTACCCGGATATACCGATTTTGAGAAACATAAAATCGCAACATTCCATCCAAACGGACTTATTCCAAAACAGTTGAAAGCCCACGGTCTGAAGGAAGAAAATATCACGTTTGCGGATTCTGCTATTTTCGACATAGTCCACAAATACACGCGTGAAGCAGGTGTGCGAAATCTGGAACGTAGTATTACCAATATCTGTCGAAAAATTGCGAAGCAAATCGTGACTGACGACACGCCGGATCTGAAGGTTAAAGTCACCGCTCTCAATCTAAATGACTACCTCGGACCACCGAAGTTTACGCGCACCAAAGCGCAAGAACATGATGAAGTCGGTGTATCAACAGGGATGGTCTGGACACAAGTTGGTGGTGATATTGTCTCCGTTGAAGCAACCCTCATGCCAGGTGAAGGGAAGCTGGATATGACAGGACAACTCCAAGAGGTCATGCGGGAATCTGTCCAAACAGCCGTAGCCTATCTCCGATCACGGGCTGAACATTTTGAAATCCCTAAAGATACATTTGAAAAACGCGATATCCATATCCATATTCCTGAAGGAGCAGTGCCTAAAGATGGCCCCTCAGCAGGAATTACTGTCGCAACAGCAATTCTCAGTGCTATAACAGGGAAAAAAGTACGGAAAGATGTCGCAATGACCGGTGAAATTACTCTCCGTGGACATGTCCTTCCTATCGGTGGGCTTAAAGAAAAATCACTCGCAGCGTACCGAAACGGAATTGTTGACATCATTATGCCGGAGGAAAATGAGAAAGACCTTGAAGATGTACCAAGTGAAATCAGGGAAAACATCAAATGGCATCAAGTCAACGATATAACGCAAGTCTTGGAATTAGCATTAGTAAAAGAAGATGATGCCGAAAACGAACCTGACGGAATTGCCCCAGCCGCAGAAGACGCAACTTTACAGAACCCAGACACAATCGGACAGGCTGGAAACTGATAAAACTTAAGATTTTTCCTGTAGGAGTGATCTCCGAATCGCGACCTTTACCGCAAAATTTCGGTAGACACTCCAATATTTACCCTCTCATGAGAAAATGCGAGTAGACAAATTTCTCCAAATTTCAAGACTCGTTAAACGCCGGGCAACTGCAAACACATTGTGTAGCCGAGGCAATGTCTTAGTCAACATGAACCCAGCAAAAGCAGGTAAAACACTCAATGTTGGCGATCGCATTACAATAATTTCAGACCCACTCCCTTTGGAGGAAGCAGAAGAATTAACCTACGAGGTGCTTGAAATACCGACAGGTAATGTGTCCAAAACCCGTGCGGCAACACTGTATCGTCTTGTTAAATAGGTCTTATAGTGAACTTTAAAATAAAGGGACACATTTTCTGTAGGCGGTGAATCATGGCGAATACCATACGCGTATTCGCCCAATGGCGTTCATACCGTTGATTTCGATCTCCGAATCGCGACCTTTACCCGCAAAATTTCGGTAGACACTCCACTAAAGTTAAAATGTTGCCACGTATCGGAATAACAATGGGTGATGCCGCAGGCATCGGACCCGAAATTATTGTTAAAGCACTCACCAACAAAAACGTCTATCAAATCTGCCAACCGATAGTCATCGGCAGTGCTGCAATAATTCAGGACGCACTCCGATTCATTTCTCCTACAGATTTACGATCTGAGCCTCAAAGAAATCTCCCCAATATCTCTGTCGTCCAATCCCCGATCCAAACTACCGCAATACCTGAAAGAATTGATGTGCTTGATGTCAGTTCGCTAACACCAGATATGTTTACTCATGGAAGAATAAACCCTCTATGCGGCGCTGCTGCAGTTAAAGCCATTGAGGCAGCAGCACAACTCACACTGGGCGGTACACTCAACGGTATCACAACCGCTCCAATTTGTAAGGCATCAATTCAACGCGCCGGTTCGCCATTCCCCGGGCACACTGAGATGCTAACAAGTTTGACACAATCCAAAAAATCTGTTATGATGCTCAAAACGTGGGACATACCTCCTCAATTTGTGTCAGGACGCAATATTGATTCAAAAAAAGAGAAGAAAAATTCTTGTGCTTCAACTAATCTTAAAGAACACCTGACAGTCTCCTTTGTTACAAGCCATATTCCAATTGCTGAAGTTTCACAGAAACTTTCAGTGGAAAGAATAAGTGATGTCATCCGAATCACGCATGAGGCACTTATACAGTTCGGTATTGAGAATCCACGGTTAGTTGTAGCGGGGTTAAATCCACACGCAAGTGAAGAGGGGATGTTTGGCAAAGAGGAAGATACCTATATCAAACCAGCAATTAAGAAAGCACATGCTGATGGTTACCAAGTTGACGGCCCCCTACCTGCAGATACGCTCTTCAAAAAAGCAATCAGTGGTGAGTGGGATGCTGTCATCGCAATGTACCATGACCAAGGTAATATCCCGATAAAACTGATTGGATTTGGACAGGTTGTGAATATCACATTAGGTCTACCCATTGTCCGCACAAGTGTTGACCACGGAACAGCGTTTGACATCGCGGGACAAGGGATCGCAAGCGAAACAAGTCTTATCGCTGCTTTAGCAGCAGCAGCACAGTTAGCGAGTTCTCAATTATGACAAGACGTTTTCTATTCTCTCTGTTTATTTTCTGTGTTACAATAGGTATGATGCATGCCGAACTCAACGGAGACGGATTTTGTAACCCCAATTTCAACCCAGTTCAAAGTCCAGGGACCATCGGTGGCACACACACAATACACAACGAAAATCCATTACAAGTTTTAAAGGCATCATCACATTTCCTTATCTTACGGTTTCAACTCCCCAAACTAAAAATACAAAAACATCTACAGAACGGAAAATCCGCCACACACATCGGATTTGATGGCGCATCGTGGACAACCGAAACAGGAAAACCGCAACTCCCTGTCTATACCGTTCAAATTGGCTTGCCTTCAGTGAGCAGTGTTACTGCAACAGTGCTTCAAAAACAGAGTTACTTCAAAAAAGTAGAACTACCGCTAATCACAAATCAAACAGTTGATCCCTTTTTCCCAGATGCACAGGAAAGAGAAGATTCTGCTATACCGACTAAACCCAAAACATCTGCCCTATATCCCGCTGAAATGATAGAGGTTATACCGATCGGTTTTGTACGATCACAACGTGTCGGAGTTCTACATATCCATCCAGTACAATACAACAGTACAACACAACAGATAAAAATCACCAGCGACATCACATTCCGGATCGATTTTTACGGTGCCCCAACGAATGTGTCTCCTCCTTTGCCATCTCATTCTCTTGAAAGCACTGCTTATGAAAATCTGTTCCAAACCATGTTGATAAACAACAGCCAAGCAGCTTCTTGGCGACATAGATTAGATGGAACATCACGGATGTTGATCCAAGGTGCTCCCGCTGCGCAAGCCTCAAAGCGGAGACGTTTTAAAATTCCTATTAGAGAAACCACGATCTACAGCATCCATTACAGTAAACTCAAATCAACCGGTATTACGCCTGAAACGATTGATCTGGATAGCATTCGGGTTGAAACAGGTGGCAATGAACAAGGATACTATATTTTTGATAAAAACCAAAACGAAACGTATGATCAAGAAGATATGATTGTCTTCTATGCACGGGCTTTGAGCAATAAATTCACAGATACGAACATCTATTGGTTTAGTTTTGCCCCAAAAGACACAGAAAGAGTAATCGGTGAACCTACTGCTGTAGAAACATTCCGTATCGGCACAAGGTCAGGTGCACCTATCACTCGCGACATCACCCCGCCCGAAGCTTTTTTAACAAAATTGCGGTCTGAGGAAAATAGGTTGTACGATACACTTGACGGGTATAATGTAAAATCTGAATTAGCGGACCGCTATTTCTGGACGGGGTTCAGAGGAGGCGCTTCTGGTATTAGTACGAAAAAATTTCCTGTAGATTTACCAGGAGCAGTACCACACTATAATTTTGAACGATATGCTACACTTCGTATGAGACTTCAAGGTGCCGCTCGTAAACAGGCAGCATCACACGAAGCGGCCATCAGTTTTAATGGGAGGGGACTTGGGGACAATGTGGAATGGAAACGCCAAGAAGCACCTCTTATCGCGCGTAATATCCCTCAGAATCGAATTCCCTATGATGAGCAAAGTGAATTGCGGATTGATGCCCTTCTTGAGAATAAGTCCTCAGGAGGTTCCTACGACTTCTATCTTGATTGGTATGAGTTTGAATATTGGCACAATTTTCGCGCAAAAAATAATCGGCTTGAGTTTAATTCAGAAACAGAACCAGAGGTTAGCGGAAAAACGCATTTTAACATAACCAACTTTCAGACCGAGACAATAGATGTTTATACGCTGAATTCGAGCGGTTTAGCAGCAAAACTTGTTGATGGAAAGGTAACGGGGGGTGGCAATTCCTATCAAATTCTGTTTGAAGATGATGTTGTACAATACACCAATTACTTTGTCATCGCTAACAATTACTACCGCCCCATCAGTACATTTACCGAAGTTCCACCAAGCACTTTGCGAAATCCTACAACACAAGCAGATTACATTGTGATTACACATAAGACGTTTTTAGAAAGCATAAAACCTTTAGTCGATTTTCGCCGCTCACAAGGTTTGACAGTTAAAGTTGTGGATATAGACGAAATTTACAATGAATTTGGTAATGGGCTCTTTACGCCGTTTGCAATCCAGAACTTCTTGCGTTATGCCTATCATACCTGGCAGCCGCCAGCCCCTACCTACGTCTTACTCGTGGGTGATGCGCATTACGACTATAAAGGGGTCATCAAACGACTTCACAATGATTACGATCTTTACCCGATTTTTGTCCCGACTTACCACGGATGGGCGCCGGAAAGCGGTGAAACTGCAATGGATCAAAGATTTGTCAACGTAAGTGGAGATGATGCCTTGCCCGATATGTTCATCGGACGCCTATCAGTACAAACACCTAAAGAACTTACAGGGATGATCCAAAAGATTATTGACTACGAAGAGAACCCTAAAATTGGTCTATGGCAAGCAACACTCGTCCAAGTAGCAGATGACGAATTAAACAATCCCTCTGACGAGACTTTTGAAATTTCCCGAGACAAACTGATCCAACAAATCATCCCTGTCGCTTATAACACGAAACAAATATATCTACGAAAAATACGGATACAAGAAGAATACAAAGATAAATACGTCAGCGAAACTAAAAGACGTATCCTTAAAGCATTCAATGATGGTGCGTTGGTTGTTGAATATGCAGGACACGGTGGAATACATACATGGGCAGATGAGGCAATCTTTCACGTTGATGATGTCAACGACTTACGCAGCAGATATCTCCCATTTGTTATATCAACAACTTGTTTGAATGGAAAATTTGATAAACCGCAACAATTCGGATCACACAGCCTCAGTGAACAACTTTTGATTAGCAAATACGGTGCCATCGCATCGCTTACCGCAACAAGGTTAACTTACGCTACAGCCAACGCTGATTTTGATGAAGACCTTTTCACTGCAATGTTTGTGCGCGAACCTTTTGAGGCAAAGCAAGGATACAGTGAAATCGCAGCAACTCAACCAAGCATCGGGAAAATAGTTACCGACGCAAAAATCAGATTTATCACCCGAAGTACCAATCCACAATGGATTCCCGGAACAGAACAATATACGCTCTTCGGTGACCCGGCAACACGACTCGCACTCCCTACACTTGATATACAGGTTAAATTAGAAGATATCGCACTGAATTCCAATAAGCAGATTGTCATTTTAAATAATGAAGTCGGGACGCATGACGCGAACAATGTATGGTGGAAAGCAGAAGATTTTAGCCCACAGAGACTCATGACTTCCGCCATTTTCCAAAATCACTTCGATGATGATTTGCGGAATGATCTCACAGAACGCAGCACACAAGGTAAAGTGTGGAAAGGTGAATATGGAAAAATTCAGTTAAAAATCCCACCCAAAGCATTACCAGGCAGAGGTTTCGTTCAAATGTTTGCTCATGATGAAAAACGCGCAGCCGTAGGGGGTGCCACATTCTGGATAGATACACCGATTATTGGAGATATACGTGAAGACTTGGATGTTAAAGAAACCCATACGCTCAACATAAAAGCACTTATTTTTGACGATTTAGGGGGGGACAAGGGTATTCGTTCTATCTATGTCGAGTGGGATAATACGTTTAATTACGAGAACCACACCGTCCCAATGGTCAAAACCACACCTCCGCCCGGCACCAATGAACTTCATCCTGGCGGACAATGGTACGAACTTCAAACATCTATCCCTCTACCGCTGGGCGGACGAAAAATTCGATACCGTATCACCGTCACCGACAGTGATGGCATAACAGTTGAACACCCAGCATCAGATAGGCGAATCAGTGTTGACGTGCCAGAGGGACCCAACATTGCCATTGCTACTGATGGAACAAGTCTTGCGCCGATCCGATATACTTTCAATAAAGAGACAGGAAAATATCTCCTTATAGCCGAACTTATTAACAACGGTGGAAGAACAGTTAAAGAAAATATTGAAGTTATTTTTGCAGAAGGCAACCCTGATATAGGTGGCGACCTCCAAATTGATGAGGACGCGAAAATCTTAGGAAGCGTCACGCTAACTCCCGACGACTGGGAAGAAGGCGATACAGTTCTACAGCGAACTATTGTCACACTTCAGTTAAAAGAAAATCTCGCTACTGGTGTCCATAAAATTTATGTACTCGCTGACCCAGAGGTAGACACTACCGACAAGGACGTTAAAGGTAATGTCGCAGAGCCAAAAGAAATTGATAACAAACTTTACACGACTTTCGTTGTTAACGAATTCTTCTACGAGTCATCAAAACCCTTAACAGCTTTTAGCCTTGATAGAGTCTTTGACATTGATTTCCCTGCTGAAGCAGCATCAATAAAAGAGGACAAGGTCGCGCTCACCGTCTCTTCAAGTGTTCCATCTGCCTTGACGCAACCTTCGTTTCAATTTGCCTCAATACCGCGCGTTGCTGCACTGCGGAGAGGTCTACTCCGTTCAGGTGAGGAAAGTATCCAACAGTACGAAGTATCTTTTCGCGCATCCGATATCACACTTAAAAAACCTGCAACCCTCAAGATGCGGTTTGATGTGAGAAGTTTGGAAGATATTGTTAGAGAAAATACACCTTGGAAAGAGGACAGCAAGGATTTCAGAGCGGCGTTGATTCAAGAAGCGGAAAAACTCGGTATTTATACGTGGCATCCTGCTTATCAAAAATGGAAACGACTCCCATCACAATTAAGTTATACCACTGGAAACAAAAAGCCTCAACCTGAAGATGATGGACCAATCTTTCAACTTGAAAATTATGTCACACCTATTCAAACCGAAAACGCGAATAAACAACCGCTTCCAATCGAAAACATCAAAATCAGTCCAGAGTTAACGCCTGCGGGTATTTGGACTATTCTGTTTTTAGATCCAACTCACTACGAAGTGTACCTAAAAAAGAAAGAACATGTCCTGTATGAAAAATTGAATAACCCTGGCCAACTTGACGTTCCCTTTCGAGAAGAAAATTACGGCATTGAATTCACTATCCCGAAAAAATGGGTAGTGCCACCAGAACTTGATGACGGCACACCTATCGTCCCCTTTGAATTTGCAGATATCCTCATAATTGAAACAGATTATTCAGAGGGCACTGCTGTATTGAAAGGAACACTAAATCAGAATGTCGGCAACGGTACCGCAAATGTCAGAGTAAACCCTGGACTAAAACAGGAGTTCTCGGTAGGGGATTGGTTCATCTTTTTTATATCTTCAAATTCTTATGAACTCCGCGATAATACAGGAGAGCCAGTCTTTTTACCGAGTGAAGAGCTTGCGACCGGAGATGTCAACAAAGGGCATTTTATTGACCATCTCGGGTTTGAAATACTTGTCACATCAAGTTCTA
This sequence comes from Candidatus Poribacteria bacterium, assembly GCA_028824685.1. Lineage (GTDB taxonomy): Bacteria > Poribacteria > WGA-4E > WGA-4E > WGA-3G > MSPOR6. The sequence goes on from JAPPCZ010000045.1 coordinate 13,089, forward strand.
TACCCTTTCAATTCGGAGATAAGATTAAATTCAGTAGTGCACAAGTCGGAACTATTACCGCACAAACAACCGAACTTACGCCTTTTACCCTTATTAGTAGTGATGACACAAAGCCACCTGCTTTCAATCTATGGGTAGATGGTGTTCAACCGCAAACCGGCAGCGTTATCGCACCACGCCCACATATCTCTATCTTACTTGAGGATGTTGACGGTGTAAACTTGGATACGCTGATTATCCGCAGAGGGGATAACGACAAACCGCTTGAGCCAATATCAGACTACGTCCTACGAAATCCCGATGACGTTAATACCGTTCCAATTGACTACAAACCTATTCTCTTTCCCGGTGAGTATGCTTTTGAAATTGAAGCACGCAATTTTAATGGAGATGCAATTGGTGGAGAAGCAGAGAAAATCTCTATTAAATTCACCGTCATTGAAATGCCCGACATCACCCCACCTGCCGTCGAAATTCTTGTTAACGATGAGATTCTTGTGGGGGAAGAACGCAACGTCAACTCTCTTGGAGAAGTTAAGAGTATGGGCAAAAATCGCATTACCCAGCAACCCCAATGTGAAATTCAAGTTACGGATGAAACGGCACTTGATGGCACTCTCCTTAACATTACGTTTAACCAGTTAGATGTGAGTGATGTAACACGGCGCTATCGCGAATTCGATATGGCACAATGGGAATTTGATGTTGATAATCCTGAAACTGCAAAATTTAGTTTCGCTCCCGACCTACCAAATGGCACCTATCGCTTACAGGTAACCGCTGCAGATACGAGTGAAAACACCACTGACATTGAAGCAGTTTTTACATTGGATGAGGCAGTCACCCTCACCGAAGTCTTCAATGTGCCGAATCCTGTCCAAGATGGTAAAACTTTTTTCACATATCAGTTGGCACAACCGCCAGATAAGGTCACCATCAAAATTTATACGGTTAGTGGTAGATTAATTCGAACGATCACAGATGCAAGTGCAAATCGGGGGAACAATGAGACCTATTGGGATGGAAAAAATGAGATAGGGGTTCAATGTGCCAACGGCGTATATCTTTATCGTGTCATTGCTCACACTGGCAATAGCAAGGTTGAAAAGATAGGAAAACTTGCCATCTTACGCTAAAGAGAATATACACCTTGTATAATTACATTCTTGTAGAAGCGAACTCCAGCTCGCGACCCGTTGTAATCGCGCAATTCATTGCACCTATTACCTGCTTGTAGGAGCGAGTTCCAGTTCGCGACCAGAAGACGCTTTTGGCATTCCGCATGATTTGGCACCTCGGGCATTCACTGCAACGGTGAATAATCTGTAGGTTCAAGAATTTTGTTGCTGACCACGTTAACTAACGGACCACCTACTTCTGTAAGCCGTTTTGCCGCTTGCCATTCAGGATCCGCTATAAACGCATCCCAAGCACGCTGATAGTGTCCCAAATCTTCAAAAGCAAGCAGATAAACCAATTCCGTTGTCGTCGCCTCACCGATGGCAGTTTCCCAAAAACCGATAACCTTCATATTATACTTCTCAAACAACGGCAGTGTGATATTAGCAAATCGGTCATTCAGATTCTTCATCTTTCCCGGTACTACTTGATACGTCCGCAACTCATAAATCATCTATCTTTTCCTTAAAAGTAGTAGGCACACGCCGTGTGCCGTCACAAAAAATAGCGCTTTAAACGTTTTTACAGAATCCCGTACTTATCGTAAACTTCCCGAAGCGTTGCACCTTCTCTAAGCGCATCACGGGTACGGTTTTCACCACTCACCTTTTCCAGCGCTGCTTCAATTACCTGCGTTTCCACCGCCTGCGGAATAACAACCACACCGTCTGCATCCCCAAACACAATATCACCAGGATTCACCGGAACACCACCACATTCAATAGGGACGTTGTATGCCACCACTTCTCCACGCCCATTAGAATCTACAGGCGATATCCCAGTTGTAAATATGGGGAACCGCATTTCCATAATCGGACGCACATCACGGATAAACCCATCAATAACAGCACCGCGCGCGCCGCGCACCTGTGCCGCCGTTGAAAGCAGTTCTCCCCAAAAACAGATACGTGTACTCCCGTTTGTTGAACAGACCAAGATATCATTCTGCTTTAGGCTATCCACCGCCGCGATTTCCTCTTGATACGGCTCATCAGGAATCTCATAGACATCAAGGCACAACACAGGCATTGCCCGACCGACAACAACCGTCTCAGGCAGCAACGGACGGATAGTATGTCGCAACGCTTGCTCGCGGAATCCAGCAGCATCTAACGCATCCGAAATCACAGCAGCGTATAACTGTTCCCCCATCATATCAAAGAGTTCAGTATCATTTTCCCACTGTATATTATCTTCAGTTTCCATGATGGTTTTTCCTATAAAATCTAATAATTCTCATAACCAACTTCTTGAAGACGCGCCGCTTTTTCCGCAACGCCGTCACTCATCTTCTTTTTATAGGCTTGCAGCTTCGCTTCCAATTCAGGGAACTCAAGTGCCAGAATCTGAACTGCGAATATCCCCGCATTTCTTGCACCGCCTGACCCGATCGCCATCGTTCCGACTGGTATACCGGGAGGCATCTGCACTGTTGCATATAACGCATCAACGCCGTTAAGAGGACCACCATCAACCGGCACCCCAATGACGGGCAACGTCGTATGTGCTGCTATCACACCAGCAAGGTGTGCTGCGCGTCCCGCGCCTGCAATAATGACTTTACCACCTTCCGCTTTAATCTTTTCTGTCCACGCCATCGTCCGTTCAGGCGAACGGTGCGCCGAAGAAATTGTTATTTCAAACGGCACTTCAAAATCTTCTAAAACCTTCGCGGCTTCAGCCATCTTTTCTAAATCGGAATCACTCCCCATCACAATACCGACAAGGGGTGTTTTTTGTTCTTGTAGAGACATATCTATATCTTTACCTCAAATGTAGTGAATCAACGCCAAACGTATCTATGACATTCGACGGGGTTGATCAAAAAGTGAAACTCAATTACAATCAATCTAAAATCCATGTTGTTAATCTATTGAATTTTCTGCCACATGTGCCGATGTGTTTTGAGCCTCTAAGCATCAGTATAAGTCTCAAGCTTTGAGGTTTCAGGTTCTATCGGTTGAATAGAGATATGATATCCAAGTGCCTTAAGAACAATTCCAAGTGTGTCAATCAGAGGCATATCCTTGTTGGATAACATTTTCGAAAAGACTTGTGGATCCATATCCACCTGCTTCGCAAGTTCAAAAACACCACCTTGTGCTTCAACGACCGTCTGAAGGGCTCTTAAAACTACAGCAGGATTCTTATAAATTTGGTAGTCCTCAAGGATTGCTTGTAAATAGCCAATTGCCCTTTCTCGGCTGGTAATCCGCTCAATGAGACATTCACGCCATGTTCTCATTTTTCTCATAGATGTTCCCTCTTATATTCTAACCAATAAGTTTTGGCACGTTCAATATCTCGTGTTTGTGATGATTTGTCACCACCACAGAGTAAAAGGATGATTGTGTTACCTATCTGTCCAAAATAGATTCTATAACCTGCTCCAAAATGTATTCGTAACTCAAAAACACCTGCACCAATAGATCGACAATCCCCAAAATTACCATCTTCAAGACGCGCAAGTCTCGCCTGAATCCGATCTTGTGTGTTTGTATCTCGAATTGAGTCCAACCACTCATTAAAAGGTTCTCTACCATTTGGGGTCTGGTAGACTCGTATTTCTTGCGGATGTGTTGTACGCATTGTTAATTACAACCTATCTCATAAATAGTTGGAGGGCTTTGAAAGCCCGATTTCAAAACCTTGTAGGCGGTGAATGCCTAAATGGCATTCATACCGTTGATTTCGATCTCCGAAT
>JAPPCZ010000096.1 GCA_028824685.1 Candidatus Poribacteria bacterium
TCGGTTTAAGTCCTACAGACCAAAAGTGTGCATATATTTTTGTATTTCACTATAATAACTGCGTCTACAATTGGACGTACAACACTGATAGGGGGTAAATTCGATAAATGATATACCACAAGTTTTTTCTTAGAATTGGCTTTTTACTTCTTCTACCTATTCTCGTAGGTGGATGTGGTCTAAGTAAGTTATCTAAAATTCAACAAGAGGGTGATTTAGCGGTGGTAGAAACCACTCTTGAGAAAAACCTCAAGACACTTGAGCGGTTAGCTAAGTTAGGCAATAAGTCGCTGGTTGTTAAAACTGCCCGCGCTTTTTCATCTTACAGCGGATTTCTTGAAGATAGGATGGAAGAAGCGGAGATAGCAGGTGACTTTGAGACAGCAGCGGAGATGCGTGCCCAAGCGATTGAGTATTATGTGCAATCTGAGATGTATGCGTTCAAGGCACTTGCAAAATCAAATAAAACTTTCCTCAAAGCAAGAACTATAGGGATGGAAGTGTTTGAAAATTTGCTTAAGAAGGTGGAAAAGGAAGATGTAGAACCGTTGTTCTGGGCTGCTTATGCTGTCGGACGCGGTATTAGCCTGCAGAAAGATGACCCGATGCAAGTGATTGATCTTGCTCGTGTTGAACTGATGATGCGGCGTGTGCTTGAATTAGACGAAACTTTCTATTTCGGTAGTGCACATCTGTTCTATGCTGTCTACTACGGTGACCGATCACCGGCAATCGGTGGTGATCCTGAAAGGGCGAAGGAACACATTGATAAGGTTGATGAAATTAATGATGGCAAATTCCTGATGAGTAAGTTCTATCTGGCACGATACTACGCTTATCCCAAAATGGATGTGGAACTTTACAAGAAATCGTTACAGGAAGTTCTTGATGCGCCGTCTGACATACTTCCCGGCGAAGCAGCAGCAACATCGTTAGCAAAGTCGCGGTCAAAACGTTGGCTTTCTCAAATTGATGAACTTTTTGATTTAGAAATGGAAGAAGGAGAAATTGAATAATGAAGAATAAAAAAATAAGCAATAAAATCTACGTCGCTGGAATTGCAAGTGCAGTTCTAATCATATTGGGTATGTTATGTTTACCAATTTCTGTTAGTGCTGTAGAGTCTATTAAATTCGCTACACTGGCACCGAAAGGTTCTACTTGGATGAACAATTTCGATGCGATGGGAAAAGAAATACGAGCCAAAACCGATGGTAATATTAAGTTTCGATTCTACGCGAATGGGGTAATGGGGGACGAACTTGACGTTATCAGTAAGATGCGAAATGGGCTCATTCATGCAGGTGCGATGACTGCTACGGGACTCGGAGAAATAAAAGAAGATGTGCTAATCTTTCAACTGCCCCGAATATTCAAAAGTTACGAAGAACTTGACTATGTGCGCGACTTTCTCTATGAAGACTTACAAAAATCCTTCTTGGAGGCAGGTTATGTTCTAATCGGAATGGGAGACATCGGTTTCTATTACATTTTCAGTAATCATCCGATTAGGACTATTGCTGATCTCCAGTCACCAAACGTCAAGATGTGGGCACGCACAAGCGATAGGATTGCACTTGAATTTTATAAAAAAGCAAAGATCGCAACTGTCCCCAGAGAAGTTACACAGGTGTTACCTTCCCTCTATTCAGGGCAGATCAATGCGCTAACTGCTTCACCTTACGTCATTGTAGCACTGCAGTGGGGCAATAAATTAAAATACATGACAAACCTTCCGGTTAATGTCGGTGTTGGTGCTACAGTGATTACGAAAGAGAAGTTCGATCAACTTACCTCTGCACAACAGAAAGTCTTACGTGACGCAGGGGATAAATACCAGAGCAAGTTGATTGAGGAGATTCGGAGAGATAACGAAAAATCTATTGAAGCACTAACAACGAAAGCAGGGATTAAAATAGTTGAGTTTCAAAACAGTTCGCTTGAGGCTTGGGACGCTATCGCTGTTGAAACCCACAACGCGTTTGTTGGTCAAATATACTCGCAAGAGTTTCTTGATAAGATTAACGCGCTATTGCGTGAGTATCGGGAAAAGAAATAGGTTAGGTACAACTTCAGTAGGCGGGTTCTCTTGAACTCGTCTACTTCTATAATTGTTGTCTTCCAAGGTTGTGAGGGAAGTCTGTTATATATTTGAATTTACCAACTTTCTACCTGCAGAGATTGGATTTCATCAAAATGTGAATCTCGTGTAACGAGGATTAGGTTGTGCTGCATAGCAATTGCTGCGATCCAAATATCGTTGTTCGGGATAGGACGACCTTTCCTTCGCAACTGGTTCTTGATGATTCCGTACCACCGCGCGGTTTCTAAATCACAGGAGAAAACGCGACTTTGTTCCACTAAAATGTCAATTTTCTGTAGATTCTCCGACACTTTATTGGATTTTTGTGCCCCAAAACAGAGTTCACCAATAATAGGAGGGGCTACGGCTACATAGTCAGAATCTCTTACTTTTTCTTGGACTATGGGATTACCCGCAAACAATGCAATTGCAATATTGGTATCAAGCAGATATCTACCACTCTGATTCATCTATCTGCTCACATCCTTCTTCAATCGTCTGCTTCATAATTTCCAAATCCTCTTTTGAAATTGTTCCTACAAGCTGAAGAAGATTTTTGCCGGGGTATTGTTTTGGTGGCTCAGCTGACAACTCTAATATGAAATCCAACACTTGCCTTTGTTGCTCAAGTGAAAGACTTTTGAGTTGCTGTAAAATTTCTTGGATAGTCGTTGAATTTTCCATTGTGTTGCCTCCTTTTCGTTTCAATAACGATAAGGATTTTATCGCGCCAAAATACTGATAGGTAGTTTACCATAAATTGTATTCAGAATCAACGCTATTGAAACCGGACATATTCAGCAATTTCGAGTATTTCCTCTGCTGCCCACCTTTCTAAGAGGTATTTTTCTGCCAGCGTTGGTAGCCGATTCCGCTTTCCGCGAACTTGACGGATGAGGTTATCGGGGCGTGAAATCTCAACTGTCAAAGCCTTGTGTCTTCCATTTTCATCCTCCGATTCCACTGTCCAAATTGACTTTTTTCCAGTGTAGCATGACCTTGCATAACTACTCACACAGTGATTCATTTTTCTACTTTCATAAATGAGTTCATCTGTGCTGAGAAGTTCCCGAATATGCCAGTATCTCAAGTTCCCCTTCTTCTCACTTCCTACTCGGAAATGGAATTCACCGATTTCTGATCGAGGCCACTGGAAGCTTCCACCTCTCGTTGCCTTACCGAGTCGTCGATGCCATTCATTAACTTGGCGAAGCAAAGTATTAGGTGTTCTCCCATTCATACTAAAGTTCGGTTGTGGCGGATCGATTTCCTCAGCGACTCCTCTTTCAACAAACACACGTTGATTTTCGTATTTCTGATTCCAGATATAATCAATAATCGGATGTACATGACTAACATCTAACATCGGATTCGCTATGAAGAAGCGGATTACATTCAACCAAAATTCATCGTTTTTGAAATTCCCTAACATGCGCGTTCCGCGGAGTGCGTCCATTAATCTTTTATCTCCACCGAGTGCATGCACCTGTCCCCATCGAATTGCTTCCTCAACGCTATACTGCTTGGGTGCTCTAAGAAAATGGTGTGCCATCTTTTTGGTCAACGCAACCGGTATTCCTGGAGCAGTTCTGATATTTTGTCCCGCACCGATATGTATATACCAATTCTGATACATCCCGTTTTCAGTTAACCAAACACTATCCATAAAGGATGGGACATCATAAGCCACAAAAAGGTGGTGGAGAAGTTCTCCAAACTGCCGATCGCTGTTATGTCTTTTGACCTGCCACGTATCAAGAGGACGAATCCAACTTTCAGAATGGTTTGCTATTGCTTCAATTCCCTTAATATAGGTAGGATCTTCTAAGAGATTGGAGTTTTGTTCAAGGCACATTAGAAGTTTCAAAAGCACTTTCGGATAATAACTTCTTTCAAAAGCAAGGGCAATTTCCTTAGCCGTTCCTTTCCTTAGATTTTGACTCTGTAATTCACCGTTATATATCTTCGGAATAATTTCATTCAAGTTACGCGCTTTCTTCTTCTCCGTCATTATTTCGGATGCTTTAATTGCGGTTACTATGTTTAGTTCATTTCTCAATTGCCGAGTATTTTTTTCTAAACCCCGACTGAAATTATGCTGGCCACACCATATCTTATAATCTTCTACTGTAGATAAACCAAGTTGATGGATATGTGCTTGCATTTTGAGCGTACATTCTTCTATAGAGATTTTGGGTGGCTTCACTTTACTCTTTTTCGCCATCTGATTCCTCCGATAATACCAATTTGGAATGATATTTACAAAGTAAACTACAAGAAAATATTAGGGATTACTTAATATTAATTGGATGTGCGTCTAAAGGTAATAGGCACGCTCTGCGTGCCGTAAGCGACATTAATGGTAATTTAACGCGCATTGCCGTGAGTGGATTGGCATTGATATGCGGTTAGAACTTACGCTTGATAGGGTATTGGAATTTTTAAAATTTTACCATGAAAAAACGGTAGAATCAACTATTTTTTTACTGCACCAAAGGTGACACCACGTAACAAATGACTCCGCATCAAAAAAGTGAAAATTGCGACTGGAAGCAGGAAGACGAATGTTGATGCTGCAATTTTTCCCCAGTCTATACCTGCCGAACCGGTAGCACTTGTAATAGATGGTGGTGCTGTTACCGCATTACCACCTGTTGATGTTAAAACAAGTGCAAACGCGAACTCGTTCCATGCTGTAATCAGACAGAATACAGCAGTTGCAGCAATTCCTGTGACGGATTGCGGTAAAACAACTTTCAAGAAAGTTTGAAAGCGGGTATACCCATCTACAAGAGCAGCATCTTCGTATTCTCTTGGGATTTCATCAATAAAACCCTTCATTAGCCAAACAGCGAACGAAACATTGAAAGTGGTGTAGAGCAGTATCATGCCGAAATGCGTATCTCGCAGTCCAAGCGCGTTATACATTAAAAAGATCGGGATTACGACAACAACTGGCGGGAGCATGCGGGTACTCAAAATAAAAAAGAGGAGGTCATCCTTGCCAGCGATCTTGAACCGAGAAAAGGCATACGCTGAGAGTGTGCCTAATCCAACTGCAAGCACAGTACTGCCAACACCGATAATTATACTATTGAGCAACTGATAGAAATACTTTGACCCGCCGTTTGCAAAAGCAATACAAACACCGATTGTTGCGAAAATGACTGGAATGACAAATGCAAATAACTCTTTTTTATCAACAAGTAACTCGACACCAGAACTGTTACTTGCTGTAGAGATTTTCTTTTTCCAAGGAACAAATAGGAGGTAGGCTACTATGTTACAAAAAATCAACGTGAAAAAGTGGAAACGGACATCTACCTGCGATCGGCTGACAAGTGGCTGCGTGTTAAAGAAACTATAGATGCATGTTAATACGAAGATTATATTATATATCAGCCCTATGTTTCTAATCAGTTTGGCGCGCAACATTATAGGCTTCACCAGGGAAAATAAGGCAAACAAGAATAAACCGCCAAATGTCTGTGCTATAAAGAGATACGTCACAAGTGGGATGTTTTCTGCTGGCAGTAACTTTCGATAGTTTTCCAACGAAATGCTAAAGAAAAACTTAGGAACTATTGTGTTAATATCTCCCGGCGATTTCAGCGACGTTACTACTATCCAGTAAATAGGAAGGATGTAGAGAATAACCGCGAAGACTATTAACACCATTATAAGGTAATATCCAAATGTCTTTCTTTTGATTGACGGGTTTGCCATAACGTTTTATGCTTCTCCCTTTACACGATTTAGGTATTTTACATAGATATTACTCAGTGCCACAATAATAATCAGCAGAATATATGCCATAGCACATGCTTTGCCAGTGTTAAAGTTCCGAAAGGCAAGTTTATATAAGTTCATTGACACAGTTTCAGTGACAGTACCAGGACCGCCTTCACGTGTTAGTACATAAACAATATCAAACATTTTAAAAGCATCCATTGTCCTGAATAACAATGCAATAAGTAAAAGAGGAGAAACTAACGGCAGTGTAATCCATCTAAACTTGAACCAGGCTGAGGCTCTGTCCACATCAGCAGCTTCATAGAGGGATTTCGGTACGGCACTCAATCCGGCAAGTGCAATCAACATCATAAAAGGCGACCACATCCATGTGTCAACAATGACAACAGCAAACATTGCAATTTTAGGGTCTGTCGTCCATCCGATAGGAGATTTGAGGATAGGACTGAGAAAATAGTTTAGCAATCCCGCATTATCCGAGGCAAGAATAAACCGCCAAAAGAGACCGACCACCACTGGAGATAGCATCATCGGAAGTAGCAGCAGTGTTGTGACGAATCCTTTTGCGCGGAATTGGCGATTCAGTAAAAGGGCAAGACCAAACCCGATTAGAAACTGGGCTGTTACTGCTAAAATTACAAAATAGGCAGTGGTACGAAAATAACCCCATATTTCAGGATCGGTAAGTAGTCGAGCATAGTTACGTCCACCGATAAATTTCGGTGCTGTTGGCATAGAGGCTTTGTAACGATGAAAACTCAAATAGAGCGACCACAAGAGGGGAAATATGTTCATCAAGATGAGCAAAATCATCGTTGGCATGATGAATGCCATCTTAAGTTGGTAATCGCTCATTCCACGAGAGAAGCGGTTGGTCTGCATATTTTTGTTGTTAGTCTGTAACACCCAGCAGGCACTATAGCAGGAAAAGCGCGCTGTATCAGCGCGCCCATCCAAAGTATAAATAAGTTATATTCTACAATCCTTAATCGTCGTAGTAACCTGCGTCTTCAAAGATTTCCTCATGTTTGCGGGCAATAGAATTGAGAGCATCTTTTGCGGATTTGATCTTAGTGATCGCCTCATTCCAGTTTGTCTGACAAACTTCTAATAGTTCAGCATATTCCGGCACTGCCCAGAAATCACGAAGATATGGGAAACTTGCTGCAAAGGCTTCGTTAAACGGCGTAGCCTTTTTGAAAGTATCCGATTGTAGAACCTCTTTATGAGGTGTAAATCCACCCAATTTTGCCCACTTCTCTTGCACAGGTTTCTGCATGAACCATTTCATATATTGCTTAGCGATATCCTGTTTTTTAGAATAAGCTGAGACGGACATACCTTGTCCACCAATACTAATATAGTGTCCTTTTGGACCTTCAGGTGCAATAAAAAAGCCACTTTTATCATGAGAAAGCGGGTTAGTTTGAGCATTGACTACCCCAGGGAAAAATGCAAAATAGTTCATCCCCATCGCTACTTTACCAGAAATATACGCATTAAGAGTTTCTTGCCAATAATAGTTTGGAGCATCTGGGGGAGCAAATTTGAGCAAATCTGTGTAAAATTCGAGTGCTTTGACTGCATCTTTATTATTGACGTGTCCTTTCACTTTAAAGCTATTTGGATCTCCATAAGAGCCACCAAAACTCCACATCACTTGCTGGAATCCCATGGTAATGCCGTCATATTCTTTGCTGTACCAAGTTGCAATTCCATATAGTTTCTGCTCTGGGCGTGTAAAGAACTCTGCAATATCTCGGAGTTGAGTATACGTTTTCGGTGGGGCGAGAGGATACCCATATTTTGCTTGGAAATTCTTCATTTCTGTCGGGTCTTCAAAGAGGTCTTTCCGATAAACATAACCTGCTGCATCCACTTCAGCTGGAAGTGCCCAATACTTTTTACTCCCCTTCGGATATTCTGCAAAGGCGGTCATAGCAGGTCCATAGATTGAATCAACATCTATATTTTCATTTATCCAATCTGTTAGATCAATATAATGTCCACCGACAGAATTCCTACCTAACCATTGACTGTCTCCAATTACAATATCATACAGATCACTCTTTCCAACAAATTCAGTGAAAACTTTATCCTGAAAATTCGGCCATGGAATTTGTACTACATCAACAGCAATTCCTGTCTCTGCGGTGAAGTCCTTAGAAAGTTCTTGTAAATAGTTTGCGGGATCCCATTCTGCCCAGACAATAGTTAAAGATTCTTGTGCATTAACATGGAAGGGCATCCAAATCATTACAACCATCAGAATTAGGACTGCACTTATACATAAGCGTTTCATTTCTATAACTACTCCTTTTGAATAGTGCTTTATGCACTGTTTTACGATATGTTGGTGGTCAGCTGCACCAAATTTCTAAATAAGGATTGTAGCAAATTACATAAATTTTGGCAAGGGAATTTAAAAGTAAAAGGATGGGGGTGTAATTAATGGAACAGAGATTCAATTTGCGGAGAGTTACGTAACATTTTTATTGTAGGAGGGAACTCCGATTCCCGACAATAATCAAAATGGTCGCGATTCAGAGATCGCTCCCACCAGCGAGGTGTAGGTCGGGTAAAGCGAAGCGAAAACCATAACTGTCAACTTAAGGATTTCCAAATATGGGAACCCTCTTCAGTCCCGCTGAATGCCATAAGACGAATGCACGTATGGCATTCGCCATGATTCATAGCGTTGATTTGGTAGGGACGCAATGTTTATAGAAACGGATAATCCACCTCTTGAGCCTCGTAGAGGCGGTATGTTGTCGCACAAGTTATCTGTCAGAATATGTCGCTCCTACGGAGCTCAATGGCTGTTTTAAAACGGATTCTATAAACATATCGTCCCTACGGGACTGAAGAAAGAATCAACTAATGATAAAATTAAAAAACGCCATGTAATTGTGAAACAATATTTTACAATCAGTTATTTAGCACAACTCGTTATTTCTACTTTTGATTATGTATCTTACTGCGTATCGTCGCCCACATTGCTACATCTCAAATTTATATCGCCTCCAACGCTACGGAGTGTTAAGAGAGGACCATCTCCGTTAATGATCCCTTGCAATTGCCATTCTTTTGGAGTTTCTTGACTAACTCTCATGACCGGAAGTTCGGATGTAATGTCGCCACCAATACTTCTGGCATCAAGTTTTGCTAAAATCTCCGAGATCAGAGAGAGTGTGATGTCGCCACCAGATGACTCTAAAATCCAATCATCTTGGGGTTGTCCCAACATATTGGCAACGATAGAACCACCAGCAGTTTTAGCTGTAACAGGACCATCGTTATCCAAACTTATACTTCCACCTGAAGTTTCAACAGTTGCCCCACCTTTGCAGTGGATCAGCTTGACTGTGCCACCAGATGTTTCAGCAGAAATTGTACCAATTACATCAGTACATCGCACATTCCCACCAGATGTGATCGCGTCAACCCTGCCAATGTTCTCTAATATCTCAATGTTGCTTCCAAAGGATTCGACACGAACATCACTTTTACATTTTGTCAATTTGACGTTCCCAAAACCGGTGTGTCCAAAAACAGCACCTGTAACATTCTCAAATTGAAGTTTACCCTTACCTGTTCTGCTCTGTACTATTCCGTTCGTATCAACGACAGATATATCGCCGCTTGCGGTTTTCAAATAGACGTCGTAATCGGTTTTTGGAAGCGTAATCTCAAATTGTATGTCCAGACGATCGACCGTTTTTTTCCAGTCCTGTTTCTCCTCATTGAACTTTCCGCTGATCTGAAGTTCCTGTCCCTGTTCGTTAAAGTTTACCAGAAAGCCTTTGAGAATTTCAGTGGCATTTCTATCCGCCTTTAACTGTGCGGAGCGACGGACGATGATGTTGATGACTTCACTCTCTGCCGTCCGAACGTTGATTGTCCCCAGATCTGTGTCAAGGATGAGTTTTCCGTTGTGCCCCACGTTGAACGATTCATTGATGTCATCTAAAGTTTCCACGGATAAAAATTCAGGCATAGATTTGCGAATTAAATCACCTATCTTACCCTCTCTCAGTTCTTCACCGATATTTTCAACAAATTTCTTACCAAGAATGTTGGTCATCATACTTTTTAAATCAGATGATATGCTCATTCCCTCACTAAGATAAGCCGCGAGATGACTACAAGCAATACTTATTTCACTAAAAGTGGCGTCCTCTGGTAATGGATCAAAAAGCCCCTCTGGCACCGCATTGATCTCACGTAGTCGAGTCAAAACTTTATTAAATTGGGAGATGCATCTATTTTCTCCGTCCTTATGTGCTTCAGTCAATATAGAATCTTCTGCGATTTCCGCTGTCTGTTCTAATATCTGAAAGAGTCCGCGAATTTCTTGTTGTCGTTCTTGTTGCATTTGAGATACCTCTGAATGTAAACGCTAAATTTGTCTATTTGTCCTGATTAACTTCAAATCACTGAACAATTCAAACCTACAATAACGCGTTGTGCGAGTTAACATTTGGTATGTTTATATTTCACATGTCCGTCTCGTTTGGGTTGAATTCCATAACTTTTCCGATTCCTGCCGCCCTCAAAGGTAGGAGGGAACTCTGATGCCCGACTACAACGGGTCGCGATTCGGAGATCGCTCCTACAGAAGATGAACAGTTGTGAAAAAACAACAAAACTGTCACTTAACTAGTGGTCTGTCTACTCTAAAATTGCGGGTATAGGTCGCGATTCGGAGATCGCTCCTACAGAAGATGGTCCGTCTTTGTAGGAGGGAACTCCGATTCCCGACTATTACTGATACCTATAATTTTAGAATGGATACTCCACTAGCACAAGTCGTTACAATACATCCCCATATCCTCGTTTTTCTAAAAGCGATTTTAACAATTCTTTTGCTTTGTGGAGTCGCCATTTCACCGTTGTTAACGGAAGCGATAAAAATTCTGCGATTCGTTTCTGTGGCATATCTGCCCAATAATAAAGTTTAATAACCTCCTGAAATTCAGCGGGTAAGGAGTTAATTGTATCTCTGACTGCTTCATGAGTTGATTCCTGAACCAAAATTTGTGCAGGATCAGAAGAAGCAGGATCCGCCTCAATTCGCAATTCAGCATCTTCATCTTCATGAAGTTGAAATTTGCTTGCTCGTTTTATGAAGCGCAGCGCGCGGTTACGTGTAATTGAATAAAGCCATGAGCCAAATCTGTTTAAATTATCCAGTTGCGGAAGTGCCTCAAAAGCAAGCAGAAAAGCATCCTGGACGATATCTTCTGCCTCGGTAGGGTCTCGGACAATTTGTTGAGCCACCGTTAGCATTGCTCGTTGATACCGTAAAACCAATTCATCAAATGCTTTGAGATTGCCTGCAAGCACTGCAATTATCAGTTCCGCATCTTCGGTATCTTTCAATTCTTCTGTGCTCATCAAACAATTTCTCCTTTTCCTACATATTAGAGACATTATTGTCCGAAAAGGATAGTATTTGCTGTATTTACTGCAAGATGCGATACTGAAAAAAATAAAAATTTGCAGGATTTCAGGTATTCCTATCAATCCTGCAAACATCACAACACTTCTTAACCAGATAATTGGCGTGAAATCATCTGGTTCAACGAGATATTTTATTTTTTCGCTAAGAGCCAGGTTTAAAAAATGTTACTAAGCATCCACCTGCCGCTGCAAGCAAAATCCCAAGTACAAATTGCCAGCGGATAGCACCCCAACCCCCTTCAGGTGGGTGTGACAGCGTCGCAACTATAGCATTTACAATTGGTGCTCCCGCGAAAACGATAGACATAACTACCGCTGGTCTGCCTTTCGCACCGAATGCAAGCAACACACCAAAAGCACCGACAGCACCGACGACCCCCGCAAAAAAAGACCAAGATACACCTTTCCCTGTAAAAGACCATTCTGCGCCATTTACCATAAGCATAACGACAGAACCGATCACGGCTACCAAAAGGTATGCAAGACCGACAAAGAGAAATGCTTTATAACGCCCATGCACAGCATCAGCCATAGACAATTGACCTTTATGCAGAAAAACTCCGTAGAGTCCCCAGGATGCTACGGTCATCACAACGAAAATTATCCACGTTTTTACCATTATTTATCTCCTTTCATCAGCAGAAATACTTATACCATTTCTGATTGACAAAGTATCATTCCGATTTTTGAGTTTCTTTGTAGGAGCGACCTCGAATCAACGCCAAATGCGCTTGGCATATAGGACAAACTAAAGATACTTTTCAAACACTTTCATAAGCTGCTGTGCAGTAATAACGTCACTGAATTTATGATGCACATTAGATTTTCCTACTATTCCTAATTGCTTCCGTTTTGATGGGTCTCGGAATAGTTGAAATATGCCTTCAGCGAGTGCCTCTGAAGATTCAGG
Source organism: Candidatus Poribacteria bacterium (assembly GCA_028824685.1). Classification (GTDB taxonomy): domain Bacteria; phylum Poribacteria; class WGA-4E; order WGA-4E; family WGA-3G; genus MSPOR6. The sequence goes on from JAPPCZ010000096.1 coordinate 12,210, forward strand.
TTCTACCAAGATACCTCCTTCGGTTGCCTTAATCATTTCTGGAAATGATCCATGTTGAGGTTGTACTACTGGCACCCCATTTGCAAGTGCTTCTAAGATAGATAAACCCTTCGATTCACGGTAAACTGTCGGAACAGAGAAAACATGTAGGCGATTCAAAAAATCTATCTTTTGTGAACGCGTCACTTCTCCGTAATGCACAAAACTATCTTGCAATCCCCAAGCATGAATTTGATTAACTAACTCCTCAAAATACGGTTCATCTTTTTTGCCAAGATACCCCGCGACATGTAGTTCTATGTTATTCGCCCCCAACTCTTTTGTCAGGGTGTAGAATGCGCTGACCAAGAGGTGTAATCCTTTTTCAGGACAAATGCGTGCTAAATAGCCAATTTTAAGGGGCGGAGGTCCTGCTTTCTCAACCAAATTTCCGTGTCCATCCAAGTTCAAACCGAGTGGCACGACATCAATTTTATCAACAGGTGCTTTTAGATATTCCTCTGCCATAAATTGTGCATAATAGTTACAGGGTGCTACAAATCCATCAACATCTGCGGCACGTTCAGCCAACAAGGTTAAAGCCTTAGATTTGTAGGGATCAATCAAATCACGAAGAAAAATATCTTCACCTTGAAGTCCACACACAACCGGCACATCTAAGGCATTTTTAATTTCTCTTGCGAAACCTACAAACATGGAGTTAGTCAAATAGATGATGTCCGGTTTATCGTCTTCCTGAAGCCATTTGACCAATTTTTCCAACTCTTTCCTTTGATACCCTTGTTCAGCACTGAGCATAGATACCGTCAACATACCCAAATCCCGTGCATCTGTAGAAGCACTGAATCGCGATAATCCGTTTAATAATGATGAATTATCAAGAAGTTTATCAAATACCCATGGTGTATGCCGAAAGAAAGATAGTTTTTGTTGAAGGTATACGTTAATTCCCCCAAAAAAGACACGATTCAAACTTACGTTCACTTCATCTGTTCGAGTAGGCGTATAAGTTGGAATCAATGAAACGTTATGTCCCTGTTTCTGTAGCACCGTTGCTACAGTATTGTCATGGATGCAGGTACCACAATACATACCTGCAGCGCCTGCTGTGATATAAGCAACTTTCATCTTTTAACTTTTGCTAAGATTAATAAATGTAAATCTGCAAATCTCCCCTAAGTTGTCAATTGATGAAAAACCTTTCAACAGTTTCTGTTGAAGGCGGTTTTGTGAGTAAAGAAACAAATATCAAGGTTAATGAAGATACAAGGATAATTACTGCTACAGGCATAATTCCTGTTCCACCAACAGTATATCCGGGTGTTTTCCAATTGTTGAGAAAGAAATATAACCATAGTAGTATCACACTAATGATGGATGCGAGAACACCATACTTTGTGCTACGTTTCCAAAACAGTGCTGCAACTACTATCGGAAATAGTCCAGAAAAACCTGTGAAAGACCAAATTGCGAGTTTAAAGATACTCGGTGTAGCAATTAGAGAAATGATATAAGTTATGCAGAGGATACAAATTACAAATAATCGTCCAAACCAAACCTGTTGATTTTCGGACATCTGTTCTCGTCCACGTTTTCTAAGGTAAGGACGAATGATGTCGTGTGTAAACATGCTTCCGAGAGAGAGCGATTGCGAATCTAATGAAGACATGATTGCCGCAAACACACCTGCTGCTAAAAAGCCTGATAGAATGCCTGGAGCGTATTCACGAATCATCTGAATTAGCACATTGTTAACTTGTGGTCCTTCTAAACTCGGAAACCCCACATTGCCCAATATGCCAAGTAACACACTTGGAATCCAAACAATTGCGATACAAATCGGATAGAAAATAATTGGATAGCGAAAAGTGCTAACATCTTTTGCAGTCAGGCAATGTGAGAAAATATGCGGAAACATGCCAACAGAAAGTGGAATACAAGTGTATGTCAAAAGTTCTAACGGTTTAATGTGGTTTGCTTGCATCAATAAATTTGTATCAACTTTAGAAAGCGCCTCGGAAAATCCTCCCATACGATTTATAATAACAGCAAAGGCAATACCTCCGAGTGTCATGAAAACAAGCGTTTGGAAAGTATTAACCCATGCAGTGCCACGCATTCCGCTATAGGTTACATAACACAAAACAACTGCACACACCAACAATCCACCTAACCACTGTGGAATCGTGTCCTCTGTAATTGTAGCCAATGTTCCACCGCCTCCCATTACCCCGATAAGCAGATAAGGGATAAGGAGCAGTACAAGGACGGTGAAAAGAAGTAAACCCAATCTGCTTGATTCCCATCGGTCGCGGAAGTATTGTACCTGAGTCATATATCCAAAACGTTTCCCAAGCCTCCATAATCGGGTTCCGATAAAGAAGAAGACACATGGCACAATAATTGCCGAAGAAGATGCCATCAGTGCGAAAACACCGATGCCTCTGTGGTAAGCCTCCCCAGAAGCGCCGAGTATGGAAAACGCGGTCATGTTTGTGCCGAAAAGCGTCATCAATAACACAAACCAATTAATGTTACGGCTTGCCACAAAATAGTCTTCGCCAGTTTTTTGGAAAAACTTATGACTTAGAATACCTATGCTCAGTACCAAAGCCAAATAGATAATGATCACCGTAAGGATCATTTTTCCCTCCATACGAATTTGACTAAGAAGGCCATGAGCAATGATGCAGCAAGGCAAAACACGATGTGATATAGCAATCCCACTGGTAGTCCTAAAACAAGTTGAGGTGTCCCCCATAACCAAAAATCGTTATGGAGAATAAATAGCAACACCAGCAAACTATAAAGAACCCACCTAAGTGTAGTTTCCATGGTTTAACTTTCCTTTACGCCAATTATAGTAAAAGATAAAAACACTTGCAAGCAGTGTTATTCCATGTATCCACAGGAAATTCACGTCAGTGGGTATAAAAAAGAGAACTGCTACTGCAATGAACATCACACCCCGTTCCCATAAGGATAGGGACTTAAAAGCATAACCTGCAATGCTTGATGCAAGAATAACAGTCCCAGCCAATGTGGGTAAAAGGTTTATAAGGATTGTCCATATTTCAGGAGTGCCACCATCCGCGTGGAGTAAAAGTAGTTCGGGACGTAGCACAAAGGCATAAGGTAACGCAAAACCTACGAGTGCAAAACGAAAAGCAGCGAATGCAGTCTTCATGATGTTGGCATCTGCAATCGCTGCAGCGGTATAAGCAGCAAGCGCAACAGGTGGTGTGACCATTGACATCATTCCAAAATAAAAAATAAAAAAGTGTGCTGCAAGCAGAACCACTCCCAAGTCTACAAGCACCGGTCCTACCATAATCGCTACGAGTAGATAACAAACTGAGGATGGAAGCCCCATCCCCAATATAATTGTGGAGACCATCAGCAAAAAAAGAGCAAATATTAAATTGGTTTCCGACAGTGACAACAAGGCTGATGCCATTTCGGAACCTACGCCTGTCAGGTCAACTACCCCTAAGATGATTCCAACACAAGCAGCGGCAGCTATTAGTGAAACACCGCTATGTGCAGCGTTTTCCATAGATTTCAAAATTCCAGAAATACCTACACGGGTTTTGACGTGAAACAGACTTACAACCAAAATAGTGAGAAGACTCCAACTGACAGCGCGAAACGGTGTAGAACCCATCAATAGAAACAGTATCAAGGTAAGAAACGCGGCAAAAAAAACGACACCTTGCATCCTTGGAAGTTTTTCAATAGGTGGGTCATCTTGGACAGTGTCCCCATTTGCGACTGTATCTTGCGCAGAATGATCCAATGTTGTATTGCTAATGCGTTTTGCATAAAAATGAACAATAAGTAACAGCGCGGTATAGTAGAGAATTGCAGGTAGTAAGGCTGCTTTAATTATTTCAAGATAGGTAACAGATGGCTCCACAATTTCTAACATCATGTAAGCTGCTGCACCCATGATTGGCGGTACTAATGCGCCACCTGAACTTGCTGCTGCTTCGATTCCACCTGCAATTGTTGGTTGAAAACCTACACTCCGCATTAATGGGATCGTAAACGTGCCAGTTGTTGCTGTGTTTGCAACTGCTGACCCAGAAAGTGATCCCATCAGACCGCTTCCAATCACTGCCACTTTTGCCGGACTACCGACGCTCTTACCAAAAATTCGTCTGGTTAACTTTAAAATATAGGCTGTAGCCCCTGTTCTTTCAAGAAAAGTGCCAAATAAGACAAACAGAAACACATAAATAAACATTACCCGAAGCGCGATACCGAATACACCGCCATGCAAGTACGTTTTACTTATAATCCGTTGTAAGGCATACCCGCGATGTTGAAATAACCAACTGGGCATGAACTGACCGAAACTTGCATAAAGCAGAAAAGCAATAGCGAGAAGTGGCAATGTTATCCCAATTGAGCGGCGGGCAGCTTCAAGAATTAAAATGAGACCGAACCCGCCGATGAAGTAGTCCAACATGTGTTCTGCGGAAGCGCGTTCTCCGAGAAATACTCCGTTTAACCAAAGTTTTTCAAAAATGGGTTCTGTTTGGATTGCGATATAACCGAAACAGATTATAACACTGCCTACAAGCACGAAATCGAGTATTTGACAAAATCGGTTTTCAGCAAAACGGGAGTGAAGTGGATACTTCAAGAATACAACTATTAATCCCAACATTGCGAAAATCGCTAACTGAGATTGAGGTTTTAGAAATGGGTAGTTGACTTCGGCTAAGATAAAGAGGCTCAGCAGGACTGCAACTGGAATAATAAGGGTCTGTTTTATCTGTTTCAAAAGATTAAGCGAACCTGTCTTTTCGCTGACGCGTTTCGTTATCGCAAGGTTAACACAAAACGCTTGTAGGACTGACTGTTGGCGTTATCACGCCTACTTTCTATGCTGGACTTGCCTTATAGTTTAACAAATAATAGGAGGGGTGTCAAATAAAATGTAGGTTAGAGGAGTGTAAATGTTTTGGCAATGCATGACCTCATAACCTGTAATACCATTCTAATTTGACAAAGTATCATTCCGATTTTTGAGTCTCTTTGTAGGAGCGACCTCCTGGTCGCGACCAGGAGGTCGCTCCTACAGAAGAGAGTGTTGTATTCTTACAACCGATTTATGGAATAATGTAATATCATTATTTAAAATTGGTATAAGAATGATCTGCGAATCGCGACAGGTGGGAATCGGAGTTGTCTCCTACATAGAGCATTGTTAAAGTTTAACATTTTTCATGCTTTAATTGAATATTCAACGTGTTCTGGATGCGCCTTTGAACACAGCATACAGATACCAGAATGCGGGTGCTAATATTATACCACCTATGATAACCACAATTAACACAGGTCGCAGCACAGAGTCCGGTGCAGCAGTGTTTGAAAAGGTGAGATTTGGTGCAACAATGTAGGGAAACTGTGCCAATCCCCAACCGAAAATAATCAATACTACTTGTATTGGAACGAGTACACGGGCAATCTGAAAGTAACGCCGCCAAATCGACCAGATCGCACAAACTGCAACAGCACCAGTTAAGATATGAAATGGTATTGACCAAACGCTATTGCCCAAACCTTGTCGTATTGAAGGTGCACCTTTAGCAGATAAAAGAAAACTGATTCCTGCCGTTGCCCCTACACTAACTGCTGCGATGATTGCACGTACTCGAAAATCCTCCTGCAATTCTGAATTGTCAGTTTCAAGCGTAAGATAAACGGCAGCGAGCAACGCACAGAGCGTCAAGGTAAAAAAGCCGATTGCGAACGGAAAAGGGGCAAACCACGATGAAAAAAAATCGGTGTCTACGGTGCCGCTCTCTATATCCACATGAATTGTTCCTGATGCTACCGCACCTAAGGTAACACCTAACATAATCGGCGTAATTATGCTTGCAATTGCGAATACACGACTCCATCTAAGGTGTGTTTTGTCAGATTGATCGTCGTAGGTACGGAAGACAAAGGCAGTGCCGCGAAGTACAATTCCGATGAGCATTAAGGTGAGTGGAATGTGCAGAGCTGTGCCGATTGTTGCAAATGCCACTGGAAACGCCACAAAGAGTAGAACAACAATGACAATCAACCAGACGTGATTTGCCTCCCAGATTGGCGCGAGTGCATTTGTGATAAGGTTACGTTGTGTTTTTGCGCGAGGCCCTGTCGCAAATAGGTCCCAGACACCGCCGCCAAAATCAGCGCCGCCAGTCAGCATGTAGATAATCAGTGAGATTAACATCACACCTGCAATCCAGATTTCAAGACTAAACATCGGTTTCACCTAAATTACCAGTCATGAAACGAAATTAGACAATATATGGATTATTCGAATTGGAAAATTAGACGTCGCAATAGGATAACAACGATTATTGAAAGAAAAATGTAAAGTAGCGTGAATCCGATGAAAGGAATAACAAGGTTTGGCATAGGTGTGACTGCTTCTGCTGTGCGCATGTAGCCATAGATAATCCACGGTTGTCGACCGACTTCCGTAACTGTCCAGCCAGCTTCTATCGCAATAAACCCAAGCGGTGTGCAGAATGTGACAAACCTAAGGTACCAATTATTGATAGGCAAACCTTTCTGTCTCCATGCTAACCATCCGCCGAGGATTCCCGCGACAATCATCACCATCCCGCACGCAACCATAATCTGAAAAGCGAAATGCACTATCGCAACAGGCGGTCGATTTTCAGGTGGAACGTCTTTGAGTCCCATAATTTCGGCATTGAAGTCAAAGTGTGCAAGAAAACTGAGTGCCTTCGGAATTTCTATAGCGTATCGGGTGACTTCCGCTTCTTCATCTGGAATACCACCTATACGTAGAGGCGCACCGCGTTCAGTTTCCCACTGTCCTTCCATTGCCGCGAGCTTGATAGGTTGATGTTTTGCAAGCCTTTTGGCACTGATGTCGCCAGAAATCGGTTGCAGAAGGGCAATTACGCCACCAACAGACAATGCAATAGCAAACGCTTTTCTATGAAAAGGGTTATCTGGGTCGCGTCTTAGAAAATAGGCATGTATGCCAGCAACAGCAAATCCCACAGCAAGGAAAGCAGCTAAAGTCATGTGGAGTGCTTGACTAAATGAGGAGGGGTTTAGCATTGCTGCAATAGGGTCAATGTTGGTAACTTTCCCTTCGACGATTGAAAAACCTGTAGGTGTGTTCATCCAAGCATTAGCGGTTACAACAAAGATGCCTGACAGCATGCCACCTACTAACACCATTACACCAGCGAACCAATGAACGGTCTTTGGCACGCGTTCCCATCCATATAGATAAATACCCAGAAAGATTGCCTCTATAAAGAACGCCAATCCCTCCAATGAGAATGGCATTCCGATGATGGGACCAGCGTAAGCCATAAAAGTTGGCCACAATAAACCGAGTTCAAAGGATAACACAGTCCCTGAAACCGCCCCCACAGCAAACATAATGGCAGTGCCTTTTGACCAACGTTTTGCGAGTGTGAGATAGGTTTCGTCCTTTGTTTTCAGCCACATCCCCTCGGCAATTACCATGAGTAACGGCATCGCTATGCCGATGGAAGCGAAGATAATATGGAATGCAAGAGACATTGCCATTTGTGCGCGTGCTGCTAATAGATCTTCCATGCGATTTTACCTAAAACAAAAATAGGCGGGTACAATGACCCGCCTTTCAAATATCGTAATGATTTACGCAACCCACGGATCAAGACCGAGCAGTTTTTTGCCTAAAGGTGTCAACTCAGCAGTTTTACCTTCATTATGCTCTTTCTCTTTCTGATTTTTACCGAGTCCAGTTAGTCGTTCTCGCCACCCTGTAACCCTGCCTTCGCTTGTATCTTTGCCATCATTTGGTGCTGGTGACATTGTGATGTATTGCGCCATCCGAGGACGTACAGCAGAATTAGGACTGCTGCCATGCGGCAACGCACTATGCCAAATTACCAAATCACCCGCCTTACCTGCGACAGGCACTGCTTCATCCTGATGCTCACGAACCACTTGCCCTGGATTAGCATCTTCCGGTAGGCTTTTTAACCATTCTTCTAATTTACGGTGAAAACCGGGAATACAGGTAAACGCTCCTTGATTACCGGGGGTATCTGCCAGATATAGCACACCTTGTACCCTTAATCGCACGGGCATATCGTTTAGATTCATATCCCAATGCAAATAGGGACCTTGAAACTTCCAATCATCGCGTTCAGGCGGATTCATACTGGCACGGTCAAAACTGACCCAGAGTTTTTCATTATCCCAGATTTCTGAGAACGCTTGATGCACGCGTGGATATTGCCGGTTATCCCATAAAGCTTGATGTTGATAGATTTCTACCATGATGCCGCGGCGTGGCGGATCAGTAGGATACCAACTATCCGGATTATCACCATCCATTTCAAGGAAGTCCCATACAGCTTGTTCTGCAGCACGGCAATTTTCAAGGGGAACAGCCTCACGGACGACTACGTAGCCGTTTTCTTCCCAAAATTCTAAGTCTTCTTTACTAAAAACAGGCATGAGTTTCTCCAATATTGGTAAAGGATATACTTAACACTACGACTTGTGTTGGTTAACTCTTTATTTTTGTAATTTTCACACATATCGTCCCTACCAAATCAACACCAAATGCGCTTTTGGCATTTGTCGGGACTAAAGAACATCTCATCTTATGAAGTCCACTTACAAAACGCGCTACAATGTGAGCATTGAATTTATAATTCTACTTTGTTTTCGTCGCACTAACTATCCATAAATTTCAAGCTATTTGCACAACAAACGTTTATGATACAAAATGTTGCCGGGCATATTCAAGACGTTCCGGCACGCCAATATCAATCCATTCAGTTTCTACTTTGTGGACATAAAGTTGGGATAGGTAAGGAAAGACATCCCGTTCAATAGAAAAGACTTCCTTTTGTGGAAAACCGTTAACGATAGAACTATTAAAAAGAAAGACAGCACCGTTTGCACAACCGGGACGCACTACCTCCTGTTTTTCTCTGAACTCAGTAATTCGCCCCTCTGTGTCAGCAACGATTTCTCCATAAGATGTCAGATCAGGTACCGAAATACCAAGCAATAATCCTTCCATTTCTGGACGCAAACAAGACAACATGTCAGCTAAGGAGAAGTTTCTCAACAGAATATCGCCGTGTAACACAAAGACTGGAAAATCGTCAACGAAGCGAAATGCGTTTTTAATAGCACCACCGGTTCCAAGCGGTTTGTCTTCTTCGGCATATCTGATCTTAACACCTGCCTGCTTTTCACCAACGTGTTTATACAACACGTCGTGCAGATGCCCAGAAGCAAGAATTACCTCATTTATGCCAGCCTGAGATAAAAGTTTTAACTGCCACTCTAAAACGGTGCGATCACCAATTTTCAGAAGTATCTTCGGAAGTTTTTCTGTTGTTTTGCCAAGTCTTGTGGAAAGTCCACCACAGAGAATAATCGCTTGCATGAAGTAATTTCCTTAGTGGACTGTGAACATTTTCTAACATCGATTCAGGTAAAAGACATAAAAATTTCTTGACATTTCACGGATAATGACCATTTTTCAGGAGTCAGCATTTGCCTAAACTTGACCTATGTTTGTATGTACTTGCTTTCTATGTCCTCAAAGCATTTAGGAATGCCTCAACACTCCGAGTTTGCAATGCAAGAACAACCAGCTGTTTCAATTGTTCGAGATTAGAAATTGATTTAAGTGCTTGTTCTATGTTACGTAAGTCACTTTTAGGGAACTGTGTTGTAAGTATTGAGAGTATATTTTCCACGGTGGTTTCGCGCGCCCCTTGTTCAATACCTTGTTCAATACCTTGTTCAATACCTTGTTCGATTAGCACTTGTGCCATTGACTCTGCCATGGGAGTCACCTCCATTTGTTGTGTGTTTTGGTCTATGAGTTGGACGAGTTCTTCATGTTCTTCTGCGGGTCTGCGATGTAGTATCAATGAAATAAGATACTTAATTGCCTCTTCCATTTGTCCCTTCTGGCCGGGACCAAGTGTATCAAGATAGTCAACGGCATCAACTAAAGCGCGACTGATCGCTTCCTTATCTGCGTGTTCCTGCTTAAGCACGGTCATCAACCATCCGAAAGGATGATCGGTTTTTGTCAATGTTTCCGCATCTGTTTCCTTGACGCTGAGAAACAGTATCTCACAATGTGGTACAAACTGTGTCAGTTCATCTGGGATGTCCATAATAGCGTCAAGCTGCAGAGGCGTTTTCCAAGTACGATCACCCGTATAAAACACTATAGGGAGTATCGGTGTTAACCGCCGTTCTGCTTTCGGCACATTGTTTTGCTCCCATGTTCTGCGTTCTGTGTCCCATATCATCAGCATGTAAAACAGCATTCGAAATCCCATTGTTTCATCCACTGTGGATTGGTGTTCAATGAGAATATAGATAACAATCTCACCGGTTTGTCCTTCACTTTTAAAGGGCACACGATAGACGATATCCGATTCCTGTGCTCTGAATATCTCCAGCACAAAACTCCTCTTAATTTGGTCAATCCGTTCAAAATCCATCTTTTCCGATAGGTTGCCAGCGATGATCTGGACTAAGCATCGCAAGTTTTCTGTGTTTTGGAGCAACCATCTTGCGCTCTGATCAGGATAATGTTCAGTCTGTATCCTCCAAAAATCAACGATTTGTTGTTCGTTTCTATTTTCCATTAACTCTTAAATATATGCTGCCAAATATTGAACTTATGGTTCCTTTTCAAATAGTTTCAGGAAGAAAATCAAATGCGTTTTCAATCTGTTCAAGTCGTAGTAATTCAAATTGTGGTGATAGATGGATTGCAATTACATCAAAACGGCAGGGAACATCTAATAGGTTTTGTGTTTGTAAGTATGCCAATGCGATTTTAGAAATTTGCCGCTGTTTCTGCTCTGTCACAGCGTATTGTGGCAAACCATACTTTAAACTACGCCGTGTTTTTACCTCTACAAAAACGATTCTTTTATCTTGCTGAGCGATAAGGTCAATTTCACCGCGTTGGAAACGGTAATTTTGCCCAAGAATCTGATAACCTTGTGCTTTAAGATGTTCAGCTGCGAATGTTTCACCGATTTTGGCAATGTCTGGCAGTGAACGACGCATTTGAACTTCCTTGACTTAACCGCAAGTTATAGTAAAAGCAAATTATTTATACGCCATAACATCTCATAATTCGGAATTTGTTGGGTTTCGCTACGCTCTACCCAACCTACAATTATGCTAATCCGGTAGCAATTTGAAAGTATTCCTATGAATTGCTGAAGCACCGAACTGTGCAATCGCTTGACGATGTTGTGCTGTAGGATATCCCTTATGTTGCTCAAATCCATAATTTGGATATGTTTGATGGAATTCAATCATCAGTCTGTCGCGCGTCGTTTTGGCAATAACTGAAGCCGCAGCGATGGATAAACTTAGGTTATCCCCTTTGGGAATTGCTTGTCCCGGAATGTTAGTTTTCGGCAGCTTAGAACCATCTACAAGCAGATAATCAGGTTTAGGTATAAGTTGTTCTACTGCTTCTGCCATAGCCCGCAGCGCAGCTTGTAATATGTTAAGCTCCTCAATTAGGCGATTATCTACTGAACCGATACCCACTGAAATAGCAACACTTTGGATTTCATTAGCCAGCAAAGAACGTTGTTTTGCAGTCAATTGCTTAGAATCTTTTAAACCTTCAATTTTACAATTGACAGGCAGAATAACTGCCGCAGCTACGACAGGACCAGCCAAAGCACCTCTACCCGCCTCGTCAATCCCAGCAATTCGCTTGTATCCTTTCTGCCGGCAAGCGCGCTCAAAAGCGTCCATCTTGCTATCTTCTTTGTTCTCTGACACGTGCAGATTTACCGGTACGGTCCCTCAAGTAGTATAACTTTGCACGTCGAACTGCACCGTACCGAACAACCCGAATACTTTCAATATTGGGTGAATGAAGTGGAAAGGTTCTTTCGCTTCCTGTACCAAATGCAACGCGTCGAACGGTAAAAGTAGCACGAGTTCCACCATGTGCACGTCTAATCACGGTGCCTTCATAAGCCTGAATACGCTCCTTCTGTCCCTCTCGGATACGGGTATTGACTCTAACTACATCGCCAGGTCCAAACTTAGGTATATCAGCTTTCATGTATTGATTTTCTACAGATTCAATCAAATTCATTGTTTTTTCCTCCTTTCTTCATAATCTTAACAAGACACTTTATTTTCTGATGTTTGCAAAAGTGCAAGTTCTTCATCAGTAAGTTCGAGATTTTTCAGTAAATCTGGTCGGCGTTGTGCAGTACGTTTTAGTGCCTCTGCATGCCGCCATTTTTTTATCTTTTCATGATGTCCGCTTAACAGCACCTCTGGAACTTCCATTCCCTCATATTCAGCCGGGCGTGTGTAGTGCGGATGGTCAAGCAAATCTTGACTAAAAGAGTCCTCATGTGCAGACTCAAAATCTCCTAACGCCCCCGGCAAAACACGTCCGATAGCGTCAATTAGCACAAGTGCTGCGATTTCACCGCCACTCAAAACATAATCGCCAATTGAGATTTCAGTTGTGACAACTTTTTGGCGAACCCTTTCATCAATCCCTTTGTAACGTCCACATATCAGAATGAGATGCGACTCCAAAGACAATGCTTCAACGAGCGATTGTGTTAACGGGGTGCCCTGTGGCGTTAAATATACAATTTGCGCGTCAGACTCTGTGTTCAACGCTGCAACCGCTGCGAAAAGCGGCTCAGGTTTTAGAATCATACCCGCACCGCCACCATAAGGATAGTCATCAACAGTCTTGTGTTTATCTGTTGCCCAATCTCGCAGATTATACACGTTAATGCTGAGTCGGTCAGCGTCCTGAATACGTTTTAAAATGCCGGTTTGCAGGGCGGGTGCGATTATCTCTGGAAACAGCGCGAGCACATCCATTTTCATCTTGATGCTTGCCTATAACCGCTATTCTTCAGTTCTCGGTTCCTCAAGTAGTTCAAGAATTACCTTTTTGTTGCCATTCAATCCAGCTGTATAAAGCAGTGTTCTGATTGCTCTAAGTGTGCGTCCGTATCTACCAATAATCTTACCTAAATCTGCTTCTGCGACACTCAATTCAATAATAACCACTTTTTCGCCAGTCACTTCGCGGACTACTACATCATCAGGATAATCAACAAGAGCATTTACGATGTATTCAATAAGTTCTTTGAACATAACTAACTTTCTGTGGTTATAAAAAATATGAGTATGTATGCCAATTCAGCAAGACTTGAAAAACTATTCTTCTTCTGACGATTCAGATGCTTCTGTCACAAGGACTTCCTGTTCGTTTTCAGACGAGTCTGTATCCTCAGTGTCGGATGTTTCAGTTACTTCATCTTCAGGGAGTGGTTTTCCAAGTTTTTCGTAAGTAAATTTCTTCCAGATACCTTCTTGTGAAAGCAATCTCTTGGCTGTATCTGTTGGTTGAGCACCCCGTCTTAACCATTTCAAAGCTTTCTCTTCGTCAATTAGGACATCTGCAGGATCCGTTAAAGGATTGTAATGACCGAGACGTTCTAAAAACACACCGTCTCGCTGGGCTCGTGCATCGGCTGCAACGAGCCTGTAAAAAGGACGTTTTTTTCTACCGAGCCGTTGTAATCTAATTCTAACTGCCAAAAAATACCTCCTAGTATACGGTAAACCTATGATTATTTTTACGACTTGTATTAGTTAACTCTTTGTATTGTAATTTTCACACATATTGAAGAAAAAAACATAAACGTATCGTCCCTACCAAATCAACGCTATGAATGCCTTTATGGCATTCAGCGGGACTAAAAAGAGTGAATATGGCGTTTTTCTATAAACATATCGTCCCTACGGGACTAAAGAACAAACATCTTATGAATCCACTGACAACAAATCAGTTAATGTGAAGAAATACATTACAATTAGTTATTTAGCACAACTCGTTATTTTATATTTTGGTGTTGTAGCGACTTTTAACTTACCAGTGATGAGAATGTAAGAGGCGCTATGAATTGCGCGACTACAAACGCGTCTATTATGCCGCATTCGTTGGGTTTCACTGCGTTCTACCCAACCTACAAATACTGTGCTATTTACGTCGTTTACGTTTTCGTGGCTTTCTCTTTTTTCGCTGTGTTTGGGGAAGCATACCCATTTTGCCCGCCATCTTTGGCATTGCCATTGATGCTTGCTGGTTCAGCATGTTATTCATCATTCGGAGTTGCGAAACCAATTGATTAACTTGATTGACCGAGGTGCCACTTCCTTTGGATATGCGAACCTTCCGACTTCTATCTAACAACTGGGGATTCTGTCTTTCCGCAGGTGTCATTGACTGTATCATCGCTTTAGCATATTTGAGATGACTCTCATCCGGTTGTAGGTCTTTGACAGGCAATTGGTTCTTAAAAGGCACGAGGTCTAACAATTGGTCAAGGGGTCCCATATTTTTCAGTTGTTCAAGCTGCGTGAGGAAATCGTTGAAATCTAATCCCTTCCTCTCTGTCAGTTTGCGTTCTAATTCGCGTGCTTGGTCCTCGCTGAAAACAGCTTCGGCTTTTTCCATCAGCGTTTGGAAATCGCCTTGCCCGATGATACGCGATGCCATCCGTTCAGGGTGGAATTCCTCAAGGGCTGCTGCCTCAATCTTTTCTCCTACACCGATGAATTTGATAGGTTTCTCTGTGACAGAACGGATAGAAAGTGCAGCACCACCCCGTGCGTCACCATCCATTTTGGTCAAGATAACACCGCTAATATCCAAATCGTCATTGAAGTTTTCAGCAACGTTTACAGCGTCCTGACCTGTCATTGCATCAACAACAAGCAGAATCTCCGAAGGATTCACAGCGTCCTTGATCCCCTGCAATTCTCTCATCAACGTTTCATCAATATGTAAACGACCTGCTGTGTCTATGATAATACAATCGCAACCGCGTTTCATAGCATCTTGCACGGAGTCTTTGGCAATGTCAACAGGGGAAACGTCAGTCCCCAGAGCAAAAACAGGGGTTTCAATCTGTTCCCCAAGCACCTGCAGCTGCTTGATTGCAGCAGGGCGATACACATCCGCTGCAACGAGCATCGGATTACGACCTTCCTTACGGAATTTGAGTGCCAATTTCGCTGCGACTGTCGTTTTACCAGCACCTTGCAAGCCTGCTAACATCACAACTGTCGGTCCGTTGGGTGCAATTTGAATCTTCGCAGATTCAGTCCCCATCAAAGTCGTCAATTCCTCTTTGATAATCTTTGCGATTTGGAGCTCAGGCGTGAGGCTACCCATCACCTCTTGACCAAGTGCGCGCATTTTGATGCTTTCAATAAAGTCACGTGTGACCTTGTAGTTAACGTCTGCCTCTAAAAAGGCGCGACGCACTTCACGCAGAGAGTCAGAGATATTATTCTCTGTCAATTTACCCTGACCTTTTATCTTTTTGAAGGTGCTTTGTAAGCGTTCACTCAAACTCTCAAACATGGCTACGCATCCTTTATCAAAGGAATTTAGTTATAGAATTATAGCAGATTTAACCGCTTCTGTCAAGTTTTTTTGCTCTTCGTGGGTGTGGTAATTTTGTCTGAACCAGGATTTGCAGGATTTCCAGATTTGCAGGATTGAAGAGGTTTGTGTTTGAATCGCGGATTTATCGGATTACACAAATTGCACGGATTAGGAAATATGTCGCGAGCGCAGCTCGTTCCTACAGAAGAGGGGTTTGATGTAAAAAATCGCGAGCGCAGCTCGCTCCTACAAAGGAGGCAATCCTCCCACAATCTCAACTGTCCGCAAACTGACACCGATAACCCGCCCAATCAAATCCACAATATAGCGCGGCGCATCCGCACGATTCGGGTCGTTCACAATACTGCTGCGTTTGTCCACCTTCACGCGATACTGGTCAACAATCCATTCCAACGCAGAACGCGTACCAAGCCGATAGTCAAACGCCTCCACAGGGATACCGTCTATTGTGAGGAAATCGTTGTAGACCAACTGCGTTTTGTCTCTGGACAATTTCATTTTCTCCACACGCCAATCTACTGGCATGTCAGGCGTTTCTTTGTATTTCAGACCGTCATATTTCGGTTGCGACTCATACGCAACGTGGATGTCTGCTAACTGTGCGCCTGCGTTGGCAACCCCCCAGAAATCTTCTGCAAACGGGATATGCGGCAAATCGCGCTTGAGGTTCGCCTGATATTTTTCACGATACATCGGATGGTGCAGGATACCGTAGTTATAGTGGAAGATGTCCCACTTGCTAATGGTGTCATCGTTGTAGTGTTTTCGAAATGCTGCCAATGCCCAATCGGTGATATTCTCTTGGCGGTTTGTGCCGTCTTCGTTGTAGGTGTAGAAGGGGAAGCATTGGGCTTTTTCAAGAATATCAAGACAAGGAATTATCGGTACCATAAGAGTTTGAAACGGCTTGTTACTACCAATTCCAGTGACACAAATAACTCTATTTTCGTTTTCTATTTCTGGTGTTGGAAAAATTAAAGAAAAAAGGCCAGGTCGATCCGTAAAAATTTTATCAAAAAAGAGTTCTGTCTTTGTAAATGGTCGGTAAACAGATTGGTGGATTTTTGACTCGGTGAACTCGGCAATATGTCCACTCTTAAGATGCCGCTTTAAAGTAGAACTCCATTTGACTTTTCTGTCATCATAAATTACAAACTCATCAACGTTTGCTTTGCGATTATACCTACGTTCCCATTTGAACATTTGATCATTATAAGTTTCTATTATTACCCTCACATTTTCAACAAGGGGCTTTTTGCTGAAATTACGGACCCAAGCATCACGGTTCGTGCTGACACCGAGGCTATAAGCCTTAAATACCACGCCATCTACCGTGCTTTTTCTTGCTTTCG
Organism: Candidatus Poribacteria bacterium; assembly: GCA_028824685.1. Lineage (GTDB taxonomy): Bacteria > Poribacteria > WGA-4E > WGA-4E > WGA-3G > MSPOR6. The sequence continues at coordinate 29,076 of JAPPCZ010000096.1, forward strand.
CTTCCTTCGTCCCTATCGGGAGAAAGGTCTCAAATTCCGCATGGAGTCCTTCAGTGAGCCATGTATATTTTTTGTCAGGTGTGATTTCTTTCCACTCAATCCCGTTGATTGAATTCGCATTTTCGACTCGGTCGAATTTTTCCTGTCTTGTGGTTTTCCAATCCATCCCACTATAATAAATTTTGTGGTCATGATAGTTGCGACTTTTCACATAGAAGGTCACGGCAATACCAACCATTGCGGCAAGCCCAAAGACAGTATGCTTTTCTCCAATGGGGATCCCCTCTCGCATTGAGTCTTTGCGGACATTGCCTTTCAAATCCAAAATATAGATACGGTTAAAATCCTGATAAAGATGTTTCCGCATCCCATCAAATGCTATACCGTCAAGAAAGCTGTTGTTTGTGACAAATGCGACGACCCCTTCCTCTCCAATCCGATCAGATGCCCAGCGAATTGCCTTGACATAAGGATCGGAGAGTTTATTTTTTAGTGTTGCTTTGGAGTCTTTTACATACGTGTCCGCAACCCGCTTATCCATCGTTTCATATTTGCGATTCTTGTTATTATTATTCTCATTGACCTGACCTGCATTATAGGGTGGATTGCCGATAACGACAAACATACCCGCTTTTTTCTTCCGTTCCACCCGTTCCGTGTTTTCCTGTGTGAAAAGTGTCATCTGCTGGTCTTCAAGCAATTCAAAGGTATCTGCAAGCGTGATGCCCTCAAATGGTAGATAGGTCTGTGTGCGCTGAAAGAACTCCTGCTCAATGTTCAGACTGGCGATGTAGTATGGGAGCAGCATCACCTCGTTGCAATGGAGTTCATGCCGATATTTCTCCTCTAACGCTGTGCCTTGAATGTCCTGCATCAGTCGGACGATGAAGTTGCCCGTGCCGACAAACGGGTCAATGATATGCACGCCCGTATCTGAAAGTGACCGTCCGAACTCGGTTTCAAGGATATGTGATACGCTTTTGACCATAAAATCCACAATCGGTTGTGGCGTATAGACAATGCCGTGCGTATCTGCAACATCCTCTGAAAATCCTTGAAAAAACTTCTCATAGAAGGTGTTGAGGAAGTGCTGTTTTTGTGAAAAATCTCTACAGTACGTGGCTGCCTGTTCAAGGGCGACATAGAAGCGGTCTAAAGGTTTGAGAAACTCCTCGCGACTAAACGCATGACGGATGAGTTCATCAACGACATTTTCTATCTCGCGTGCGATGATGTTTCGGCGGGTGAAGGCGGAGTTGTTAAAGACTGTTCGGAAGATGCGTTCGGTGAGAATATGCTGGATAAGCATCTCCTCAACAGCGGCACGTGAGAGGTCAGGATTGATGGCGGTGCGGCAGATTTCGTAAAAGTCAGTAAACGCTTTTTTGAACGATGGGTCCCTCTCATACCTTGGCTCAATGAGTTCCATGAGTTTATTTGCGAGGTCAGGGACATGCGATCTGAAGTCGTTAACGGCGGTTTGCCAATTGTCAAGTGCAGGTGCAGTGTATGCAAACAGATATTTGAGAGACTCGACAAGGTTGGCGGGATCGGATATGTCCAAGTCCAGCGCGGTCTGTCCGTTCTGAATCAAGATGCCACGTTCTGGCGTTTGGAACAAGATATTGTCAAGTGGGTAGCCTGCATCGCGTTTTTGTTGCACCGCTATGTCAAGGTCGTCATCAATATCTTTCGCTTCCCAATAGGCGAGTGGAATACCGTATTCGTCTATTACGGCACCGTCAATCACGATGCGGTCGTCTGTTGCGGTGCGCATGGCGTATTGTGGGATAAGCGTTGCGCTCACCTGTCTGGCGCAGGTGTTGAGCAGCGTTTCAAAAGGCGTACTGACTGCACCTTCGTGTGTTACGTCGTGCTGTTCGTATTGTTGTAAGGTGGCATAGTAGTCGCGGATGGGTTTGTGGGCTGGTTTGAGGTTTAGGTTCGGCATTGGTGTATGTTAGTTGTAAGTTGGGTTCTTAAGTTAACAGAGCAATAAGGGCAATAATCGCGGCACTAACAGCAGTACACAGAGGGAGGACATTTAACACTTTACTGCTGCCTTCTTGACTACCTTCCAGTTTCCCTTTTATCCAACCGACATCGCGTTCCAAAGTTCCTAAACGTGTACTATTTTCTTTTGCTTGTGCCTCAATCCGCGACAAGGCTTCAAGTACCCTTTCTCGGAAATCTTGATCAGACATTTCAATACCTCCGTGTGCAGTGTATGTGTACAGGATAGCATACGTGCTTGTAAATGTCAAGTTATGGGTGTGTAAAGTTTTTGTTGTTAACCCGAATATATTTTGTAGGAGGGAACTCCGGGGAATGCCTATAGGCATTCATACCCGGGGAACGCCTATAGGCGTTCATACCGTTGATTTCTTGATTTGGATTCCCGACAGTTCGCGATTCGGAGATCGCTCCTACAAGTTTTTTCTGCATATTTCTACAAAAACTTACATACCCTCAAGTTATCAAGTTACCCTTGACATAAACCCATATCTATGGTAAAACTATGTTATGAAAAATACATCAATAAACATTATTTGCGTCTTATGTATAATAGGTTTCTATCTTGGGAGTCAAGGGTGCGCCCTCAATTTTGACACGGGCGATTCCGCCTTAGGAATCATTGAAAAATCTGGCGAGTTAACAGAAAATGAAGTTTGGAGTGGACGTATCTATGTTACAAGTACCGTAATTGTTCCAGAGGGTGTAACGCTAACGATCCGTGCGGGAACGATTGTCGGTTTCGAACCAACGGAAAATCCCAGTGAATTGATTGTGCATGGCGAACTCTATGCAGAAGGTGCGCCTGACCGTATGATAGTCTTTGGCTCTTTAGGTAAACAATCGGAGGCGAAAACTGAAACTAACCCACAGAACGCAACGTCACAAACTTTCACAAGAGATATGCTAAAACAGCAATTTACGATGCCAACTGATTCTTCTACCCAAGCAACAACCGCAGCACCGCCAAAAGCAGGAGATTGGCAGGGCATAAAAATTGAAACAGGGAGTCCAAATAGCCGACTCACGTATTGCCGCATCCAGCATGCCACTTACGCCATTATATGTGAAACAGATACTGTTCAAATAGAAAGATGCCTTTTCAGTGAAAACAAAATCGGCGTACTTTGTGAGAATACCAACCCGACTATTTCCGCCAACGAATTCAATAGAAATGGCACTGGTGCACAATTTCGGGGTGCTGCCGCCCCAGAGGTAGAATATAACGAATTCAATGCCAACCGAAATGGACTTGTATGTGAAGACGATTCACGCCCGCGTATCCAACATAATAATATCCGATCAAACTATGAATATGCCATCATCTGTTATTCGACCTCTTCACCAGAGATCGTTTCTAACAATATTACGTTGAATAGTGGATGGGCAGTGTATGACGGTGGGAGACTCCGAGACAATTATATTAGTGGAAATAAGCAGGTGGGGCCTAACATCACTGAATTGAGCATCGGAACACAGAGCGAGCAGTTTTATGGTGTTGATGAAGTATTTGAGCCGAGAAACTCACCGGTGTCAGAGGCTGGCGTACCGAGCGATAATTTTTAAATAAAATGAGTCATATCAAAGCATATCTTGAACTCATCCGTTATCCGCTTTTTGCGATTCCAATTGTCGCGACACTTCCAGGGGCACTTATCGCAAGTGAAGGACAATTGACGTGGCGCGTTGTAGCTGCACTGATTATCGCGATGTTCGGCTACTTTGCAGGGATGATAAAAAACGACTATTTTCACCGTGAAACAGATGCACTAACAAATCCGGAACGTCCGCTCCCTTCGCATCGTTTAACGCCTAAGCAAGCTTTATTGCCTGCAAGCATCATCTATGCGCTATGTGTTCTCTGCGGATTTTTGCTAAATGTGAAAGCGGGTTTGTTGGTGATGGGGTTAGTCGCTATTTCGCATCTCTATAATGCGATTTTCAAAGCTAAGGGGATTTTAGGAAGTTTGACACTGCCTTTGGGAATTGGGTTATTGAACGTTTTCGGTGCGTTAGTCGTGAGTGGAAGTGTTCCGCGATTAGTCTGGTATGCTTTTGGAGCGACAACACTTTACGATTTAGGCACGCATATAACAACCACTTTTAAAGATATTTCACGTGATAGAGAGCAGGGCATCACAACAACACCCATGCAACTCGGTATTCGTCCAGCACTGTTTTTGGCTGCCATCGCAACGATATTAGCATTCGTCATTGCACTTTTACCGTATTGGTTGGAAGAATCGCTTACCCAAAAATCTTATGCTGTCTGGGTAATTCTGGGAATGCTTGCGGCGGTAATAACCCGAATTCCGCTCTATCTGCGACCGAACGAGAAAAACGGGTATTTCGCATTAAAGGGGTCAATGATCGGTTCAATTCTCTTTTTTCCGTGCCTGATTGGCGCGCAAGTTTCTCTTCTCATTTCTATATCTATTATTTTGCCTTTACTATTCATTACAGTATTGTTATTAAGAACATCACGACAAGAGGTTTGAAGATAAAAACTAATGGTGTGTCAACTTTCAAATTGTAGGTCGGGTTGAGTTGTGAAACCCATAGGCGTCAATTTAGTGTGTGAAGTTTATGCATCTGATGCACCTTTCGCCCCTCTGGGGCTTGCTATTGAGGGGATCAACGCTGACTATACACCTTTCGCCTCGCTGAGGCTTTGACAAATTCAATATCAGCACCAGCGGTGCGAAAGGTGTATATTGTTATATCGCTCCTACGGAGCTCAAGACTTTTTTGTTTCTCCAGTACTATAAACATAGCGTCCCTACGGGACTAAGAAATCAACAGCAAACAACTATGAACCACTAAATTGGCGCCTATGGTGCGGTTAGGAAACCGCACCTACCGCGGTTATGTGAGTAGAATTCAAAACATTAAGAACTACATATCTCTTATACCGAGTTTACGTTAATAAAGGACAAAACATGAAAAATATTGTTTTACTAATTACCGATACATTCCGCTATGACAACCTCGGTGAACGGGCTGAAAAGCCTATCCGAACACCGATGCTTGATAAATTTGAGGCAGAACACGCAACTGCTATAGACAAATTCTATATGAGCAGTTTTCCCACAATCCCACACCGCACTGATGTTGCAACTGGCACACTGGGATGGCCTCATTACGGATGGCAACCCATTGATCAGAGCGGTCCAAACCATATTGCACAACTCTTAGGTGGACAAGGTTACGCGACACAGCTGATTTGTGATTGTCCGCATCTGTTCAATGCAAGGTTTCAACAAGGATTTCAGGCTGCTTTCCAACATCGCGGACAAGAGGGTGATAAACCGCTACTTCATCTCAACGATGAAATACAGACTATTATGCCGGATGAAAAGACACGTCCGAATCCTTCTTTTCGTGGGAACACCTTGCCCAATACCCACCGCTGGACAAACCGATACTACCAATACGAAGCAGAGACGTTTTCCGGTAGGACATCACAAACTGCAATACGATTTTTAGAGGAGAACTATCACTCCGGACCCTTCTTCCTTTGGGTTGATTTCTTTGATCCGCATGAGCCGTGGGATCCACCCGAATACATCGTCAAACGCTACGATCCAACCTATTCTGGACCGCCGATGCTACATCCGAATTATGGGCGATCTTCTATTTATACCGATGCGGAGTTGCATAACTTGTGGGCACACTACGCTGGCGAATCCGAACTTGTGGATCGACACATTGGACAGATTATTCAAAAAGTTGATGACCTTGAAATTTGGGATGACACGCTTGTTGTCGTAATGTCAGACCACGGCATGTCTATCGGTGAACACAAAAGGACAGGAAAATCTAACATTGATTCTGAAGATCCGCGGTATTGGCCTACCTATCCGGAGATTAATCATCAAATGTTCATGATTGCTGGTGGTGACGTTCCACAAGGGCAACGTCTTGATATGATTGCACAACCGATGGATATTCTACCAACAGTGTGTGATTTAGCAGGGGTCACCCTTGATCCTCGGAAACCTTTTGAGGGCCGTTCCTTTGCAGATGCGCTTCTTTCTGGTGACTCTCAGCACAGAGAATATGCGGTTACAGGTACTCACATCGGGGCACGCGATGGTACTGTGCCGCGACGCGCGACAACACCGTTCCTTGTCACTGAACGTTGGGGATACGCACCCGTTGGTGAATACGGCACACCTGAATTGTTTGATTTGACAGTTGACCCAATTGCAACGAATAATTTGGCTGAGAACAATGCCGCACTTGTTGCCGAATTGCATCAACTCTTTATGGCTCACTTATTGGAACATAACGCACCAGAGCATTTTCTTGCACTTTGGCAAGAGCCGCCTACAGGAGATGGCAAAGGCAAGTGGTCAATCGATTATCCAGAAGAGGATAAGGAATAGAAGTTTGGATTCTTCGGATCAAAAACTTGTCAATTTTCATAAAGAAATGAAAGTATATGGAAACTTCAAATTCGTTGCATGATCAACTAAGACGTATTGTAGGTGAGTCTGGCATACTGTCAGAGGGACAAGTATCTGACTATACTTATGACAGTTGTATTCCAAAAATAGTTGTCATGCCTGCATCCGTTCAAGCGTTACAAAATGTACTTCGTTTTGCGTCAGAGCAGAATTTATCCGTTATGCCTGTTGGATCAGGGACGAAACTTGGAATCGGCAACTTAGCTCCAAAAACAGATATTGTCCTTGCTACAACACGTCTAAACAAGGTGATTGAATACGAGCCAGCAGACTTGACTGTAACTGTGGAAGCAGGTATTCGCTTAGCGGACCTACAAACCGAGTTGGCGAAAAACCGACAATTTCTTCCGTTGAATCCGCCTTATGCAGACCGATGTACTATCGGTGGAATTGTATCTACAAACGCCAGTGGCCCGCTGCGCCTACGATATGGAACTGCACGAAATTTGGTTTTAGGTATGCATGTTACCCATGCAACTGGTACCGTTGTCAAAAGTGGTGGAAAAGTTGTAAAAAACGTTGCAGGATATGATCTCAACAAACTTTATATCGGTGCTTTCGGAACGCTCGGTATCATAACCGAAGTTACCCTCAAATTAGCACCACTGCCTGCACATGAGGCAATACTCGCCGTACAATCTGAGACAATTCAAGATGCGGTTAACATCGGATTAAAAGTCGTCTGTTCACAGACACTACCTACTTTCGTAAATCTGTTCGTAAACGTTGAGTTCAATCAATTTCATGAGAAAAAACCGACACTGTTAGTCGGATTTGCCGGGGATCCTGAAACTGTAGCATGGCAACTCAATTCGACTCAAAACCTCGTGGAACAAAACGGCTCGATTGGTGTGCAAAAAATAGAAGGAGAATCGCACGAAAATATCTGCCATATTATTCAGGAATTTTCAGCTGTAGATCGTAAATCCGATACAGTTCTTGTAAAAGTAAATCTCAAACGTACTGATCTTGCAGAATTTGCCGAACATGGATTGAAAGATACTTGTCAAATGATGGTACTGTTGGGAAACGGCGTGCTTTACCTTAAAATCCCAATAGATTCTACCACCGATTTTCAACAACTTGCAGATACACTCACGCAACTACGTCAACGTGTTATAGATGTAGGAGGCAATCTAATTATAGAAACTGCTCCGCCTGAACTGAAACAACAGATAGATGTTTGGGGTCCGATAGGTAGCACTCTCAAGTTGATGGAACAAGTTAAGGCAAAATTTGATGCCAAGAGTGTATTAAACCCCGGACGTTTTGCCTCAAATATTTAGAGCATATCTCATAAATCAGATTATGTTAAAGTACTCTGTTCTACTCAACCTTGAAACTTAGTTCGTAGGTCGGATAGAGCGAAGCGAAACCCGACAATATTAGGGTTTCAGGGTCAACCTGTCGGGTTTCGCTTCGCTCTACCCGACCTACAATCCGCTACAATGATTTATGAGATACACTATAGTATATTCTCATTTATTAATGATCTCTTGAAATACCATGTCCACATTTTGATAAAACGTTCCGAGTTGTTAAACCCTATCATCAAGTACGCATTGAAAAGGGAGAAGATAACATGGAAAACACAAAGGGGAGGATTCTTTGGATTGATAACGCATTAAGAGTACCGTTGGCAAGTCCATATCTGAAGTCTGAGCAGAAGCTTTATGTGCGATTTTTAGAGTATCACGGATATGATGTCTCGTTAACAGATAGTGGTGATGAGGGAATCGCTTTACTGAAAGATAAGACGTTCCACGGTGTATTATTAAATTATGAAATGCCAACTGGCAACGTTGATTTGCTTTCACGCATCCGGAAAGAGGATGCACATATTCCCATTATTCTGCTGACTAAGTCAGGTGGACAAGAGATAATGGAGAAAGCAAGTCTTCATGGTGTTGACGATGTCTTAATAATGCCGACAAACCCCAGACAGTTGGTTTCATCACTTGCATTTTTACTTGAAAAGCAGAATATTCGAGAAACATATACACCACAAGCGTACGTTGATAACTTTAATAAGCAATATACACTGGAACACAATCAAACACAGACTTTGGAGGATGAACTTCATGATAGCGACTGGCAAGCATGGATAGACACATATATCCGTTTTGTTGAGTGGGATATAAAATTAGATTCGCTTTCTAATGTTGATGAACTTAAAACAATCCATGCAAGTGAAAAACGTGAAGCCAATTCTGTTTTTGCTGATTATATTCAAAACACTTACAGTTTGTGGCTTGAAAGTGAAGATTCTCCCACTTTGTCTGTGGATGTTTTTTACAAATATGTGATTCCAGAGATACAGATGGGGAAATCCGTGCTGTTTGTCGTAATGGATTGTATGCGGTTGGACCATTGGTTGAAAATTGAACCTCTGCTCTACCGTGATTTCCACATGACAAAGCACTATTACTATTCTATTTTGCCTACATCAACCCATTATGCTCGTAATGCTATTTTCAGCGGTTTATTTCCACGAGATTTGGCTGAACGATACCCTAATCTGTATGCCGAACCGGATGAAGAACATACAAGTATCAACCGCTATGAAAAAGAACTCATGTATTTACAACTTGAACGGCATGGGATAGCTTTAAAACCATCACCACATTACTTCAAAATTTTCGATGCACGTGGTGAAATTCAATACCTACAGTGGTTAACAGATGCAAACCGGATTAGTTTGGCAGCAGTAGTCGTCGATTTCCTTGACATGTTGACGCACCTCAGAAGTGAGACGCCTCTATTTCAGCAACTTATTTCAAATGAAGAAGCGTTTAGGGCACTTGTGCAAACGTGGTTTCAGAATTCACGGATTTACAAAATTATCAAGCTTGCGGCTGAACGTGGAATTACGACAATAATTACATCTGATCACGGTTCAGTGCTATGTCAAAACGCAGTCAAAATATCAAGTCCCTACGAACTTTCGAGTGGACTGAGAGCAAAAAAGGGCAAAGACATATCCTGTTCACCTGAAGCAGGTTTGTTGATAAACAATCCTGAAGAATATAGATTGCCACATAGTGCTGCAGACAAGAACTACATTCTCGCTAAAGAAGATTACTATTTTGTATATGAAAGACAGTTTAACGTGTATAAAGAGATATTTCAGAATAGTTTCCAACACGGGGGCATTTCATTTGAAGAGATGATTCTGCCATGTATAGTCCTTGAACCGCGGTGAGGATAAGTAGTCAGGTAAACTGTCAAATAGATTTATACGTTATCAGGAATCAAAACTTACTTGAATATTCTCTTCCAAGGAGAAGAAACCTATGCTAAAAAACACCAAACCTAATAAAACTTTACTTTGCGCGCTGTTAACATTTATCACAATAATATTTCCGATTTGCACACAAGCACAGTTTCCTGATTTCGACCTTTCTGATAATCAACCTGTAGAGAAATTAAGTGCTGAAGGGTTTATCTCTTTGGATAAGGTACAACCCGGCAGAGACTTCAAAATTGCTGTTGTAGTGAAGATAGCAAAAGGATGGCATGTCAATGCAAATCCCGCTCGTGAAGGACTTATTCCGACTGAAATAATATTTCCTGAAACGCCGAACTTGACTTTTGGGAAAGTGATATATCCTACAGGTGACACACTCAATCTCGCTTCAATAGGAGAAGCACCAGTCTACCACGATACTATTACGATTGGTATCCCTGCAACTTTGCTTCAAAGCACACCAATTGGACCTACAACTTTAGATATGCAGCTTCGCTACCAGGCCTGTAATGATGAACAGTGTCTGTTACCGGAAACGCTAAATGTTACCATACCGATTAATGTTGTCAGTTTAGCTGAAACCGCACAAGAGGCTAACGAGGCTATTTTCGCTAATATCGCATTTGATACCACGACAAACGACAGTAGTGAAGATCAAGGGGGAATTGCAGGCGCACTTTCTGGGGGCAATTTATGGCTCGCATTTCTGCTTGTGTTTGTCGGAGGGATTGTGACGAGTTTGACACCATGTGTGTATCCGCTAATTCCGATAACGGTTTCTATTTTTGGTGCAAATGAATCTACCGGTATTCTCAGGTCTTTTCTACTTTCGGTGGTATATGTATTTGGAATCGTCGTTACCTATTCAATTTTAGGTGTTGCGGTCGCGTCAACGGGAGCAGTATTCGGTCAGATTATGGCAAATCCCTGGGTGATCGGTTTCATCAGTGTGATTCTTGTTACACTTGGTTTGTCTATGTTCGGTGTCTTTGAGATACGCTTGCCTTCTTCAATGCAAAATAGGCTAAATACTGTTGGAGGCGCTGGATTTGTTGGTGCGTTTGGAATGGGAACTGTTGCGGGGGTGATCGCCGCACCATGCACGGGTCCTGCTTTGGCTGCTGTCTTGGCATATATTGCTACAACGAGCAGCTTAGTGATCGGATTCTGGCTAATGTTTACGTACGCCCTCGGTATGGGTTTATTGTTCATTTGCATAGGGACGTTCTCTGGTTTACTTTCCGCCCTACCACGCTCAGGTGGATGGATGTATGTTTTGGAAAATATCTTTGGAATTGCGATTATCACGATGGCACTCTACTTCCTCAAAGATGTTAAAATCTTTGCCCCTTTGACAAGTTTTTTACAGAACTCGCTCCCATTTTTTGGCATCGCTGCCGGTTTAATTCTTATAGGACTACTTCTCGGCAAGTTGACGCAACGTTTTAGTGGTATCCCTGCCGGGATGAAAGTTCGCAAAGCATCTGGCCTTTTAATGGTTATAGTTGGGGCATTTATGATAGTTGGAGGACTTCAACAACCTGTTGCTGGGGTACATCTGAACTGGGTTTCTGATGAACCTACTGCATTAGAAACTGCAAAACAGGAAGACAAATTAGTGATGCTTGATTTCTATGCGACGTGGTGTAGTGCCTGCAATGAACTGGATCATAAGACTTTTTCCGACCAAACTATTGTTGATAAATTAGAAAATTACATTACGGTCAAACTTGATTTTTCTGTTGAATCTGACAAGGCATTAACAGAAAAGTACCAGATTCGCGGTTTACCCGTTGTTATTTTTATGGATGCTCAAGAAAACATTTTTAAGCGAATTGAAAAGTTTGTTGATGCAGAGGAGATGCTTAAGATAATAGAAAATGTTGAAGCTGAAGCTAAATCTATTAAAGGTAGTGATTTATAAAGGAGGCACACATGGAATCGAATAACCAGATTGAAAAGAAGTCATTTTTTTCATTTAACCGTTGGCTTTTATATACTGAAATCATTGCAATTATTGGGTTTGTAGTGCTTGCTGCACTCTATACTCAGCGGGGTGGTGCCGAACCTAAATCGCTTCCGTTAACTGAAGTTGAAACCCTAATTGCTGAAGCAGATTCACACTTCGAAAATCAAGACTTAGGGAGAGCAGTGTTCCTGTATTGGCAAGCACTCCAAGCAATGGAAAGCGAAAAAACAGATGACAATAAAATGGATCGCTTGCATGCGAACCTTCGCATTGCAGAGATCTACTCCCAGAGTAATTGGTTAAAAGATGCAAAGTCGCGCCTACAACATGCCTCAAATATCCAGCCTGATCATGAAGATGTTCTCCTCTTAAGTGGTAGACTTTTTCGCGATGAAGGGGCGTTAAAAGAGGCAACTGAACATTTTTTAGCAGTGTTAGAAAAGAACCCTAAAAATGCTGAGGCACGCTATCTTCTGGGTGTTCTGTATCAAGGGAATAAGCAGTATGAAGCGGCATCCACACATTATAGATCGGCGATTGAAAGTGATCAGGAGTTCAAACATATCCCTTCTGAAAAAGCACCTATTGGTGTGCTTGCGCGCCTTCAATTATCACGGACTTACAATAAGATGTTCAATAATTATAGTCTCCTTGATCGAGAACTCACCGATGAAGATTACACAGAAATTTCACGACTTGAAACACAGTCAGTTTCTCTTTTAGAGGAAGCACTTCAAAAACAACCGGATATGCAAGAAATTGTGAATGACCTCATCGGTTTACTTTATAGGCGTGCCATTGCACTTAAACGCGAAGCAGCAACGCGCCCTTATGCAGACGCGTTGGAAGTCTATGAACGCATTGTGGAACTTGACCCGACAGAAGTAAAAGCTTGGCAGGAGATGGCTGAAATTTATGAGAGTTATCTGATGGATAAACTGAAAGCACTTGAAATGTACCGAAAGGTTTATGAACTTGAACCGCATGCAACTTACTTAGCAATTATTAAATCACTTGAAGAAGAAATTACTGCAGAAAATGGGGAATTGGAATAATGACGACTTGATCCCAAAAATGGCATTATTAACGCTGAAGTCTCCTAAAAAGACTTGTGCAACATGGACATTGATATTTATTTAATGTTCTACTAACCTTCTGTTTAACTTCATTTGGAAACTCACTCGTTAGTTTATTTAACCGCCTACCTTTCTTTCTATATGATGCTTTAGCAATCTCAAGCGCTAACGGTAAGTATTGCAAACAGTGCCGTAGTTTCTCCCCTACCCTTTTAGGTAAAAACGGGACAGTTTTTACGACTCCAGCTGTTCCTTGTTTTATTCCAGTTGAGATATGCCCAGCAAGTTTGCTCGTCACAGTTCCTATTTTTTCACGATGTTTGAACAAAACTGTAGCAATTTCTAATGCTAAAGGTAGAAATGGTAGCATGCGCGTCAAAGCTGCACCAGCTGCTTTTGGCAGATGCGGAATCACAGCATTCAAAGCCGGTCTTAAGGCTGCCATACTAATCATAGAGATTCCTTCATTAGGCACAAATTGTAAGGTGATTAGGTAACCACGATACATTTCAAAGCGGTAAATGTGGAAAGTTGCAACTTGTGGGTAGGATAGAAGAAGCCGATGAGAGGATTTGAACCTCCGACCTACTGATTACGAATCAGTTGCTCTTCCACTGAGCTACACCGGCTTGACAGAGCGTTTAAATAGAGAATGCCGAGAGGCAGAATCGAACTGCCGACACATAGATTTTCAGTCTACTGCTCTACCGACTGAGCTATCTCGGCTTCAGATATTTATAATACCATTAATTAAAACGATTGTCAAATCTTTTAGCGATTTTACAGGATCATTAGCTTTCAGTTTTTCTGCACATTCTATTGCAAACGTTAATATTTTATAGTCGCATTGTAGGTCGGGTAGAGTTTACGAAACCCGACAATCTTAGTGTGACAGTGCGATCCTGTCGGGTTTCGTAAACTCTACCCGACCTACAATATAAACTCTCAGTAAAACCTATTAACCGATAATTCATAAAACTGAATAACCCTGGGATTTTATTCGTTCCAAATACCGATTTCGCGATAGAAACGGATAGCACCCGCGTGGAAAGGTGTGCCTACATCCTTGACTGCGTTTTTCTCATTGATGGCTTTGCCCGCTTTATGTGCTTTGACAACTTCAGCGCGATGCGTATACAAGATTTTCGTAAAATGATAGACCATGTCTTCATCTGCATTCGCAGCCGTGATAATATGCATTGAACCAACATTCATGGTATCAAAGGGTTCTGTCAGCACTTTTTCATACGCATCCACGGGAATAGTTATTGGGTTAAAGAAGGGGTACTTTTCGAAGAGTGCTTTTTTCGATGCTTCCTCAAACGGCACAAAAGTTATATCTTGAGTTGTGCTCACCTGCGTTATGGCAGGTGTTGGAATTGCACCACCCATAAAAGCGGCGGCAGCGGAACCGTCCGCTAATAAATCTGCTGCAGCACTGTATTTAGCGTTGAGTGGGGAAAAGTCCTCATACGTCACACCGTGTTCTGCTAATATTGGTTTTAGAAAATACTCGAAACCCGCACCCGCGGGCCCCACAACGACGCGTTTTCCCTTAAAATCAGCAATTGACTGGATACCTGAAGATTTTTGCGTAACAAATATACCGACATTCGGTGCAAGTGTCATGACTGAATGGATAGGTTGTTCCGTTTGCCATGCCCCTTCACCACGCACCGCAAAATAGGAAATCGCGGCATTGGCAATTGCAAATTCTAAAGTTGCATCTTCCCTAACGATCAATCGTATGTTTTCTTGTGTGCCATTAGTCCCCTCAGCGGTTACTTCCCAGTCCTTATCCGTAATGTTCCGACTTATAACGTCTGCAATTGCGCCACCGACGCGGTGAAAAGCACCCCCTAATGTACCTGTTCCGATGCTAATAAAGCGGCGTTTCTCAGTATTATTTTTAACTTGACCAGATTGATCATTTTTCTCACTTTGCTTTGATGCGTTATCGCACCCAATTACAAGACTCAAAGCAAAGGCAAGACAAAAAATGGATAAATAAGATATGATGAACTTCATTAATGTTCTCCTATAATGACAAAGCCTCAAGACTTCAATCAGGATGATGGTTTTATTTTTAATTTTTAGCCTCTATAAAAAACAAAATGTTATAGTGAAATCTATAATTACTTGGACACTACGGTAGGTGCGGTTAGGAAACCGAACCCATAGGCGTCAACTTAAGGCATTTAATTCTGTTTTAGGTTATATAGCCTCGTAGAGGCGGTATGTTTATAGAATAAGGAGTTAACCAATCTTGAGCCTCGTAGAGGCGGTATATGTATAACCTTATATGTCGCTCCTACGGAGCTCAAGAGACTGTTTGACTGTGCCTTCTATAAACATTTCGTTCCTATGGAACTCAAGATGCAAAATCGGGTTTGAAAAGCCCTCCCACAAAACGCCCATCACTAAATTGACACCTATGGTGCGGTTAGGAAACCGAACCTACCAGGGGTGTGCACATATTTTAGATTTTACTATAGACGACACTATTGTTACACAGAATATCCAAGCGGTACCTCAGGTGGAAAATAACACATCTTAGACATTGCAGGAAAGATATGCGTTACGTCACGTCTGTAGACATCTCCACTTAAAATATCAACAATGCCGCCAAGATGTTCTGGATTCTCTGATAAAAACCGTGCAAAACTAAATTCCTTCGTATAAAAAGCGTAGACAAGTTTCCGAAACGCTTCCATACCAGCAACAAACGTATGTCCGAAACTCCCTAATTGTGTTTCAGAAAAATCGTTCTCTCGGAACGCTTCGATAATTGCATCCGCTGCCATTTCACCCGATTTGAGTGCTAAAAACAGACCTGTTGAATAGACTGGGTCTAAAAACCCAAACGCGTCACCTATCAATACCCAATTATCTCCTGCGATACGACTCGCACGATATGAGAAATCTTTCGTTGCCTGGATAGGAAAGAGTTGTTTTGCTCCTTCAAGTCGTTGTTTCAAAGGTTGGCATTTCTCCAGTTCTTCGTCAAAGATTTTCTGTGCATTGAGTTTACCGTCAGGTTCTCTGCGATTTTGGAGAAGGTAATCTAATTCACCGACCACTCCAACACTCGTACGATTGTAGGGTAGTGGAATTGACCAGAACCACGAGTCTTTTTCTTCGGTATGCAATATAAGGGTAGCACCTTCATCAATACCCTCGTCGCGATGCCCGCCTTCGTAGTGTGTAAAAAGGGATGCCTTTTTCAGGTTCGGTTCTATGGTGTTGAGGTCTAACTGTCTACCAATGAGAGACCGCTGCCCAGTTGAATCCACTATAACAGTTCCTTGTATCGTTTCAAGGTTGTTTTTCTCTTGCGATTGACCGTTTTTTACATTTTGTGTAACAACACCAACTGCCTTATCCCCTTCAAAAAGTACTTTGCGAACACGGACACCTCGCCGGACCTCTACGCCTTTCTCTGTTGCATTGTCTAAAAGCATCTGGTCAAACTCGCTACGCAGTACCTGCCATGTAACTGCACTTTCATGTGGATTGGTATCAAAGAAGTAGAATGGGTTAGTCGCCTTACCCGTGCGCGTAAAAAACTGTACACTGAACTTCTGTGGAAAATGACTCGCTCTCAGTTTTTCAAGCATGCCGAGTCGTTTAAAAGTCCAGTACGTGGCGGGAATGAGAGACTCACCGATCTTGAATGTTGGTTCAGCGTCGCGCTCAAGAAGTAGTACGCGGTAACCTTGCTGCGCTATGAGTGTTGCAGCAGTGCTTCCAGCGGGTCCGCCGCCGATAATGATGGTGTCGTAGTTTTTGTGTTTACTCATCTATGTTTCTTTGCACCAATTGTGGTTTTGAGTTTCAACGATTAGAGACTTGATCAGAATTGTCAATGCCGGTTGGATATCCAGTGTTTTATTAAGTTTCCTTAGAGCCAATACGGTTTACTATCCAACGAGCAAATTGTCGCACCTTTGCTCCACCTAATTTCAACCAATTACGGGCATCATTTATCTCTGACAGAAGTTTACAGGCCCGAGGATAATTTGGTTGAATTGATAATGCATTTTTGATCGATAGTTGTGCTTCTTTCAATCTGCCTAATTGGAAGTAAGCCAATCCAAGATAATAATGCGTTTTTTCACAATTTGGATTGATTTTGTTTGCTTTTTGAAGTATGTTTATACCTTTTTCATATCTGCTGTTTTTTATATGAATAACGCCCTCTTCATAATAAACTTGCTTTAAGAGCCCGTATGCAGGTTGATAATTTTGATCAATATTCAACACTTTTTTCACTGATTTCTTCGCGGACTTCCACTCACTCTTTTTAAGATAAGTCAAACCACGCTTGCAATATTCTTGTTTAATATTTTCCAAAAAATCAATAGCAGGTTGATAGCTTGAATTAAGTTTTAAAGCCTTTTTCGCGGACAATTCTGCTGCATCAAGATTACTTATTCTAAGGTAATCATGCCCTTGTTCTAAGTAAACATCCTGTATTTTCTTTAATAGATTAAGAGTGTCCTGATCATTAACATCAAGCCTTGTTGCCTCAAGCACTGTTTCACTTGCGTCTGGTAAATTTTCCATTTTAAAGTAAGTCCGAGCGAGGTTGTAGTATGCTTTTTGATAATCAGACTTAATTTCAATTGCACGTTTTAGTGGACTTACGGCCTTAGCATACTCACCCATCTCGTAGTAAACGATGCTAAGATCAGTATGGGCTACATGACAGCTTTCATCAATGTTTATTGCTTGCTGATAGGCACTTATTGCATTGCTGTACTCTTCCATTTTCCGATAAACCATACCAAGATTGTTATATGCATCTTTATATTTTTTATCAATCCTTATTGCCTGTTGATAAGATTTTACTGCTTCGGTGTACGCTTTTCTATTCTGATGCTCATCACCTTGCTCTTTGTATTTTTCTTTTATTTTTTCTAAAAGTTTATTGGCGCGTTCACAAGTATCGTCAACTTCCAATGCTTCTTTTGCTTCTTTCTCTGCTGTTTCAATATCTCCTAATTTAAGGTAAGTCTTGCCAAGACCGAGATGAGCATCTTTAAATTTTGGGTCAATTTCTACTGCTCTTTGAAATTCGGCAATCGCTTGATCATATTGTCTCATCGTAAGAGAACTGCTGCCCTTGTCGCAGTATTTCTTTTTTACATCCCCCAAAAGTTCCTGGGCGGGTGAATAGTTATTTTTGAGTTTTAGAGCTTCTTTAGCTGCACTTTCCGCTTCATCCAAATTGCCTTGTGCAAGATGCACTCTTCCCAGTCCACAGTGCGCATCAGTAAAAATAGGTTCTATATTTATAGCTTCTTGGAATTTGTCAATCGCCATATTCCATCCACGATTGCTCAAGAAATTACGACCAGAGCAATAATGTCCTAGAGCATCCAAAAGTTTCTGTGAATCCGGATGATTATTATTTATTAATCCTAAAGCTTTTCGAGCAGCATTTTCTGCTTCGTCCAAATTGCCTTGTGCCAGGTGCACTCGCCCCAGTCCATAGTGTGCGTCAGTAAAGATAGGTTCTCGGTTTACAGATTGCTGGAATTTATTAATCGCCCTATACCATTCATGATTGCTCAAGAAATTATAACCAGAGTGGTAATACTTTATAGCATCCAAAAGCTTCTGTGAATCGGGATGATTATTTTGTGTCAACCCTAAAGCTTTTTCAGCAGCATTTTCTGCTTCATCCAAATTGCCTTGTGCAAGGTGCACTCGTCCGAGTCCACAGTGTGCGTCAGTAAAGATAGGTTCTATATTTATAGCTTCTTGGAATTTGTCAATCGCCATATTCCATTCACGATTGTCCAAGAAATTACAACCAGAGTGGTAACGCTCTATAGCTTTCAAAAGGTTTTGGGCATCCGGATAATTATTTTCCTCAAGCCTTATGGCTTCTTTGGCTTTATTTTCTCCAACTTCTAAGTTACCCTGTCCAAGGTATGCGCGCCCCAGTCCGCAGTGTATCTCTGCATCAACGGGGTCTATATTTATCGCCTCATTGAACTTGGCGATCGCTTCGCTACATTTCTGATTGTCCAAATGCTCTATACCCGAGTTGTAAATTTCCTCTTTTCGTTTATTGCCTTCAAAACGAGAGGAGTTCAGATAACTTCTCAAATAACAGAGACTTGTCGCGATAGCATCCGCAGAATGATGCGGTTCCGGAATTTGCGAGAGTTTACACATCTGCTTGACAGCCTTCTGGACATCTTCCTTAGATGCCTTTTTGCTGCCCGTGGCAGCATGTTTAACGTGCTGTGGCGTATAGAGTAGACATTCTATGCCTTCCTTGTCAGCGATACTTCTTACAGTTGCTACACACGCCGCGACATACAAAAACCAATTCTTTCTTTCTTCCTCTGATGTAACTTCAAGTTTCTCAACTGCAATAGCATGCGGTCGAATTGATGGAAACTGTATCAACGCTTTTATTTTTTCCTCTATCTGTCTAAGTTTGTCTTCTGGGGTTCCTGTAGGTCTCTCAGTGTCAAAGTCAAGAACAGAATATCCATCAGAGGTTTTTTGCGTGACTGACCACCCTACATTTGTGTTCCGAGTACCAATATTTCCAGGGTCAACGCCAATGACAGTCATACCATCCCCAAGTAGTTGCTCAGGGAGAGGTTCAACATAGTCCGATGGTTCTTCAGTAACTATTGGCATCATTTCCTCGGGCCGCGGTGGAATCGGAATGTTTTCAAGCGTTTCTACAGATTCAACGAGAGTAGCCGGAATATAATCTAAAAATTGAGATTTCCCCCGTGGGTATTGCGCGTCTTCTTGATAAGACGACAGACACAACCAATTCTTTGCACGTGTCATCGCTACATAAAGGAGCCGGAGTTCCTCACCCCAATCCTGTTCATTAGAATTGTGAAAAGGTAATAAACTGGTGCATACGCCTGCAACAAATACGTTTGGAAATTCTAATCCTTTGGCTTTATGGATTGTCATGAGAGACACACCATCTATATCTCTGTTTGAGGAGTTACCAACAACATGATACGGAATTTCTAATTCCCTGAAAGCCTCTGTAAAAGCCTCTGCTTGCCTATTAGTGCGGTACAATACAGCAAAATCCCTCGGCCTTCGTTCTGCTTGACGAGCGCGCTGGATAAAATCGGCAATTGTGGCAGCTTCCCTTTCGTGATTCTCGGTATGAAGATGTTTTATTTTCTCACCCTGAGGGTTCCGTGTAAACAGTTCCTTTTCTCGCCGATCTGGATTGAACTCTGCTAAAGCACGGGATGCCTCGACTATCTGCGGTGTAGAACGATAGTTTTGTCCGAGCGAAATCACCTCGGCATTACAAAAATCCTCCTCAAAATTTAAGATATTTTGGATATCAGCACCCCGAAATCCGTAAATACCTTGGTCATCATCCCCAACAACCCGTAGGTTCTGATGCCTTTCTGCAAGAGTTTTGATAATTTGGTATTGAATAGGATCCGTGTCCTGGTATTCATCAACGAAGATAAGATCAAATTTCTCTTGCCATCTTTCTCTAACTGCAGGAACGTCCCTGAGGAGCGCGTTCGTCAATAGTTGGCACTCAGTATAATTAGTCTCGCCATTTTCAACGAGTTGTCTGTATCTCTGGTAGATTTCTACATAGGTTTGTGAGATGTGGCGATGCTGCGCGTAACTTCCTACCTCAGTAGGAGAAACATCCTCTGCTGTGCACTCGTTTATAAAACGCAGGACATCCTCGGGTTCAGCAAATTGATGATGCTGGAGATATTCAACTTGAGCACGCGTGCCCTCATTATAGAGACGTGTTAACTCATTAATGGTAAACTCTTGTCTGTTACTTATGTCCAATTGCTGAGCATCTTGGTGCAGAACCTTCCCGCAAAAACTGTGGAACGTTGAAATCCAAACGTCAGTAGCGTTTTCGTCTCGCTCCATGACTACTTGCACACGGTGCCTCAACTCCTCACGAGCTTTGCGCGTGAAACTAAATGCCAAAATCTTGTCCGGTATCACCCCATTTTCTTCTATGGCGTAAGCAATAGAACAAGCAACTGTATGGGTTTTGCCAGAACCCGGTCCGGCAATAATCAGAAGAGGTCCTTCTGTATGCGTAACAGCTTCTCGCTGGGGGCGGTTTAAGTTATTTAAAATAGACATTATAGTTTCGCTTAGATTTGTTTGAAAAACAGAAAGTTCGCAGCTAGTCAATCCGCTGCTTTTTCGTCTGTTGTTTTCGTGGGTTTTGGGTCCTCTGGTGGCGGATCCACAAATTTGTATTTGCCAGACTTCCGGTATGCTTTCTCTAATGCTTGATAATGAGCGATCAATTTGTGAATATCATGATCAAATCGAGCAGATATTTCTTGTCGAATTCTGCGAATTTCATCAATTTCATAGTCTGCCATTTTCCTTCTCCCTGCTAAATATTATAGCCTCTCAAGAATTGAATTGTCAAGGGAAACGCCTGTTCATCTATAAGGCGCGTTCATCCGTAAACCGTTTTGATTTGAGCTCGAATCTCGGCAAAGTTCCTGGCGGGACAACTTTCACAATCGTGCGTAAACCTAATGCATTTCGGATTGCTGAACTCACATCAGTTGCTGTATTAGCAGGATTAGCGTTAGTAGATTCTATCTGAATTTCAAGCTCATCAAGTGTTTCTGTGCGGTAAGCACGAACAGCGAACTCGCTCACATCAGAGAACTTAAGGATAATATTTTCAATCGTAGCGGGATAAACATTCAAACCACGAATGATAATAGCGTTGTCCAACCGTCCGATAACACCACCATCAAGAACACGGTGTTGGTTTCCACATTCACAAGGTTCAGACTTGAGCTTGACATAATCACCTGTCCGATAACGAATTACGGGCATACCAATTCGACCTAAATTCGTAATGACTAATTCCCCTTCCTCTGCTGGATTACCTGTTTCAGGATCAAGCACTTCACAGATAAACTCATCTTCGTTGAGGTGGACACCTGCTTGCGGCCCACACATCACCCCCCATGCGCCGACTTCGGTTGCGCCTGCATGGTCATAGGCGCGTGCACCCCAACGGTCCTCAATGCGCTGTTTTGTTGCAGATAGACTTGCCCCAGGTTCACCTGCGTGAATTGTTACTCTAACTTTGGAATCTTTGCTGAGGTTAACTCCCTCTTGCTCTGCAACTTCGGCAAGACGTAGAGCGTAAGTTGGTGTGCAAATTACCACCGTCACATCGTTGCTAAGGATAGCACGTATCCGTTGTTCGGATGTCAAACCACCATTTGCAATTGTGAGTGCGCCAAGTTGCTGCGCGCCATGATAAGCACTCCAGAAACCGATAAATGGACCGAACGAAAACGCCATCATGAGTCGATCTGAGGATGTTACCCCCGCAGCGTTATAAATATCTCTCCAGCATTTTCCCCACCAGTCCCACGATTCTCGGGTGTCTAACCATCGCAATGGTGCGCCTGTTGTACCTGAGGTCTGGTGTATGCAGGTATATTGTTCCAGTGGAAAGGTCAGATTTGTGCCGTAAGGTGGATGGGACACTTGATCAGCGCTGAGTTCGTCTTTTGTAGTAAAGGGTAGTTGCTGGTAATCAGTAAACGTCTGAATATCATTGGGGTGTGTAATTCCAACTTCGGTAAGTTTTTTCTTGTAGAAGGCGTTTGTTTCTATAACCGGAGCAAGCATTTCACGCAGACGGTGTAATTGTGATTTTATATCCATGTATTTACGTATACCGCGTATTCTGATATTCAGGGGCATAGAACGCAGGAAGCAAACTATCAACTTGAAGCAGTCCGCGTTGTGTCAGTTGAATCTCATCTGATTCAGCGTTAACGGACAGCATGCCATCGTTCTGCAGTTTTTCATACGCATCAGCGTAAAGTGTAAGAATATCTGCATTGAACTTCGCTTGGAAATAGGAGGGTTTTATCTTCCCAAGTTTGAGTTGCAGAATCATCTCTCGTGTCAATTTTTCTGCTTCTGTTGGCTTCAGCGCGCGATAGATAGGTAGCTTATCTTCCTCAAGATTACCAAGATAGTCTCCCCATGAAGGTGCATTTTGAAAGTGAATCCCGCTGAGATGCGAAAAAGATGCAACACCTGTGCCAATCATATCACTCCCTTGCCACACTGCATCCCGATAGACGAACTGACAAGGCTTGTCTTTTTTGAGTACTGTGTAAGCACTGGACTGTGCGTAACCGGATTTTGCAAATTGTTCAAAAGCGTATTGATGCCATTCCCGCTTTAGTTTCCAATCTGCGACAGGTAACGCATCTCCGCCAAGAATATCTTTAGAATAGACGGTGTTGAACGGCAATTCAAGTTGATAAACGGTAATACTGTCAGGATCAAGTTCAATTGTCTTTCTGACAGTTTCACGCCAACTGTCCCATGTTTCCCCAATCATACCAGAGATGAGGTCAATGTTGACTTGATCAAATGCTAATTCTTTTATCCAAGGCGCAATGCGATATACCTCTTTTGAGAGATGCGCTCTGCCGTTTTCAGCAAGTATTTCATCATTCAAATTCTCAACACCGAGACTCAATCGGGTTACACCGATAGCCTTGATCGCTTCCAATTTCTTTTGTGTCAGTGTGCCGGGTTCACATTCAAAAGCGACCTCTTCAGCAGCATCCCACGGTAAGACGTTTTTCACCTTGTCTACCAAAGTTGTCAGATGATTGACACTAATATAGGAGGGTGTGCCACCACCAAAATAAACAAAATGCAAAGGTCGCCCTGTAATTGCCGGTTGTTTGCTGTAAAGTTCAACCTCTTTTGCCAAAGCGTTTAGATAAGTGTCAATTTCTGAACTGTTTTTATCGGTATATACCCGAAAGTAGCAGAATTTGCATCGTTTGCGACAAAAGGGGATATGCAGGTAAAGTCCAAGCGTGGCATCTGGGCGCGGTTCTTCACTCAGCGCGCGATGCACTTCAGGAACTGCTGAATCGTTCCAAGTAGAATATGGAGGATAGTTTGAGACAAAAACGCTGCCGACTGTTGTATTTTTTGATTCTATTCCTGCTGTTGCAGGTTCCGGTTTAGTTTTGGACATTTCTGTTCCTCATCTAAAGTTTGAACAAAATTGAGAAATCTCAGAATTTTAGGGAAATATAAATTTTTGAAATCTACCATTTTTCTAAGTGTAAAGACTCAACTTCATTGAAATGTGCGTCCCGTGTGACAAGAATTAATTCACGTTGCAGAGCTATTGCAGCAATCCAAATATCATTATCTGGAATGAGATGCCCCCTTTCGTCGCAGTTGGTTTTTGATAATACCGTACCACCGTGCCGTTTGCAAATTACAAGAAATGTTCGGAATCCGTTCTGTGAGTCTGTTTATTTTTGCTATATTTTCTATAGGTCTGTCAGAATTCCGCGCGCCATAGTAGAGTTCACCAATTACCGGAGAAGGCAAGAAAACCTTGCCAGTATACTGTCTTTCTTCTTCAATATTGATTTCATTAGCAAACATTGCAATAACAATGTTTGTGTCTAACAGGTATTTACCATTCTGAAGCATAGACTTGCTCACACCCTTCTTCAATGGCTTGTTTCATCTGTTCAAGGTCTTCAGGTGGAATTGTACCTGAGAATTCAAGGAATTCGTGAATTGAGGCCCCCTCTGGCATTTCATCCGAAAGTTCTAAGGTGAAATCCAAAACTTGCTTCTGAAGAATAGGTGGAAACGTCTCTAATCTTTCTACTATCTCTTGAATAGTTGTCGAATGATTCATCGTAATGTCCTCTTTGATTTTGCTTGATAGGATGGTTTTATACTTACCGAGACTGTAGAAAATTTTAACATAGACCAGATTGTAAAACAACCTTTTTACAATGTTGTTTTACAAAATTACTTTCTTCCAAAACAGTAGAGGGCCCCATCCTCTGTTCCTATGTATATTTTCCCATCAGAAACGCTGGGTGACGCAACGATAGATGACCCTGTTTCAAATTTCCATAATTGTTTTCCATTGGTAATATCAAGCGCAACAAATACCCCGCGAGTTGTCCCAAAAAACACGCGCTTTCCAACGATAACTGGAGAAGATTCAATACGGGATTTAGCAGTAAAAGTCCATTGCGGTTCACCTTTTTCTGGTGAGAGCGCATGCACCATCTTATCGCGCCCTCCAATGATTACGAGGTTCTTCGTTACGGCAGCTGAGGCAAAAAACGGAAGTTTGCGTACCGGATGTTCATATCGCCACTTAATTTCACCGGATGTGAGGTCAACACCTAACACTTCGTTACCATACGTTCCGCAATATGCGCGAACTTTGGACGTAGTTTGGGCTTCTGTGTTAGCGTCTAAAACCGCTGGACTCGCACCGACATACGCACCAAGGTTAACCTGTTGTGTCTGCTTCCCATCGTTAATATTGATAACTCGCAAAAAACTATCGCACCCTGTGACAATAACGAAATCTCCGAAAATTGCGGGTGTGCCGTGAACATATCCCTCTGTTTCAAATTTCCATACCAATTCACCCCTTTTTATGTTGAGACAGTAGAGAAATCCATCATACGAGCCAAATAGCACATTGTCGCCAGCAAAATTTGCTGATGAGATGATTTCACCCTCTGTAGTATATTGCCACTTCTTTTTTTGAGTGTTGATATCCACAGCATGAAAAATACCATCTTCATCACCAAAATATATAACGCCCTTGTGGATAGATGGTGATGATTTAATTGGCGCAGTTGCTTCATACTTCCATTTGCTTTTTCCGGTTTGTGCGTTGATGGCATAAAGAAAACCATCTAACGCTCCGATATACAGGGTGCCATCAACAATTGCAGCAGTGGACTCAATCATATCTCCTGCTTTAAAAGTCCAGATTAACTCAAGTTTGTCGGGGAGTTGTGAATCGGCTACACCTGTGAGTTGTGGATTCCCACGAAAACTTGCCCAATCACCAAAAGCGGAGTGCATTCCGAGAATCAACAGGAAAACTAATAAATTAGC
This sequence comes from Candidatus Poribacteria bacterium, assembly GCA_028824685.1. GTDB lineage: Bacteria > Poribacteria > WGA-4E > WGA-4E > WGA-3G > MSPOR6. The sequence continues at coordinate 54,807 of JAPPCZ010000096.1, forward strand.
AGTAAGATTCCAATATGATAGTGATTTTAACTTTTCAAAAAATGTGTTCATATAGTCTCACAAAATCATTTATAGCCAAAGAACGTGGGTTAAACTGTGCAGTCCATTGTGCTGCGGCTTCCTTTGCCAGTGTAGCTATATCCGTTGATCTTATATTACATTGGACAGAACAATCTTGTAATGAGTTCGGCAAATCGCTTTTCTGCATTAACATTTCAATTCTATCTGCCAAATTTCCGTCCGAGTAAAGCTCACGATACGATTCGTCTGCGATTGTTTTGTTAAATCGAATTACATGCGGTAACATGAGGGCAACAGCTATGCCGTGTGTGATGCCGTATCTGGCTGTCAATGGATTTGCGCATGCGTGTGCCGCGCCTAACATTGAGTTTTCAATCGCAACGCCAGCAAGATAAGCACCGAATAACATATTTCCGCGTGCTTTACTGTTTTTCGCATCAAGTGCCAATTCGAAATTAGCATCTAAAAGTTGCCATGCGCGCAGAGAGAACATATGCGACATTGGGTTGCGTCTGGTTGAAACGAAACTTTCAATAGCATGGGCGATTGCGTCTATACCTGTGATCGCGGCTACAGATTTCGGTAAGGTTTCTGTTACCGTAGGGTCTAAAATTACTGTTTTAAATTGTGCTTTTTTATCACCACACGCCATTTTAACGTGTGTATCTTCCTGTGCAATTAGAGCAAAAGATTGCGCCTCACTACCAGTGCCTATCGTTGTCGGAATACCGATTGAAGGGAACATCGGTTGCGATGCTTTGTTCGTTCCCCAGTAATCCTCCATTTTCCCACCGTTGGTCAGCAGAAAATTTGTGCCTTTTGCACAATCCATTGCACTTCCACCACCGAGTCCAATAATCAGGTCAATCGGTGCATTGGCTTTTGCAAATTGAACCGCAGCCTCAACATGTTTCGTAGTTGGGTTAGGGTCAACATCTGTGAAAACGTAACATGGAATCTTCTCACTATTAAGTGCTGAATATGCACGTTTGAGGATACCAGCTTCCTGAATACCATGGTCTGTTACAATTAGAATACGACTGCCACCAAGAGCTATTGTGGATTCAGCAAGTTTCTCAATACTGTTCTCGCCAAAGATGACGCGTTGTGCCAAATCAGAATCAAAAGAAATCATGGCAAAAGGTTTTCCGATTTGTTAAATTTCCAAACGGATTGGACTTATCAATGTTTCAAATTATATCAGATTTCGGTTCGTTATTCAAGGAAGAATGTAGGTAGGATGATTTGACTTGATTCACTTTATCAGTAAATATAAAATTTATTTAAGTCAATTACTGTTAGGGTATTCAGCCAAATGTGCTTGTGGCGTGCCATTCCGATAATCGCCATCACAAGCATTCAGCATCCATTTGCTGAGTCGGGAAACAAGGTCGGGATGATCTGCAGAAATGTCGCTCTCCTCGCGGTAGTCGTGGGGGAGGTGGTATAGCTGAAAACTATCCGTTTTGTTGATATATCGTAGTTTCCAACCATCAGATGTTACTAACGCGGGACCCAGTCGAGATGCGTATACAATCCACTCATGGTTCTGTTGTACATCAGTCTGTTCCAGCAAAGTCGGTAAGAATGACACACCATCTTTGTCTTGCGGTAATTCCACTCCGATGAGGTCGGCAAGGGTTGACATAAAATCGTAGTTAGCGAGCATGTGGTTGGACACACGGTTAGACGTGATCGTTCCAGGAAAACGGACAAGGTAAGGGATACGCGTGCCGCCTTCCCAACTTGACCACTTTAAACCACCCATTCCATCGTTGCCGTTGAACACGTCGCCGCCTGTTTCTGAATAGAATTTCGTTGTAATTTCATCAAACGGTTCACCTTCCAAATTCCTCTGTCGACCAGAAGTCCGCCCTTCCTGCCGGTAATACACTTCGTGTCCGTTATCAGAACAAAAGACGATCATCGTGCGATCATCAATGCCGAGTTGTTGGAGTTCATCCAAAATGATTCCAACGGTCTCATCCAACTTTAGGATCATAGAGGCGTATTCTTTTTCATACGTTGTCAATTCTGATGATTGCCTGACGGACGGATGAATGTCGGGTATGGCAATTGGTCCGTGTGGCAGCTGAGATGGATGGTAGAGGAAGAAAGGTTTATCCTTATGGGAGCGAAGGAACTCAACAATTTTATCGTTGAAAATGTCTTGAGAATATACCGCCTTTCCCTGACGATTCCTGCGAACTTCCATGTTTTCATCAGATTCGGAGTTTGGGTGCTTCGCGCAGTCTGCATGGGTATTCCCTTGAATGTGTGTCAATTCACCATTTTCAAAGAGAAAAGGTGGATAAAATCCGTGGCAGCGCTGGTGATCATAATAACCGTAGTGATACTGCCACCCGTGACGACGGATACGTTCTGCTGTTGTGGCAAAACCCCATTCAAGTTTCCCGATCTGTCCGGTTACATAACCCGCTTCCTCAGCGATTTCAGCTAAAAAAACATCATCGGTACCCGCCTGTAATCCAGTGGAATGAATCAGCTCCGAAATTTCATCTGGCATCATTTCACCGGTGCTTATGCTCTGATAGATACCTGCTTTGGTATATGTCCATGTGCCTTGATGGCAATCGTGAATCCCTGTCAACATGCTGGCGCGGGATGGGGCACAGAATGCACAACCGTAGGCGTGATTGAACCGCATTCCTTCGTTTGCGAGGCGGTCAATATTGGGTGTCTCAAAATGTTGTTGTCCATAGCAGCTTAACATACCACGCCCGAGATCGTCTGCAAAGATGAGAATTACATTTGGGTTTTCGGTCATAACTACAATACCAATGGTTTAAAAAAAGTAAGTTATTTCAGAATATCGCTAAGTTGAAGTGCGCGTTATCAAAAAAGATGTTCAAACAAATTTCCTTCATGTGGACTATTTCAAGAAATCTGATTCGTCAGGTTTCATCTACATTGTTTCGGTCAAAGCAATGTTTATTAGGCAACTCCTAATCTTTTCGCAATAGTAGTTGTGGTTCCGGTGCACCTATCTGCTCATAAAGTAAATCAGGTAGATTCGCATGTAAGTTAGCATGTTCAATTGTGATTGCGACAGGATTTCCCTCAGCATCCAAGTCTATGTAGACGTTTTCATTGATTTCTTTTGTTTCCGCAATAGGATGTGTTGAAAATTCAATGAGTGCTGTGCCACTGTCATGAAAATATTTTACCTTCATTGTGATATTCCCTTTTAACGCATTTGAAATAGTGAATTGTCAGGGATGTATATGCTGAAAAGCACGCTGTCGATAAAGATGCTCAAACAAATTTCCTTCATGCGGACTATCCCAAGAAATCTGATTTGTTGGGATAGCACCTAAATTTAACCGATCAACAAGAGGTGTCGATAGGAGTTCTTGAGTCAATTTGTCATCTTCAGTAATAACAGTAGCGACCAGCGTTGTTCCCATAGATTCGACGAGTTTTGCTGCTGGTACTTCAACGACACTTACGAATGGAAACGGGAATTCTGTGTTTGCTAAGGGATGTTCGGGGTCTTCACACCAAATCACTGTCGGTCTAAGGAAGGTGCAACCATCTAATTCAATCACACGTTCACCTGTTGTTAGCTCTGTTGCCCCAGACTGTTTAAGTTGTCTGTCAATCAGTGAAGAGATACTGTGGGCGGCTTTCGGATTTGCCCATGCAGCAATGCCCGCATCGGGATGGTCAAGCGGTTTCGGTTCAATACGTGCCAGACGTTCCGACAATGCTTCGGCAATATCACCACCATGTGCTGTCACCCATATGCCAGAGGCGTTAATGCATGACCTGCCACCATTTTTCGAAACTGATTCGACAATGAGATCAAGATGTTGTTTCCAATTTGTTTGTTGCCCTTCGTGAATGATGATTTTACTACGCCCCGGTCCATGAATTTCCACGCGCGGGTCATTTAACCATGGCTCTACAGTTGAACCACCGCCAAACAGCATAGATCTGCCACATCGAAATAAGATTTCGTTAGCACCAGGATAATCAGTTGGATAGAAATTGAATGCCTCTGGTGGCACACCTGCTTCCATAAACGCTTGCGCTATCCGATAAGGAGTCCACGGTTCCTCACGCCCGGGTTTTAGTACCAAAGGCACTTTTAAGGCAACAGCAGGTATCCAGAGCGAATGAACACCAGGAGAATTGCTTGGCAGCACCGCACCGAGTGCATCCGTTTCACATACGTAACTCAACGTCCGCTCATTTTGAACACCCCACCCTGAGTCTAAGATTCGTAAATCAAGTCCACGTGTTAAACCATCTAAAACGGTCTCTATATTTTCTAAAACACCTTGAATCTTACCCATATTGTCTTTACAAAGTGTTTCGGGTAAACCGGTTGTTCCAGAAACCTGTTTGATATAATCTGTCGGTGATTGGGTGCCGACATCAAGCGGTAGGTCAGCGGTAGTGAATAGACGCGCAGCGTCGTTGCACATCCCAATCAACTCTGAAACGGAATGCTGTGAAAGTGTCTGTCTGTGATATGGTAAGTCGCGGAGGTCTTTGGCTATCAAGCCAGTGTTCGCTTGGCTGACTTCAACCAACGGTTCACCTGTTTTGATATGTGGGACGCTAACGGTTTTCAAACTTCTATAAGAACGACCTGCGCGTAAAATTGGGATGTGTATCATTGTCTTTTTAGTTACCTTGAAATCTTTGCAACCCACCCAGAAGATGCGTCACAATAGAGAAAATCATCACCATAAATTGATAAACCGTGCGGTTCTGGACAGTCTTCAGGAACCTCAATCACATCAAGCGGTGTACCGTCTTTAAGATCAAGTTTGACGATGACCCTATCGGAGGTATGGGTTGACCAAAGCCCATCTTCAACGCGAACCATGCCATGTCCGCGTCCATGAGGCAACGGAAGTGTCTTTTGTATTGACCAATCCGAAATTCTGACTTTATGCGTAACCTGATTCTTAAGCGTTTGGACCCACAGATGTTCTTCATCGTATGGGTCGTATTCGACGCCGTGTGTGCCGCCACCATCGGGTATTGGAAAGCGTCCAAGGGTTTCGCCAGTAGCGGGATCAACTTGGAAAATCTCACCTGTCTCAGCATCTGTATCCCGGACAGGACGCCAGCGTTCGCCAGTACCATTCGCTGCTAACCAGAGCGAGCCTCCACCATAGGTCATTCCACTCGTGTTGGAGGACTCACTCGGAATGTCACGGATGAGTTTCGGCACGGTATAATCCGGATCTGATGTGATTTCAACCAAGGCGACTCTGTCGGTAATCTGATCAACGATCCATAAACCTTCGTCTGTAACCTGTAAACCGTTCGGCACAGCATAGGGGGATCGGAAGACTTTTTCAATTTTTGTTATCATATTTGGATTCCTCTTCAGTGTCTATCTACTTGTGCTAAAGATGACTTTAACCATCTAAAATATTCGGATTTTCGTTCATTACCGGGAAAAGATTTAAGAAACTCATTCGTGGGCAGATGTTCGATAAACTCCAATTCTGGTGTCAGAATCAGAGAGTCCACGGGATATACAAAATGCTCTTGGAGTTTTGTCGCTAACATAGCGGAAGCAGCTCCTTTGGCACCGTCCTGTAGTTCGGGTAATTCTCGCAGTAGAACCCAAACATTGACAAAGTGCGTGTTGAGTAACTTGACGACTTTCGGTGAAGAGAGCGGACCCGCTCTCAAAATTTTGCCCGACCCTCAGCACGATTCATCATCAAGGGCACCAAACAAAACTAACGCATGGATAGGACGGTTTGTCAGTTTCGCGAGTTCGATGGTATCTTCAATTGGGTCCCACTCAATTTTAGCAAACTTGTAGAACGTAGTCGCTAACTTTTTGCGGGCTTCTTCTTCAGTGATGGCTGTTTCCCATGCTATCTCGCGTCCAGGCGTGCTTGATAAAGTGGAGAGTTCCATGCGAGGAATGAAAGCCACGTCTGCTGCCCTGAACGGATTAACATCTACATTGCTATTGCGTGCCGGAAGAAACAGAGAAAACTCTACAACTGCTCCTTCCTTTCGATTCAGTACCAGTCGTCCTGCAAACTGTGCTGGCAACAAACGGATACCAGACGCGTCCAGCACGAACTGTGCATGAATTCGGAAGACAACTTCGGCGTAATTGGGTGAAATTGCCCGTAGACACGCTTTTGTCCCTTCATATCTATGTGTTCTGCGGGAAAAGACGGTGATCTCCGTTGTTGCTCCCGGGTGAAACTGATAGAGGAAAGGGAGAATTCCTTTCGGGTCAAATTCCCAAATATCCCCTACATTAGCAGTCGAAGACGGTAGAAAAACTTGAAAGTCGGTTTGGCTGTAGTTCTTCAATGGGTGTGCAGGTTTAGGATTGAAAAGTTTCAACGCTTGTTCCCATTCCATATTCGCTAATTCTGGACATTTTGTTTTTGCCCGAGCAAACTGCTCCTCCGTTAGTTGATGCAAGTTATAAGTAGCATCTGCGATTGGTTCCCAATGTGCTTGCACCTGTATACCCGCTGTACTGCTAAGAACATTACTAAAGTCCATTATCACCTTATTTTTTCTCCTGTTTGTTAGGATGATTTAGTAAACACCTACTACAACACTCTCTTGCAGTTCAGAAAGCAGACGTAGATTTTCAACGCCATCCCAAGGATATTCAGGAATCGGTTCAGCGCGTTCTGCTTCGTCACGCTCCAGAAAACGAGGTATGAAAAACTCCTTTGTTAATGTTGTGAGCATCACGCGTCCTGTTTCACCATAATCAACAAGTTGCTCTGGATTTTCTGGGTTAACCAATTCTATAACTGCACGCGGTTGCGGCGGATAATAGATAATCGCATAGTTGTCAGCAGGATCAAAGGGTTTACAAGTGGCTAATCCCATAAGCGTATTACCGTAGGTCGGCACAAAATCAATTCCCGGCACGAGTTCCTCGCGTGCGAAACGGTGGAATTGCGCGTCCATTTCGGTCCCACCACAAAAGATACCTTTTATGCCGACTTTTTCCAGTGAAATTTTCTCACACAAGGCTTCCAGCAGTTTCGGCGTGGTAAACAAACACTGGACGTTTTCGTGTGCTTTTAGCACGTTAAGTGCTTGTGAGATGACGTGACTCTTATACGCATCTAATTCCTGATGTTTCCCGTAACGCACAAGCTGGTTCACCCAACGCGGGTCAAGGTCAACAAGGAAACAGATACCGCCACGATGCTGTGCAAGGTGCTCAACTGCAAGCCTCAATCGGCGTGGTCCGGTGGGACCTAACATTAGCCAATCGCTACCGGGTGGAAAATTTTCATCGGATAATGTTTCACTGAACAACTCGTAATCAATATGGAAATCCCGTATACTGATACGACATTTTGGTATACCTGTTGAGCCACCTGTTTCAAAAACATAGATCGGTTTATCAGCATAAACTTTTGGCACCCACCGTCGCACAGGTCCACCTCGCAGCCATTCATCTTGGAAATGTCCAAGACATTTGAGATCGGCATAACTGTCGATCTCTTTTCGTGGATCAAAATCCAAGTTTTCTGCGAATTCTAACCAGAATGGACATCCAGTTTCTGGACTAAAGTGCCAATTGACAATCTCCCGAACATGTGCGTCAAGTGCGATTCTGGCATTTTCAATTTTTTGAGAAAGGGTCATTTTGTTCTTCTATTGTGATTAGTTTGTATAATGATATCAGTTAGACTCTCATGCTTTTTGTGCTACCATACTTGCAAGGATGCCGAGAACTGTGTCGCACGATTCAATGGGATAGGGTAGCATGTCAATGTCAAGTTTTTTGCCCTCTAACTTTAGGAACCGCCATTCTGTGCCTGAAGTTGTCGCCCCATATACACGTGGAATGTCATTTCCATGTTCTACATTAAAGTGCTGGGCGGCAACCATCTCTGCCACACACTGCCCAAGCCCTATTTCAAGGTTATCGTTCTTTGCCTCAACAAGGACAATGATCGGAGCCTGCAAGTCAAATTGTATAGGTGAGAGACTGACCAAAAAACCACACACACCTGTTAATCCAAGTTCATCATCAACGTTAAAGTCAATACCCGAAAAGAGACTGATGCGATGATCTAATTGTTCACGAAGTTCAACAAGAACGTCTGCGACAATCATTTCAGACTTTGCCTTTTCGGTGCCGATTGCAGTCGCTAAAGGTATTTTTCGATCCAATATAGATGTAAGTAACTCACTGGGAGCGACTGGTTCAATATCAGAAAATAGACCAGCAGTATCTACCTCTTCTAGCTCAAATGCTGCCCGCGCAGCTGGTAAAGTAAAGTTGCTATACGCCATGTAAGCATCCCTTACTTTAGGACATGAAATAGAGTCCAAATGAATTGTGGACTTTAGAAACTTCTATTCAGAAATTGCAATTAACCGATTACGGGTTACGATGTAAAGCACACCATCCTTTGCCAAGGGTGTGGTATAAACCGAACTCCCCATATTGAATTCATCAAGTACCACTTTCGTTTTGCCTGTTTTTAAGATGACAACATCGCCATCTTCATCGCCGAGGTAGACTTTGCCATCGACAACGTAAGGCGAACCCCAGATAGCGGCAAAGGTATCATGCGTCCAGAACAGATCGCCAGTGTTTGCATCCAAGCAGTAGAGAAATCCGCTTAAGTCAGAGATATAGAGAAGCCCTTCGTGAATAGCGACGGTTGACATTGTACGATTGAACTGTTCATCTCCAAAGTGCCATACCGCAGCGGTTGAGGTCGTATCACCTTTTTGTGAAGCGTCAATGCACCAGAGGTGTCCAACGCCTTCACCATGCTCTGGGTCTTGTCCAACAGCGAGATAAACTTTGTCGTCATGAATGACTGGGGTAGAGATAATATTGTTCCGTGTGCCCCGTCCACCGAGTTCCCATTCAGAATCTTTCGGGTTGCAGTCAAACTTCCAGATTATATTGCCGGTTTCCGGTTCAAACGAGTAGACCCAACCATCGCCGCCGGGAATGATGACTTGTGGGACACCTTTGATAACACCGTAAGCTGGATTTGACCACTGTCCGTGTAGTATATTTTCTCCAGGGGAGGCATCTTCCCAAACCAATTCACCAGTGTTTTTATTCAATGCGATAAAACTTGGGGCATCGGGAACAGGGATATGGATATGTGTTTCATCAACACCGTTGCTTGTTTCCAAGAAAAGCAGGTCTCCGACAGCAAGCGGAGAACAAGTAGCGAGGTTGTGCGGAAAAACGTCCAACTCATCCATCATATCGTAAATCCAGATGATGTCCCCGTCAATTTTGCTCGTCTCGGTTTCGTCTTTAAAGGGACCATCATTTTCACCATCCAGAAAGCCTTCCGTATCAACACAAACAACTTCACAGCGGTTAGAGATGTAGTAGAGTCTATCGCCCTCAACATAAGGAGTTGAACAGATACCTTGTAGAGGCCAGTCGTTAACGCGCCCAGAAAGGAGTTTTGTATGTGTAATTTGCCACAGAAATTCGCCATCGGACTCGCGAAACGCCATGAGATTCCCACGGTCACCCGTCAATTTCGGATTTTTCAGGGCATCGTTATTCGTTCCAATAAAAATTTTGCCGCCGCTGATGAGGGGTCCTGCGTAACTTTGTGAACCGAGTTCTGCTACCCATTTGATATTTTCGCCTGTTGCCAGATCCCATTGCGCTGGGACGTTCTTCTCATTTGAGACCATGTTACGGCTTAATGTGCCACCCCACAACGCAATTTCTTTTTTAGATGACTTATGGGCATCTGCAAAGCTATTTGGCACTTGAAATATACTGAGAAGACCGAATGTCAGAACGAAGAGGACAAACGAATACGAATGCACACCGTAACTATTATTTGTTATAGCGATGCTTTTAGCACCGCTTTTCCATTCAAAAATCATACATCACCATACCTTTAGATTATCATAATAGATTTCAGTCGCGGAATAGGCATAGATACCTGGACTACCTTCTCGATTCGGGAGAGGGTCTTCAGCAGTGATCGTCCATTCATCTGGTTCCGATTCGCTGATGCGCCATACCTTACCACTAATTACCGCTTTTTCATTGATAACTTCGACCTTCATTTTCATTGTATACCAAACGTCTGCCTCCCATGCGAAGTCAATCGTTTTTGCCATGCGCAAATCGGATGCCCACGACCGGATTTGAAGACGTTGCTGCCTACCTTGCATATCCAACGTATAGCGGTTTGCAATTAATCCCATATCTGGCATGCGGCGTTTGTATCTCGTTCCTAACAAGTCAACTTGAATCTGGTAGTCTTTCATTGTTGAAGGGCCAATATAGACATTAGACTTGTTCAAACCACGCTGAACTGGCGTTTTGACTAAAACCTTGTTTCCATCTTTTGTACGAACAAAATATTTGTTTGTAGCGGCAATCCAATGTGAAGGTGCTTTTTCAAGTTCAACATTTTCAAAGTCTTCTGTCCACGGTAGCGGAGGAATAACTCGAATCCGAGCCGTTGCCTTTAACTCACCTGATTGTGCCGTGATTGTGCCTGCATGCGGACCAACACTATTATCAGGTGTGAATTGGTTGTTCTCAAGTGTTCCAGTTAAACCTGTGAGAGACCATTCTATTGTGCCGATTGTACTTGTCTGTTTCCCATTCGCATCATACCCGATAACGTTGAGTTCAACGGGATCACCTGATGTAATAGTTTCGGCAGGGGTAAGCAGGAGTGCGACTGCAGGGTCAGTGCTCATCGTTGGAGTTTCAATCTCTTTGGTAGCACATCCGATAGCAAATATGACGAGTATCAAACTTGCAAAGTACATATAATGTCTGAACACAGAGTTTTTCTGCGTTGTTGTGAAACAAAATTTTTTCATTATTTTCTCCCTACACAGTAGAGACGTTCTTCAGTAGTGAAATAGATACGCCCATTAGCAATAGCAGGTGAACCGAAAATTTCAACATAATGATCATCTTCATCTCGGCTTATTTCTTGAACATTGAGCGACTCACACTTATCCGCGCTGGGTTGAAGGATATGGAATTTTCCGTTGACTTCAGTAACATACAATTTCCCGTCAGCCCAGACAGGTGAACCCTTTCCAACGGTACCTATGCTATGCTGCCATAAAACTTTTCCAGTTTCTGCATTCAGACAGTGAATATTTGCTGAGTTATCAACGACATAAAGTTGTCCGTTTTTGAATGTAGGTGAAGCATAACCAACCCCGACCCCATCATATCGCCATACCTCATGGGTAGAAGTAACATCTCCGGTTCCAGTAGCGTCAATACAGACGACACGTCCCATAGCCGTAGTGTCAAAATTTTCTTCACTATGGGTAGCATAAACCTTTGTGCCAGCGACAAGGACGGATGTGTTGATACCGCGCTTACTTAGTTTGAAACCCCACACCATCTCACCAGTGGTCTGTTTCATCGCGTAAATGCCTCCATCAGCATTGCCACCAATAATTAGTGTTTGTCCATTGATTTCAGTGACAACTGGCGTGGAATAGGTTGTGTCAAGCGGTCTGCCGCCGGGGGTTGAAACCCAAATCAGATCGCCGTTCCGTTTATCAAAAGCAAAGTAACGGTGGCGTGGAATAGCTTGCGCGCCCCAACTTACATTAAGATAACTGATTACCACAAGATTGCCAGCAATAACTGGTGTGTGAACGCGTCCACCGTAACCAGAAATCCTGCCATATTCCTCAGTGAGAGAACGTGACCATACAATATTTCCATCTTTATCAAAGCAAATAAAAAGTCCTTGAACGCCGTGTATGTAGATATTACCGGTCTCTGTATCACCGACAGGATTTGTCCAACCGACACGGTTGAAGGTGATAGTGGTGTGAAATACGTTAAATTGATAATTCCACAACAAATCACCAGTTTTCGCATCAAAACAAGCAATGCGTTCCTGTTCGGTTATATCCTTGCCGACACGTCCGAGGACATAGACTCTATCGTTGAGCACAACCGGTGTGGACCGTCCTATAAAATCTGCCTGCCAGAGCAGGTTTTCTCCGTCAACTGACCAGTTAGATATTAGTCCAGTTTCTGCAGATGTGCCATCCTGATTAGGTCCTCGCCAACTTGGCCAATCGCTTGCAGTGGCGGACATTGAAATCGCAATTAAAAGAAAAAAGATGAATAGCCGACAAAAGGTCGGTTTTAGATAGTGCAAATTACTATTCCTCCTACATATTTCTATATGTTTTTGTAGTTTTAAGACGATGAAAAAGACTTTATGTTTAAGGTGAGACACTTACATAATTGAGGGGTGTGCATAATTATTGAATGGATCAACACGGACAGTGACACATTTCAAGTAATGCTTTATTATCCAAGTTCTGTTTGTCGTAGCACAATTCATTGTGCGTTTTCTAACTTGTGTGCCTACTGCTTTTAAACGCAAATTTGGCGTTGAATTATTTATGCACACCCTCACATAATTGAAAGACGAAAAGGATAACCAACTATTTTCATTATAGTTTTTTCTTCAATAATCCCCATACAAGCGGCAGCTTATCATTAGGTTCCACATTGAGTCCGACTTTAGATTCAAAATTGCGAGTCACTTCTTCTGCTGTAAGGGCACGGTTATAAATACGGACTTCATCAATCACACCGGGAAAATGCCTTTCTACCTTACCACGATTGTTCGCCGCACCTATATAGACAGGACGCACAAATGGAACAAAGGTATCTAAATTCTTTTTTCCACCAACAATTACTTCTTGTGGTTGGCCGTCCATATAGATACTGAGTTTTGCTTCTCCCGCATCTTCTATTATAAAAATGACATGATGCCATTTCCCATCTGAAAGCGCAAACTCAATTTCTACGGCAATGTGATTGCATCCAGCAGCAGATTTCTGTCGAACATAATAGTGAACAATATCCTCCGCCAGTGGAAATCCGGCTTTCGCACTTCGGTTGACATCAATTGCCCACGCCATATTGCAACCATCATCAAGCACTTTGAAGAGGGAGGTCCAATCCTTTTTGAAGTCTGTTTTGACCCACGCTTCGAATGTTGAGGTGCCAACTTTACTGCCGAAATCGCCAAGGTTGGTTAGGTTAACATAATCATCAGAACCATCAAATTCAAGAGCATCGCCCACCTTTCCAGCAACAACTTTTGGTTCTCCAACGATAGTACCACTGTTTTTACCCCAAACATCTTTAACTGTTTTATCCGTAATATCCTGTTCGTCAAACGTCCAATAACTCACCAGACCATCAGTTACGATAGTATCGGCAGCGGTGTTGAAAGATAGCAAAGCAATAACCGCAGTAAATATAAAAAAATAGAGTAGTTTTTTCATGGTTATACTCCTTGCGAAACGGAAGAAGTTTCGCTCTTGCGTAGAATGTTTATGCCATAATCATAACATGATTGGCATTTTTAAGCAATATAATTGGATAGTGAGAAATAGATTTAATTAGGTGGGAAAGGCAGGTGCAGCGGAGGCAACCTGCCTTGTATCTGAGATTAAGAGGGAAGGTGATCAGCAAACATAGATTAGGAGTGTAACTATCTTTTTTTTAGTGCTCCCCAAACAGTTGGTAACTTATCTTTATGTTCAACAGCGAGGCCTGTAGTAGATTGATAATTGTGCTTGATTTCTGCTTCAGTTAGGGGGCGATCGTAAATGCGGACTTCATCAATAATCCCATTGAAAAAGCCTTCTGCTCTACCACGATTATTTCCTGCGCCAAGATACACAGGGTCAGAGAATGGCACATATTTTTCCTGAGTGTTCGGAAGTTGTGGATTAAACTCTGAAATCCGATTCAGTGTTCCATCTATAAAAAGCGCGCGTTCCGTCTGTTCTGCACCGTTTTTATCTACAGGTTTAGTCGTATAGACAAGGTGATGCCATTCGCCATCTGAAATCGGAAATTCGCCCTTAAGAAAGGAAAGTCTACACCCCGCTTTATTCTTGAAAAGAGATGCTACATAAAGTTGAATGAAATCCTCTGCAAAAATAATCCGAGCACCAAAAGGATCTTGCTTAAGTTCCTCAAAATCAGCCGTCCTTCTGTTAATATCTATTCCCCAAATCATAGTTCCCAGATTATGGCAGTCACTGCCTATAGTTTTGCAAATTGTTGTCCAAGCGTCTTTGTAATCAGTTTTAATCCATGCTTCAAACGTAGAAGAACCAAGTTTAGCACCAAAATCGCCGAGAGTCGTTAAGTTCACATAATCCTTGATACCATCCAATTTAAGTGCTTGCTTTACACGTCCACCGACAATTTCTGGGTTTCCCATTATCGTTGCATCATTTTCTCCCCATACATCTTCAGCAATTCCATCTTTAATATTGTGTAAATCGAAGGTCCAATAACTTACAAGTCCATCGGTTACGATATTCTTTGCGTCCGTAATGCCACACAACCCAATGATGCTTACAGAGAGTGTTAGAACAATAATTAGTTTTTTCATAACATTTTCCTTTTCAAATATGGAAGAAGGTTTTATGCTCAAATAGTGTTGAATGACTTGTGACAACCTACCGTCTCGCCTTCAGTGCGCCCCAGACCGTTGGTAACTTCTGGTTTGGTTCAACACTGAGACCGATGCCAGATTGAAAATTTTGGACTACTTCTTCATCGGTGAGAGTGCGATTGTAAATACGGACTTCATCTAACATACCGCGGAAATACCTTTTTGCCTTGCCGTTATCGTTAATAGCACCAAGATACACCGGTTCTGTATAAGGGAGAAAACGCTCCGGATTCGAATGATGAGACTTTCCCAATGACCTCCGTGCACCGTCTAAATAAAGCACATCTTCTTTCCATTCCTTACCAGATTCATCTATAACAGGTATTCCAGTTACATAAACAAAGTGATGCCATTTTCCATCCGCTATTGGAAATGGAAAACCTGTGGTGCCAGAACTACATCCGGTTGCTCCAACTTTATTACTTTGTTGGATATGAATAGAATCCACTTTAAAAATTATATCATCATTAAAATTCGGGGGAATTGGAGGTAATTTAGGAAAATCCAGCGACGCGTTGAGCAGTATTCCCCATCCTCGCTTCCTTCTATCACAAGGTGGTTCCAGTACTCTAAAGAGGGGATGCCAACCCTTTTTATAGCTGGTATTGATCCAAAATTCAATAGTCGATGGACCGAGTTGATTTTGAAAATTTCCAAGGTCATCCAAAATTACATAATCCCCTGTTCCACCAAACTTGAGGCCTTGCCTTAAATACCCATCAACTATTTTTGGATTCCCCATAATAGTTGCTTGGTTTTCTCCCCACACATCTTCAGTAATTCCATCTTTAGTTTCATGTAGATCGAAAGTCCAATAACTGACTAATCCATCTGTTACGATAGTTTTCGGGTGTGCCATACCAGGTAGAGTAATGCTAAGCACTATGAGTGTTAATAGAAACATTAGTCTTTTCATTACAATTCCCGCCTTGTTGATGTAGAAGAGGTTTGAATACTCAAAAAATCTTGATAAGACAATAATAACACTTTGAACATTTTTACGCAACATAGATTAATGTAGAACAGGGTTATTTTACCCTTGACATCCATACAAATAACTGATATTATATAACAAAAACGGAAAAGGCTAAGCATGAATAAAATCACCATCAAATCTTATCAATTTCCTACCTTACTTTTACTCACAATTACAATCCTTCTTCAAACCGCATATTCAAATTCTGCTTTCGCAGTAGATTTTATCAAATTGGAACGTGAATTTTCAGGCAAAGGTTCGTCTCAAGGTGCTTTTAGCAAAGACATTCACCTCGCATTCAAACAGAATATCTATGTGAGTGATACGGAAAATCGCCTAATTCAGAAGCTTTCTCCGACAGGTGAATTCCTCTTTCAAATTCCTGCTGACCCAGAATCCGTTGATAATATCTTACGGAAACCGGGACACCTTACTGTAGACGACCTTGGCAATATCTATATCGCAGATGTAACCGCACACCACATTGCCGAAACATCTGATCCGAAAATATATATCTTTGCACCTTGTGTCCACAAATTCAGTTCAATAGGTGAGTTACAATACACCTATTTTGTCGACCCTGTTGATGAAAAACCCGGTGTGGTTTTACCTGTCAAAGTTATCATTGATGAAAACGGTAAACCGGCATACGGAATTCAACCTATTGGACATGATCGCGCCCTTCGCGTTGCTGTCAACGCCCAAAACCAACTCTATGTCTTGGACGCAAAACGCGGACGTATTCATAAATTTGCTGACGATGGGAAAAAGATGTTAACATTCGGTAGGTATGGTGCCGGCAATGGGGAGTTTGATAGAGATGCTGCAGATATTGCAATTGACGTTCGTGGGAACGTCTTTGTTGCTGATACAGGTAATCACCGCGTTGTTAAATATGATGGCGATGGCAAATTTGTCCGTAGTTTCGGTAGAAAAGGACGCGATAACGGTGAATTTGTAAAACCGATGGCACTTATCACACTGCCTACAGGTGAAGTTTTAGTCAAGGATGCAAGCCGATTCCGTAGGAAAGTCGGTGGTTTGCCGGAGGTTATTGCCCTTTCACCAACATTAACGCAGCTCACAGAAAACACACCCGGCCAAGCGGAACTTGCCGATACGATTAAGAATGCAACCCGTCCGCAATACGGACCGTTTGCACAAAATCCTATTACAGATGCTGATACTGCTTCCCTGAACCGTCGTTTACGCCTGCTTGAAGAGGCAGAATATCGTCGTTTTTTTCACGACAAAGATTATGATGACGATGAGAATGAAGAAGAACTTGCAGAAGAACTTAAACGGGCAGATATACGCCTGACACTGTTTCATAATATCATATCACGCATTCAGAAATTTGACAACAACGGAAGATATATTGGACGCATTATTTATGAAACAGACCAATTGAGTGAGGAGAAACACGACCTAACTTTTCTTGATTTTGACCCATCAGGCTATCTCTATCTGCGAGACACCAGTGACTTCACTATTGCACAATATTCCGTAACTGGATTTACCGTAAAACCTTCCCACATGAACGGCTTTTATAGTGCCCGGGTCGCCAATCTCAGCAACGAGTATCTGGAAGATTACGAGGATATTGACTTTTCAACCGATGTTGAAGATAAACTCAACCAGTTAGAACTCAAAAATCTGTTCGGGTGGACGTATAGTCTCTCAGAACGTTGGCATTTAACTTTTCTTGATGAATTGACGTACGGCGAACAAGATGAACGATATACTACTCCTGCTAAAATAGAGGATAGTTTTGACTTTGAGACACAAGCATTAGAGAACGCTTTCGCTGTAAATCTCAAATATATTACCAACCCCAATCCTTATCGGTATAAAGAGTTGAATTTGTCCGTTGGACGTGTTGATGGTACCTCTGATCTGACACAGGACGCACTTTTTCCTGACCTTAATAAGCAGAGTAGAATTGACACTGGCGATGCAAACTCTACAGTGATTGAGCTTAATTGGGACATCTGGTCACGGACTAATCTGTGGCTCCGTTACGCCGATCTCAATCCCGCAGAGACAAGCCGCAATTTTATCCGTAGATTTTACGATGTGTCAGGTGATCTGTACGAGGTATTTGGAAGTCGCAATCAAGCACGGCAGTTTCTCAGCGAATTCACAATTAAGTTTTAAGTCATTTTAGAACAGAGGGCGGGTCTACTGCCCGCCTTTACTTTTTGGAACAAAATGGAATTTCGTGCACTTTATCCTGAAGAATTAGAGGCATGGCTTGACCATGTCACACACGTTTTCTCAGCAAGCCGCCAGTATTTTTCCAACCATTGGCATAACGATCCGTGGAAAGATGTAGAAGGTATTCGCGTTGCAGTCGATGATGGCAAAATTGTCAGCACGGTGCGTGTTTTTATTCGTAAGATGTATTTCCACGGTGAACCGATATCCGTTGGCGGCATCGGCGAAGTCAGTACTCGCCCAGAATACCGCACACGTGGACTTGCAACACAACTCCTCAAAGACTCTATTCAGTTCATGGAAGACCGTCAAATTGCTATCTCCATGCTCCACGGTGGTCAGCGCATCTATTCTGTTGAAGGATGGCAAAGTGTGCCACGTTACTACGCCAAGAAAACCTTTATTGGTAGCAAACAGCGAGAGTGGAATATCCGCCAAGCCAATTTTCAAGATAGCAACGAGATTGCGCAGCTCGCTTCCCTCTATGACTCCTATTCTCGCAAATTCAACGGCACATTCGTCAGAGATGACATAACATACTGGTCAGACTGGGTGAAAACCGAGTCCCCGCAGGCATGGGTTGCTGAACGTGATGGTGTTATTGATGGTTATGTTTCCGTTAGAGGGCGAGATGGAGAATTGGGTGTCAAAGAGTTTGCAGCGTCGGAGGAATTATTTGCAGAGAATGGTGCAACAGACTTTTTTGAAGTTCTTTTATCTGATGTAATCGCGCAGATGGATGCGGAGAAACTTGAAGTGGAGTATCCCGCGCCGATTGCTGATGGTTTCAACTCCCCGAAGGTTGAGGCGTACGGAAGTACGATGTATCGTGTTATTCTATCCGATGCGTTCCCACCCAATATACGACAAGACCTTTCTCACGCGCTTCCAGACCTCCTCCATAGTCAATCGGAAGCGTTAAAACAAGACATCCAGTCGCATCATATTTTTTGGCCGACTGACGGGTTTTAGCTATATCAATTCCCTGTGACCTCAAGAATCGAACTACTGAAAAAGCGATGTTCACATCAGCAACAAGTGGTGGGAGCATTGTTAGGAATCTCCATCCCGGTCTGAGACAACATCAATAAAAATTTCATTGCGGAGAGCTTTTGCCGCATAGGCGAGCACTGCTCGAATGCTTTCTTCCGTTAAAATTGGGTAATCTGCGATAATTTCGGCATGCGACATACCGCTCGCCAATAACCCCAATATATGTTCAACGCTAAGGCGTGTGCCTTCAACAATCGGTTTTCCGCCAAGTATTTCAGGATTAGCGATAATTCTAACCACAGTTTCTTCCCTCCAAAATGAAATTTATTAACACAAATATTTTACCAAAATCTTGGGATTATATCAAATCGTTTTATTCCCACAAAAAACTTGACATCTAATTCGCTGCAGCATACAATCTTATCAGAGGTAAGTGCATGAATTCATTGGCATAAGATTTTAGGATGGAGGAGAATAGGAACATGGCAAAACTACGTGCAGGTATAATAGGTTGTAGTGGTATCGGAACAATCCACGCATCAGGGTTAGTCGGATTGCCAAATGTTGAATTAGCCGCTGGGTGCGACTTTGTGCAAAGCACTCTGGATGCATTCAAGGCAAAATATCAGGACACTTGGGATAATATTTCTCTTTACACAAACCATCAAGAGATGCTCGCTGCCGAGAATTTAGACATTGTAACGGTTGCGACTTCTGACCATCGGCATGCGGATCTCGTGGTAGACGCAGCGAATGCAGGTGTCAAAGGCATTTTCTGTGAAAAACCGATGGCAACCAGCATTGAAGATGCTGATAGGATGCTGGAAGCAACTGAACAAAACGGCACCATTCTATCCATTGATCACACGCGGAGATGGCAACCTTTATGGCGGCACACCAGAGACGAAATCGTTGGTGGTGGGCAAATCGGAGATGTCGTGTATGTCATCGGGACATTGAGCGGTGGGCGCGCCATGCTTTTCCGTAACGGAACACACTGTGTTGACGCGATTTGCTATTTCGCTGACTCTGATCCTGAGTGGGTTACTGCGGAATTAGAGGATGGCTACGAAGATTACAGCGAATATAAAGGCGATGGCGGACATAATCCCGCAACAGAACCATCAGCACACGGATATATCCATTTTGCAAATGGGGTACGTGGCTATTATGCTGGTGGTCCAAAAACTTCCCAATCGGGTTTCCGTGCGGAAATTGTCGGCACTAACGGCTATATTCTTATCAATGACAAAGGTGCCACAATTCATCAAGGTGATTCGGTTGAATCAATTGAAGCACCATCATGGGAAATCACTGGTATTCCAGCGGGTGTTCAAGAGTTAGTAAAACTCGTCGCGGAAGGTGGAGAACCTGTCTCTCCTGGAACTGAAGGGTACAAAGTAGTCCAGATTATCATTGGCTTCTTGACTTCACAACAACAGGATAATGGAAAAGTCAAGTTGCCTTTGTCCGGTAGTTAATCGGATCTTAAAACAGTAGCACTTTCTGTTGCCCATTGCAAATAAACCGTATCGCCCTGCTTAAAGCGATTTACTCCTTTTACACCTATGTTTTGTTGGTGAATGATGAGAGGTGTCGGATAATCTGTTTGCACCGTGTATTGCTGCGTCGTTCCAAGATAACTTTCGTCTTGAATCACGCCGCGTAGACAATTTGGCAAATCTGAATTTGGTTCTGCGGATATGTCTATTCGCTCTGGACGAACTGCTACAGTCACAGGTGTGTCTACCGTAATATTTTCACGGTGTTCACAAACGAACTTAAAGGGTGGTTTGGTGTTTGACACGACCTCTGCCAATTCACCATCCGTGCTGATAAGTGTTCCCTCAAAAAAGTTTGAAGTCCCGATAAAATCTGCCACAAACCGACTCTGTGGCGAATCGTAGATTTCAGAGGGCATCCCTACCTGCAGGATTCTCCCTTCGTTCATCACAGCAATCCGATCAGACAACGTCATTGCCTCACCTTGATCATGCGTAACATACACAAACGTAATCCCTACTTTTCGCTGTAACGCTTTCAACTCCAATTGCATCTGTTTGCGGAGTTTTAGGTCAAGTGCAGATAGCGGTTCATCTAACAGCAATATTGTTGGTTCATTGATTAACGCCCGCGCGAGAGCCACGCGTTGTTTTTCACCACCAGAGAGTTCGTTAGGCTTTCGCTCTCCATAGCCAGGCAATTGGATTAAATCAAGTGAACGTTCAATCGCATGCGAAATCTCCGTCTTGGGAAGTTTTTTCATCTGTAACCCAAATGCGATGTTCTGTGCAACAGTTTTATGGGGAAACAAAGCGTAATTTTGAAAGACAGTGTTGACAGGGCGGCGGTAGGGAGGCGTTTCTGCCATTAGTTCGCCGTTGATAAAGACTTCGCCTGCGGTGGGATACACGAAACCCCCAATTATCCGTAGTGTTGTTGTTTTTCCACATCCGCTCGGTCCGAGTAAAGAAAAAAACTCACCACCCTCTATCTGCAATGAGACATCATCAACTGCGACTGTGTCGCCAAACCTTTTTGTTATTGATGAGAGGGTAATTTGACCTACGGACATGTTTGATCTGTTCTTTGACAAATAACGATATTTTCTTCGTGCATCGTTGTGGAAGTTTGACCGGGAACGTTGGAAGGACTGTTTTTGAGAGGCATCCGTTTATTCGGAATGTTCCTAACGATAGTTTCTTTATGTGAGAATCCATGTTTGCCAAATGCAAAGATTACAAATTCGTCTGTAGGTAACCTGATGTCTTTAACCCGACGGTTCCCAACAACATAGCAAATTGTGGAACGTGGCGAAAGCGTCTTCACTACTGAGCTGATGCTACGTTCTAAGTCAATATAAAAAGCGGCAACCTCGAGCGCGCGCTTTTCATCAATTGAACGAATTTTGTCTATAGCAGACGAAACAGGAGTGTCCACTAATGTCTCACGGGAATTTTGTCCGCCCATAGCAAGTCTATCAATTTTTCGTGCGTTCGGCAAACCGAGCCATTCTGCAGATAACCGAGAAAATTGTCCATACGCGACTGTGGTATGTGAATCCCCATAGGGTGGAGAGGTAATAACAAGATTATAGCCGCCAAGTGGGCGTGGCATTGGTTGTTCCCCATTAACTGTATTGGCATCACAAACCGACGCGTCCACATCTTTACGCTTTTCAAGATATGCTGCCAAACCATGTCTGTTCCTGTTCAGTTTTTTGCGAAAAATACCAAAGACATCAGGATTAAAGTTCTCAAGTTTTTCTTCAGGCATTCTATGCAATTTAAATGTACTTGTTCTTGTATAGGATACCTCGCGCACCGTCTCCGAAAAAGCGACGGTTATGAAATTCCGAACTGCTTGATCCTCTATCTTGTTAATACAATCTAATAAATAAGCAATACTTATGATAATCTCTTGAGAAAACCAATAATCCAAATTCGGTATTTTCGGAATCGGCGCTTCAGGTACTTTTCCCGCTCGGAATTCAACTTGAAAAAGAACTTCGTCTAATTTTTTCAATTCACTGTCGAGTGTGTTCAACGGTATAGGTGTTAATTTGGCTGTTGCTATGAGGCGTACGAGTGGATTAATGTCGCATCCAACACTAGGCATACCGAATAGAGATGCCTCAACCAGAGAAGTACCAGTACCGCAATATGGATCAAGGAGCCATTCGCCTTCCACACCGTACTGATTTAGCAGCTTCCTTGCTATCTGCGGAATCATCATTGCTGGATAGGTGTGGAAGCAGTGGGTATATTCCTTTGTATCTGCTGTTCGGAAGTCCCATGATTCGTCTTTATATTTCGGATTTTCCATTAATCTGTGGATAGCTCCCGCGTCAAAATCTGATTTACCAACTGCGGATTTGCCTTTCCACGCGTTGCCTTCATCGCTTGACCAACCAAAAAGCCGATGGCTTTCTTCGTGCCATCACGATAATCTTGGGCAGGACCAGGATTTTCCTCAATGACCTGTTGCACGATTGCCTCAATCTCGGAAGTATCGGTAATTTGGGACAATCCTTTTTCCTCAACAATCTGTTTCGTCATTTTGCCTGTTTCAAAAGCATCATCCAGCACGGATTTAGCAATCTTACCGCTGATGGTATTATTGCCAATCAATTGAATGAGTTCACTAAGATGTGCAGGGGTAACTTTGGAATCCTGTATCTCAATTTCTGCTGTGTTCAGTAGACGCGTGAGGTCTCCCATAATCCAGTTTGCACAGATCGTCGGTTCATCGCTGAGTTGTGCTGCTTCGTCAAAGAAATCTGCTATTTGTCGTGTTGTGGAGAGGAATTCAGCATTTTCAGGAGAGATGTCATAATCTGCAATAAAACGTTTGCGGCGAGCAGCAGGGAGTTCTGGCAGTGTTGGTTGAATTTCATCAATCCATTCATTATCTATCTGAACGTGCACCAGATCGGGTTCAGGAAAATAGCGGTAGTCGTCTGCTTCTTCCTTTCCACGCATTGCCACCGTCTTACCTGTATTCGCATCAAACAGCAGCGTTTCTTGGACAACCTCACCTCCTGAATCAAGGATACGTGCTTGCCGTTTTACCTCATAATCCATTGCATCAAGGAGTTCTTGGAACGAGTTTTTGTTTTTAATCTCAGTACGTGTTCCCAATTCTTGACTACCCCGCGGACGTAACGAGATATTCGGTTCACAACGAAGACTCCCCTCCTCCATATTGCAATCGCTCACCTCAATATATTCTAAAATCTCTTTGACGGCACGGCAGTAGGCAATCGCTTCTTCAGGGGAATGGATTTCGGGTTCACTTACAATTTCCATGAGTGGCACACCTGCCCGATTGAAGTCCATAAAACTTCGAGTAGGGTCGCCTGTGACTTCGGCGTGAATAGATTTTCCAGCATCTTCTTCCAGATGAATTCGGCGGAGTGCAACTGTCTTGGACTCACCGTCAAGTTCAAACGTCACCTCACCATTTTTACACAACGGAAGGTCGTACTGCGAAATCTGATAGTTTTTGGGTAAATCAGGATAGAAATAGTTTTTGCGATCGAACTTACTATATGAAATGATTTCACAATTCATCGCTAAACCTGCGCGAACAGCAAACTCCAACGCGCGTTGATTGATGACTGGCAGTGTTCCCGGCATTCCTAAACAGACTGGACAAGTGCAGTCATTTGCTGATGCACCAAATGTATAAGCACAGTTACAGAATAACTTACTTTCAGTGCATAATTCTGCGTGGATTTCCAAACCGATAACTATTTCATATTTTTCCATGAATTCACTCTCGTTTTAATTACGTGCTAAAATAGATAGCGCGAGTATCTATCCTTAAAATACAAGGCAGAAATCTCGCGCTACAATACAATAATAACCTATTATAAGCCCTTCTCCGACAATTCGTTAACAACGGCTACATTTGCTTCCACTTCAGCCTGAGAAGTCATGCCGATAGTCATGGCATGGACACAGGGTAGCCCCATCACAAATTCGATCGCCTCGCGCTGATCATCTGCTTCTTTTGCCAACTTCCCCATGCCTAAGACTTTCATGCCGTAAATGCCCTTGCCAGCAAATGCCATCTGTTCCATTGTTCGGATGACATCTGGTGGAGATGCATCCATCTGAACACCAGAATGATTGATTCGTGCCAATACAACTTCAACCCACTCTGTCATAGCAGATGTTTGGAACGCTCCAAAGTCGTGGCAAGATACGCCATGTGCACGAATTAATCCTTGCTCTTTACAACGGGTAAGTGCTTCCATTGCATCCGGATAACGATTCGGCCAATCTACCTGCGTAAGGCAGTGGAGCAGAACGATGTCCACATAATCAGAACCGGTCTCTTTGAGAAACCGCTTAACATCTGCTTCAACAGTCTCACGGGTGCGGGAAACCGTCTTTGTGGTGATAGTCACACTGTTCCGAGGCACATGTTTTAGCGCCTCTTTGATATGAGGATGGCTGCCATACTGGTCAGCAGAATCCCAAAACGTAACGCCATTTTCGTGTGCAAACAAAAGTAAATCACGTAAACCTTCGAATCCTAAATCTGTTTGATTTGAACGACCATTCCAACCGTTTGACCCTGTCCCAATTGAGAGTCGTGAAACATCTAAACCTGTTTTCCCAAGTGCTACAATTTCCATCACAATTCTCCTCTCTCGGTAAAATTAATGAAAGTATACCATGTTTTTTCAAATCTGGCAACAAAATCTGTTTTTGAGTTAAGAATAGGCACTGCCTGCAGTTAAAACTATGTTTTACGAACAAAATTTCCCGCTATATTCACAACAATTGGTATCTAATGCAATTTTTTGTTGCCATTTGCTTAAAAATTACGTTACAATTAATTATTTATGGGAAAATCTATCTTCTGTACCACTTTATACAAATTCTTGTCATCTCAACGCTATTCTCGTGAATTTAAATGAGGAGGATAAAAAGCGTAAATTTACGCTTGTCATTTATAATAATGGAAACCGTACAGTCTTCTGCTAAAACTCACACCGCTAAAATACGAAAATTCCTAATAGGTCTATCTGCTATTGTCCTATGCTGTTTCATTTCTGGAACGCTGGTTTCCGCGGAACAAAGGCACAGTCCAATATGGGAAGCTGCTTTTGCAGCTATTGATAAGGGGAATCGCAAGCTTGCTGTCTCAAAATTAGAAAGTTTACTGCAAACTGATCTATCCGAATCGGAAAAACTGGAAATTCATCACGCGCTTGGTTACAACTATGAGAAGCTGCGAAATCGTCCAAAAGCAGTTCGGCATTACGTAAGGGCTATCACACGGAATTACCCTCTCGCAGATAGTGCGGCGCACCGTCTGGCCAAGTTATATGAAGGCATGAATAACGATGTAAAAGCCATAAAATGGTATACGCAGCTTGTTGAGAACTATTCTACAAGTGCTTATCTCACTGATGCAAAATGGACACTTGCTCAACTACACTTAAAATACAAGCAGTATAAAGAAGCTAAGACATTTTTAGTTGAAATTATAGATAAGCAGCGTTATGTGCGAAAGGCGACTTATGCGTTAGGGCGTTGTGAAGAAGGATTAGGCAACTTTTCAAAAGCGTTTCAAATACATCAAAAGCTTATTAATGAAAAACATTCAGATACTGTTGCAGAAGATGCTGTCGGCAAGTTGAAAATGCTTGCTCGGGATAATAAATCGCTTGTGTTGACTGTTAATGACCGTTTGAATTGTGGGTTAGTACATTATTATCATGGAAGTTGGAAATCTGCAATCACAGAACTTACACCGCTTACGAAAAGGTCAGACCTAAAACTGAAAGGGCGTGCTCTTTACTATATAGGGCAAAGTTATCAAGGACGCAAGTGGTATAACACTGCAATTAAACAATACAATGCAGTTATCGTTCTTGGAACAAAATCAGATTATTTAACCCGGGCGCACTATCAAATCGCACAGTGCTACAGGAAAAAAGGGAGTTTAACAACCGCAATAAACCGCCTTGAAAGTTTTGTAAAAACATATCCCTGGAGTAAATTTGTAGATGAGGCACTATACGATATTGCCCAAATTTATGAAAGACAGGAGAAATCAGAGTTAGCACTTAAGGCTTATTCACGGTTAATTGAAGTCGCACCTGGAAGCGATTATGCGGATTGGGCAGCGTGGCGAATCGGCTGGCAACGTTTTGACGAAAAACGTTATGAAGAAAGTTATAAGGCGTTTGAGGGTTTGAAGGAGAATTTTCCTGGGAACCGCTATGCGATGGGAGCACATTTTTGGATGGCAAAAATCAGAGAACGCCAAAATAAACCGCAACTTGCGAAAGAAATATATGCCGAAGTAGCAAAGGCACGATATTGGTATTACAGTGCCAGAGCAAAAGCAATTCTTGAAATCACTTCCTCCGAATTAGAACCGAAAGCAGTACCAGATGCGAAATTGCCGCCACAGGAAGCGTGTCCTGAGCATTTGCCGCTATTGATGCAACTGAAACTCTATGAAGACGCGGTGTATCAATTAACCCATTACATTGACGCAACACCAAATGCTGCAAAGGAATGTTTTTACGCTTTAATCACAAGTTATGAAAATATGTCAATGTATGATAAAGCGCGTGAGATCGCCGAGAAGGCACTTTTCAGTCCATCATTTGAAAATCAAGCAAGTAAAGATTTAGCCAAACTTCGTCAATGGCTCTATCCGTTGCACTATGAACAACTGGTTAAGAAGTACGCTAAGCAGTATAAGGTAGAAACTGCCTTAATTTACGCGATGATCTTAGAAGAGAGTAGATATAGGAAAGACGCGATTAGTTGGGCAGGTGCAATCGGTTTAATGCAGATTATGCCCGCAACTGGAAGGCAGCTTGCACGGGAGTTGAAAATTCGTCGATTCCGCACCTCAATGCTAAAGGACCCCGAAATTAATATCCGAATGGGAACTAAATATATCGGATATCTCAACTCAATTTTTGATGGTAATGCAATGCTGGTAACTGGTGCCTACAACGGTGGTCCAGGACGAATGAGACGATGGTTAGAATCTAAAAATATCAAAGACCTTGACGAATTTGTTGAAAAGATTACTATTCGAGAAACACGGTTGCATATCAAAAAAGTTATCAACAGTTATGATAATTATGTTGAAATTTATGGGCAGCCAGAAGTTCCTGCTGTAAATTCCGCTTTAGATGCCCCAAAAGAGCAACTTGAGACTCCTATCCTTGGGCAGCTGAGTAAGTAGTAAAAGACATTTCAATAACACATAAAACATGTGGACATCCTTGGTAAGTGCGGTTTCTAACCGCACTTTTTTTATGGACCTACGGACTTTGGAGTGCAGAGCAATTCAGTATTTGAGTTTTCTCAACATCTTGGTTATGGTCGCGACCTGGAGGTCGCTCCTACAGGAAGAGGTTGAGGGAAGTTTTACAGTTCGACAATTTCAGGGTCATTATCTCTGGTCATGATAATACGTTGTAACCAATCAACATCATCTTGTTCAGGGAAGTCCGCGCGGTAGTGTCCACCACGGCTTTCCGTTCGAACAAGCGCTGCTTGCGTGATTATCCACGCCACATTAAGCATATTGTATGTTTCGCATAGTTCAACATCAGTTGATTGAAGAGATGTTGACGAATAAGGGCAAAGATTAATCTCTGACCCTATTTCTTCTAAAACATAAAGTGTTTGTTCTAAGCCTTCACTGTCACGTTCAATTCCCACGTTTTCCCAGAGTGTCTCACGGATAGCGTCTTTTGCGGCTAATACAGAATTTTCGTCTAATTCAGAGGTCATTTCTTCATTACTCGGAATTTGGATATTTGGGGGAGTCTGTAATGTTTGGGACGATGCATAATCTGCAGCGTTGTCTCCTGCACGCACGCCAAAGACCAGACATTCTAATAAGGAATTGCTTGCCAAACGATTTGCGCCGTGTACGCCGGTACATGCAACTTCGCCACATGCATAAAGCCCTTTTAGGTTTGTTTCTGAGTCAATATTGGTCCGAATACCTCCCATCATAAAATGTGCTCCCGGTCGGACCGGAATTAAATCAATATTAATATCTAAACCGTAACGTTTAGTGGTATCGGAGATCGTCGGGAATCTTTCCTGAATAAAGTCAGCGGGTTTGTGTGTAATATCAAGGTAGACACACGGAAATCCAGTCAGATACATCTCATTTTGGATAGCACGACTGACAACATCGCGAGGAGCAAGTTCACCCTTCTCGTGGTATTTCTCCATAAATCTTTCACCACGAATGTTAATTAGTCGTCCACCTTCTCCCCGGACTGCCTCAGAAATCAAAAAATTAGGCGCACCATCAAGATAGAGTGTCGTCGGGTGGAACTGGACGAATTCCATATCTACCATTTCACATCCCGCACGCCATGCTGCTGCAAAACCGTCACCCGTTGCTACTTCTGGATTGGATGTGCAAGGGTATAACTGTCCAAGTCCCCCTGTTGCAAGAATTGTGGCTTTTGCATAAAGGTTTCTTAACTCACCATCCACAATAGCAGTAACACCGTAGCATGCAATATCATCCTTTACCTGTGCTGATTCTGCGTCTGTAAGTAGGTCTATGGCAAAAGCATTTGATAGTACTCGTATGCGTTCTGTGCTTAAAACGCGTTGAACGAGAACGTCAGTTGTTTCACGTCCTGTGGCATCACCTTTATGAACGATACGTCTACGACTATGTGCTGCCTCTTGTGTAAAACGCGGAAGTGTTCCTTCCCAATCAAAATTAGCACCCCAGTCTAACAATTCTGTTACACGAGGAATGCCTTCGGAAACCATCGTTTCAACCGCATCTACGTCGCATAAACCGCATCCAGCACTGCATGTATCCTCTACGTGTAGGTCTATTGTATCATCAACGTTCATGGCGACAGCGATGCCACCTTGTGCATAAAGCGTATTGCTCTCCTTGAGAGTGGTTTTTGTAATTAGGGTGACATCCGCACGTTCACTTGCAGCAAGTGCAGCTCGCAACCCTGCTGCCCCACTACCGATTATTAAGACATCTGTATACCAGCTTGAACGCGCTTCTGAATTCAGCACAGAAGAATCTGTTTCTGTGTTCATATATATATATCTTGCAAGCCTTTCGGCATCCTATTCTATTGGAGGCGTAGAGGTATAACTTTCATCAACCGGCATTACCTTGCCGGTGCCAGTAGCAATAAGAGTGCTATCGCTAAGTTTTATTTCAGCCT
The DNA here is from genome assembly GCA_028824685.1 of Candidatus Poribacteria bacterium. GTDB lineage: Bacteria > Poribacteria > WGA-4E > WGA-4E > WGA-3G > MSPOR6. Next base: position 84,199 of record JAPPCZ010000096.1, read on the forward strand.
TTGCCTCAACTAAACGGCGCGAAACCTTAATACGTTCTGCAAAAACAAGCAGTTTTACACCTATTGGTGCGGGCTTCCGAAAACGAACTTCAAGTTGTGCTGTAACCGCAGGCCCATCAAAAGTTCCTATGCCAATATGAGTGATAGCCTCATCTAATAGGGTACTTATTATACCACCGTGAAGAATGTTCGCCCACCCTTGCATGTGTGCTGGCGGTGTACATTCTATGTGGACCTCTGCCCCTGCATCTTTGATTTTCGGTTCTACCTGCAAGCCATACGGATTATTCGTGCCGCAAACAAAACATCGGTTGTTATTTTCAATTGCCATTTTTCAAACTTTCCATAATCACGAAGAAAGCATCGTGAGACTACGTGCTAACTTCTCTTGTTCAACCAATAAACGTTCAAGTAGTTCCCGTTTTTGTGCCACAACTTTTTCCGGTGCACGTTCAATAAAATTAGGATTTTCTAATGTCTTTTGCGCCGCTGCAACGTCTTTGACTGTCTGGTCATGGCGTTTCGTTAGTCGGACTTTTTCAGCTTCAAAGTCAATTACACCTGCCAATGGGATATAGATAGCGAGGTCTCCAATTACCGCTTCTGCCGAAGCGGAAGGTTTCGGTAAAGACTCTGCAATAGTTATATTGGATACCCGTGTAAAGGCAGGCAAATACTGTTCAAGATATGTCTCAAGTCGTTTCCGATCTTCAGCATTCGGTGATTGAATGTGTACTTCCACTGATGCTCCGATTGGAACGTTCAGTTCACCGCGAATGCTTCTGATATTCTCAATAACTTCCATGATATTCGTCATCGTTGCTTCTGCTGTGGGATTTTCCCCGATTGGTTCTGGCCAAGGTGCAACAGTCACAGATGCGTTGTCGTTAGCAAGAGAATTATTACCGCCATGCGGAAGTTGTTGCCAAATTTCCTCTGTTAAAAACGGCATTATTGGGTGTAGGAGCCGCATCATTTGCTCCAATACATCAGCAGCTACCCACAACGCCTTCGGTTCATTTTTTGAAAGACGTTGTTTCGCAAATTCCAGATACCAATCACAGAATTCATGCCACAGAAACGCATAGAGAGTTTGTGCCATTTCGTAGAATCTGAAGTTTTCAATTGCATCGGTCGCAGTTTTGATTGTATGGCTCAAGCGACTTTGTATCCATTGAATTTCTAATAATTCTTGTCCTTCTGTCATCTCTGCATTTTCTGCTGGAACAGGAAACTTCTCTAAGTTCATGAGAATGAATCGAGCTGCATTCCAAATTTTGTTTGTAAATCGTTTGCCAGCCTCAATCTGAGATTCCAATAGCGGGACGTAAGGGATCGGTGTGCTTGTGTTTGCAAGTGCAAATCGGAAGGCATCAGTGCCATAAGTTGCAATCGTCTCCAAAGGATCGATGCTATTTCCTTTTGATTTGCTCATTTTCTGCCCTTTTTCGTCAGCAACAAGCCCATGCAGATAGACCTTACGAAATGGCACCTCATCCATACATCCGAGTCCTAACATAATCATTCTTGCTACCCAGAAAAACAGGATATCCCACCCGGTGACAAGCACAGATGTGGGATAAAAAGTTTTTAACTCATCCGTTTCTTCTGGCCATCCCATTGTTGAAAAGGGCCACAATCCTGAACTAAACCATGTGTCTAATACATCTTCATCTTGATGAAAGTCAGTAGCGCCGCATTCACACTGTTGCGGTGTATCCATTGCAACAGTCACTGCATCACAAGCATTACAATACCATATTGGGAGTCGGTGTCCCCACCATCTTTGACGTGAAATCGGCCACGGTTCAATATTCTCCATCCAATGAAAAAAACGGGTCGTTTCACGTTCAGGAATAAATGTGATTTCACCCTTTTTTGTCGCTTCTATTGCGCGTTCTGCAAGGGGACGCACATTCATGAACCATTGTGGCGAAATTGCGGGTTCTACGACTGTGTTGCAACGATCATGATGTCCTACAGCATGTCTATGCGGTACAATTTTGACAAGAAAACCCTCTTTTTTCAAATCTTCTACTACCATTTTTCGGCAGTCCCATCGGGACAAGTTGACGTATTTTTTAGGCGCATTTTCGTTGATATGCCCGTCTTGCGTGAAGACAGTGCGTTGTTCAAGATCGTGTCTCAAACCGATTTCATAGTCATTGACATCGTGGGCAGGCGTAACTTTCAATGCCCCTGTCCCAAATTCGGTATCCACATAGTCATCTGCTATAATCGGAATCTTTCTGTCGCAAAGTGGAAGAAGAACTTTTTTGCCTATCAAGTGTTGATAGCGTTCATCATCAGGATGCACTGCGACTGCAGTATCACCTAACATCGTTTCAGGACGTGTTGTGGCAATTTCAAGCATCACATCGCTATCTATAACAGGATAACGGATATGATAAAAGTTGCCATCTATTTCAATCGGTTCAATTTCAAGGTTACTTAAAACTGTATTGCAATTCGGACACCAATTCACCATATAAGTATCGCGATAGATAAGTCCTTGGTTGTAGAGGTGAAGAAAGGCGGTTTTAACTGCTGTAACGAACCCTTCATCAAAAGTGAATCGCTCCCGATCCCAGTCGCAGGAACATCCAAGTTTTTGAAGCTGCGAGACAATATAGTCGCTGGTTTCCTCTTTCCATTCCCACATTTGTTCAACAAACTTTTCTCTGCCGAGCGCGATTCGGCTTGTGCCTTCATCCGCGAGCCGCCTCTCCATAATGAGTTCGGTCATGATACCGGCGTGATCAGTCCCGGGCATCCATAGCACATTATAGCCTTGCATGCGTTTCCATCGGATAAGGCAATCCTGAAGTGTGTTATCAAGCGCATGTCCAATATGTAGACTACCTGTGATGTTGGGGGGTGGGATCACAATTGCGTAGGGAGGCTTGTCGGATGTTGCTTCGGCATGAAAGAAGCCGTTGTTTTGCCAAAATTGGTACCATTTACCCTCAATTTCCTGAGGGTCATAAATCTTTGGAAGACTTGCCATATTATTACCTGAAAACGACTCAATACGATTAGTAAGTATAATTATTTTACCACATATAAGACTTTTTTTCAAAAAAACTTGCACAAAAAATTCAAGAGTGATATAATAAACGCATCAACCAACCAATAAATCAAAATATGGGTACCTCTGATCTAAACATATTTTAGATTTATTGGCTTGGTTGCTGGGGTGCCCACCATTTTTTTAAATGGTAGGTAGACCCGCAACTAAGCAATACACTATTATGAGGTGCAAAAATATGAAACTTTATCGTAAATACCTCCGATACTTTGTTATCGGTATGATACTCGCGGCATTGGCGTTCGGAAGTCTGAGCCTCCGTGCCACGCAAACTAAGTCGTCACGTTGTCAACCGGATAGGATATCGCGTTGTGAGCAGACACCCAAGAAACAGCCGATACCAATGCCCGATTGTTCAAAACGCACCCCTTGCCCGCTGGAAAAATCGGAGTAAGGGATAACTTTTATTTTATAAGGAGTCAACACTCATGATTAAAAAAATCTATTGGGGGTTAGCCCCCCTCATGATACTCATCGGCACCGGTGTGTTTCTGTATGTCAAAGCAGAGCAGAAAAACACCGTAGATGCACATATTGCAGCAGCGGAAAAACTTATCATAGATGGAGACTATTATGAAGCACTCCTCGCTTTGGAACCTCTCTTGACGAGCAAGGTGAAAAGCGAAACACAAGAGAAAGCACTTTGGATCGCTCATCAACTCGGTGAGAAAGTCACTAAAATGGTTGTAGCTGAATGTGACGAGATTCGGAGCGAAGTCATGAAAAGAACAGGTAACAACATTTTAGCGGGAGATGCACGTAGCCAACTTTATTCAGAAAAGGTCAACCCTATAAATCAACTCGGTGCTAATATTTTGTCTAATGAGATGGGCACGTTTTATGATAAAGGTTTTTTGCGGCAGCTCATAGATAAATACCCCGACAGTCCGAAACGACCGTTTGCAGAATACCATCTGTTCTATAGTTTGGAATCAGCACAAATTGAAGATTCTCTTGAAGGTGTTTATGAGTATCTCGATGTTCTCCACACTTACGTCGAGAAATACGAAAAAACAGGGCGCGCCGAAGTCTACATGGCATACCGAGACTTTGCTCACATAAATCATGGGATTTGGGCAATGCTGACATTCCCTGACGATCCAGGGATTGATTTTAACGTTGTGAGTTCAGGAGATCCTGAAAAGGACAAACAAAGTGCTGCAAGGCACAAAGCTGAGGCACTGAAGTATTACGCTTTGTATCAGATCAACCCGTATGGTCTCCCGAACGAAACCGAAAATTTTCAACATTTGAAGAACAATGACGCATTTGGCGTTTTTTTCCTTAGCGGACTTTGGGGATGTTAAGCTATCATCAAACATGCTGAATATACGCAAAACAATGCGAAATAACAGAGATAATTGAATTCAGTAAGGAGGCTAAACTCATGAATAAAAAAATCTATTGGGGGATTGTTACCCTCATACTCCTGATTATCGGTGCTTTTGTATTTCTGATTGTAAAAAATCAGGCAGAGATACGGCAGCTTGAAAGAGAAACCGCTGCAGTCCAAAAGCAGCTGCAGCAACAAAACGCGCAACAAGTGCCACAGGGGGAACACCCCGCCGAGGGACACTTTCACGATGACGGCACTTTTCACGAAGGCGAGCATAACCCCTTTGATACGCCCACGTGGAAAACACCGGCAGTGAAGATGCCAGAAAATGTCAAAGACCCTGCGGTTGCTGCCGCATGGAAACGGCTTGATGACATCTCAAAGAACAGGCATCAATGGGGGAACTTTTCACCCAGAGCATTAGAACTCATGGATGAATTGACACCTGTGCCAAGTATTTATGATACCACAGAGGGGGAAGATTGCGGTGGAGAATTCATACCGACCCTTGATGAGCTTGCGAAGCTGCGCGACCCACGATCAGCAGAACTCTTGTTGGCGTATCAGATGGATAGCGGCGTAAGCGGGAATCCCCCGCATGAAGCGTTACGTGCGATGGGGCCTGCAGCTGTCCCTGCCCTCATTGCCCGGCTTGATTACCCACCCGGGGAGGATTCTCTGTTTGACCCTCTCGACTTGCTACCTCAAATTGTGGCCGCGCATCGTTTGGAATTAGATGATATTGTGGAACACATCATCATTCCGAAAATAAAAGCGATAGCTGCTTATGAAGGCCCCGGGGAGCGTGTTGAGTCTAACAAACAGCTTGCCCTTAACGCTCTTGAAGCGATTCTTCAAAAGCCGAGGGAACGGTAAATCCAATAACATGTCTATTTTATTAAGGAGTTTTTATTATAATGAAATTCAAATCTGTTTGTTTCTTCGTATTATTAGTTGTTTGCGCATTTGCTTTCGGTTCGGGGTCCCAGCAAGTAGCACCTGTCCTTGAGTTTCGGTCTTGGAAGGCGGGACAAGGTGCCGCAAATACCGAATCGGGTACCTTTATCACAAATACAGAAACTACTTGCACAGTCACTGGAACGGTGGGTTATGCAGCGAATCAACCCGCGAATGCTGCGACTCTCCTGAGTTTCAATTGGAACGTAACGATGACCCACGGATTCACTTTTTCTACGACAACAAAGACGCAGAGTGGGAACACTGGATCAACAGGCACCACATTCAGTTGGACAAGTACCGGCACCGGTCATCAGCATAGTAGCACCACCCGTGCACACTGTACCAATTATTCGGAATATAATAGTAATAATGCGGGACACCATGGTGGCAGGGCTATCCCCAACGATGATAATGATCTTCAGGATGCCCCCATGGCAGTAACGATAAAGTTTGTGGGCACTTATAAGAACGGATGTCAACAATGCTCTGGGAGTGGATGCAGCGCATGCCAAGTAACAATCACCCGAACATTAACACAAGATACCATTGACCAGATGCGGCAGGAATATCTCGATAATCAAAGGCTTCAACAGACCCACAGACCTAACGGTACTGCAATAACTATCCCTCCCAGGTCAGATTTCAGTGATAGTAATAGCTACAATGACGGTCACTACAGTAAAATGATTGATAAAAACTTGGCAACCAAAAAGCAGCATTGGGCACAAGCATGTGATAAATATGTTGGTGAAGATCTCAAAAAATCACATCGTATCACAAGTCTACATAAGACAGGCGGTTATCGTAATTCACATCACCACCTCTATCACGTACTGAAAGGATCATTTAGTAGTACCACAGCGTTCGGAAGTTTTCACCAATACGGTCGCGCCCTGGATGTCAGAACCGTTGATATGGATGGCGATAAGGTGCTTGAAAATACTAGGGCGACAAAATGGCGAGATAGCGAGGATATGGCGAATGCTGCCAAGAAGTATGCCAACGCTGGTTATAGAAAATGGAATTATAGTGATGGTCATGTGCATGCACAATGGGCAGGGAATAGCACATCCAGTGAAAGGGTCACTCAAACCCCAGAGGAGAACGATCCATCGCCGATGGAGCAGTCCACCACAACCACGACAACCACAACGTCATCAACGACAACATCGTCAACAACACCATCAACGACAACAACACCGCCAACGCCTACTTACCACGCGTGTGGTGTTCACGAGACGTGGCAATCTGGGGATCATTCGGCTGCGGGTTGTGGCACCTCTGGTCATTATGTTTGCGATGGTTCAGACCATTCACTGCAAGCGCGTTGCGCAGAAACGGATGAATACGGCACGCGTTGCACGGTCACCAGTTGCTATGCTTGTGATGGGCATTCGCACGTGTATCCGCAGTTATACAAGGCATGTACGCGCATTGTAACCAAACAGCGTTGGGATGTCGTTGGCAGAACAAAGAAGGGCAAGCGTATTTATGGCTGGGTGGATTACCAAGAAGCATGTGGTGAAACGTTTTATATTTTTGGTACGGACACATGCGAGATTGTAGATAATCGCGCTTATAGACACAGCGCAGATTAGCACCATTTTGTTTTCAACCTTCATAGGCAGATATCCAATTTGGGTATCTGTCTTTTCTTTCCCCAATACCCTTATCAGGACAGATATAATGTGTTTAAAAATCCCTTGATTAGGGATTTAGAAGGTTAAATGTCCAATTTCTGCCTATTTACTCCCTAACCCTTATCAAGGAAATTCGTAAGTCCTGAATAATATTCGGTATCCGATTGTGTTACGTAAAAGAAGGTTCAACCCAACCGTAAGCCCCATCATCGGATTGATAGAGTAGATTCACCTGTCGGGTTTCAGAATTTAAAAACATCAGCAATGATTCACCTGATGTATGAAGTTCAGTCGCAGCTTCGCTCAATGTAAGCGGTTTTGCTGCGAACTTCTCAGATACTGGGACGATAACCGGAGGATCCGTTGAGTCGACATCTGCCGAAATTTCTGGTGCTTCTGGATTCAATTGGGCTACTACCTCGCGATGTGGTACATTATGACGTTTGTCTTTTACACGTTCTTTGTGTTTACGAATCTGGCTCATGACCTTATCTGCAGCACCATCTATAGCGGAAATAACTTCATGGGTTTTATTCTTTGCGTAAAATGATACGCGTGGTGCCGTAACTATTATCTCAGCTTCAAAACGATGTTTTTCTGCTTTAATAATAACATTAAACTCTTGCATCTCTCCGAAACGAGATTCGATTTTTTCAGCACGTTTTAGGATATACTCATGAAGGTCGTCAGTAATTTTTATGTGATGTCCGGAATAGGTAATTTTCATAATGTGCCTCCCGCATAAATATCTAAAATTTGAAAATATTTCTCTAATAGATTATATAAAAATCATCAGGTCAATAACAGTGCCATTGTCAAAAGTATGTCTAACGGAGCGAAGTTAAGTTTTTTTCCTTTGACGAGAAGAGAGGATGCCAAGTTCTTCACGATATTTTTGTACAGTCCGCCTCGCAACAACAATACCTCGTTTTTTTAATGTAGAACTTACCGCTTGATCGCTTAAAGGTTTTGCTCTATTTTCTTTACGTATCATTTCATGAATTTCGGCTTTGACCTGTTCGGCTGATACTGAACTACCTTCAGTTGTTGCTAATTGATTACTAAAGAAGAACTTTAGAGGATAAGTCCCAATCGGTGTCTGAACATATTTTTTACTTGTAACGCGGCTGACAGTTGATTCATGGACACCTGCCATGTCGGCAACGGTTTTTAATGTCAAAGGTTTGATGCTCTGAGGGCCCTCTGTTAGAAAGTCAGATTGAACTTTGAAGATAGCTTCCGTCACCCGTTCAATGGTACGACCACGTTGTGCAATACTGCTAAGCAGATCAGCTGCATCATTATATTTTTTTTGAATCCATTTTTTCGTCTCTAAATCTAAAGCCTTACTATCATCACGCATTAGGTTTATGTAGTAAGGATTCATACGTAAGCGTGGAATATAGTTATCTATCGGCAAAATATAATAGTCTTCATTATTTTTCACTATCTGCACATCAGGTGTGATCCCTTGGACTGTTTCTGGTGATTTAACCAAATCTTTGACAGATGGATCGGAAAAGTAACGCCCCGGGTACGGCGACAAGGTGCCAATCCATTTTGATGCCTTAAGAATCTCATCTCTGTCTACCTCAAGCTCCTGAGAAATAGCAGCGATTCGATTATTTAATAAATCCTCTAAATGTTGCTCAACAATCTCTTTGGCAAGCTCAAACGGAACATCGTCATCATACGGAATCACTCCATTATGTTTATGATGCTCCATTTCATGGTGCCGAATCTGTATACTCAGTGTCTCCTTAAGGTCACGATAAGCAACACCTGCTGGTTCAAATGTCTCTTGTACAGTGTGGAGAACTTTTTTTACTTCAGACACTGTACATCCCACCTCTACTGCAATATCTTTTAAAGTAAGTTCGTAGAGGTTTAGTTGACTTCCTTCGTGTTTTACGGTATATGTTTTTTTACTGACGGTATCAACGATTTGCCAGCTTTTAGATTCGCGTCCGTTTTCCAATTTTTCTGGGTCTTCTACGGTAGTGTTGACTTCAAACAAAAGTTCTTTGGCTTCTTCTTTCGATTTTTTACCATTATTTGCAATAGGACTAAGGTTTTTTGATAATGTTTTCTGTAATTCTTCTGATAGACATTCGTTTTCAAAGTCAGCAGTAAATTCAATAGGGAGAGAAAACAACTTTAACTTTAGTTGACCATCATCGTTCAGATTTCCAATGATTAATTCGCCGATAGCACGTTCTGTTTCAGTGAAAGGTGCTAACAGGAGTTGTTGAAAAAGATAGTTCTGGAGAGAAACTGCCTCGGCTATGTCTGGTTCAGGAGCATCGGGATCATCATATTGCTCATTTGTTTTCGTCACAGGTACTCGCATGTCGTCAAACACGGAATGCCAGTCAATATCAACAGAAGTATCCTCGTGATTGGTATTTTCTTCAGGTTTGTTCCATTCAGATGCGGGGTCATAATCTTCCATAGAAAGTGCTGTTTCAGACTCTTCTTCAATTTCTAAAAGCGGGTTTTGGTTTAACTCTTGGTCTATAAACTGCTTTAACTCAAGCTGCGGCATCATAAGCACCTTAATTGCTTGTTGCAACTTCGGTGTCATGACTATTTTCTGTTGTTGAGTCTGAGTTTGCGTAAGTTTCGGTTGCATTCTCATCACGCGGCACTCCAATAAATCACTATTAGAACGTTAGCGTGTTGTGCCTGTAAACGCCTTATTATAAAGTAGTTCTCAAGCGATAACCGATGCTAAGTTCTTCTATAAGTTGTTTTCCTCTTTTGCATAATGAAAGTTATGACCGAAATAGAGTTCTCTTGCCACTTCGCTACTGAGAAGTTCTTCAGGCGTGCCCGATAGCGTAATTTTCCCATCTGCTATAAGATATGCACGATCAACGATATTTAAGGTTTCAACTGCATTGTGATCTGTGATAAGAATACCAAGATTCCTGTTTCGCAAATGTAAAATGAGCTGCTTAATATCAGCAACTGCAATTGGATCAATTCCCGAAAGCGGTTCATCTAATAAAATAAATTCTGGTTGTGCTGCAAGAGCGCGGGCAATTTCCGCTCGACGGCATTCCCCGCCTGACAACGTATAAGCCTTACGGTTTAAAAGATTTGAAATGCCAAGTTCATCTGTATATTCTTGTATGCGCGTTTCTCGCTCATCTTTTGGTATTCCGCGAGCCTCTAAAATCGCTTCAATGTTCTGTTTTATGGTCAATTTGCGAAAAATTGATGTTTCTTGTGCAAGATAACCTATACCGAGCCGTGCACGTTTGTACATTGGCAAGAATGTTATATCTCTGTCTCCATAAGTAATCCGACCAGCATTCGGACGGATAAGACCGACTACCATATAGAATGTCGTTGATTTGCCAGCTCCATTAGGTCCCAACAAACCTACTATCTCGCCCTGCTGTAACGATAGACTCACTTCGTTAACAACAATTGGACCGCGCCGCGTATACCTTTTCACAAGGTTATGTGTTTGTAGTTCTGTTGCCACGTTATTGCTACCTATGCCCTCCATTTGCTTGCAATTAGCATTTTGACTGACTGACATCTGAAAACCAACTACCAGAAATCATTCTGTTTCCTCTGGTGTTTCTTCTTTATCTTTCTCTTCTTCTGATTCAGTTGACTCGGTTTCTTCTGATTCTGTTGGTTCGGACTCTTTATTTTCTTCAGATTCAGATTCTGCGTCTTTCTCTTCTTTATCCGTTTCAGAAGGTGTGCTTTTTTCTTCGGTTTTCCCTTTTTCAGAATCAGACTTCTTTTCAGTTTCTGGAGAGTCTCCATTTTCGTCAGTTTTACTTGAAGTTTCGGAAGTATCCTTACTATCGGAACTGGTTTCTTCTGATTCCTCTGGTGTAGCAGTTGGTGCCGCTTGTGTAACGGTTACCTTGAATTTAACGTCTCCCTCACCGGTCTGTTTACCTGTTGTTCTGTTGAAAGTAAAGAGTTTTGTTTCAAGTCTATCATTTTTCTGCAGAACAACGACATTATCTTTTAGAACAATGATATTTGTTAGATTGTTCATAGTCGCGTGGTCACAAGTAGCAAAAATTTCCAGATCACGTATTTCTACATTACCTACGGCGATAATTTCTTTCGTCTCACCAGTTTCGGGATCAGCCTTGAGCGTAATTTCATCAGCGTTGAGAAATCCAATTTCAATACCTTGTACCGTTTTTCTTACCGTTTTTGCGTTTCCAATAAGAATAGTAATCCCAGTTTTCTCATACCGTTCCATTTTATCTGCGGTGCCGGTAATAACCTCTTTTGTCGGTTCGGTTTCGGCGGCATCGCTTTTAGAATTTGGTGTATCAGCATTTTTTGTAGCGTTTTTGTTTTCTGCCGATTTAGCAGGGGCCGTAGGTTGCTTTTCAGTCTGCTGAACAACTTCGTCATCCTTCTTTTCAGGGTCCGGGGTTTCGTCCGCAACCACTGAAAATGCTACCAAACAGATTATCACGCCGAAACAGATAAACCAATTCCTTACGAATTGTGGCAGTTTGCACGGCACATCAGTCTTCATTTTAGATATGATCTTCTTTCTAATCATTTATTTCCTCGTCTTTAGGATAGAGTGTAAATCGATTTTTTGACATCTTTACGGATTCAAGGTCAGGATTAGCCACCATTTCGGTTCCATACCATGTGGAATCCCCACGTACTATCTTGACTTCAGTTGGTGAATACAGCGTTCCATCTTTGTTTTGCCATTGGAGTTCTTCTGTATACAACGTTCCCTTTTCGTTTACACCGACTACCTCGCCTTTGAGATACAGATTATCTTTTTTCTTGCCAATACGGAAAAGTTGTCCTGTTTTACTGGTTAAAGTAATAGAAAGTTGTCCCTCCTTAAAAATCTGAACTTTCGGGTTCTGGACTACTACCTTTTCACGTCGCACTTCTGATGACTCACCAACAAGTGTCCACTTTAAGATGCCTTCTTCTCTGTGCTGTGTAGAAAACGTCTCAAACTCCTGAATCGGCGGAGGTTTTGAAGATGGAATTTCTTCCTCCCGTTCACAACCCACAATAACAATAAGACAGATACACAGCAACGCGACAATATATCTATTACTTAATAACATATACTCAAAAAGTGTCTTTAGATCACTAAGGACGAGTCTTCCACCGTTTATGCATCCAAATCCACTGTTCCGGGTATTTTCGGATGTAAGATTCAATGATTTTGGTGAATTTTTGTGTATTGAAAACAAGTTCTTTCTCTTTTTCATCACACCGTTTTAACACTAACGGTGGCTCAATTATCGCCCGATGTGTCCCATCAGGCTGACGGACAATGAAAGAGGGTAGTATCGCTGCACCTGTTTTAAGCGCAAAAGCAACAGGACTATAGGGTGTATAAGCGGGTCTTCCAAAAAAGTCAACAAAAACACCATTTACAGTAGTGTCTACGTCTGCGACAATGCCAAGGAGTTCGTTTCGTTTTAGACATCGAAGTGCTTGTCGGACACCTGTATCCCTATCTATGGTAGTATATCCCGCTTTTTCTCGGTAACGACAGACTAACGCGTTTAGCCGAGGTGAACGCAACTCCCGCACAATCGGACTCAATGGTGCCACAGTAGCACTGATACTTGCTGCGAGAAGTTCCCAATTCCCAAAGTGTCCGGTTAATATAATCGCTCCTTTTCCTTGTGCTAAGGCATTCTCCACATGCTGTATACCTTCAAAACTAACAGACCTTTGAATCTGCTTCGGATTTATACGGGGAAACTGCATGAACTCAACTACAGTTTTGCCTAAATTTTCAAAGCATTTCTTTGCTATCGTTTTGACGCGGCGTTCATCCGTAATATCCAAACTCTGGCTTATATGCTCACATGCTAACCTTCTTTCCTGCGATGCGAACCAAAAACCGAGAGCACCCAACCATCCGCCGAAAGTCAATGCCACCGAACGCGGAAGATAAGAAACACAAAATCCGATCAGTTTGGCAGTAAATCCATAACACCAATCTTTCATTAGGAATATAGTATACCAAATATCCTGCAAAATTACAAAGAAAAATGTAATGTTGAGACAATTCCACTACATATAGATTGGACATAACAGTTTGTTGTATTATCTACAGTTTTTCTTTGTAAATTTTTCATATACAACATTCAACATAACTTGATTTTTCCTCATAATTTCAGGTAAACTCTAAAATGGAGTGGAACCCTTATGCAGAAACCTGAAAATATCAATAAACAGATAATTCGGCTCACTATTCCAAACATTATAAGCAATTTTTCTATTCCGCTGCTTGGTGCTGTGGATACTGCTTTGATGGGACGTTTGGAATCTGAACACTATCTCGGTGCAGTCGGCATCGGTGGCATCATCTTCAGCTTTATCTATTGGGGATTCGGATTTCTCAGGATGGCGACGACAGGGTTGACCGCACAGGCTTATGGAGAAAATGATAGGGCGGAATGCGGGCTCTTGCTACAACGTGGTTTATTCATCGCTATAATCGGGAGTCTGCTGTTGTTAATCGTGCAATGGGTTCTTGCCGATGTCAGTTTTGCACTGATTGTAACAAGTTCTGAGGTGGAGGAACTTGCCCGAACCTATTTCCACATACGCATCTATGCTGCGCCCGCAACGCTCTGTCTTCACGCATTCCACGGTGTGTTTTTAGGTTTACAGAATGCCCACTATCCGATGGTATTGACAATTCTCGTCAATTTCATAAACATCGTTTTGAATCTGATATTCGTGAATGTGCTTGGTATGAAAGTAGAGGGTGTTGCTTTAGCGACTGTCATCGCACAGTATGTTGGACTCCTTCTGGCAAGTGTGCTCTTTTTGGCACGTTATCGTAGCCTCCTGACAACATGGGATTTCCGAGAAGTTCTCGCGTTTTCTAAACTGAAGCGATTCCTTAGCATCAGTAGCGATATTTTCATTCGCACACTCTGCCTTGTTTTTAGCCATGCCTTTTTCATTGCGAAATCCGCTGCGTTGAGTGATGCGTTCTTAGCAATTAACACTATTCTGCTTCAATATATCAATCTTATGTCTTATGCAATTGATGGGTTTGCTTTTGCTGCGGAGAGTATGGTTGGTAAATACAAAGGCGCGCGGGATATGCAGAATTTGAAGCGGACAACCCGCCACATTTTTTTGTGGGCGTTTCTGTTTGGGGGCGCGATTATGCTAATTTTTGCACTATTCGGGCAGCAGTTGCTTCATCTTTTCACGGATCAAACCGCACTCATTGAAAAGGCAAAACCTTATCTTATTTGGATAATCATCGCGCCTATTGTGAACGTCGCTGCGTATATTTGGGATGGGATATATCTTGGCGCGACTGTTTCAAAACCGTTGCGGAACGCTATGATTGTTGCGATGTTACTCTTTTTAAGTGCGGTGTATCTGTTGATGCCTTTTGGTAATCATGGGCTTTGGGGCGCGTTAACACTGCTTTTGATTGTACGTGGTGTGTTATTGACGGCATTAGCACCGAAACATCTGTTTAGTTAATGTGAGAATCAACGCTGTAGGTATTGCCAACTACAAGTATAAAAACAGTTGACGTTCACAATCAATAACGATATACTATAATTATCATAGCAACCCACAACAATCGCAGCAAACATCCGAATCAATGACACCCAAAATTGCATTTATTTTACTCATATTCGCCCTACCAATTGCAGTCCATGCACAAGTAGACTATACAATACCTAAAAAACACCGTGTCATTCAAGAAAAATCGCCGCAATCGTCAAGTGTGCTGATCAATGCCAAAGTCTCAGATATTAGTTTTACGACTCTACAAGGGAACACGCACACTTTATCGGTACTGCTACAACAGGGACCGGTTGTCTTTGTGTTTCTTTCTACAGAATGCCCAGTTGCCCAAAGATACACAATGCGGCTAAAGCGAATGAATGCTGAATTTGCAGAAAAACATGTGACCATTGTCGGTGTCTATTCCAACGAAAACGATTCAGTTGATGATGTCAAGGCATATATGACACGGGCAGAGTTCCCATTTCCAATTGTGAAGGATACAGATGGCGGTTTAGCGCGGTGTCTCGGTGCAACGATGACACCACAAGCCCATCTAATTGATACATCTGGTATTTTACGCTACCGTGGTTCTATTGACGACAACCGCTATGAAACACGAATAAAACATCGTTACTTGAAAGATGCACTCGTTGCGATCCTTGACAGAAAACTTGTGCCTGTGAAAGAGACTGCAGCGTTTGGATGCACAATCCATCTTCCCGAGTTGCCCATTGAAAAACAGATAACCTATAGTGAACACATTGTACCGATACTCCAAAAGAATTGCCTAACATGTCACCATCAGGATGGAATTGCGCCGTTCACACTTGCGAACTATAACGATGTGAAGGCACATGCAGCCAAAATTGTTGAACAGACGGAGGCACGACTCATGCCTCCGTGGAGATTGGAACAGGGTTACGGCAAATTCAAGAATGAACTACGACTCATGGATACCGAAATTGAGATGATAGCAAATTGGGTTAATGCCAACACACCAGCGGGTACTAAACTCAATGATCTACCTGCAGCGCAGTCTTCGGAGACAAGTATACCCAGAGAACCAGACATCATAGAAATTCCAATTGAATTTAAAGCATTGTCTGCTGAAGGAAAACACGCATCGCTTACTATTACCATCAAAACAGACTTTGGGAAAGATGTGTTTGTGCGAGGGTTCAATTTTCAGTCTAAGAATACAAAGACAACGCGCCGTGTTACAACATACCTCAAAACGCAGCGAAATGTTACACCTGATGGCAACCAATTTAATGCACAGACCAATCCAAATCACGCTGTTGATGTGAGACTTGGAACTTGGGCACCAGGCTTTACACCTGCTCTTCTGCCTGAAGGGGTGGGATATCTACTACCAAAGGGAAGTCAAATAAAGTTAAATGTGTTATACAAAGGCTCAGACCGTCAGGAACACGAAAACTTACAATTAAGCCTCTATTTTTCTAATACACCAGAAACGGCACGGTTACACAAGGCAACTTTGACGATATCTGACAATGCTAATCGGCAAGGGGCTGTTTCATCTTATGAATTTAAAAACGATGTCTATGTATTCGCTGTGCATCCACCAACTTATGTTGATAAACAGGGGCTGCGAGTTGTTGCCAAAACTCCCACAGGTGAACACATTAAGATGCTATGGGTGAAAGAATCTCACATTGAATGGCTGAATGAATGGTTGGATATTTTTCATTACAGTGAACCTATTTCCTTACCTGCCGGTTCACGATTAGAATTTGATATGCAGAAGGATTCAGAAAATCAGAATAATTTGGATCTATCAGATGAAAAAAATAATAAAGCAAATAAGGTGAGTTGTCATTTCTTTTATGTATTGGCATCTGAGTATGAACCGGACTAATTCATTATTTCTATGCCAGAGCCATTCAATTGTTGAGTTTTCACATTTAATTATAGTGTAGGAGGGAACTCCGATTCCCGACTATCATTGTGTTTTATCGCGATTCGGAGATCGCTCCTACAAAAAGAAACAGATGTAACATGTGCGATTATTGGAGAATTGAATGCCTCTGATTTCTATGCTAAATGACTTGACACATTCACGTTGAAGTGCTTTGCAATTTGTGCTAAACTGCACAAAAATAGACGATAAGGAGAATAACAAAAATGCCAAAGTTTGGTGTAAATTTATTACTATGGGCAGATAAATTTGACAGAGAAACTGCAGACCTAATTCCAAAAGTCGCAGAGATGGGTTTTGATGGAGTCGAAATCCCTATCTTTGATCCAGAAACGGTGGACATCCCATATACTCAAGCATTACTGAAGGATACCGGTTTAGAAACCATCGGGTGTAATATCATGGCAGGCGATAGGAATCCGATTGACGAAGACCCTGCTATCCGCGAAAACGGCGTAAATTATCTCAAACGCACAATTGAAGTTATTGCGGAGTTAGGCGCTGATACGCTCGTTGGTCCGATGTATAGCGCAGTCGGCAAACTTGTTGGGCGTGGTAGAAACGAACAGGAATGGGAATGGTGTGTTGAAGGGTTGCAAGATGTCGCAGAATTCGGAGGAAAACACGGTGTTACCCTTGCAAGCGAACCGCTCAACCGCTTTGAAACCTATTTCGTCAACATTGCCGAAGATGCCGTTAAACTTTGTCAATCGGTGGATAGTCCATATTTCAAGGTGCATCTGGACACATTCCACATGAATATTGAAGAAAAGAATCAGGCAGACGCGATTATCAATACTGGGGAATACTTGCATCACATGCACTGCTGTGAAAATGATAGAGGGACTCCGGGGACTGGCCTCGTTGATTGGGATGGTGTTTTTGGTGCTTTGGCAAAGGTTAACTATGACAGATGGCTTGTAATAGAGTCATTTACACCTGCTGTTGAAGAGATTGCCGCTGCGACATGTATCTGGCGTGACATTGCGCCAAGTGCCGAAAGTCTTGCTACGGAAGGACTCGCATTCCTCAAACAGAAAGCGGCAGAGTACCTGTAGTATGGGCAATCACTCAAATTTCAACAGAGATTCTATAGAAAGTCACATCAAATAGGAGGGATTGAGATGCACTGCATCAAATGGATCAGTCTGTTATGTGCGATATTGATTACTGTTTCTCTAACGAGTCATGCCGAACTACCCAATGCTACAGGAGATGAAACAGAGACCGAGTCTACTGGAGAAGCACGATTTCTTAGTAATATCCGACAACTTACCTATGACGGTAAACGTGCTGGAGAAGGTTATTTCTCTGAAGATGGAAACGCGCTGATCTTCCAAAGTGAACGCGAACCGGACAATCCGTTTTACCAAATCTATCTCCTTAACCTACTAACGGGAGATACACATCGTGTTTCACCTGGCGTTGGGAAAACAACCTGTGCTTTCTTTCGCCCCGGCACTGATCAAGTGCTTTACGCTTCTACGCATCACGACGTTTTTGCTGAAGCAAAGCAGAAAGAGGAACTCAAATTCCGAGCGTCTGGAAAAGAACGCCGTTATAGCTGGGATTACGATGAAGCGATGGATATCTTCTCTGCAAATCGCGATGGAAGCAATCTGACGCAATTAACAGACGCACACGGTTACGATGCGGAAGGTTCATATTCACCTGATGGAAAATACATCGTTTTCTGTTCGCTGAGAGACGCATATCCAAAAAGCGAACTCTCTCCAAAGGACCTTAAGCAGCTTGAAGTTGATCCAGCTTATTTCGGTGAAATTTATATCATGAATGCGGACGGTTCCAACCAGAAACGTTTAACAAATTCACCTGGATATGATGGCGGTCCTTTCTTTACGCCAGATGGAGAACATATTGTTTGGCGGCATTTTTCAAAAGATGGTGCCACAGCAGATATCTACACGATGCGTATTGACGGTTCAGGGGTTAAACGTTTGACCAATTTTAGTAGTATGTCTTGGGCGCCTTATTTCCACCCCAGCGGCGCTTACGTCATTTTTGCTTCCAACAAACTCGGATTTTCCAATTTTGAGTTATATCTTGTAGATTCAATGGGGAGACATGAACCCGTTCAAGTCACCTCAACTGATGGGTTTGATGGACTTCCTGTCTTTTCACCTGATGGAAGTCGGTTGTGCTGGACATCTAACCGAAACAATCAAAAGGTCTCACAACTCTACCTTGCATCATGGAATCATGAAGCTGCACTTGAAGCAATTTCAATTTCACCGAGGCGTCAAATCTCAAAAATTCCAGAACCAGCTGAGGAGAAATCCGAACCCGATGCTGCGTTTACCGATTTTGTTGATGAAACTAAAACCAGTATTCAGCAGCACGTTGAATTTCTTGCTGATGACGCATTAGAAGGTAGGATGACAGGTTCTAAAGGTTCAAAACGCGCTGCGGATTACATCGTCGAACATTTTTCTCGACTCAACCTCCAACCTGCTGGTGAGGAAGGCGGTTATTTTCAAACTTTTGAATTTAATGCTGGGAGTAAGATAATACCAGATGAAAACAACTTTCTTCTCACACGCAAGAAAGAGGGGACAGATGAACAGCTTGAATTCAAGGTAGATGAGGATTTTTTACCGTTCTCTTTTTCACGTAATGGTGTTGTTGACGGTGAAGTCGTCTTTGTTGGATATGGGTTAGTCGTCCCTGGAGAAGCAAATGAAGGATACAATTCTTACGCGGGTATAGATGTAAAAGATAAAATTGTTGTTGCACTTCGCTACGTTCCTGAAGGCGTGAAGGCTGAACGCCGACAGCAATTGATTCGGCATGCAGGAATCCGATATAAAGCAGTGCAGGCACGGGAAAACGGTGCGAAAGCGTTCCTTACTGTTGCCGGTCCGAATTCACCAAACGCTGGAAAAATTATCCCACTTACTTTTGACAGCGGCAGTGCTGATTCTGGTATTGTCGCGGGTTCTATTACCCATACTGTTGCAAATACCCTCTTAGCACAAGCAGGCAAAGACTTAAAAGAGGTACAAACCGGACTTGACGATGAGAATCCGCACTTTGTCGGACACTTTCCGTTGCCCGATGTCAAAATCAAGATCGCTGCATCCATTGAAAAGATTAAGAAGACAGATAACAATGTGCTCGCTATGCTCCCACCAACCCATCAGACAGAGAACAACGAGTACATCATCGTTGGTGCACACTATGATCATATCGGTTACGGTGAGGTCGGATCGCTCGCGAAAGGCGAGGAAAAAGGACAAATCCATAACGGTGCTGATGATAACGCTTCTGGCACTGCTGTTGTCCTAAAATTAGCAGAGATGTTCAGTGAAGAACGGCAAAATCAGCCAGAGAGATTTAAGAGGGGCGTTATCTTTGCATTATGGTCGGGTGAAGAACTTGGACTCATCGGTTCTACACATTTTGTGAATAATCCTGTGCTTCCTTTAGACGATGTTGCTGCCTACATCAACTTTGATATGGTAGGACGTCTCCGCAATAACAAACTTGTCTTGCAAGGTATCGGGTCTTCACCTATTTGGACAAAATTAATTGAAAAACGGAATGTACTTGTCGGTTTTAATCTATCACTAAAATCCGATCCATATATGCCAACAGATGTGACAGCTTTCTATCCGAAAAATGTACCTGTCCTCAGTTTCTTCACAGGTTTACACAAGAACTACAACCGTCCGACAGATGACGCTGAAACCCTTAATTATGCGGGTTTAGAACGCATCTCAAGTCTGGCTTATGGGATTGTTTCAGACCTAATCAGCGCGGATACGCGCCCAGAATACGTAAAGGTGGAACGAAACAAACCTGAGCAGGGAAGTCGTGGTGCGTTACGTGCGTATTTAGGGACTATTCCTGATTATACAACTGAGGACACAGGTGTTAAACTCTCTGGCGTTGTTACTGGTGGTCCCGCCGATAAAGCAGGTTTAAAGGGTGGAGATGTCATCGTTGAACTCGGCACTAAAAAGATAGAAAATATCTATGATTTAACCTATGCCCTTGATGCGGTGAAAATCGGGGAACCTATTGAGATTGTTGTAATGCGCGATGGGAAACAAGTAAAACTTAAAGTCACTCCTGAAGCGCGAAATTAAATTGTGTATCAGGTTTGCAAAAATAAATGAGCCCTGTCACCAGTGATTAGATGATGACAAGGCTCTTTAGTTATGTACAATTGACGCTGGGATTACTCCAAGATTTGAAGTTTTCCATCTTTGACGATGAGTGCAATCCGTTCATCAATCCGGTCATACATTGCTTCTCCGTTGGGATCAAAGGAGAAATTGCCTAAAATTGTGGGTAAATCCATCGTCTGTGCAAGAGCGTCTTGAATCGCGTCTGAATCGATTGATTCTGCTTTTGCAATTGCATTCGCGAGAATATAGAGTGTTGCATACGCCTGCGCCGCCCAAGGTTCGGGTTCCCTATTGTATTCTGCCATATAATTCTGAATGAAGTCCGTATTTCCCGGTGTATCAAACAGATTGGACCACCCCGCAAAAGCTACCGCACCCTCAGCGGCAGCCCCCGCTGCTTCAGCTTCAGCATTTGTCAAATCAGGCACAACAAAGTCAACAGAGTCAGGGATACCGACTTCCCGTCCTTGCTTGATAATCTCAATCATCTCACCAGACAGAGCAGCAATAAAGAGTGCATCAGGCTGAGGATCCAGGTTCATTATATTCGTTAATTGCATTCTAAAGTCCATATCCTTGGTTTTAAAGGTTTCCGTGGACAGAATCGTGGCATTGTTCGCCTCAAGTGCTTTCTTTAGCTCTTGATAACTACTTGTTGAGTAGGTATCAGCCTCATCATATATCATAGCTACATTTTGGTATCCGAGTTTCTCTTGAGTCACCATTATGCCAGTTGGTGTCAAAATATTTGTGGCAAGACCAATGCGGAAGATATAATTTCCAAGACTGCTCAAACCCGCAGCGGAAGAAATCGGGCTAATAGCGACCACCCCAGCATCGTTTGCTATCGGAAATGCCTGTTCGAGATGTGTTGATATACCAATCCCGACGATGGCAGGAACACCTTGATCTACCAGTTGTTGAACAGCTGCCACTCCGCCTTCTACTGTGCTCTGAGGGTCTACATATTCAAACATGATGTTCACATGACCGAGCATATTCAGCTCTTTTCTTGCTAAATCAAGTCCACGCTTCATTGGAAGTCCATACGGTTCGGCGGAATCCCCTGTGAGTGCTACGGCAACACCGATGGTAACCTCAGGTATTGCCATTGATGGCATTTCGTCATCAGGCATCGCAGAAAAGAGTTGAAGTTCTCCGTCCTTGACGATAAGTACAATGGGGTCATACACTGCTTCACCTTTGGGGTCAAAAGAGAAATTCCCTAAAATCGTGGGGAAATCCATCGTCTGCGCCAAAGCGTCTCGGATTGCAGCGGAATCTGCTGATTGTGCTTTCCCTATTGCCGCGGCAAGAATATTGAGGGTAGCATACGATTGTGCTGCCCATGGTTCAGCATCAATACCGTATTTCACCTGATACTTTTTAATGAAGTCTTGGTTTCCAGGAATGTTAGACAGACTCGTCCAACCAGAAAAAGCGATCGCGCCTTCGGCGGCAGCACCCGCTTGTTG
>JAPPCZ010000087.1 GCA_028824685.1 Candidatus Poribacteria bacterium
TTTATCATCGCAACCAATATAAAACAACTTTATGGCGATAGGTAGCAACTTGGGTTGTTTTAGCCGAACAGTCGCGACCAGGAGGTCGCTCCTACAGAAGAGGGATACGGGACAAATTAACGTAAATATAGAGAACTAAATAACCCTGACTAATACCCAATTAACGTGATTCATCTTGCCAAGTGTGCGGTTAGGAAACCGCACCTACCGTCGGAAAAAGATAAATTCCGTTAATATAGTATAACAGGTTCTTGACGGCAATACACATTTATAATATACTAAACATGCCCTGAATTTTAAATTTTGGTGTTGAGAATAAAGTATTGCAGAAAAACGCAGTCCATGCCAACATCGGACAGTAAACCCATGACGGAATGGGGTTTTCATCACAGCGTAAGATAGGTTTTATACAGATGTTTAAAAGCGATTACCGAGATAACGATGACTGAAATGGGGTTTTTAGGACATCTTGGTCAAAAACCTATCGCGTGCCTCTTCGCTGCCGGTCTTTTCTTGATTGCAATACCTGTTTTGGGACGGACAGAATTTCCGTTTGAAACTGCGCGTCCACTATATGTCGGTGCCCGAGCATTAGCAATGGGGAATGCTTTTACGGCTGTCGCTGACGACGCGACTACTGGTTTTTGGAATCCTGCTGGATTAATTCAGTGGCAGGGTGTTAAGCTTTTCGGTCTTACTAAGTTTCATGATCGGCATTATTACCGATTTGACCCGAAAGGCGTTGGCTATAGTTGGCGCGGCTACAGTCTTTATTGGGGCAACAAAATTGCTCTTGATGTTCCAAGTGGTGTCCCAGATTTCAATTACTACAGTTTAGCGCGTCAACTCGGTGCGTATTTTGCCGCAGGATTAAGCCTCAAATTCAAACGTCGCCATCCTTCCGATTATTACCAATTCTTCGGGTACCATACCTCGTATGACATTGGATTGCTTTTTAAACCACGTCCAAAACTCAAATTCGGATGTCTGTTGCAAAACCTTGACGGACGCGGTATTCAGTGGATAACACTTGGCACTGCCTACCGTTATGAGTCCTATCAATTCTCTGCAGACGTTGCGCTCTCTACCGAAGATGCAGAACCGGAATTTTACTTCGGTGCCGAATGGACTCCGACATCATTTTTCTCTGTGCGAGTCGGCAGTTCAAACGGTGCGTTAACTGGCGGCGTTGGTCTGCGGATTATTGATGTATATATCAATTACGCCCGAATTTATGAAGCACGTTTCACGTCGCATTTTATCTCTGCCGAATTGTGGTTTTGAAGCAAACGAGAGACGAAACCTTTTGATGTTCATCAAACCTGCTTATTGAACCACTTTTTCCCAATCTAACTTCTCAGAATCCCATTCAAATTGTTGCAATGGGCCGAATTTGAGATTGACCGTCAAACTTTTTGGTGTAGGTGAACTGTCAAACAAGTTGAAATCTCGGACAACGACGAAGGTGTGTTGTCCATCAGTAATTGTTTTACACGCCTCAATGAAATCGTCCAGATTCCGAATCTGCTTTCCATTTATATTGAGGATAACCACCTTTGAGTTTCCGTTTCGTTCTTGTACACCGACACGTGAAAAACTACTGCCGGCTGCAGCATGAGGCAAATAAACGCCGTCAGCTTCAAGGTAAAGTAGTCGACGCAACTGGGGTGTAATGTCATGGAACACAGCACCACCGAACCGCACGAATCTTTGAACCTTCTTTTTTTCTAAATTCTCTACAGGCACCTGAAGACTAAGGTTTTCACCGTTACGGTAGATGTCCAAGGTTACTTCTTTACCAACGTTTTGATTTAGGATAGCGTCAAAGGTGTATAGGTCATCTCGGATGAGTTCATCGTTGATACGATAGATAATATCAGATGCACGGAGAGTGGTTTCACCAGTAGTCCTTGGCACCATAGATTCAATCTGAATAACCTTTGGTGTTCCTGCTTTGGAAGGACCAATCTCTTTACGTAAAGCCTCTGGAAAATTAAAGTGTTTTATCGCTTCCCCAATAGAGATCAGTTCCAAATCAACACCGATTTCGCCACGTTGAATAGACATTTCGTTCTGAATTAATTCCAATGCATCAATGAGATAATCAATGGGCAGTTCAAAACTGGAGGTATCTGTTCCACGCGCATGGATAGCGATTACCTCGCCAGCGGTGTTCCACACAGGACTACCACTTGACCCGCCTGTTCTGTCAAATGTCGTATGTATGTAACTTGAATGTCTATCACCTTTGTTGACATTAAGGTTTGTAATCGTTCCAACTTTGATGGAATATTCCTCTTTTTCGTTGTTGCCAATCAGCAGTAGTTCATCACCGAGAGAAAGTTTATCCCATTCACCAAGTTCAACGGCTTTCAGTTCAAAATCAACTTCAGCAGGATCAATTTTATAAAATCCAAAGTCGTGTGTCGGATCGTAGTAAAGGATATTTGCTTCGGTGAAGCTGCCATCATGAAAATTGATTTTGACATAGGCAGGACTGCTACCTGTAACATGCCGGTTGGTAGCGATTATCCCCCGTTCTGCATCAACGACGAAACCGGTGGCGAAACTTGTGCCTTTTGATTCCGTTTCAAAGACGACCTCAGAGGCGGTTTCAATATTCACCACCATCGGTTTGAAGGCGGCAATCTGCTCTGTCCAGTTGTGCGCTGCATTGGCGTTTGCTGTAATAAATGTAAAAAGCAATAAAAGGATGGATGTTTTCTGAAGTATATGTTTCATGGTTACTCCTTATTGTTTAATTAAACGAAATGAATTCGTTTGAAATTTATTCAGAATTCTAACATTTTAGTTCCAGAAGTGTCAAATCCTTTTTAGAATTTTATCACGTCAAAAGTGCGTTTATTTGTCTATGGATGTGTAAAGTTTTCGTACAAAGCATATTGTCGGTTAAGTTTCGCTTCGTCCTCCCCGATCTACACATTGAATTAGGACGTTTGCACGGCACATTTAGGACGTTACACGGCACATTTAGGACGTTTGCACGTCACATTTAGGACGTTACACGTCACATTTAGGACGTTTTGCACGTCACAGTGACGTGCAAAAACCCAGTCTGGACAAGGATTGTGACGTGATTTTCAACTTTTTTGTCTTTTCTTCTCTTTTTTTTTAGAATTTTGCGTCCGTTGAGAACGCTGTTTAATTATGTGATAATAATATTAACATAAATATATCGGTTTGTCAAGTTTTTTTTAAATAATCAGTGCTAAGAACTTTACACAACTGTACTGTCAATCAATGCAAAGAAAAAGGCAGATATCTGAAAGATACCTGCCTGTGTTGTAGTCGGGTAGAGCACAGCGAAACCCATAAATCAAGAAATCAACGGTATGAACGCCATTAAGGCGTTCCCCCAAATCAACGCCGAATGCGCTTTTTGGCATTCGGCGGGTATGAATGCCATTAGGCATTCCGAGGGTGTAAAGTTAAGCAATTTTCAACATGGGAAACCCTCTTCAGCCTCGTAGAGGCGGTATGTTTATAGCGGACGGAGTTAACCCAATCTTGAGCCTCGTAGAGGCGGTATGTGTATAACCTTATATGTCGCTCCTACCAAATCAACGGTATGAATGCCATTAGGCATTCCCCGGAGCTCAAGAAGTTAATTGCCACGTTTTCTATAAACATTGCGTCCCTACGAGACTGAAGATATAAAAATCGGGCTAACAAAACCCTCCCACAAGAAATAATCTGGTAATTATGTGCTTAAATTGATGTCTATGGGTTTCGTAAACTCTACCCGCTGAATCATGCAGAATGCCAAACGCGCATTCAGCGTTGATTTGGACCTACGAACTTGCTCCTGACGGGATTAACGTCTCCTGATGGTGATAAGTTAATGGACATTATTCATTGAGTTGTTTGATAACGGCATCGGCAATATCGTTGCCATAATCGGCGCTCAATAACTCTTGAATAATCTTGATCTTTTGTGAACGATTCTCCGTATTCGGTGACAACAACTTGCGAAAATGTTTGGCAAGTTCCGACCGTAACGTTGCCTGCCGCTGTTGTAGTCGCTGTCGATCAGCAGGAGTCGGATATAACGTGTCAAACTCATCTTGTGTCAGATAGGGGGATAAAATCACATCAAAGTATTGCCGGTTGATGTTCCCACCCCATTGCGACAGATTTGACCGCGTTGTCGTACGGAAGGTATCAGGACTCCATTTCTGCGGGGAGTCCCCCGACGGTGTCACAGGATTCTCTAATGCGGGTGTCGGGTTTATCTCATCAGATGATGGATTATCCATTTCGCGAAGTTGTTTGGCAAGATCGGTTTCCCCAACAATTCGGCCAGTTTCATCAAATATAAAATAACTGGATAATTGTTCCTGGAAGTTTTTTTGAATCTCACGCCTATGGGCAATATCGTATTTACTTGACACGGGTCTCGACTCCGGATTCTCTTGCAGCCATAACAACGCTTCTTTCATATCGGACTTAACTTTTTCAATAGATGCTTCTCTTTCAGCTGGCGTCCGATTGTCAAGTTCTATCGGAATACTGTTAATGTCAGTCGGTAGTCGAGTTTTCTCAATAAACGCCATATACTCATCTAAACTTTCATAACCCATTTCTTTTAACATTTGAGAAACATCAATATCCAAACCCAATTCTTTAAATGTTTTAGAAATATCACTTTCGCTAATATTTACAATAGAACTTGCCCGTAGTTTTTCAAGGTCTACACCGTTCTGTTTAGCACGTTCTAAAGTTGCAGGGCTTATCTGCGACAGTATGTTAGCAGGCGATATACTTTGATGCTTTGGGTCTAATTCTAATTCTGGATGTACTACATCATCAACCTTATCATCAGCATCATCTAAAACTTCAACAATTTCTGAATCTTCAATATTCTCATTCGGTTTTTGATTATCATTAGGCGTATTTAATAATTGAAATACCCCAACCGAAATGAGTAGACCTATAAATAATATACTACACCAAAAAAACAGTCCGTCTTTTCTCATTTTACCACCTCTAAATTAATATCTATAGTGAATTCTACAATTAACTTTACACCTGAACTGTGAATCAACGCCAAATGCGCGTTCTCCCGACTTTGGTCTGATAACTTCATCTCCAGTGAGAATATAATCACTTTTACGATCAAGCAGATGTGTGCGAAAAAACAGCCAGCATATCATTTGCCAAGGTATAGTCGTGTTGAAAAAGCGTTGTATAGTGCGGTAGCTACCGCCTTGTAAAGTCCAACGAGATATATTTAACATGGTTACCCGTCCACTCATCGCAAGCAGTGGAATACAACTCGGTATAACTGCCGGATAGTTGTTGCGGATAAATGTGGAATAAAGATATGAACAGTGCTATAATTTCAATCATGAGCGGTTGTCCTTTCTAAGTTATGGTAACTGTTATAACTTTAGGACAACAGTCCTATTTATTCAAGCATTAAAAGAAGTATTTGAATGTTTTCGGATGTTAGATACTATACGCGCGTCATAATAGTCATTCTCATTTTGACAACAGGGTTTGTTATCAGTTGTGAAAGGATTCCGACAGATGTCATCACTGTGACACCCGTTGATAAGATTGCGGTTGCTAACATCTCAGCGATAGATGGAAGCAGTCTAATCGGAACAGCCACGTTCACAGAAACTAACAGCGGTGTTCACGTCGTAATTGAGATTCAGCATGCTACACCGGGCTTGCATGCTGCGCATCTCCATATCGGCAGTTGTGCTGACATCGGACCGCACTGGCATCCGATGAATGTTCCAGTGGGGACAGCTGGCGTGTCTGTAGCAGAAGCGACACTTGGGACACCTCCTATCGGTGTCGGAGAAATTGGCAATATTTCGGTTGGTGAAAATGGCATAGGTGTTTTAGAATTTATAACACCGTTCTGGTCTGTTGGTGGCGACCCAAACACCGATATTCTCGGTAAATTGATACTTATCCACGAAACAGGCGATACCTTCCAAACAAATCCTCATGCACACTCTGCCCTGTCTAACGCAGCCACACATACCCACATGGTGCAAACACAGACGGGAACGGAGATGACGCAAGCCACTCACATTTGCACACTGGCAGTGCTTGGTCAACAAATTGACTTGGACGCAGATCATCATCTTCCCGGTCAAGCGGTAAGTCCACATAGCCATGATTTGCTGGAAATATTGCTTACATGTTTTGTGAGTGCTGAACAGTTGGTGGATCCGAGAATTTTGTCTGTAATTCCGCTTAAGGGATCACCAGAACATCAAGCATTTTTGAATATTGAACCTAAAAGTTTAGCTGCCTACCACGAATTCTTTATATCTATAGGATTGCCCGTTGATCCCGATTTCTTCACAAATCAATATAAGCAGACCTTCCCTACTGGAACACCTGAAGAATTTGACCAGGAGATGCAAAAACGTTTAACACATCTCTATATTACATCAGGAATAGATATTGAAAATCTGACGGATATGGTTGGCTATAACGCGCTGCTTACAAGGTTTCTGGATGATCGGACGACTGCGTGGGTGTTAGGTTATTTTCAAGGGGACGATGTAGCGTTCGGTGAGTGGATCGTTTCGGTGCTTGAAGTGGTGGAGGTAAGACCGGGCGGCGGGTCTCGTATCGGTTGCGGTGTGATTGGGTTGGTTGAGTAAATTCTCTAATGACCAGCTTTGTGGGCATTTTCAAGCTCCTCTTTCAGATCTTCAGCTGTGCCAAAAAGAGAAAGCCCATAATCTCCCATCAGATACCAGAATTCTTCGCGCGACACACCTGCGAGTCGTGCAGCAAGTCCACTGCTCAGTTCTTCATTTTCATAATATTTCATTGCCAACGCTATACGCGCCTCTTCATCAATTTCAAAAGACTCTGGATTCGAGGATAACAAACGCACAATTTCTTCAGGCAACTTAGCATTTATTTTCTTCTCAAAGGCTGCGATGCTTTCGTGTGTATTTTGGAATACATCAGTAATGTCAACGCCTTGTAGTATAGCAGCAGTTAGGTCTCTTTTCGCTTCTGCCCACTGCTTCGCGCAAGTACGCCTCACCTCGAATGTAATAAAAAATGGGAATCTTTGGCTTAGGACAAGCATTTGGGTATAGTCTGCAATTGCCTTTTCCAGATCGCCTTTATTACTATACGCATTACCGCGATTGTGATACGCTTCGGCATAATCGGGATTGAGCTCTATTGCTTTGGTATAGTCGGAGATGGCGAGTTCCAGCATACCTTTTTTGCTGTGAGCGATCCCACTATTGTAGTAGGTTTCAGCATATTCTTGATTGTTTTGGCTCATATTGGATCACCCCTCACCCAGCAGAAGGTTATATTTTAAGTGCTCATCCAATTAATTCTCTGACTTCGTTGATGATGAACCAGGCATGACTGCTTTGACTACTTGTTGTATTGGATTTGTACTCTCAGAACCTTTTGTTTTCGTTGACAAATAACCAGTCTGATTGGCATCAAAGATTGCATTCGTTGCCGCTAACAACACAGCATCGTGTGTCTCAGGATTTTCTTTTGACGAGTCTCTAAAATCATCAAAAGTCTCAAGAGCATTTTGACGATGTCGATTCACAATTTCTAAATGTTTCTGAGCAGTATAATTCTTAAGCGAACGATTAAGAGCAAAATAAAATAAAGTGAGTAAAGAACCTTTTTTAAATATATTTTGCAAGACTCCTGTTAACTCAGCGTCTGCAAGATCTAAAACATCAAGCAAACCAAAAGAAAGGATACCGACTCCAAGTCCAGCAATTGAGACACTTGCTACACCAAGCCATATCCATGCTGCTCTTTGATGTCTTTGGGTTTGTTCAGCAAAAATCTCTTTATGTTTCGAAACTCTTTCCTTTAGGAGTTCTTCATTTACTTTTTCTTTAAGTTCAGTGAATTCTTTCTCCCTGGAAGTTTCATTTTTCTTTGCTTCTTCGCGTTGTTCGCGTGATAATTCAATTTCCTCTTTAAGTTTTTCTGCAGGTTCAGAAACAAAGTCATTGACTTGAGTTTCAATTTGTTTGGTAAGGCGAACTTCAACTTGTGCCGCCCTTTCTGAGTTCAAGTAAGCTGCAATCTGTCTTAATTGTTGTCTGACTTGATCACAAAAGCTATCAACCTCGACTAAAAGATTGTGATGTTCCTCTCTTGTTTTTTGGGAATCAAAATTCAAAATCTTGGTGTAAGTATCATAAAAGTCTTGTAGACACTTTCTTACTTGTTCAACATCGGATTTTGATAAACCAAGAAATGATTCACGGGAAGAATTTAAAATTTCCTGCAGCACTTCATAAACATATAATAAATCAGGATATACACGCTGAAAAGTAAGTTTGTTACTTGATAAGTCATCACGTTGTAATGCTTCTATATCAATTTCATCTGAGACAAATAGCCTTATCCAATCAATAAGTCCTTCAAAAGTTCCATTAACACTGCTATCTTTTACATTTGGACATTGTCTATTGACCTCACTTACTACTTTCTCATAAACTTCCATTTCTTCTGTATCACTTTTTCTATCAAAGTGATAGATTTTCTTGTTCTTAAAATCCGCCAACGACCAACTGTCGCGCGCTCCACTTTCTTTCCAGATTACCACACTTCGAGAAAGAGGAAATCCTCTATTTTCAAATTCCATGTGTAAAATAAATAAATTGGATTGATTTAAAGCATCATTAAATGCATTTAATTGCCAAGTAAAAAGTAGATTTCTATCAGCCATAAATCCTCCGTAATGTATATTACAAATCCTTAACTGCATTTCTTATAAGTCACGTTCTGCTCCATTAGAACAAAGTTGCTATTCTTACCAGTGAGAGAAGTCAACTCCGATTGTATCGCATGAGCAATCATGAACTTAACTATAATCATAACATGTTTAAAGCGTCAGATGCCAACTAAAAGTTAATAATATTATGTCAAATTAATCTGTTTCTCTTTAAACCTTACCATTTCCTCTCCAAAACACCAATTGTTTACCTTGCCAGATGCACCAACAAATCCCTTGAATTAAACGCCAAAATACGCTATCATATCAAAGACATGAGGATACCAAAACACCTAACAACCATAACAAAATACATCACTTTTCTATTTCTCCTGTTTGTCGGGAATGCGGATGCACAGATCCTTATAGACTCCGTGATTGCCGTTGTCAATGGACAAGCAATTACCCAAAGTGAACTTACAAACGAATTTCGTATTGATGTCATTATGGGGAAACCGCTTTCCCGTGAACCGACTGCGGCAGAAAAACAGGAGTATTTAGATCGTATTATCAGTCGCAGATTTGTATTGCATGGGGCTGAGAAGATCGGAATTACGACTGTTGATCACAAAAAGCAGGTGGCAGCGCGTGCCGCTGCGATACGCTCCAAATTTCCTTCCGGTGTTGAGTTCAAGCGCGTATTGCGAGAACAGGAATTAGAAATTGAGGCATTAGAGAAGTGGATGTCCGATGATATAATTTACGCTGAATATTTTACGCGTCAGTTTGTCAGAACCGTCAATAGCAAAGAGATTGACGAGTTAGCACCACAATATTTTGAAGCGAATAAAGCTCAGTTTGTTGTTCCTGCCACGGTTACGTTTCGCTCCGCACTTATAGTCGTGGCACCAGATAGTTCAGCAAAAGAGAAACAAGCTGCTAAACGTTTAGGGGAACAGATCAATTCACGTTTAGAGCAAGGCGAAACATTTGAGGCGGTTAAGCAAAGTTCCAAAACAGAGAAATCTATCAGTTTTAATTTGCTTACCCTAACGACAGATACGGCATTAGGTGCGATTGTTGCACAATTAGAGCCTTCTGAACGTAAAGGTCCGCTCACTGTTCCAGGGGGATATAGGATTGTTGAACTTGTTAAGAAAACTCCTGAACGTCAAAAACAGTATTCGGAAGTTAAAGACCAGATTGCAAACCTAATTCGTCATAATAAAGCGGAAACAGCGTTTCAGGAATGGTTAGCAAGACAAAAAGCAGACGAACCATGGTATATTTTAGAAGATGCACTTAAGCGGGTTTCAGGAATAAAAGTTCAACCGATAAAATAATCTGATGAATTTGGCACAGCATCGAACAGTAATCTGTTCTCTTTTTTTTCTTTTCACCGTATCCGTGTTTGGTGATGTTTCATCGTGGGATATATCCACCTACCCTGAAAAGGTTCAGGAGCGGTTGGAGAATGCACAGCATGCTTTTCAAGAAGAGAAGTTTGCCGAAGCACTCCGGTTGTATCAAGCACTTGCCACGGATGCGCCAAAACTTCCAATTGTATATATTGGGGAAGGCGACACTGCTGCGAAGTTAGGGGATTATCCAAGTGCGATTGTCGCTTTTCAACGTGCTTTGACACTGATTTCAGAGTTTCCACAAACTAAGCGCCTTGATTTTGAACCGACTGTGCAAGCCAAACTCGCTGCCGCTTATCATCGCAATAAACAACTTGAGGAAGCGGATGTTTTGTTTCAGAAAGCTATCAAAGGTGTAGGTGAAAACGCTCCGGTTAAGTGGTATGTCGCTTTAGGACAGATTGAAACTGAACGCGACAACTTGGAACAAGCCCGTCGATATTATATTGTTGCGGTGCAACTTTACCCAGACACAACGGCTGCCTACAACAATCTTGGACATGTATTACTCAAACTCAACCGTATTGATGAAGCTGATGCTGTTTTCCGGGAGGCACTAACGTTAGATGAAACGCTTGCGAGTGCTGCATTCGGAAGAGGTGAAGTTGCAGCAAAACGCGGCGAACTCGTTGTTGCGCGTCGTTTTTATGAACAAGCTATCCAAGAAACACCACACGAGCCGATATTTCACAGTGCTATAGCGGATGTTCTTGAGAAACTTGGTAATACAGAGGAAGCTAACGCTGCACGTTCTCGCCATCGACAAGCATTAGCAGAAGTTTATCGTCAGCGAGCACAGCGTTTTATCGAAAAACAGCAGGGGCAACCTGCGTTAGCATTATTACAGAAGTCACTTGAAACGGATGCGGCATACATTCCTGCTTTGAAAGATTACGCGTATGTTCAGATGCAATTAGATGAATTGGTATCTGCTAAACAAACATATCAAAGTGTGCTAAAGTTAGAACCGACATCGCGGCAAGCACTGTTACATTTGGGCATGATAGAGGCAAAACTTGGAAATTGGACCGAAGGTGAAGCACATCTATTAACACTTATTAAACATGAACCAGACTTTATGGATGCCTATTCCCAACTTGCAAATCTACGCGAGGCATCAGGTGACCTACTGGGTGCCGAGACTGCGCTTACAATGGGTATTCAACATGAACCAGCATGGGCACCAGGATATTGGTGGCGCGGACAGATTTACCAAAAACTTGGTGAGACCGACAACGCAGAAACAGATTTTCGTCGGGCAATAAAACTTGCTCCAGAGGTGCCATTTCCAAAAGATGCGTTAGCATACCTGCTTGCAGCAGAAAACAGATCTCTTGCAGAAGCACTTAACCTTGCCAAAGGCGTGGTAGCAAGCGATAATCGCCCAACCCACATTGCGACACTTGCGTTTGTTTATTATCGTCTGAATCATATTTCTGACGCGCGGCGTGAAATTAAAAAAGCCTTTTTACAAGCACCTAAACACCCTTATATTCTAAGAGTTCGTTCAAAAATTCTACAGATTAACCAAAAGTAGGTGTTGAATCAGTACGGTTTTATTCAGTTTCACTAAGTTTTTTTACTATCTAAAATTTGGTTGTATAAAATTTCTTGAAAAATAAAATGAAATATGTTATTATTAAAAAAGGTTGTGTAGTACATAAACCTGAAGTGTGACAAACAAGGTGAAATGGCTTTATCACTTTGAAGCCTCACGAGAAAAATTTGGAACTCTTCTTAAAATTTACTTTAGAATTCTATAGATAAGGAGCATTATAATGCTAAAATATCAGATAACCCTGATTGCTGTCTTAATCGGTTGTGTTGCTTTTGTGGCTTGTGACCGAGCGCAGCAAGTGTTAGAACCGGTGATGCCTGATCCAGAACCGGAAATGATGGATACCGGTGACATGACGGGTATGATGGACATGGTAATGGACATGATGGCGCACAAGTCATGGATGAGTGTTGACCTTCCAGCACCAACAATGACGGTTGAAGAAGCTGCAGCAGCAATGAACGCAGCGGGAACCGGTCAGGCACACGGCACAGGCATTCGTACCGTCTATTTCAACGAAGCCGCTGCTATGGCAAACATGGCTGAGGGTGATAAAATGTACCCTGTCGGATCTATGATTGTCAAAGAGGTCATGAATGCTGACAACACGGAAGTCGTTCACGTTGCAACGATGATGAAAACCGACGACATGATGTATGCTGAGCGTGGTGGATGGATATATGGTGTAGGTGGAAATACTCTTGCTATCGCAGATAGTGTAGGATGTGACAGTTGCCACGCAAAAGCTGGTGCGGGCAATGATTACGTCTTTGTATCACTCTCTAAGATGGAAGACGATGGCATGGATGCTGGTGCTGATACTGGTATGATGGATGCTGATAAAATGGACGATGGCGGCACTACAGACGGTGGAGCCACAGATGGTGGCACTACTGATGATGGAACCACTGATGGTGGAACTGCCTAAGGCATTTTACATCACTTATATGAGCGGATTAGTATTACCATTTTGGGTAATGCTGGTCCGTTTTCTTTTTTCAGACATTCATCGTGATAGATATTTTTGTGTATTCTTATAGAAGAGCTTTGTAAGCCCGATTTATGGTGAATTATAAAAATAAATGGATGCCTTCATCCCTCTGTAGGCAGGGTTTCCTAACCTCGCTGGTGTAAAGTGTATAGAGCATTCAAAATCTACCATATTATTTATCGGTGTTGAAAACACCTCCCACAAGAGACAAAATTCAATCAAGGGAATTCAATTCAACAATTTTAGTTCAGACCATGGCACATTGCAAATAAAAAAGCCGTGTATAAGGTACACGGCTTTTCGTTTACATTTCGTTTACATCTCAATAAGATATTTGCTATTTATCACCCCAAGCACGTCCGCGAGGGATTAATAACTCTTGTCCCACACTTAGTTTCGTCCGATCAAAGATATAATCGTCCTGATTTGCGGCAACCAACCGTGTCCACTTCTCGGGATTATCGAATATCTCTGGACGAGAGGCAATGCGTTTTAGTGCTGCCTCGCCATTTTCTTCCTGAATATCCTCTTCTTTGACATAATACTTGTAGACTGGTTCCGGACTGGTCACACTAAAACTGAAACTGTGCGCGGTAGCGAGGGCGTTTCCAGCCATATCCGTTGCACCTGAGACGGTGACAGTATACATGCGTCCGCAGCGCATCGGCGTATCTGAGGTAAACATCACGGAATCACCACTACCACTTACTGTGCCAGTAAGTGTAGCTTCTGTGGGTTCACTCATGGCGTCTTCTGTTTTAGCAACAGCAACTTCAATTGAAACGCTATCAGTATTAACCGGTTCACTGAAAGTAACCGTGAGACTGTCTCTGACATTCAAAGAATCTTCGTATTCAGAGAACACAGTACCATCAGCAGGGTCGGTCCCCGTTACTGTCGGCGGTGTTGCATCCGTATAGGTAAACTGCTGTGAGAGTGTGACTGGCACATCCGGTTTTCCTATGTTGGTAATGACAACAGCCACAGATTGTCCTGCTGTGCCAGCAGGTGTCACCACAGTAACTTCTGTTTTACTTGGCGCTGTGGCGTTTTGACCTTCTTCTCCTCCGAAGGTTACGGTCACGCCATTTTTCATATCAAAATTTTCGCCAGTAATAGTGACAGTGGTTCCTCCACTTTCTGGCCCCTCAGTAGGTGTCATGCCTGTCGGCGCGGGTTCCGGATTACAGCCCCCGCATCCTACCATCCACACACAGACAATTGCAAAGATAGCATAAACGGCTATGTTTCTGTGTCTTTTCATCAATCGCTTCTCCTTAATCATCAAGAACGGGTTTGTTGTGTCTAAACGAAAAATAATTTCTTGCAACCTTGGATATCTTCAAAGTTGTAATATCGGTTTGCAAACTACGTCCCAAAATTCCCGATTGCTAAAATTATACATGCAAACCGATGTAGTTGTCAACCTTTTTTATTCCCCACGCCAAGTAGTACGCTTTAACGGGTCGTGTACGTCAACGAATAACTCTGGTCCGAAGCCTTCAATTGCTAACCGCACTGTATCACCATCACCCACTGCGGTTAGGGCTTCGTGATGTGTGCCTGTAGAAACTACATCGCCGGGTTCCAGCGTTATCACATTGGTTACTTCAGCGAGTAATTCTGGGACAAAACGTGCCATTGAGTTTGTGGAGAAATCATGTTGCAATCGGTCATTAATCCAGAGTTGTACACCAAGTGCATTTGGGTCATCGACTTCATCGGCAGTAATAAGTACAGGTCCCATCGGTGCGAAGGTATGCCAACTTTTTCCTAAAAAGAACCCTCCCGGTAAACCACGCGCAGACACATCAATAAATTGTGTGTAACCAAAAACACAATCAAGTGCATTTTCTTCAGTTAAATGTTTCGCTGTTTTCCCAATGACAATCGCCAACTCTGGCTCAAAATGAAATACAGTTACATCTGCCTCTGTGAGTTCCACAGTCTCTTTTGTGGAAATGACGCTGGTAGGTGATTTGAGGAATGCATTAAAATCGAGTCGGGAAGGACTGTCTGGTTCGATATAATTACCAGCGAGACAAACGAGTTGTCCCGGTTGTGGTAGCGGGGCTTTAAATGTGACTTCGTCTATAGCGGTTGGGGCACCATTTTCAGCTGCATTTACTATTATTGAACGCAGATTATCAAAATCCGCAATTACCATTTGTATGAGTTCTTGTGGCGTATGGGACGAAATATCACTGAGCGCATCGCTAATATCAACAATTTCGTCTCCTGTAATCACACCGAGTCGATAATCATCAAAGAATGCAAGTTTCATTCAGTTATTTGCTCCTGTTTTAAGACACTTTTGGCGTAGCTTGTAAGCCAAAACTTGTTATGAAAATACAAGCGGATGGTTCCGCTCCTTCAAAGGAAGTTGTACTTTTGCTCCATTAAAATGAGAAGTGTAGGTTGCACTTACACACTCAAGCGACGTAAGCGCGTTGTGTCCACCGAGTTCTGGTTGATTTCCGTCAAGGATTGCGTCTCGTATATTTTTTGCGCTCCAGATCGTGTGGCGAGACTTCCACGCTTGTCCAGAGATTATAAATGCTGATGTGTCAAGTTCAATCTGCTCCCATGCGGGTGTATGCGATGCAAATGAGACATCAAAAGGACAGTGCCACATTTCATCTATACCTGTTTGTGGGTTCGGTTTAATCATCAATTGTCCCTCTGAACCGAGTAGATGTGGACCCATCATCCATCCGTGTCTCTGCTGACGTGGGTAGAGTTCCATAATTCCGTAAGCACCGCTTGCACCGCCGATATGCACCAGCATTGTGTCTCCCGCGACGATGCCGTTATCACGCCGATCAGTTTTGCATAACTCACTGCTATGCATAATGTCAGCGTCTGTCACATCGTGTCCCTGGTATGTGATATGTGCTTGAATCCAAGAGACACCACCCAAAAAGAAATCCATCTCGTCAAAGTAGTGGACACCCATCTCCATCAATTCAAATCCTGCTTCTCGTCCTTTACCGACCTCGCGAATTGATCGTAGTTCGCCAATTTTTCCTGCATCAATTATAGATTTTGCATGTCGAAACAGAGGTGTAAATCGGAATTGATGGCTAACTGCTAAATGGACACCTGCTTCTTTACACGCCGCAAGC
The DNA here is from genome assembly GCA_028824685.1 of Candidatus Poribacteria bacterium. Taxonomy (GTDB): domain Bacteria; phylum Poribacteria; class WGA-4E; order WGA-4E; family WGA-3G; genus MSPOR6. Next base: position 15,803 of record JAPPCZ010000087.1, read on the forward strand.
ATTTGGTCAGCGGTTTCTAAGTCAACTGATAGAGGCTTTTCGCATAAAACATGGGTGCCCGCTTGTGCCGCCGCGATTGTAATCGGAGCGTGTAAAGGAGCATGTGTACATACGCTCACAATATCAAGTGTTTCATGCGCAAACATCTCCAGATAGTCAGTATATCGGTTTGAAACATCGTATTCATCGGCACGATTATTAAGGGCATCGCTATTGATGTCGCACATTGCGACGAGGGCAACGTCTTCTAAACCGTCATAAGCTGCTGCGTGGCTACGGCTTATTCCACCACAACCGACAATTCCTGCGCGTAATGTCACGAGTTATCTCCAATTCCAATATGATGGTAAGGTGAATGTGCTTCTTACCTATTCATCTCCAACAATGCCTGCCACTGTGTCTCATCTACGAGAACACCTTTTTCAAGACTCTCCTGCCGTGTGCGCAACATACCTTCCCCTGGATATCGCACCTTTTCGTTTTCATCTAAAGGAGCAGCGGTATGGAAGTCATTGATAATCGCCTCTACAGTTTCGTTCAATACTGTTTGCCCCATCATGCCGGTGGCATTAATAGCGATATAGACCTGAGACACCGCATATTCTGATTTCTGTTTACCGATCTGATGTGTGGCTTGTCCACCTGAGATAACAGCAGCCATTGTGTCAAGCACTAATGCTAATCCTGAGCCTTTCCAATAGCCGATAGGCAATGCTCTTTGCGAATCGAGTATCTCTGCGGGTTCAACCGTTAGATTTCCTTTGGTGTCATATCCACCCGGTAGCGGCAGCTGTTTCTCTTGCAACCTGAGTACTTCTAATTTCCCATTTGAATATTGGCTCATTGCCATATCAAGCAGGATGTGTCCTTCATCACGAGGGATAGCAATTGCTAAAGGATTGTTGCCGATCTTTTTTTCTGCCGAACCCCACGGCGGCATCAGTTTAGTTGTATTTGTCCAACAGATACCGATATAGCCTGCATCCGCTGCTTGGAGGGCATAGGCACCACCACGCATCCAGTGATTTGTGTTTGAAAGTCCTACACAACCGATGCTGTGTGCTTCTGCCAATTCTATTGCACGTTGCATACAGATATAGGCATTGACAAGTCCTACCCCCATCTTGCCATTCCAACGTTCTAACGCGCCGAAACTCTCGACTTTCTCTGGTTTTGCGCGGAAATCAATTTGTTTGCTCTGCAATCCAGAAACAAACCCTGGAAAGCGATTAAGTCCGTGTGAGTAAACACCATCGCGTTGATTTTCGGCAAATAACTTGGCACATAATTTTGCACGTTCACCAGCAAAACCAATTGCTACAAGCACACGATAAAATTCATCATATAAAGTTTGGAAAGGCACACGTATCATGCAATTCTTCCTTAGCGGGTGTTCAATACTATTATGCCTAATGTTTGAGAAGAATGCAAGATATTTTGTGTGTATTAGGGAGGGATTCAGTTTTTGATAGGAAATCGGGCGGACAAAGTCCTCCTTCAAAAGAAAAGAAATGTGGCTTGTTAGGGTAAATTTACAAGGTTTACTGTAGGTGCGCTTTAAAGCGCACCTGTGATGCTACCACATTTCAAGCCATTGGGCAAGGGTTGTCAAAGGTTGCGTATCGCTGCGGATAACCCACTTAAAATCAGGGTCTTTCCAGTAAATAGAACCCGGATGGTCGCCATCACGAAGATAGCGAATGTCAATTGCCCATCTGATTATTTCGCTTGTGGTGTGTGGTAAGGATCGGTGGAGTGTGAGGTTATTGAACACGAGCGCATCACCTATCTCCATCGGACAAGTTACAATACGAGAGTCCTCTATAAGTTCATCCATCACCTCAAGGAATTTACCTTCTCGATTTTCAGTATGGTGGTCAACAACACCTAACCGATGTGAGCCTGCAACCACTTGTAAACAACCGTTGCTCTCGTCTACCGGCACAAGTGGAATCCATGCAGTTGGGATGAGTGATTGCTCACTGACTGTGCCGAAGTAACCGCTGTCCTGATGCCACGGGACAACAGTCAGTTGTTGACCGGGAAGTTTAGGGCGAGCATTGAAGACTGGGTGTCCAATAACGTCAGTTCCTGTAAGTTGACCGATTGCATTTACAAGGGGACCGGCGTAGTGCAGATCAAAAATCTCGGATGTAGCGATTTGTCCACGCCAAGACCGCCCAAAGCGATTAGCGTGTTCACCAGCGACTTGCAACAATCGAGTTTCAAATGGGAGATCTATTCTTTCATCTTCAACGATTCCCTGCTCCTTGAGTTGATCAATTATGCCATCAACGACGTGGGCAAACCTGTCGCGCACGCCATTGATATATGATTCTGGAACAACGTTTTTCAGTAGTAGATACCCATCGTTTTCCCATTGATGTATCTGTTCAGGGGAAAGCGGGGTTGTTTGTTTTTGATCGTTCTTCATTTTTGTTTAAATTGAAAAAATAGACAATTTCTCCCGGTAGGCGAGGTTTCCTAACCTCGCCGATTGGTAATGTCCAAGTAATTGCAAAGTCCACTATAATAATATGGGAGCGGGTGTTAAATTCATTTTACTGTGTAATACAACAATCAATTGAGGAAATATTAACATATTTAACATAAAAAGTCAAAACAGAATCCAATACCGTTGACATTTCTGCAAGAAAGTGATACCCTACACATCAAGGAGGACGCATCATGGCAACTTTGACGCAGACCGAAAACCGTATCAGACCGCTTTATATTGACGGATATACCGATCAACTGAGTTACGCACCCGGTGAGGAGATTGCATTCAATGTCTCAACGAGTGCGGGAAGTTACTCTATGGAAATCGCACGTATTGGCGCGACGCGCGATGTTGTATTCAATGAATCAGGACTTCCGGGTAAGGCACAACCAATTCCTGTAAATGCTTCATCACACGGATGTGGTTGGGAGGCAACCTATACGTTTGAAGTGCCAGAGACATGGCAAAGCGGATATTATGAAGGAATTATCCGCGCGGCAGATGGTGGTGGTGACCCTATCTATAGAAATCACCGTACAGCTGAAAGTTCTTTGTTTTTCATTGTTCGTCCAGCGAAGCCTGGAGAAAATACGCCTATACTGTTTCAACTTTCTACTAATACCTATAACGCCTACACCAACTGGGGCGGATTTAGTCTTTACGGGTATCATGGACAGAATGGAATGCAAGGGCGTCGTGTTTCATTTGACCGACCTATTGGGAGCCAATTCAGGACTTGGGAGTTGCCCTTTGTTGTTTGGGCAGAGCAGAACGGATATGTGCTTGATTATGCAGCGAATAGCGACCTTGAGTTCCGTCCTGAAATGTTGGAACATTACAAGCTTGTCCTGAGCCTTGGTCACGACGAATACTGGTCTGCACCGATGCGTGACAATCTTGAGAAATTCATTGCGAAGGGGGGAAATGCAGCATTCTTCAGTGGGAATGCGGTGTGTTGGCAAGTGCGTTCTGAAGACGAAGGGCGCGCACTCGTATGCTGGAAGCAAAGCTATAACCAAGACCCTGTTTACAAAACTGATGACTATAGCACCCTTAGCACTTTGTGGAGTCACTATTTGGTGGATCGTCCTGAAAACCATTTAACTGGTGTGGGTTTCCTACAAGGCGGTTATCACTTGAGTCATGGGCAATTTATGGATGGAGATGGTGCATACACAGCACACCGTCCAGAACATTGGGTATTTGAAGGTACAGACTTGAGGAGAGATGACAAGTTCGGTGGACAAAATACCATTGTTGGCTACGAATGCGATGGCTGCGAATTCACACTTGAAAATGGCTTACCTGTGCCAACCTATCAAGATGGGACCCCTGAAGGATTTACGATTCTCGCGACTGCGCCTGTTCGTTGGCATCCGGATGATTGTGAATGGTATGAGCGTTGGGAACAAGGGCATACGGGGGCCGCAACGATGGGTATTTATACGAAGGGTGGCACTGTCTTTACTGCTGCTACGACGGATTGGTCTCACGGATTGTCAGGTGGCGATGCTGTTGTTGAACAGATTACGCATAATGTTCTGCAACGGCTTTCAGCATAGGTATATTTATTTGTTACTTTGTCTGTGTTGGTGCTTTTTCTTGCGTTTCTCCGCGCGTCCTACCTTTTAAGCAAAGAAAGATTCTCTATAGCGTTTATACGCTGTAGTACCCATTTGTTGGCGATTTTTGTTACGGAACCAGAGGAAAGTTGCATCAAAAGGTGGAATACTCTAAGTGCTATATATGCAGAAGATGTAATTTTGTGGCAAAAGGCAATGATTTTCTGTAGTAAACGTTCTGTTATTGGTGTAATGTAGGTCTCTGTGACTTAAGTAAAAATTAAGATTAGTACATTGATATCTGATCAGAAAGTTGACGAATTTGCGTGGTTTATCTCTTTCTTATAACCTAAGTTGCCACTTAGTAGCGACTTAGGTTAAATTTGTATAAACAACGCTAAATCAGGCAGAATACCAAGACATATTTTGCTTGATTTGGCGTTGTTTTTTTACCTGTAAATCAGGGAAATAATAAATCTCTCAGGTAATACCATTTCTAATTGACAAAGTATCATTCCGATTTTGAGTTTCTTTGTAGGAGCGACCAGGAGGTCGCTCCTACAGAAGAAAGTATTGCAGTCTTCCAACCGATTTTCTAAATAATGTTGTAACATTATTTAGAATTGGTATTATGTTGCTTAAGTATAGCAAATTAGGGTAAAATAAAAGTAAATATGTAAGGAGAATAAAAGACATGGCAAAACAGCCAAATATTGTTCTGATGGGCGTCGATTCACTTCTCGCTACACACATGAGTTGTTACGGATATCATCGACAAACAACACCACACATTGACAAGTTTGCAGAGGACGGCACGCTTTTTGAGAAAACCTATAGTGCTCACATCCCGACAACGAGTGCTTATGCATCTATGCTTACAGGTATGGACACCTTTAGCACGCAAGTTGTAGCCCTCCGACACCAGGGACCGCTCCGCGAAGAGGTTAAAACGTTGGCGGAAATACTAAAAGGAGTTGGCTATGATACTACCTGCGTTGGATTCGGTGGACCCAGCGCGCGAGGCTTTGACACCTATCTTGAATTTTCTGGTTGGGGACCTGATGACACCGGACGGAGTCCCAAAGCGGAAAACTTGAACAAAACAACTCTTCCTGAGCTGAATCGGTTAATCGACCAGAGCGATGAGAAACCGTTTTTCTTGTTCCTGCGACACATGGACCCACATTCCCCTTACTTGCCTCCCGCACCCTATGAACGCATGTTTTATCATGGCGATGAATGTGATCCGAGCAACAAATCAATGGAACCCGTGATGTCATTCAAACCGTTTTGCGACTACTTTGCTTCATGGATGCCCGTAGGAATTACAGATAAAGATTATGTTATTGCACAATACGATGGTGCGATTGCTTATATGGATGCTTGTATTCAGACGCTCTTTAATGCACTTGAAACGCGCGGCGTCTTGGATGAAACGATAGTCATCATCAATGGCGACCATGGCGAAACCCTTTATGACCACGAATGTTGGTTTGACCATCACGGACTTTACGATGTTACGCTGCATGTGCCGCTTATCATCCGTTACCCTGGTCGTGTGCCTGCAGGAAAACGCGTCTCTGGCTATAACCAACACAAAGACCTCGTCCCGACACTCCTTGAATTAGCAGATATTGAAACAGACATTGCATTTGATGGTGATAGTCTCACACCTTTAATAAGTGGTGAAATTACTTCTTATGATAGTGAGTTTTATATCACAGAATGCACATGGATGCGTAAGCACGGATGGCGCACCCCTGAATGGAAACTCATCGTCGCGCTTGAACCGGACTTCCACTTCAAACCACCTGTCGAACTTTACAACCTCATTCAAGACCCTGATGAGAATGAGAATCTCGTAGACACACATCCCGATATTGTCAACGTCTTGGAAACACGGATGAAGAGTTGGATTCTACAACGCGAAAAGGAAACAGGGTTGCCAAACCCGATTATGAATCAGGGCGATTGGCACGGACATAAAGGAGTCGGTCCCTTTAAGTCATCCGAACAGGCGTATGACACAATGCATATCGGAAATCCGGGTGAGGCAGCGCGTCTGCAGGCAAAATCACGGGATGAATAGAAATTAGTTTTACGTAGGTTGGGTAGAACGCAGTGAAACCCAACTTTTTCAGCACAATGTCGGGTTTCGCTGACGCTCTACCTATAGGTGTAAACTTAAGGATTTTCTGAACATCAGAAATACTCTTTAGTCCCGTAGGGACGATATGTTTATGGACTTGTCATTGGTATCCACATATCGTCCCTACGGGACTAAAGAAACCTTGTTCGTCCATGAGCTATAAACATATCGTCCCTACGGGACTGAAGAGGGGACAATCCCAATAACAGTCCGTATTGAGAAAGGATCGTAATGATCAGATGTTTTCTTAACTTTACACCCGGGGAATGCCTAATGGCATTCATACCGTTGATTTATGGGTTTTGCTACCGCTCTACCTGACCTACGAAAACTGATAGCCGAAAACTATATTAAGAAAGGAAAACGAAATGCCAGATTATACACGAGATGAGGTTTTAGGACGACTCAGATCGGAATTAAATAAGGGAAAATCGTTGCTTGCAGTCGGTGCGGGCACAGGTATCACCGCAAAATTTGCGGAAAAGGGTGGTGCTGATCTGATTGTAATTTACAACTCCGGTCGCTATCGGATGTCAGGATTTGGATCATGCGCTGGACTTTTGGCTTATGGCGATGCAAATGCCATCGTAATGGAGATGGGTGAACGTGAGGTTTTGCCAGTTGTCCAAGAAACTCCTGTTATTGCTGGGGTGAACGGCACAGACCCAACACGACGGATGAGCAACTTCCTAAAGCATGTTCGCGATGTAGGTTTTGACGGTGTCAATAACTTTCCTACCGTCGGCGTGATTGACGGCACTTTTCGGGTGACGCTTGAAGAAACTGGAATGGGTTTCTACAAAGAAGTTGAAACAATCGGCATCGCGCATGAGATGGATCTGTTCACCATCGTCTATGTCTTTAACCCCGAAGAGTCTGAGAATATGGCGAAAGCTGGTGCAGATGTAATTATAGCACACATGAATACAACTATTGGTGGCACTATCGGTGCAGAAACTGCTTTCACGCTTGAAGATGCAGCGGTACGTGTGCAGGAAATTTGTGACGCAGCGAAGGCACAGAATCCTGATGTTATCTGCTTGTCACACGGTGGTCCAATCGCAAAGGCGCCTGATGCTGCATATATCAATGAAAATACTGATACTGTTGGGTTTGTTGGTGCCTCCAGTATTGAACGGTTTGCTTGTGAGGAGAGTATTCCGCGGATTACTGCTTCGTTTAAGGAATGAAGATCGTATGCAAACTGAAAAGTTATGCGTCCTGGAGACATTAAAAGAAGAACTCCTGTTATCAACCAAAACGTGTGCTTAACGGATTGTTTATGTGAGTGTGGAATCTGCACGCATAATTGACAACATTCCCTTACAGATAATCCCTGATTAAACAGTTCATCTTTCGGGATTACAAAATCAAAATGAACAGGAGACCAAATGACGAATACGAACATGCCTAAGTTTAGTAAACTAAAAAAAATAAAATTGCGTAAACACTTCCCGAATGAAGCAACGGATTTCACCCCGTGGTTAGCAGAAAATATTGATAGGTTATCAGATGCCCTTGACCTTGACCTTGAAGTAATAGATACAAATTACCCTGTTGGCAATTTAGAACTTGATTTGCTTGCCAAAGCCAAAAACGAGAATAGCTCAAAAACAGTCATTATTGAAAATCAGTTAGAGAAAGCCGACCATAGACATCTTGGACAACTTCTTGCTTATGCTGCGGGCTTAGATGCGAAGATTATAATTTGGATTGCAGATGAGTTTAGAGATGAATATCGCCAAGTGTTAGAATGGCTTAACGAGCAAACACCTATAGAAATCGGTTTCTTCGCGGTCATAGTTGAACTATTACAAATAGAGGGTTTAGAGGACTCACCGGTTGCTCTTGAATTTAGAGCCGTTATTGCTCCGAATCAATGGAAAAAGTCTGTCAAACCTACTGGAGACACAGAGAGACAGAAACGTTATAGAAACTTTTATCAACAACTAATAGATGAACTACGGGAAACCGGTGAATTTGGCAATCCCGAAACTGCACAACCGTATCCATGGCATTACTTTTGGTCAAGACATAGCGGCGTAACATATTGTGTTCGGTTTAGCAGAGGAACCCAAGCGACTGTATACATCAGAATATATCAAGGGTACAATGAAAACAGACTTGCACTCTTTGACGCACTCGAACATGACAAAGCAGCAATTGAAGAAGCATTTGGAAGTCCATTTGAATGGCTTCGATCCCCTGAAAAACAAGAGTCCACAATTATTTTTGCCCGTGAAGGAAACGTTAATTGGGAGAATACAGATGCCCTGAATGAAATCCACAAATGGTGCATTGACAATTTACTGAAACTCAAAGAAGTGTTTGATCCTAAAATTGAAGAGGCAATGCAGGCACACGAATTAGAATAAGCAATGAATAAGTGCAAATGCGAACAACAGAACGTTATCTACGGGGGAGGTCTGATAGGAGAGGCAAAGAGAATGCTTTACAGGACATTCTGAACGTTTTTATTTCAAAGGAGATAACAAAATGAAGAAACAAGTAGAGAGACGCATGTTTATCGCTATAGGCGGACTCATTGCCATCATCGCATATAGTCTCGGAGATATTGACAAAGACACAGCAATCGCACAAGAAAAACGTCGTTGATCTGATACGGTGTCGAAAATTAAAAGTTATTGGCAAGAACGGCAAAACGGTTGCCTCTTTGGACGCATTAGAATTGGAAATAGAAAAGATAATGGGTATCTTACCCGGAGGCACCTTGCGGTTATTCAACGGAGATGGCAAGCAGAGCGAATTGTTTATTTGAGTGTAGAATCTGCGCGGATTATTGATAATTTGCCTACTGAGATAACTACGGAGTAATTGATTAGTAAAACTTGATACAAAACACAAGAATAGGAAGGATGGAATTATGTTACCAGATTATCTCAAAACGAAAGAAAAACTCAATATAATGATTGATTTTAATCTAAAGCAAGCAATATTATTACACCTTGGACCACTTGCCAATATTCGTGAAACGATCAATTTTGAAGGCAGTAAAACCGTTATGAACCGTGATGACGGATCTGTTTCAGAAATGAATCCTCATGAGATGAAAACTGAAATAGAAATTAAGTTAGAAGAAATGGAAAGCATGAATCACGAAATGGTCCTTGATAGAATCAATACTATGGCAGAAAAAATGGCTGAAAAACAAGCGAAATTTTTTTATAAAAGAATAGGTGAATTTGCTGAAGAAGTAGGAAATGTTGTTTCTGCGGAAGGAGAAACTATTTCAATTGATCATTTTTTTGAGGTATTAGAAAAAGTATCTCGAGATTTTGATAGCACAGGAAGACCAGATGAAATTGTCGTTACAGCAAGTCCTGAACTATTTCAATCAATTGCCAAAATCATTGAAGAAGCTAAATCTGATCCGGAGATTCAGCAGCGTTTTGATGCTATAATGGAACAAAAAAGGAAGGAATGGCGTGTTAGAGAGAGTAATCGAAAACTGGTTGGATAATACAACCGAACGCTTCTACCAAGAACCATTTTGCTATATCTTATCTTCGGAAGGACATACTATAATTCACTCTACAAGACACCCAGCTATGGAACTTGGGGTGGACATTATAACCATTGCACCTGATGCAACCCCTTGTGCATATCAGTTGAAAACAGGAAACATCTCCTTAAGTAAATGGAGAAATGAGGTTGGTTCACAAACAGATGATTTGGTCTGTGGACAATTAGATCATCCATCAGTCGACACCACAAAATATCACAGATCGTATTTTGTCACAAACGGAAGAATTGAGGAAGAAGTCAGTCGCGCCATAGCTGATAGAAATCGAGCGTGGACGAGTCAAAACCAACCTTACCGCCGTTTAGAAACTATTGTTCGCGGAGAACTTTTTGAGAAAGCTAAGAAATTAGGAACTGATCTGTGGCCCTCGGAATTAACAGATATCAGGACACTTCTGGAAATGTATCTTGAAAACGGTGAAGGAATTCTTCCAAAGCAAAAACTATCATCATTATTTGAATCTACTTTCCAACTTGGTAAAGAAACTGCTCCATCCAATAACGAATGTAGACGAACTATAGCTAGTGCAGGGCTATTATGTGCCATTGCAGTATCAAGTTATACCGACAAAGAAAATCATGTTGCCGAAATTGAAGCTTGGACGCTTTATATTGCTTATGTCCTTGCCCTTGCAGAGAAATGGAACCTTCCAAAAAAGGTCTACAAAAATGAATTTGAAATTGCAACACAATCCCTCTATAATACCTTAGGAAACCTTTGTGCTGAGGTTAAAGATCGAACCTACCTGGTAGAGGGGAATCCGTTGACAGATTCTTATGTCTACAAAGTTCGTATGACATGGTTATTAGGGTTGATGAGTATCTATGCACTATGGCGATGCATTAAAAAAGAACCAAAAAATGAAACGGATGATTTTCTTCGAGATTTTTGTAGGGAAAAACGTAGTCAATTGAAATTATGGGGCGAAGCAGCAATACCCCAATTTCTCGCGTTCTTTTGGTTTTTTAGAAAAATTGATGGAACAAAGGAACCAGACTGTTTAATTTACAAACTGATATCGAAAATATGCAACCTAAATAGACCGGGAAACAATAGATTTCTTGCTAATCCATACTATGAAGTAGAGGAATTGCTTCCACATCATTTTGCACCAATTCTCATACCACCCCCGGTGCCTCTAAAGGATTCCTTTGAAGGGCAATCTTATGCGTTAGAGGGATTAGTTCACCTATATGTACGCAGAAATTGGAAACAAGCGATGCGAAGTCTTTGGCCTGCTGTAACAAGATTGCAATTCGAATCCTTTGTCCCGAATAATTTTTGTGAATTTTATAGATGGAGGAGTGAAATTGGACATAACAATTTTGACTCTCCCACACATACGCAAGACTGGGAAGAATTAAAAACTATTTCTTTTGAATCCGAAGGCACTTGCATTCCGCCAACTACAAAAGAACATCCTATTCTCTTATTACTTTTTCTATGTGTATATCCACACAGAATGAATGCAGAAATTATAAGATGGTTGGATACACAGATGAAAGATATACCAAGACCATAAACCACTGGAGTTTGGTCGCTGTTTAACTTTGGAAATAGCGGAGAAAATAATGTCTAATAAGGTAAATGAATTCCAAATTCTAAATGCAAATGATGCTGAATTAATGCGTATCAGCCAAGAAGGGACTTTGTCGCTGAACTTGAACGAAATGCAGACAATTCAGTCCCATTTTGCGAAACTGCAACGTAATCCAACCGATGTAGAACTTGACCCTATTCCGCGCGATATGGTTTATGGCAATTAAGCGTCCTGTTTATGTGAGTTTAGAAACTTCCTATAAAAACAATTGATAATCAACACAAGCTGTGGTATACTCTTTTCAACTGTTTTACCAAGGGGTAGATACCATGAAAACGCTCCCGTTAGAAACTGACCATAAAATCAAATTACCACGTGATTGGGTCCAAGAACTGGGGTTGGAATCGGCTGTCATGCTTGAACGGACAGATGAGGGTATCCTTATCCGTCCCTACACAGCACAGACGTGGGACGAGATTTATGCCGAAAAACTCAAAATAGGCACTCCTGCAGCATTAGACTTGTCCGAGGTAAGCGGTGACGACCTTATCTTCTGATCAATTTGCCGGACGCGGATTAGACGCAATGCTAATTGTCTATTCCTTGCTTGAGGACCATCCCGCCTCTGTTGTCTGCGAATCGTTTATCCGAGAACACGCCAGTTGGCACACGACGACACTTACGTTATTGGAAGCAATATCGATTCTCACAAAGATCTATGGTGTAGGTTTCAACCTTGCCTCACAGCAGCTCTCCCAATTTTCCGCAGGACCGATTGAAATTATTGAAGTAGACCTACCAATAACCCTCGCGTCGATGCAGATAGCCGACGCATTGGAAATTGATATTACTGATGCGGTACTTTTACAGGCAACGCGCGCACGAGGTGCTACCGTCTTGGCAACGGATGACCGTAAACTGATACAAGCCTGCGATCAGGTAAATATAGTTGTTGAAAATCCGATTGATGTTTCGCTTCGGCGACAGATGGCGAGTTGGGAATCAGAGAACTTGCCGCAAAAAGGGTTGCCACGCATTCTTAGGCAGATTCATCATTGGCTACGTCAGAACCATCAACAGGCTGCCGAAGATTTTTGGTCTCGAACAGGAGGCGGAAGTCACCTGCCTTAACTGCAAGGAATCTGCTCAACCGCTTATATGAAACATTACAGGCTTTAAAAAGAAGTTGAGTCTTTACTATAAATTACGGAGAAGATAATGTCCAATAAGGTCAACGAATTTCAGATTCTAAATGCAGATGATGCTGAATTAATGCGTATCAGTCAAGAAGGCACTTTGTCGCTGAACTTGAACGAGATGCAGACAATTCAGTCCCATTTTGCGAAATTACAACGCAATCCAACCGACGTGGAGCTTGAGACGATTGCACAAACATGGTCGGAGCATTGCGTCCACAAAACCTTTAAAAGCATTATTCTCTATTCTGAAGAGGGCAAGGAAACAGAACAGATTGATGGCTTGTTTCCAACCTACATTCAACGCGCAACAGAGGTAATAGATAAACCGTGGTGTGTCTCTGTCTTTTCAGACAATGCTGGCATCATTGAATTTGATGAGACATTCAATCTCGTTTTCAAGGTGGAAACGCACAACCATCCATCAGCCATTGAACCTTACGGTGGTGCGGGGACAGGCATCGGCGGTGTTATCCGTGACTCTCTCGGCACAGGACTCGGTGCGAAACCGATTCTGAATACAGATGTTTTCTGCTTTGGATTGCCGGACACACCTTATGAGAAATTACCGAAAGGAACACTCCACCCCAAACGCGTATTCAAAGGCGTTGTTGCTGGTGTCCGTGATTATGGAAACCGCATGGGGATTCCTACTGCTAACGGTGCAATTCTTTTTGACACACGCTACACTGCAAACCCACTTGTCTTTTGTGGAAACGTCGGACTAATACCGATAGATAGGTGCGACAAATCTGTTGAACCCGGTGATTTAATTGTTGCTGTTGGCGGGCGTACAGGACGCGATGGAATTCACGGTGCTACCTTCTCTTCAGCAGAATTAGATGATACTTCTGAAAGCCTCGGCAGTGTTGTTCAGATCGGTAATCCGATTATGGAAAAGAAGATTGTTGATGCACTTTTACAGGCACGCGACCAAAACCTGTACCGTTCTATAACAGACTGCGGCGCTGGTGGGTTCTCATCGGCTGTAGGTGAAATGGGTGAGGATACAGGCGCTGAGGTACATCTGGAACGAGTCCCATTAAAATACGAAGGGTTAGCACCTTGGGAAATCTGGCTATCGGAAGCACAAGAACGGATGGTAATCTCTGTTCCGCCTGAAAATCTGGACGAACTGATGGAAATTTGCGAGGCAGAAATGGTTGAGGCAACAGTGCTTGGTAATTTCACAGATACGCACAGATTGCAGGTTTTCTATGACGGCGCAATAGTTGCGGATTTAGATATGAAATTTCTGCACAAAGGCTTGCCACAACACGTTAAAAAAGCAACTTGGCAACCACCACAGCACGAAGAAATGCCATCGCGAGACAGCCAAACCGAGAACTACGCCGAAGACTTGTGCCGACTCCTTGCCAGTCCAAACATCGCCAGTAAAGAATCTGTCATCCGCCAGTACGACCATGAGGTTCAAGGAGGGGTTGTTATCAAACCTCTCGTTGGTAAAAAAAACGATGGACCAAGCGATGCATGCGTCACCACACCAGTTATAGGTAGTGAGAAAGCGGTCATTGTTGCAAACGGCATCAACCCGAAATATAGCGATGTTGATGCGTACATCAGCGCAGCATCGGCAATTGATGAGGCACTCCGAAATATAGTTGCTGTCGGAGGAACACTTGAAAAAACGGCACTATTAGACAATTTCTGCTGGGGAAATCCCGATAAACCTGACCGACTTGGCGCGTTAGTCCGTGCAGCAAAGGCGTGTTACGACATTGCTACTGCCTACGGCACGCCCTTCATCTCTGGGAAAGATAGTCTTTACAACGAATACCGAGATACGACAACAGGAGAGCAACGCGCAATTCCTTCAACGTTGCTCATATCTGCAATATGCGTGATGCCCAACATTCGCAACGCAGTTACAATGGATGTGAAATCCCCTGGTAACCTCATCTATGTCGTTGGCAACACTTACGCTGAATTGGGAGGGTCTCACTACTTCGGTATCCACGGTTTCATTGGTAACACTGCTCCAGTTGTCCGTCCAGATGAAGGTAAGTTAACGATGGAAAAACTCAGTACTGCTATCAATAGTGGTTTGGTGCGTTCCTGCCATGATTGTTCTGAAGGTGGTATCGGTGTAGCAGCAGCGGAGATGGCATTTTCAGGTGGATATGGCATGTCACTTAATATCAGCAACGTTCCTACTGGAGAAGAAATTACTTCCGACGATTTTCTACTATTTTCTGAGTCGAATAGTCGTTTTCTTGTTGAAATTGAACCGAAACACCAAGATTCTTTTGAAAACCACATGGTTGGCGTGCCGATAGGTTGCCTCGCTGCTGTTACAGAAACACCGAAATTTATTGTCAACGGATTGACAGGCAAATACGTTATAGAAACTACTATTGATATTCTCAAATCAGCGTGGCAAACACCATTGCATTCGTAACTTTTTAACGATCCATGTGTTTTACTTATTAAGATTGCACAAACTGGAAAGTTTATGCTACAGGGAGAAAATTGTGAAACCAAAGGTACTTATCTTACGAACTGCAGGAACGAATTGCGATGCTGAAACGGATGTAGCGTTTCAACTTGCAGGTGCGGAAACTGATTTAGTCCACATTCAAAACCTCATATCTGGCAAAACAAACCTTTCCGATTATCAGATTCTTGCTATTCCGGGCGGATTCTCTTATGGCGATGATATTGCAGCAGGGATACTACTTGCTGTAGAGATGAAACATAAACTGAGAAAAGCTCTTGATCAGTTTGTCGCTGACAATAAACTCATAATTGGAATATGTAACGGGTTTCAAGTGCTGGTGCGGACAGGGTTGTTGCCAGGGACAGAAAACGGTAATACTGCAATTACACAGCGCGCAACTTTAGCGATGAACACGTCTGCCAAATTTGAATGTCGGTGGGTTGAATTGGACACACAACAGAGTCCTTGTATCTTTACAAAAGGTATCAAACCACATCTCTATCTCCCTGTGGCACATGCTGAAGGTAAGTTTACTGCACCATCTGACGTATTGGAAGACTTAGAGTCAAAAAACCAAATTGTATTCCGATATGGAAATACACAGCAATCATTTCCTGACAAGACTGAGTATCCACACAACCCCAACGGTTCTGATGCAGATATTGCTGGCATCTGTGACGTAACAGGAAGAATTTTTGGGTTGATGCCTCATCCTGAAAGATTTCTGCTGAAATGGAATCATCCGCGTTGGACACGAGAAGACTTGCCTGAAGAAGGTGATGGCCTCGCAATTTTCAAAAACGCTGTTAACTACGCGAAAGCGAATTTTTCATGAATAATAAATTGTCGCGACGGTTACTCCCTTTCTATATGAAATTGCCTGTCTTTTGGGTATTTATCATCGTTACATTTTTCGGTCAAGTCCTATGGGTCGCAACAATCTCTAAATTTCCGTGGATTGATCTGCGCTGGTCAAGTTTCGGATACGCTTTCGGTATTGTGCTTGGGTTTATGCAAGGCAAGTGGACATCACGACTTTGGGAAAAGTCTTATCTACAAGTTTTGAGACGGGAGATAGTTTTCTGGCAAGCAAAAGGTGCGAAAAGTTTGACATATTTTACCTGTTTTGCCCTTGGCTTACCAGTCGTTGGGATTATCTTAATTAGATCCATGGCGCAGTTAGCAGGGATACAATCTTACGTTTTTGGTTTCGTGGGTGGCATGAATGTTGCCTTGCTGCTGTGGGTGCGGCGTATTCCTAAGTGAATTTAAATCGGATTTACGCAACATCATAAATCGCATATTATATTGATGAGAAACTCTTATGAGCGAGTTGAGCACTATCTTGGATGGAAGGCGATTTTCTTGACTTTTTTGAAAAACATGCTATGATAGCATCAATAATTGGTATGTTTCAAAAAAGCACTCAACGCAGTAAATTTTAATATATACACTAACAACGACCTATAGGAGTGTTTCAAATGTTTTATCGAATCACCTTTTTGGTAGTATTTTTCAGTTTTGCAGTTTTTACGGTAGGGTGTCATATTTTGCTTACAGAACAAGAATGGAGCGAAAACTACGCGTTGATGGAAGGTGTCAATTCATCCAGTCCGCAAATGATTGATGGAGATCTCAACACTGTCGGTGAAACAGAGACTATTGGGCGACGCTACATGTATGGTTCAAGTTGGGGGTCCGCTGTTTCAATCAAGCTACCAGAAAAAAAGAACATCAGAAAAATCGTTATCCATACAGAGAATATCAAAAAGCTTAACATTTACGCAGATAAAGGTGGTAGCGCTCTTTCTGAAACTGACTGGCAATTAATAAAAGAGATAAAATCTGTCAAGGCATATCCTATTGTGATTCCTGTCTTATACGCTTTTCCGACAGATCGTATTCGAATTGTAGTTACAGACTTAACAGATGAAGGCGCAAACAGAAGAAAAGAAAGGGCGGAGTTTTACCGAGGTACTGCACCGATGGAAAGAGGAATGTACGGTTTTGCGGGTGGCAGGAGATTTTATTCCAATTACCAAGCCAGAATCAGCGAAATTGAAATTTACGGTTACAAAACTGCTGAAGAAACGGCGGCTGCAAAATCTGATACACAACGTGAAGATGAACTGAATACGATATTGGAATAGGATAAAACATTTTTTGACATTGATTGGCAATTCAAATTTAAGCGATGCAGAGTAGAACCATGAAATACTTTGCCTACGGATCAAATCTCAATATCAAACATATGAAGTGGCGATGTCAAGATGCTGTGCCTCTCGGTGCATATACGCTTCAGGGTTACCAACTCGTTTTTCGGTACTACGCTGATTTAATGCCTGCTCAAGACAACTCCGTTAAGGGAGGACTCTGGGAAATATCAGAAGAGGATGAGAAATTACTTGACAGATATGAGGGCTACCCATCCTTATATGAAAAATACTATGATGGCGACATCATGTTTTACCGAATGCTTGATAATGCACGGGACATTGAATTGCCAGGGCTCGGTTATCTTGAAGGGATGTTGGAGGGGATGGAAAACTTCGGACTCTCTCCACTTGAAGATTTGAACAACAATCTTGGGGAACCACCGACCCAAGGACTTGTCAGAGAAGGTGACTTACTCCAACGCGCAATGCATCTCATTGCTGATGCAATGGGTATTCAACTCTTAGACGAAGATTCGATCACTGTTTGACTCTCAATCTAATGTTGTAGAATATCTTGGCTCATGTATAGAATAAGTGCTAATGAAAACACTTAACCCGCGTGGCCATTGACTTTATTAAAAATAGCTGCACACATCTTATACATGAGCGAATATCTTTTATAGTGAATTTTACAATTAACCTTACATTATTGAGTTGCAGGAGGGAACTCCGATTCCCGACGGCTAATAGGTTGAGTCGTGATTCGGAGATCACTCCCGCTGAATGCCAAACGCGCATTCAGCGTTGATTCACAGAAGAAGTGTAAACTTATTTTTCCAATTCACTATAAGCAAAAAGCCGTTGCTGATTAAGCAACGGCTTTAGTTGTTATACTAGGGTGTGTAAAGTTTTGGTTATAAGTATCATGCTGCTTGTTTGAGTTCATTCCAATATCTGTCCCACGCCCCATTTTTCACTAAACACCGTAAGGCAAGCACCTTATTGATACCTTCTTTTTTCCATCTCATAACAGCTTGTTTACATCTTTGTCCTACAACATGTTGACACGCAC
The DNA here is from genome assembly GCA_028824685.1 of Candidatus Poribacteria bacterium. Taxonomy (GTDB): domain Bacteria; phylum Poribacteria; class WGA-4E; order WGA-4E; family WGA-3G; genus MSPOR6. The sequence goes on from JAPPCZ010000087.1 coordinate 33,980, forward strand.
TCTCAATCACACCACTCCCGATATGATACCCTTTTTCACGAAACACTTTGTATTGCATACGCTCGGCATGTTTTCAAAATACCTCACTTCTCTTTCTAAAATATCCAAAACTTCCGACTGCTGTGCTGCGAAGCCACGAATGCATGCTACCACAGCTGTGATGTCCCCATCAAAAAGTAGCGGTTCTGTCGCTTTTAGCCAAGACCCGATAACTTCAATCTCTGTCTCGCCAAAGGCAACTTCGGTGTCCCACCAGATGCCAGTTGTGGATAATCTTTGTAAACACAACCCAACTCAACAGGGTTATTCAGTTTTCAATATTTTTCATGTTTGTTTGCTATGCCGTTAATTTAATATGTTGCCATCTTGTCCGTGTCTTTAGTCCCGCTGAATGCCATAAGACGAATGCCATACGCGCATTCGTCTTATGGCATTCAGCGGGACTAAAAAACTGGAAGGGGTACTCGTTTTCTATAAACATAGCGTCCCTACGGGACTAAAGAACAATGTTCATGTTTCTGGGTATTAACTTTCAGTAAGTCTCAATACCAGAAAACTCTTAAAACTGAATAACCCTGCTAGCTCAAAAACCTCCCTTGACAATTCAATCCATACAAGATATAATTAAAGAAACCAATTTATAGAAAGCCGAAAAGCAATTATATCTATGAATCGAATTGAAAAGAAATTTCAGGAACTCAAACAGCAAGGTGCCAGCGCATTTATGCCGTATGTCTGTGCTGGAGATCCAAACCCAGAACTAACCCCTAAACTTTTTCTTACCCTTGAAGAAGCTGGTGCTGACATCATAGAATTTGGTGTTCCCTTCTCCGACCCGATAGCAGACGGGCCGACTATTCAACGTGCCAGCGAACGGGCACTCAAACACCGCATCTCTCTCCAACAAATTCTTGAGATTGTAAAAACTCTCCGACAACAGACGGAAATCCCCATCGCTTTGATGAGTTACTATAACCCTATCTTTCGGATGGGCGAGGAGTCATTTTGCAAAGCTGCGCAAGCTGCTGGTATTGATGGTGTAATCATTCCGGATTTACCGCCTGAGCAGGCGGATTCGCTTCTGAAAGTTGCATCACAATACAATCTTGCGACTATTTTTCTCGTCGCACCGACAAGTCCACCAGAACGAATGCAATTGATTGCATCGGTCAGCACAGGATTTATCTATTGCGTCTCGGTAACAGGAGTAACTGGAGCAAGGGCAACTTTGTCAGATGAGGTTGCACCTATGATAGCAGAACTACGCAAGCACACAGACAAACCGATTTGTGTCGGTTTCGGTATATCAACGCCTGAGCAGGCAACGCAAGTTGCCCATGTTGCTGATGGTGCTATTGTGGCAAGTGCTATTATCAATGTCGCTGAAAAGAATATGGATGACGAAACAAAATTGCTTACTGAGGTGAAACAGTTTGCATCAGATTTGGCGGCTGGAACAAAAATAGTTGATATTTAAACTCAGATCGTTTTAGGTGTGACTTGTTAACTTTTTCAAGTAAAAGTTCGGCTTAATTACGATTAGACCCACTCTCTCAACACTTGTTCAGGATCAGTCTCTGGATTGAAAACCAATAAACCTTCATCGCGCGCTGCTCTCAGCAGACGTTGATCGGATGCAACAAGTACTAACTTATCCTCCGAAGCGTTATGAAGTTCTATTGCGACATCTAACGCTGAGCGTAACACCATTGCATCAACGCTGTTGATTGAATGCTTATCCATCAAATTTAGTGATGCCCAAATTAGGGAATTGGGTATTGAAATTGTTTTGAAATCTGAGGCTGCATCGATTATTTCAAGGTTTAGATTGGCCACCGCATGATTAAAGTCATATTGTGTAATTCGCTTGTCATTCCTTTTGCGAACAAAAATTGATAAGACCTCTGCTGCACCGATAGCCAAACACCTGAAATATCCGCGAGAAGTATTAGCAAAAGGAAGTTAACTTTGTTACTACCAATTTCAAGGAGGTACCGCTTGACAAGCGCGCTGGCATCGTAGTAGAAATAATACGCACTTATTTTCCCGTTCTTCAATGATCGCTCGGCTAAATTCGTTTTCCTCGGCACGAATGCCATTACGCTCCATACTTTTGTGGAGTTCTTCAATCGATATAGGGTCAAGACCAATAATTCCGTGCCGTTCAAAAAATGGGCGCAGAATTCTTGCTGCCTCTCGCTTATCTGCATAAACCGGTTTGCCAACTTCTACGTTCTTGTCATCTGCTTTCTGCCATTGTTCACAATTCTCCTTTTACTTCTGAATGGGACATCCAACAGTATAATTGCGTTGTCTACATTTGTCAAGATGAGATTGCAAAAAACTAATTAAGAACTCTGTTAGGAATTCGATTTTTATAATGCGCTTGGTTTACATGCCACGTTTGATTCCAAATTCTGCCTCAAACGCTTCCCAAATTTCTTCCGATATGTCAGCGGTAGCCGCTTTATATCCATCTTCCACCTGCGCTTTGTCTGCTGGGCCGAACATCACAACCCCGTCTATAGGTGCAGCAAGACAAAACTGCATCGCTAAGTGACGAATATTTACATCCCGTTCTTGACACCATTTCCACATAGAATATGCCTTGGGTTCAGCATCCGGGTTCCGCCTACGCTCATCTTCAACATTCGGTTCTACCCCCGTTAAACTTCCCATTCCTAAAGGGCTCGCAAGGATAATGCCAACATCGTGTTCGCGTGCTAACGGCAGAGTCGTCTGCGCGACGGATTGCGATAATAACGTGTAATCCAAGAAGGTGAGAATAATATCAATATGTCCTGTTTCAATCAGTTGCTTGTGGAATTCGTGGGAACGTACTCCTGCCCCGATGTGTCGGATTAAGCCTTCATCTTTCATCTCCAAAAGCGTATCCAACGCACGTCCTTTATCTAATACACTTTCCATATCCAACGGGTCATGGATCAACACTGCATCAAGATAGTCTGTTTGCATGTCTTTAAGACTATTTGTCACACTCCACCGTGTGCCGTCCGCGGAGAAATCTTTCCTACGTTCAGGATGTGTGCCAACTTTAGCTTGTAGATAGACTTTTTCTCTTAAACCGTCAGAAAGTGCTTCTCCCCAAAGATGCTCCCTGTGTCCAGGGTAGGTGTCAATATAGTTGATACCGATTCCAATTGCTTTTCTGATTGCACTAATAACCTCTTCATCTGGTTTTGAGGACAACCATGCTGCACCAAGTGCTAATGCATTTGGTCGCATCTCAGTTCGCCCCATTCGGCGAGTCTCCAATTTTTGTACCATAATAAAACTCCTTAAAGAGCTGCTTCTACTGTTCCTCAAGTGCTTTTCGTAATTTATGTGTAGATGTAGCAAGTGATTCCTGCAAATAAGGGTATGGGAAACCACCCCACCGATCAGGCGGAGGTTCATGTGCCTGCGCTATCTTTAGATTTACAAAAACAGTACCGGGTTCATTCCAAATCTTCGGAAGATCGGTTTCAAGTATATCTATGTCATCAAATTCATATACTTGCTCAAAACCCGTTCCTTTCGCAATTGTCACCCAACTAAAGTCAGCATTTCGTGGAACCGGTTGATTACCAGTTACCTCATACGTACCGTTATCACAAACAAAAAGGAGATAGTTCGCAGGCGGTTTTGCTAAACCTGTAATCGTTGCGAGTGTCCCCAAACACATCAACATGCTCCCATCGCCGTTAAGCACAATAACTCTTTTGTCAGGCTTTGCAAGCGCAATACCGAGTGCGAAGTCCGCAGCGTGTCCCATAGCACTCCCAACAGAGGCGTAATCCAGTGGATGTGTTGATATTTTTGCCCACGGCACGCTCATTCCCATCGTAGCAACGACGATTTCGTCTGTTCGTTGAGATGCAATGAGTTGTAAACACTCTTCCTTGACAAGCATGAATCCTCCATTTTAAAGTAAAGTAATTCTACTTTTTGCCTTCCTCTAAGGGTAAAAATTTGATTTTGGGTCTATTTTTGATCGTTGTTATCATAATTTGGAGGTGTTGCAAAAATTCCGATTGGGTTTCTATTCCATTAATTCCACCTTCCCAAATAGCAAATGTCCGATAACTGATTCGTCCTTCGCTATCAGGATTTAGGGAAATAGACAAACGGGATGCATCTGTGTCAACCAAACTACTTGTCTGTGTTCGGGAATATATTAATGCTATACCGAGAGGATATGTTCCATCAGGGTCTGTTCCCCAACTCCATAACAAACCTTGGTCTTCGTCAACACCAAATGTTTCTCCAAGTTTTGGAATACCCGCGACGATAGCATAATCCGCAGGCAACTCTCTATCTAATTGGATTTGGTGTTCAATCCAGAGATTACTGCCATAAATAAAAGTTGTTGACTTAAGATGGTATGTTTCACCGTCAATGTACCAACTGGGGAGAATCCGTTGAACTACAGAACGCATACCTCCATCGGCAAGAATCCGAACGTAATCCTCATCACTTGGCAGTGGAATCAATTCGTTTTCTCCCCTATGCCATAGTGCGAACCCACCACATCCGATCAATTCATCTAAAGGTGTTAACATAACCATTGTGGTGTTTTCTGGGTCAAGAAGTGCATTTAGGGACAACCCAATTGATTTGAAAAGATTGAGTTGTTCCTCAGTTTTTCGGACAAAGTAATCCTCTTGATTCTCTAAGTCATGGATTACCCAACGCTGTTCAGGTTTTTTAACTTCTCTTTTTATCGCCTGTGGATTTTGGGACAATGATATATTTTTGTTTTCAAAATGGAACCTAAATTCAGGTGACAACGGAACATCGTTTTCTAATTCACTTTGAAACATTATATTAACACCGAAAAGTTCTTCTCGCTTTTTGCCATAAGCAACTACAGCACCGCTTGGCTTCAGCAAATATGCGATTAAATCGGATTCTACTGCCGCGACAGCATCCAGCTCAGGAAAGATACCAGCACGTGTCTGCTTTTTTACATCAAGTGTAAATGTTGCCTTAACATTAGGGTCGTAGAGAATTGAGATCTCTTTTGTTTGCTCCCGCTCAAGATCCAAGAGAAAAACCAATTGGTCACGCTCTCCATCATAGTTTAAGTCATCCGCTTGCGCGGGAATCATTGCCTCTTGCGGTTGTTTACCAGTAACCACAGAATAAGCATTCAGGGAGAAATCTGGACTGACTTTTCGCAACTGGTCTAAAGTCATCACAATTGGAACGTTTTCTCTATCAATTGCGAGTGTATTTTGAATAGTAAACCGGATGCGGTTTGTCTTCTGTTTTCCCCCTGGGAACGTACAACCAGCAAAAAATACCAAAAATGCTAAAATAAGCCAATGCCAACATTTCATTGTTAGAATTTGAGTCTTTTCATCTGTGTATATCATCAATTTTCATTTCCGATTGAAAGTCATACCTTAGAAATTGCCCTTAATGTGTAGGTAAAACTTCAAGTAAATCTGCAATTTCTAATTCCGTGTTGTAAAAATGCGGTGAGACTCGGACTCCGCTACCGCGTTCTGCGGTAATTATATTCCTTTCATTAAGTAGCGTAAAAAGTTCAGCAGGTGTATAGTGGTCGCTTTCAAAAACCACGATCCCTGAACGTTCAGAATCCGACTTTGGCGTGATGACACGATAACCTTTTGCGTTTAATCCTTTAATTAAGCCTGATGTCAGTTCCAAAATGCGTGTTTCAATGTTAGACACATCTATTTCAAGTAATAGATCAATCGCTGCCTTAAGTCCATACAAACCGGTGCTATTGTATGATCCCTCTTCAAAACGTGTTGCATCCGGTTTCTGTGTTAGGTCATAATCGAGAAATTCGCGAGGATTTACAACGCTTGCCCATCCAACATTGGTATTGATAAGTCGTTCCAGTTTGTCTTTAGCGCAATAGAAAATCGCTGCACCCTCCGGTGCCAGCAACCATTTGTGACCATCTGCTGCAAGAATATCAATGTGGCTTGACTTCACATCTACCTCAATCGCACCGAGGCTTTGAATTGCATCCACCACAAACCATACATCGCGTTCTCGGCATATCTCCCCAATTGCTTTGATGTCGTTCCGGTAGCCAGAAGCGAATTCCACATGGCTAATTGTTACGACTCGTGTCCGTTCATCAATTGCTTCAATAATATCTTCAAGGTGAATGCGACCGTCCCGCTCAGGTACCATGCGCGTCTGAACGCCATAGCGTTCCTTCAAACTCCACCACGGATAGACATTTGCGGGAAATTCAACCGCTGTAGTGACGACGTTATCTCCTTGATGCCAATCAATGCCGTTTGCAGCGATCAGTATTCCCTGCGTCGTATTTTTCATAAACGCTATCTCTGTAGCATCGGCGTTGACAAGTTGTGCCGCAACGGATCGGCACATTTCAACCGTTTCAGTCCAAGAGTCTACGTTTACAGCACCGTTCACAGTGGCATCTTCCACAAAGCCTACCATTGCATCCCTTACCCGACGTGATAATGGCGCAACACCTGCATGGTTCATATAAACATAGGATTTGGTAACCGGAAATTCGGCACGCCACTTCTCAAAGAACGTTCTCAATACGTTTGACATCTTCCCTCGCATTCAAAACTATTTCAACTGTATAATCTTTAACTCGTTTTGCATTTGCAAAAACTATTGCTTCACCAAACAATCCACAGCAGAAAATGAAAATTCCGGTATTTATCAAAATAGGACTAACGTTTGGAAAACCTATTGTTAAAATACCGCCCAATGCTGTTAACAGAGTGCCAAAGGGCCCAAAATATCGAATAGGGCGTCTTGCACAACGATATATAAAAAAAGGCGCGAGTGGGCTTAAATCAGCAGCTTCCCGTTGTGCCTTGGAAATTGACCAACTTGTTATTAAACTAATTCCCATCAGCGATATCCCCATTCCAATGCAACTAAGAGCAGCAATTATGGCAACATTAATAAGAAGAAACCCGATAATGAAGAAAGGAAGGCTTAGAAACGCAGCGATACGATAAACATGGAATTTTGGGTTAATTTGGTTATCATAGGTTTGTTGCGTAAGAGAATTACCACTCGGATTGGACTGTCGCGCGAAAATTGAAAGAATTAACTTAAACGCTAAAATGTCCAGGATAACGCGCCAAATTCTACCGAGACCGTATTTACTTATCCCAAAACGGCGAGGGTGATGTTTGACGACCATTTCTGCGATGCGCGCGCCTACGACCTTGGACATGGCTGGAATGAACCGATGCATTTCTCCATAAAGCGGCACCTGTTTGATAACCTCAGATCGATATGCTTTGAGTGAACAACCGTTGTCATGGATAGCAACACCCGTCACCTTACTAATTATCCAATTGGCAGCCACAGAAGGGACTCGCCTTGTCCAGAATTTGTCTTGGCGTTCTCTTCGCCATCCACACACCAAATCATAATCTTCGTCAAGTTTCTCAAGCAATTGCGGAATATCGGCAGGGTCATTTTGTAGATCACCATCCATGCTTATAATCCGCTCACCTTGGGCAAATTCAAAACCAGCTGCCATCGCAGCTGTTTGACCAGCGTTCTCTTGGAATCGAATCACGACTAAATGGTGTTCCTGATTACGCAATTCTGATAGCACTTCAAAGGTGTTATCTTGACTCCCGTCGTCAACAAAAAGCACTTCATAAGTTCTGCCAATAGCCTCACATACCGTCCGAATTTTTTCATATAGTGGCCGGACATTCTCCTCCTCGTTGTACACCGGGACAACAATTGATAGATATGGTTTTTGTGTAGCGTTCAATGCTACTCCTTCCGATTCAAAAGAATTTGATGTGCTTTCGTTAGGGAATCAAAAGTCCCTGCATCAATCCATTCACCTTGTAATAAACTATGTTCAAGTTGTCCTCGTTCAATATAGACATTATTAACCGAAGTAATCTCGTATTCCCCGCGTGCTGAAGGTTCAATTGTCCGAATAACATCAAATACTAATGAATCGTAAAAATAGACACCTACTACCGCATAATCACTTTCAGGTCGCCTTGGCTTCTCGTCAATTCTCACGACTTGGTCACCATTCAAAGTTGCTACCCCATATCGTTCAGGATCACCAACTTTTTTGAGCAAAACGCGAGCACCCGCTTGTTGTGCCTCAAAATCAGAAACGACTTGTTGAATTGAGGACTCAAAAATGTTATCACCAAGTAAGACAACTATTCTACCGCCAGCAGCAAAACCTTCGGCTAAAGCAAGCGCATTCGCAATCCCCTTTGCCTCTTCCTGCACGCGATAAGTGAATTCACAACCAAACTCTTTTCCACTCCCCAACACGTTCACAAAATCTCCAACGTAAGACGGATTCGTAACAATAAGAATTTCGGTAATTCCTGCTTCTGTTAGTTGCCTGACTCCGTGAAAGATCATCGGTTCATTGCCAACAGGCAAAAGATGTTTACTGGTAACCTTAGTAAGTGGATATAAGCGGGTACCCAAACCTCCCGCGAGAATTACGCCTCTAAGCATCGCTTCTTTTATGGTTTTCGGCATCAGTCAGTTTCTAACAAATTCATCGGGTAATATCGTTAGAACCTCTTATGCTTGAAATTACGAGTTTTTTCCGCGTCCAGGGAACGTTAATTCTGCGACACCAGACTTATCCAACTCACCTAATCCCAGTTCAATCATACGATCATACTGCTCTTTCGTCGCTTTTGCCAGTGGAAGTGCAATTCCTGCATCATTCGCAAGGTCAAGCGCGATACCCGAATCCTTAGAGGCATGCGCGGCCGAAAAATAACATTCATGATCGCGTATCTGCATATCCTCTCCATCTGTTTCTAAAACACGAGAGTTTGCACCCGTTTGAGCAAATACTTCCTGCAACATCTCCAGATCCAAACCAAGTGCAGCACCCAACCCAAGTCCTTCTGCAAGACCCGCGGTGTTGATGTTCATCACCATGTTGACTAATGCTTTTACTTGTGCAGCCTTTCCTGCTTCACCGATATAACGGAGGGAAACACTCATTGAATCCAAAATTGCACGTGCCTTATCAAAAGTTGCCTTTTTGCCACCACACATTAAATAAAGTGTGCCTTCTCGCGCTTGTGTAATGCTACTCGCCATACAGCCTTCAAGACTTTCTGCACCGTGTTTTTCGGCGAGATTCTCAACATCTACATGAGCTTGTGGGCTAATCGTGGCACAATTGATAAACACTTTGCCTGACGCACCTTTGAGCAAACTATCATCCGCATCATCAGAATAGATCTGCCGCATTGAATCGTCATCTGTAACAACTGTGATGATGTAATCAGCAAGTTCAGTGACTTGTGCTAATTTGTCTGCTGCCGTTGTGTCAAGTTCCGATGCTAATTCCTGGGCACGTTCACCTGCAGCATCGTAAACAGCAACTACTTTGAACCCTTCGTCATTAAGATGTCGAGCAATGTTCGCTCCCATCCTGCCTACACCTACAACGCCAATTTTATATTCTGCGTTTGCCATATCCGCCTCCTTACTCTATTCAAGATTCAAAAAAGGAAATACAATCTACTGCTTTGTCAAAATATTGTTATAGGTCGCGATTCGGAGATCGCTCCTACTGATGGACTACTTTCTATACCCATCAATTAGCACTTGATTAAGCACTACTATAAGTTTGTTATTAGATTATTGTATAAATTTTACTCTGATTTGTCAACAGGTTTTGTTCAACAGTAGACAATAGATTTTCCCATTTTTTCTAAAATAAATAATACAAAACTTTTTTCTTGACAATTTTTGTATTTTTGTTATACTAAAAATATAAATCAAAACCAGTAAATCTCATCAATCTACTGGCAGGTTTTCATTATTTTATTCTGAGGAGGATTAGCAACGATGACCCGTTTCACACCAAGTTTTGCTCTAAGAATAGATCAAAACTATCTTTTTATTATCATACTTGTCCTGTTTGTGGTACCACATATTGGGTGCATAGGAGGGGTTGACATCGTACCATTGAGTGCGAAAATCCAAAATGCTGATAACGCATTTGAAGAGGCAGAAGCTATTTCTACCCGATCAGATGACCCAGAAGAGAAACAGGAGGCACAGGCCAGGCAGCAAAAAGCTTATGATAGAGCGATGTCCCTTTATCTTGAAGTCATTGCAAAAGATGCTAAAGCAAAATATGCCCAGCGTGCACACTATCAAATCGCAAGGATTTACAAGAAGCATTATGAATGGGATAAAGCGAACGAACATTATCAAGCAATTGTTGAACTTGACCCAACAGGATACTACGCAAGTGAAGCAAAGAGTGGTATCGCAAGTATTCGTAAGAATCGCCAACTAATTAAAGATGAATTAGCAAATTATCAAAACTACAAAGCCATCTATGACACTGAACCGACTGATGAAACCTATGCTATAGCCGCAAACTCGCTCTACAAGGTTGCACAGGCGTATGAAGCATTAGAAAATTTCCCCGAAGCCATTGCTACTTTTGAAAGATTGGTTGAAGAATTTCCCAATCATGACAAAGCAGTACAATCCCAATATCAGGTTGGAAACATCTATTTTTACAAATTGTATGATTATACCAATTCTGGTGGTTGGGGTGCTTTTGTAGCAGTCGCGGAAAAATTTCCTGATACTTACGAGGCTGGGCAGGTTAAAAATGAATTGAATAAGACTAAAGACCTCTTGACTGAAATCAAACAATATCAAGATGAAATTCAGCGAAACAAGAGGAAAACAGCAGTCGAATATGAAAAACTTGGAAGGTATGTGCTGCCATCAGAAAAATGGTTGATGGGAAAAACCGACCTCGTTGTTCAGAGTTATCAACAAATTGCCAATAACTGGGAAAAACTCCGTAACTATCCGAACGCTATTGAAACATATAAGGTGTTAATTCGCGATCTTTCACATAAAAAGTACGCGGTTGCCGATGCTTTTTACCAAGTCGGTTCACTCTACCAGCAAAGTGCTCAGTATGAACGCGCAATTCAAGCTTTTGATGATCTGCTTGAAAATGCACCAGAATCCACATGGCGGAATGAATCTGTATATCAACAGGCAGTCTGTTATCGTTCTATCCGTGAATTTGGTGCCGCTTATAAAGGGTTCAAAACATATATGAGTCTCGCAAAAGGTGATCGCCCTTATCTTCGAGAGGCTGAACAGATCATACGCCAGTACGAGCTTGATCAAGACCAAGACGGCTACTTGTTCTATCAGGAACTGGAAAACGGCACCTCTGATCAAGATCCGAACTCACAACCTGGCGCAGGAAACTAAGGATTTTGGCGGTTTAAATTTCTGATAGGTGGGTTGAAAGAAAGCAATCGTCATTCATAGCCACGGTAGGTGCGGTTTCTAACCGCACCATAGGTGTCAATTTAAGAACATGTATCTGTTTTTCTCGTTTGAAATAACGGATTGTCTGAACCAAGATTTTAGTGTTGACTGCTCTTTGTAGCGCAAACTTTTAGTTTGCGTCCCTTTGATGCACAAACTAAAAGTTTGTGCTACGCTAAGACAGGACAAATCCTCTAATTTACACACAAAATTGACGCCTATGGTGCGGTTTCTAACCGCACCGATCCAAAAAATAGTTTATGCGAAACTCACGTTTTCTTCCTAAATCCACCTATAAATTAAAACAGCACGAAGTTAAATCTACTGATGTATAAATGCAGTAGACGTGTTTGTCATATAAACAGGTGAACACGGGAGTGTTCAGAAGTTGGCAACTTTTTGAAAACTTCTTGCCTGATTAACTCAGGTGTGTAACGGCGTGAAAAGTGATTTAGAACAATATACTCACTTTCAAAATGTTCTAACAGAGTTGGCAACATATCTAAATGCAAATGTTTCGTTTTTTTAGCTCGCTCACGATGCTCGGGTGTAATAAAAGTACATTCACAAATTAAAAGTTTGCACTGCTTGAGCAATGGATGCGCGTCAAGCGAAATGCCTCGTGTATCACCTAAATATGCTACCAACGGCAACTGTACTTCCTTTGTTATTTCAACCCCTGAAAGCTTGAGTGTCACGATTTCTCTTCCTGATAAATCGCGGTATTCAGGCTTCAGTTTTTTGCGAACTTCACAAATCAGATAGGAAACAGCAGGGACACTATGGTTCCCTGGCAAAATGTGAGCAATTAAATTTCGCCGAAACGGAAAAGAATCGCCTGCTTCTACTGGTGTAATCTGATAATTCCAATCCCGACCTGTGTCTAACGCAGAAATCCTGTTAAGGATGTTCTTCAATTGTTTGAACCCGCTCAACGGAACATATATATTTCCAGGCGGCATTCCAGCAAGCCAACGTTGACTTATATAGATCGGTAACCCAAAATAGTGGTCAAGATGGAAATGAGAAATAAAAACATGGTTAGTCCCAATAAAATGCATCGGGCACCTACCCAGATCAAAAATCAGATCAAGTTCCTTTATCCTAATGTAAGTCGCTACAGCTGAACTTGATTTTCCTTCAAGTTTCCAGTTTCCACATTCTAACAATGGCATAGTAAATTATAGTGAAATCTAAATTATCTTTACAGTTCTTTATAGGTTATATGCGTTTGTAGTCGCGTAATTCATTGCGCCTCTTCATGTAGGAGCGACCTCCTGGTCGCGACTTTAAAACTGTAGAACACTTTGCAAGTGCGGAGTGACAATGTAAATTTAATTGTAAAATCTACCATAAAAGTAAATTTCGTTGCTTTCCTTTGGAGAATAAAAATATATGCATGTCAAAATCGGTATAATTGGCGGTAGCGGCTTCTATCAGATAGAAGGCTTAACCGACATTGAAACAATTGAAGTTGACACCCCTTTTGGAAAACCAAGTGATAAACTGATTTACGGTAATCTTGATGGGCAACCAGTGGTTTTTCTGCCACGTCATGGTGTAGGACATCCACTTCTTCCCTCTGATATTAATGTCCGTGCCAATATTTTTGCCCTAAAATCGTTAGGTGTAGAATGGCTAATCTCCGTTAGCGCAGTAGGTAGCCTCAAACAAGAAATTGAACCACGCCACTTTGTTGTGCCAGATCAACTCTACGATCACACAAAAAACCGTGAATCAACTTTTTTTGGTGACGGTATTGCCGCCCATATTAGTCTTGCACACCCGTTCTGCTCCCCTCTAAGTACACTGTTATATTCAGCAGCAACAGAAGTCGGCGCGACCGTTCACAATGGCGGAACCTACATCTGTATGGAGGGACCAGCGTTTTCTACACAAGCAGAATCCAATGTATACCGACATCTCGGTTTTGACATTATCGGCATGACCGCCGCACCGGAAGCAAAACTGGCGCGCGAAGCAGAAATCTGTTACGCAGTCTTGGCATGTTCAACTGATTACGATTGCTGGCATCCCGAACATGATCACGTTACCACTGAGATGATTCTGGATAACCTCCGATCCAATGTAGAGATTTCCAAACAAATAGTAAAAAATTTGGTCTCCAAAATTCCAGATGAACAACGGAATTGTGACTGTGCCAATGCCCTCCAATATGCTATTGCTACGCAACCGGACAAGATTCCAATTGCGAAACGACATCAGTTGAAACTTCTATTGGACAAGTACCTCACGTAACGTGTTGAAAATTTGATCTGCTTCCGATTCAGTGAGGATAAGAGGTGGCGCAATATAAATGATGTTCTCTGGTTCGTCAACTGCATGTCCGATTTTCCCAACAATAACGCCATTTTCTCTCAATTGCCCAACAATTTGGTTCGTTTTTGCAGTTTCAAGATGTGCGCCATCGGTTTGAATGAGTTCCACAGCAAGCATCAAACCTTTGCCTCGCACATCGCCGACAATAGGTAATGATTCCAAAGTCTTTAGTTTTTCAAGTAGATAACTTCCTACCTTTTCAGCGTTTTCCCAGAGACGTTCTGATTGCAAAATTTTTAGGTTTGCCACGCCAGCGGCACACGCAACAGGATGTCCACCATAGGTACAAACTTGCGCAAATTCTCGATTTTCATCAGAATCCCCAAGGAATGTGTTGAACACAGAAGTTGATGCAACACATGCACCGAGCGGGATATAACCACTTGTCAATCCCTTTGCAAGCGTGATGATATCAGGTTGCACGTCCCAATGCTCACAAGCAAACATCTTTCCTGTTCGTCCAAAACCTGTAATCACTTCATCAAGAATAAGTAACAAACCATAATCATCACAGATTTTTCGTAATTTAGGAAAGTAATCATCAGATGGCACAATTACACCACCACCACCGATAATAGGTTCTGCTATCACAGCAATCACGGTTTCGGGTCCTTCCGATTGAATTATCCGTTCAATGTCGTTTACGCACGCATCATTGCACGATTTTTCATCTAATCCGAGTGGACAACGATAGCAATAGGGCGGAGCGGCATGATGGAATCCGGGTACCAGTGGTTCAAACGCTTTTCGTCTTCGTGCCTGTCCTGTTGCTGACATTGCACCATAAGTAAAACCATGATAACCGCGATATCGACTTATTATCTTGTAGCGATTTTCTCCCGGATAGGTTTGCCTACCGTACTGACGCGCAATTTTAATTGCGGTTTCATTTGCTTCGGACCCGCTATTACAAAAATAGACATGGTTCAAATCGCCAGGAAGACATTCCGCTAACTGTTCTGCTAACTCAGTCGCAGGAACATTAATTTGTGAATGTGGATAATAACACAATTCCTGTATTTGTGCATAGACCGCATCTGCAATTTCTTGTCTGCCGTACCCGACATTGACATTCCACAGTGCCGAATACGCATCTAAATATTCGTTCCCATCCGCATCTACCAGGGTTGTACCTTGTGCCGACTTAAAAACCAACAAATCCGTTTCGTCAAGACGTTGGTGTTGAAACAGTGGATGCCAAACATGTGCCTTATCAATTTCTTTATAATTTGCTGCCATTTATGGAAAATCTCCGTTAAAGTTTTACATTGATTCCGGTGCTGAAATACCTAACAATCTCAACCCATTTGCTAACACCGTTTGCACACTCTGAATAAGGATGAGTCTTGCATAAGTCCGTTCCATATTTGAGGCATCAAGTACCCGATGCTGATTGTAATACGGATGGAATATGCCTGCTAATTCGTGTAGATAATGTGGAATACGGTGTGCTTCACGTTCCTCTGCACTGGACAAAACAATTGCTGGGAACTCGGCTAACTTTCGTATCAATTCGTGTTCATGCGCTTCGGTAAGCAGAGCAAGAGAAACTTCAGTACTCGGTTTCAACTCAATTTGCTGCTCTTTTCCCTGTTGAAAAATACTACAACATCGCGCGTGTGCATATTGTATGTAAAAAACAGGGTTTTCATTTGCTTGCGTAACCGCCAATTCGAGGTTGAAATCAAGGTGCGAATTATTTGCGCGCATCAGGAAAAAGTATCGTGCTACATCTACAGCAAACCGTTCACCAACAGCATCCGCAAGTTCGTCAATGAGTGAATCAAGCGTCAAAAATTGCCCTTGCCGTTTCGACATATCCCGTCGATTACCATCAGAATCAACCAGATTCACTTGTTGAATAATATCAACTTCTAACCAGTCATCTGCCAAACCGAGTGCTTTTACAAAGTTTTTCAATCTTGTTACATGCCCTTGATGGTCCGGTCCGAGCAGGTCAATAACTTTATCAAATCCGCGATCAAATTTATCGTGATGATAGGCTGCATCTGGAACAAAATAGGTATATTCACCGTTGGTGCGGATTACGACACAATCTTTATCGTCTCCAAAATCTGTCATCCGAAACCATGTCGCCCCCTCTGCTTCGTAGAGATAATCCTTTTCACGAAACATCTCTATAATTTCGTCTGGTTTTCCACTGTCTCGGATTGCTTTTTCACTTGTCCACACATCAAAGTTAACACGAAAACGTTCCAAAGAGACTTTCTGTTGTCCAAGTAGGTGTTCAACCCCCTTATCTCGAAAAAGTTCAACCCGTTCTTCTTGGCTAAGTTTTAGATAGGCATCACCTTCCTCAGCGGCGATAGTTTGTGCGAACTCTTGCAAATATTCACCTTGATATCCACCCTCAGGAATTTCTAAGTTCTTTTCACCTAATGCTTGCCGATAGCGCACATCAATTGATTCCCCAAGTCGTTCAACTTGCCCACCCGCATCGTTGACATAATACTCACGAATAGCCTCATATCCCACTGCGTTTAATAGGTTAACAAGCGTATCACCAACTGCTGCAGCACGTCCACTTACAATGTTAAGCGGCCCTGTCGGATTTGCACTGACAAATTCAATTTGAACCCGCTTTCCAATGCCTATTTCGCCACTTCCATAAGCGTCCTGTGCGTCTACAATTGTCTTGAGTGTATCGTCCAACCACTCATTAGAGAGATAGACATTAATAAAACCCGGTCCCGCGATTTCAAGATCACGGATATGCGGGCATTTATCACAATCAACATGCTTAACAATAATTTCGGCAATTGCTCGTGGTGCCATCTTGGCACTTTTTGCCAATCCCAATGCCACTGGAGTGGCTATATCACCATGTTCAGGGGTTTTAGTCGGCGAAAAAGGGATTTCGGGAACGTCCGATATCGGAAGTTCCCCTGACTCAATTGCAGCACGAATCGCACCTTTTAATATATCGTAAATTTCTAATTTGATTTCATCCATATCCACGAAACTTCCATTTATACCATTTTATTAGTTTGTGTTTTTCAGTAACCGAATTATATCACAACAAACACCTCAAGTCAATTTTCTTAATGAGTATCAAAAAAATGCAATTCATCTGCATAGGGATAGCAGACATTCATAGCAAATTATAAACATCGGTAGGCCAATTGTCACAAATTATTCTGTTGCTAAGTTCTATTTCTAACGTTAATATATTGAAGTTTATAATTTAAAAACATTGTTGCTCGTATAACCATGTGTAATTTTTCTCTACCGTATTGTGAATGTATGGTATAATATTTTTCATAGGAATTATTTCAATTTAAGATTATGTTCACATGGGTGTCTCAGCAAAATTCTTTGATAAAAATTAAAGTTTAACGGTTTCATTTACCTTGCCAAACTTTAATTTTTCTGTTACAATTGAAGGCTAAATAGGAGGAATGATTATGGCTGCTAACAATACCAAAGAACTTGGTGATGCAGCACAAAATCCGCTGGAAGGCGATGGGACAGGACTTACCTTTGCTCGTCATTTTACGAAATCGGCGGTTCACCCATTTGATGAGATTGAATGGGAACGCCGCGATTCTGCTATTTATAATGAAAAAGGTAATGTCATTTTTAAACAGGACCAAGTTGAAGTGCCTACTTTTTGGACCCAACTTGCAACGGATATCGCTGCCTCAAAATATTTCCGAAAAGCGGGTGTTCCTGATGTAGAATCAGAGGACAGCGCACGTCAATTGGTTACCCGCGTCGCTCGTACACTTCGTCGTGCTGGTGAAGAAATCGGTGGTTATTTTGCTACCGCTGATGACGCGGAAACGTTCGAAATGGAGTTAACACATATCCTTGTCACGCAGCGCGGTGCTTTTAATTCGCCGGTCTGGTTTAACTGCGGTTTATGGCATGAATACGGGATTAAGGGCGCAGGTGGCAATTACCATTGGGATAGAGAAGAAAAACAAGTTAATATCACTCAAAACGCGTATCAATATCCACAAAACTCAGCATGTTTTATCCAAAGTGTTGACGACTCTTTAGACTCGATGCTTGATCTGCAAAAGGCTGAGGTGAGACTCTTTAAATATGGAAGCGGAACGGGTTCTAATTTCAGCAAGGTTCGTGCAAAAGGCGAACACCTTTCCAGTGGCGGTGAAAGTTCTGGTGTGCTTTCATTTCTTGAAGGATTCGATAGATGGGCAGGTAGTATTAAGTCTGGTGGCACAACACGCCGCGCCGCAAAGATGGTCATTTTAGATATGGACCACCCGGAAATCGTTGACTATATTGACTGGAAGATGAAGGAAGAAGAGAAGGCGAAGACGCTCATTGCTGCTGGATATCCCGCTGACTTTAATGGTGAAGCGTACGGCACTGTCAGTGGACAGAACAGCAATAATTCCGTGCGGATTTCCGACATCTTCATGGAAGCCTATCTACAAGGAAAACCTTGGCAAACAACTTATCGTACCAGTGGTGAAGTTGCTGATGAGTATGAAGCGAAAACGTTGATGGAAAAGATCGCAGAAGCAGCATGGGCTTGTGCCGATCCGGGAGTCCAATTTGATGATACGATTCAGAAATGGCATACTTGTAAACAGACAGATCGCATTTATGCAAGTAATCCTTGTAGCGAATATCTTTTCTTAGATGACTCGGCATGCAACCTCGCAAGCATAAATCTTGTCAAGTATCTCAATGATGATGACACTTTTGACATTGACGGGTTCAGAGCAACCGCCCGTGTCTTTATCACTGCAATGGAAATCATTGTCAGTTTGTCTTCGTACCCGACTGCCAAAATAGCCCGACGCTCTCATGAATATCGTCCTCTTGGACTTGGATTCGCCAACTTAGGCGCACTCTTAATGCGATTAGGTATTCCTTATGATAGTGCAGAAGCATGCAGCTACGCAGGTGCTATTACTGCTATTTTAAGTGGACAAGGTTACCAAACGAGTGCTGAAATCGCAAAAAGTATTGGACCTTTCGCAGGATACGCTAAGAATCGGAATTCAATGTTAGGCGTTATCAACATGCATCGGGATGCAGCATACAAAATTGATGCCACAACTTGCCCGTCTGATCTTTTTGAGGCAGCGCGCGAAGACTGGGATATCTGCCAGCAAAAAGGCGAAAACTGGGGATACCGCAATTCGCAAATCAGTGTTATCGCACCAACGGGAACCATCGCGCTCCTAATGGACTGTGATACAACTGGAATTGAACCAGAATTTGCACTCGTTAAATTCAAAAAATTGGCGGGTGGCGGTTATATCAAGATTGTGAATCAGAGTGTTCGAGACGCTCTGGAAAAACTTGGCTACATACCGCAACACATAGAAGCAATTGTCACGCATATTGTCGGAACAGGAACACTTGAAGGCACACCATATATCAATCCTGAATCCCTAAAATATAAAGGGTTCACTGAGGAAGATATTGAACGCGTTGAAGAGATGTTACCGAGTGCTTTTGACCTGAATCTCGCTTTCGCACCCGGTATTTTGGGGGAAGAATGTCTTGAAAGATTAGGCATCGCTGCTGATAAAGCTGCAGCTCCAGATTTCGAGCTGCTTACTTATCTTGGATTCAATCCAAGCGAAATTGCAACCGCAGAGGAAATTATATGTGGCACAGGTACTGTTGAAGGTGCACCACATCTGTCGTCCAAACACTACCCTGTTTTTGATTGTGCGGTGCAATCCGGTAAGCACGGCACCCGTTTTATTCACCACATGGGACCGCTGAAATTAATGGCGGCTGTACAGCCCTTCATCTCAGGTGCTATTTCAAAAACAGTTAATGTCCCGCGTGAAGCAACAGTTGACGACATCAAGGAACTTTATGTTGAAGCGTGGCGCCTCGGCGTGAAATGTCTCGCTATTTATCGTGATGGGAGCAAAGGCAGCCAACCGCTTTCAACCAGTAGCCAGCAAGACGCACAGGGTGAAACGAGCGAACGTCCTATTAGGAGACGTCTCGCAGATACCCGAGACTCAAGAACACATAAATTCAGTGTCGGTGGTCATGAGGGTTACATGCATGTCGGCTTTTTTGAAGATGGCACTCCAGGTGAAGTCTTCCTCACTATGAGTAAACAGGGGTCTACTATCTCAGGACTCATGGACTCTATTGCCATTCTCATCTCTGTCGCATTGCAATACGGCGTGCCGTTAGAGTCATTGGTTGACAAATTCAGCCATGTCCGATTTGAACCATCAGGATTTACCCAAGACCGTGATATTCCGATGGCAAAATCAATTGTTGATTATGTTTTCCGCTGGCTCGGAAAAGAGTTTCTCCAACAAGATAGCCAAGAAGACTCTGCTGGTGTTCTTGAGTTGGATGAACAGATGGCATTACCTGAAGAAATCCATCCGCCCGCACACGGCAATAACGGTGAATCAAATCCGTGGACTGATCGTGAGAGAATAATTACACTCCGACATGGAGACTCCCCGGCATGTCACGAGTGTGGCACAATTATGATCCGAAGCGGTATCTGTTATCGTTGCACCAATTGCGGCGCAACGAGCGGCTGTTCATAAATTTCCACTATGAATAAGTATAGGACTTACGTAAACCAAAGCAAGGGTTCGCGTAAGTCCTATTATTTTTAATATGTGTTTGACAAAGTTTGCAGATCAGGTAGAGCGCAGCGAAACCCTAATCAACGCTATGAATGCCTTTGGTAGAAAGCGCTTTTTGGCATTCTACATGATTCAGCGAGTGTCAATTTAGGAAAATATCTGTGTTATTGTGAACACCTCTAAATACTTGTGATTATTGTGATTGTCCCATATTTAGTCCCGTAGGGACGAGATGTTTATAGCGCACCATAAAACACCCTTCTTTAGCTCCGTAGGAGCGACATATTCTGATGGATAAACGGATGTAACAACATACCGCCCGACAAATGCCATACGCGCATTTGGCGTTGATTCACGGGCTCAAGAACATGTTCACCTTGTTTTCTATAAACATTGCGTCCCTGCGGGACTGAAGGGGTTCCATATTTGGAAAACCCTTAAATTGGCACTTATGGCTAGAGCGTAGCGAAACCTAATACTCTTGTAGGAGGCGTTTGCAACGCCGATAAATCGGACTTTCAAAGTCCTACCACAAGAAGATCTTATGAGAATTGTACAGCTCTGAAATGTCTGTAAATTCATATTGCCCATTAGGCATAAATATGGTATCCTTAAAAGACGCTTGAGTTGAGTAGATGGTCGCGTCCCATAATGGGATGAGGAAAGTCCGGACTCCGTAGGGCAGGGTGCTGGGTAACCCCCAGGAGCGGTAACGCTATGGAAAGTGCAACAGAAAATAGACTACAACGTATTAAAACGTTGTACAGGTGAAACGGTGCGGTAAAAGCGCACCAGTCCATAAGGTGACTTATGGTGCTGGCAAACCCCATCTGGAGCAAGGTAAAATGTGGACATTTAGAGGTGTGCCCGCCTCGTCCCGGGTAACCGCTTGAGGTTAATGGCAACATTGATCCCAGATGAATGATCATCATATACAGAATCCGGCTTATTCTCAACTCAAGCCAATGAATAAGAAATTCACTTACAAATTACCTTCTCACATAATTTCAACTGAGATATTATGGTCGCTAAAGTCGATTCTGACCTTTTTGAGGCCTCCTTAAGAGTCTTATTTTTAAATACACTCAGAAGTCGAGGCAAGTACAAATATGCACGTTATAGAGGGCTCCCACTAAGGTATGCTGGCGGGAAAAGTCTTGGTGTAGGACATATAATAGAGCAACTTCCTGATGGACTTGAAAAACTTGTATCTCCATTTATAGGAGGCGGTGCCGTTGAAATTGCTTGTGCTAAAGAACTCAACATACAAGTTTGTGCTTATGACATTTTTGATATTCTCGTAAACTATTGGCAAGTACAACTTTCGTTAGGTAGTGCACTCGCAAAACGACTTGAACAGTGGCAACCCACAAAAACACAATATACAAAGGTTAAGAATAGACTCAAAGCACATTGGAATAGTGAAAAACTTATTTCTGAACCCTTAGAATTGGCAGCACATTATTGGTTTAATCACAATCTCTCCTACGGTCCCGGTTTTCTTGGGTGGATGTCTAAAATTTATGAATCTCCAGAGAGATATATCCGCACATTAGAGACAGTACGTAATTTCAGATGTCCAAACTTGTCTGTCCATACAGGCAGATTTGAGGAAACCCTTCCAACACATTCAAATGACTTTCTATATTGCGATCCCCCCTACTATCTTGATGAAGGGGAAATGTTCCGAGGTATCTATCCACAACGAAATTTTCCTGTTCATCACAAAGGTTTTAACCATGAATTGCTGCGCGACCTGCTCCACAATCACATGGGAGGTTTTGTCCTTTCGTATAACGATTGCCAAACTATTCGCCAATGGTACACTGACTTCCAGATTCTTGAAGTCCAATGGCAGTACACATTGGGACAAGGTGAAACCCGCATCGGTAAGAATCGGATTGAAAATGGGACAGGACATGTCAAGCAGTCTCATGAACTTTTAATTGTAAAGGATAGCTAAAGTTACACAACCAATCCTACATAACTGCCAGTTTCTTTGACATTCTATGGAATTATACGGTATTATAATGTTATCAAAAACACATAAGATAAAACAAAACAATTCAATAAAATGAAATTCGCCACTTTACATAAGAAACCACTAATCTATCTCAGATCTATACCGCTATCCCTTTTTCTCATCTTGCTACTGGTATTTGTTTCATTGACACCCAGTACTGGTGAAAAAAGCACTCCTGACTTTGCAAAAGAGGGTATACTATTCTTAAAACAGTACTGCTTCGACTGTCATGCGGGAGATCAACCCAGTGCGGATCTTAGTCTTGATGCATTTAAAGACAATCCATCATTAATCAAAAATTACGATGTCTGGGAAAGAGTGTTGGAAATGCTGGAGACAAGTCAAATGCCACCAGCGGATGCCGATCAACCGCCTCTGGAAGAGTTGGAATCTTTTATCCATCGCGTTGATACGATTTTTGAGGACGCAAGTCGCACAGCAAAACCGGATCCAGGTAGCGTAACAGTTCGCAGACTTAACAGAGTTGAATACAGAAACAGCGTTCGAGATTTGCTGGGTGCAGATTTTGATCCGACTGAAAATTTTCCTGCAGATGATGTCGGACACGGATTTGATAATATCGGTGATGTGCTGACAATGTCACCACTGCTGATGGAACGGTATCTTGAAGCCGCAGAAGCCATCGCCACACGTGTTATCATAGTAAATCCGCCCAAACCAGCAAGACATTACCAAAGCGTGACGCGTCTTGATCCGCGCCACAAAGATGTGCCAAATAAACGTTTTCGCATACTTGATCCAACTGCAACAGAACCGTGGAAATCAGGGCCCTTTACGACAGGGGCATCGTATTTCAAATTCCTTCCGGATGAAGAAACGTATCTCCGCGCTACACTTTATGCAGAGACTGAAAGTGATACACCTGTTGAAGTTGCGCTGCTCATTCAAGGGAAAGCACTTGCAGATGTATCTACACCTGATGAACTTACACGATTAGTAGGTGTAGACCCCACGGCAGACAATAATATCAAGATTCTCAAGGTTTTTGAGATTACCTCGCGTGATCCAAAAAAGACACAGACGGTTGAATTTCTCGTTAGTCGTGTTGCAAACGTTGAAAAAGTTGGCATCGCAATGGTAAAACCTGAACAAGGTGAACCGAACGCAAAGCTGCAAATTAGAGCGGTTTGGTCCGAAGGTCCATTGGAAACGAGACCGAAATCACAACTTAAAATATTAGCCTGCACACCAGACATCCCTCAAGCAGATCAGACTCGGGAAGTCCTAACACGACTGCTTCGCAAAGCATATCGTCGTCCACCAACTGAAAATGAAGTAGAACAACTTGCTGGGTTTGTTGATTCTGTCCAAGCAGACGGTGCTAAATGGGAAGCAGGTATTCAGCAGGCGATTAAAGTCATCCTCTGTTCACCAAAGTTTTTATTTCGGTTGGAGTTAGATGATCGTCCGCAAAGCGAAGATCCAATCCCGATTGACGAGTTTCATCTTGCATCGCGGCTTTCGTACTTCTTATGGAGCAGCATCCCTGACGAAGAACTCCTTGAATTAGCGGAGAAAAACCAACTGGCTGAAAATCTTGAAGAACAGGTTAAACGGATGCTTGCAGATCCAAAAGCAACGGAATTGGCTACCAACTTCGGTGTACAATGGCTACAAATCCAAAGATTAGAAACTGTTACACCTGACCCCGAACGTTTTCCTACTTTCAATCCCAAACTACGAAAAGCGATGGTAAAAGAAACAGAACTGTTTCTGGAATCCATCTTTCGTGAAGATCAGAGTATCCTCAATCTGTTGGATGCAGACTATACATTTCTCAATCAACGTTTAGGGGGACATTATGAGATTTGGAGTGATGCACAAGGAGAACCGATTAAAGGTGACACGTTTCGGCGGGTTACATTGAAAAACCCTGCACGCGGCGGTATCCTGACACAAGCCAGCGTGCTGACGGTAACTTCTAATCCGACCCGCACCTCACCTGTTAAGAGAGGACGTTGGGTTTTGGAACAGATACTCGGTTCACCACCGCCTCCGCCACCACCAGATGTTCCCGAATTGGAAGAAGATCACGATGCTATTACCGGCACAACATTGCGAGAACGTCTTGAACAGCATCGCGAAGACCCTGCTTGCGCCAACTGCCACGCCAAAATGGATCCGATCGGATTTGCAATGGAAAACTATAACGCAATCGGTAAGTTCCGAACAAAGGACGGGGAGCAAGATATTGATACAGCCGGACAATTACCTGATGGAACTTCGTTTGAAGGAATAACAGACTTAAAACAGATTCTTAAAGATAGAAAAACGCAGTTTGCCAGATGCTTAACAGAAAAAATGTTGACCTTTGCTTTAGGTAGAGGATTAGAGTATTACGATAAGCCAACTGTCGACCGAATTGTCACTGTGCTTGAGACAAAAGATTATAGAAGCTCCGTTCTAATTACAGAAATCGTTAAAAGCGATCCATTTCTGTTACGACGTGGCACAGAGGCTAATTGATAATGCGAATTATTAATGTTATTCTCTTTACCATCGCAGTTTTTTTAATAGGTTGTTATACAGTTCATTTAGAAACCTTTAGTGACGATCCAATCTTAAGACTCAAACAGAAATATTCTCTCCATTTAGACACTACGTGGACAACAAAACAGGCGAGTCCGCTTTTAAAAATCTTTGAATCCTTCTCTACAGACCTAAATTTCCACCCGTCTATATGGAAAATAAGTGATAATTTAGAAGAAGATATTAAGATAGAATTTCAAAACAGTTTGAAATCTGTTACTATCAATAGTGATGTTTTTCCAGTTGAAGGTTCTGAACAAGATTTTTCCGCAGAGAAACGCTTATTTTACGCTGCCGTTCAATTCATAACGGAAAATGGAACGAATACAGAGGCAATCAAACTGATAATAAAAGATAGGTATGGCATCAGTGTAGATATACCGTCTTATGACTTACTTACCCAACGCGTCACACAGGAAACAGCAGAACACTATTCGGATTTTGAAAATGAAGACCTGATGCTTTTCATATCAATACTTGAGGAATTCCCTCAAGCACTACATAAAATTCCAGAATTAAGATATGTCGTGCGTAGAATTGATGATAAGATTAGAGCACCCGGTTTAGCATGGACAAGCGAAGGTTATATTGAACTTTCACAAACCCTTTTTACTCGTGATTTTCCAGATGATACTCGCCGCCTAATTGCGCATGAAAAGTCGCATTTTTTATGGACATATCTGTTTTCTGACCAGCTTAAACAGGATTGGGCAAAACTTGGCGGTTGGCAAAAAGATTTAAAAAGTGAATCGGGTTGGTCAACGACTAAAAATCGAGAAGAATTCGTAACGGATTACGCATACCAAAATAATCCGAACGAGGATTTAGCAGAAAGTATCGGATTTTACCTCGTATATCCGGATAAACTCCGTTCCTGCTCTTCTGCAAAATATGACTTCATTCATAATCGGATTATGCTTATGTATGGTGAACGTTATATTTCGCCAGATATGATGCAGGACACTTCATTTTCAGGTATATCTGACCATTTGCTCAGATATTAATTTGACAAAAACACCTACGTACGCTAAACTAACATCAACGGTGAATATTTTATGAACACTTCAAAACAACTTTCACGTCGATCATTTCTACGCAGCCTGAGTGTAGGCGTTGCGCTGCCTTGTATCGGTGCAATAGGACCATTGGCATCTTGGGCAGACACATTCGCAGATGGTAAAGTCGTAAAACGTTACCCGGACCCTGCGGTAGAAGTCCTTGACCAGCGTTTCGCAAAATACAAAATTGGAAACGCTGTTGTAGAAAGGTTATGGACAGGTGCGCGGTGGTCGGAGGGACCCGTCTGGTTCGGTGATGGTGGATTTCTCCTCTGGAGCGATATTCCAAACAACCGTATTCTAAAATGGCAGGAAGCCACCGGAAAAGTGAGTGTCTATCGCAAACCGTCTAACTATACCAATGGACATACGCGTGACAGGCAAGGTAGACTCATCAGTTGCGAACACGGCACACGGCGCGTTACACGAACCGAATATGACGGAACGATTACTGTACTCATAGATAATTTTGAAGGCAAACGGTTCAATGCTCCAAACGATGTCGTTGTCCATCCCGATGGACATATCTGGTTCACGGATCCTGGATACGGCATCATGTTCAACTACGAAGGGCATAAAGCCGAATTTGAATTGCCGACTTCCGTTTATCGCCTCAATCCGGAAACTGGAAAAGCCACAGTCGTAACGAGTGAACCCGATAAACCGAACGGACTCTGCTTTTCGCCTGACTATAAAAAACTCTATGTTGCCGACACAGGAACACCAAAAAACATCGTAGTCTTTGATGTCGTAGACGGTGAGCGATTAGGCAAAAAACAGGTATTTTATAAGACAGCACCCGGCAACGCTGATGGGTTGCGATGTGATACTGATGGAAACGTATGGGCAGGTGCTGGTTGGGTCGGTGAAGGTTACGATGGTGTACATATCTTTGCACCAGACAGAACGCTCATCGGTAAGATTCATCTCCCAGAGATTTGTTCTAATATCTGCTTCGGCGGCGTTAAAAGAAACAGACTCTTTATGACAGCGAGTCAATCTCTATACTCTGTTTATGTTGAAGCACAAGGAGCACCGTTATTTTAGATTCTTAAATTTACTATGTGACATTGAAGATTTGGGTATTTAGTCCCGTAGGGACGATATGTTTATAGAAACGAAATAAACGTCCTCTTTAGTCCCGTAGGGACGATATGTTTATATGACAATACCTAATATCCGTGAAAACAACAAAAACAATTAGTTAACTGGCACAAGTCGTTATAGTTGCAAATTATCACAAATTGAATTATAATATTATATCAACTCCGTACAAATTCACAGATTATAATTGTGATCTGTTTCACAACTGAAACAGGACAAAGGAGTAAAAGATACACTTATGAAAACATCAAAACAACTTTCACGTAGAACGTTTTTACGCGGGTTAGGTGTAAGTATTGCGCTACCTTGGTTAGAATCGATGGGACCGCTCACAAGTTGGGCAACCGCAGCCACAAAAGGGGTAACAGGACAAGTAACACCGAATCGGATGGCATTCCTCTATGTACCGAATGGAAAAATCATGGAGAATTGGACACCGACACAGGCAGGCGCAAACTATGAACTCACGGACATCTTAAAACCACTTGTAAATGTAAAAGAAAAAACGCTGGTTCTGAGTGGATTAACAGCCGATAAGGCACGCGCCAATGGCGATGGCGGGGGTGATCACGCCAGAGCAATGGCGGCGTTCCTCACAGGCGCGCAACCGCGCAAAACAAGCGGCACAGATATCCATGCAGGAATCTCTGTTGACCAAGCCGCAGCCTCACATATCGGTGATCAAACGCGATTACCTTCGCTTGAACTCGGCATTGATCCCGGTTACAGAGCAGGAAATTGCGACTCCGGTTATAGCTGCGTTTATTCAACAACGATGGCATGGAAGTCTGCAACGCAACCGCTTCCAAAAGAGGTTAATCCAAAACTCGCTTTTGAACGCCTATTTTCAACCGAACCTAACGCCCAAAAAATACAGCGCGATGAACAAAGAAAAAGTATCCTTGATTTTGTGAGACAGGATTCAAAAGACTTAATCCAACAAGTTAGCGGAAACGATGCGCGAAAACTTGATGAATACTTCTCTGCCATTCGCGACATTGAAATGCGGATAGAATCGGCAGAAAAGTTCCCGCCAATAGACAATCCAGACTATATTGCGCCAGAGGAAATTCCAGCAGATTTTCAAGAACATGTTTGTCTGATGTTGGATCTCATCGTACTTGCATTCCAAACAGATGTGACCCGAATTGTAACCTTTACCTTAGCAAATGAGGGTAGCAACAAGACATATCCGACTATCAATGTTACTGATGGACACCATAATTTGTCACATCATGGTGGAAATAAAGCAAAAATAGATAAAATTCGGAAAATAGACATTTTCCACACACAGCAGCTTGCATACCTGCTGGAGAAACTTGACTCCATTCCAGAAGGGGAAGGTACGCTACTTGACCATTCTATGATTTTATATGGCAGTGGGAATTCTGATGGCAATCGCCACAGCCATCACGACCTACCAATTCTATTATCTGGTCAAGGGTGTGGCACACTGAAAAGTGGGCGACATGTCCAGTATCCAAAGGAAACGCCACTCAATAACCTTTGGTTGTCTATGCTTAATCGAATGGATGTTAATTTGCAGCAATTAGGGGATAGTACGGGTAGTTTAGAAGGGTTATCCTAAATCCAACACTTGTTGTAGCACAATCTGTTAGATTGTGCTTGAAAACCCGCAAACTAATAGTTTGCGTTACGAAATCCTAATTTATAGATTAGCCGCACAAGATAAGGTGATCGCAGCAAACACGGCGCGTTTACAAAGCGCGCCTACTATGAGATTTTTACCTGTTCTCGTCTTTCCCATAACCGCCACCACCCGGTGTTTCAATCTGAATAATATCGCCTTCCTGTATAGCAAAAGTGGCTTTGCCAGCAAGTGATTGTTCCTCCCCATTACGGATTAACACGTTACGTCCCAATTGTCCTGCTTCACCGCCTTGTAAACCGTAGGGTTGAAACACGCGGCGTTCCGATAGGATTGTAACCTCAGCATCTGTGAGAAGTCTAAGAGAACGCACAATTCCTGCCCCGCCTCGGAATTCACCCGTACCGCCGGTACCACGCCGAATCGCATACTGCTCCACCTGCATTGGATAACTTGTCTCAATGGCTTCTATAGGCGTATTCATTGTATTCGTCATGTGGGTATGGATGGCATCAATTCCATTGCCGTTTGGACGTGCACCCATACCACCAGCAATGGTTTCATAGTAGGTAAAATCTCTACCCCGTGGCACATCATGACCACCTACTGTGATATTACTCATAGATCCACAACTCGCGGCAGGAATTCGATCTGGACAGGCTTTTGCTAAAGCGCCGAAAAGGACATCAACAATTCGCTGTGAAGTTTCAACGTTTCCACCAGCGACCGCCGCAGGGAATTTTGCATTGATAACACTACCTTCAGGTGCAATAATTTGGATCGGTTCCAAACATCCTGCATTGGAAGGCACATCCTCACCTGCAATACATCGGAACGTATAAAAGACAGCTGAGACCGTGATAGCGTAAATAGCATTGACTGAACCTCGCACTTGTCCTGACGTGCGAGAAAAATCTACTATTGCAGTATCGTCTTTAATTTCTATTGCGACACAGATTTCTATCGGTTCGTCAGTAATACCATCGTTATCAAGAAAATCTGAAAATGTATAAATACCATCAGGGATCTCCTGTAAGAATGACCGTACCATCCGACTGGAATATGAACAGAGTTCTTGCATATATACCTCAATTTCCGACATACCGTATTTTGTCACCATCTCCTGTAGTCGCCGTTCACCGATGCGGTTTGCGGCAAGTTGTGCCTCCATGTCGCCACGACGTTCTGTTGGTGTGCGTACATTCGCGAGGATTAGCTCCCACAAATCGGTATTCAATTTTCCACCTTGGACAAGCTTAACAGGTGGTATCCGAATACCTTCCTGAATTACACTTGTTGCAAGGGGCATAGAACCTGGGGTCATACCCCCGACATCCGCGTGGTGTGCGCGGTTCGCAACTAAAAAATCAGGACTATTCGCTGACTTTTCCCCGAAAACAGGTGCTACCAAAGTAATATCCGGTAGGTGCGTCCCACCACGATACGGATCGTTAAGCACGATCATGTCGCCGGGTTCCATTTCGGTATGCTCAATCGCTGCTAAAACGGAAAGCGGCATGGAACCCAGATGGACAGGGATATGTGCGGCTTGTGCTACCATCTGTCCCGAAGCATCAAAAACCGCACATGAAAAATCAAGGCGTTCCTTGATGTTCGGTGAAAAGGCTGTCCGTTGTAACGTAACACCCATTTCTTCCGAAACTGAGGTGAGTATATTCTTATAGAGTTCTAATTTGATTGGGTCAAAGTCCATAAGATGTAAAATCGCTAAATGTTTGAGTTAGGTAATTCGCAATCAGAAGTTAGTTGCATTTTAACATTTTCTCTTGTAACATACAAGAAAAACCATTGAAATGGATGGAAAAATGAATAAGATCAATATCGCTTTAATCGGTGCAGGCGGAATGGCAAACGGTGTTCACTACCCATCTCTTTCGGAATGTGAAGATGTCCATCTTGTCGGATTATGTGATTTAGTAGAGTCAAAACTTCACGCCACAGCAGAGCGGTTTCAGATAGAACAGACTTTCACAGACTACAAGAAAATGCTTGAAAAAACGAGTCCTGATGCTGTTTATATTTTGATGCCACCACAACATCTGTTCCCACTTGTAATCCATTGTCTGTCGCAGAAACAACATGTATTCATTGAGAAACCTCCGGGCATAACACTTCATCAAACAAAGGAAATGGCTTTAGCAGCTGAAAAGCACGACTGCAAAACGATGGTTGGTTTCAATAGACGTTTTATACCATTGATGCAAAAAGTCAAAGCAATCGTTGAAGAAAACGGACCGATTATCCAATGTATGTCTACCTTCCACAAAAATTCGCCAAACGCGCGCTATTATGACGGAGTCATAGATGTTTTAACTTGCGATGCAATTCACGCTGTGGACGCACTCCGTTGGCTTGGAGGTGGTGAGGTCCAAGCAGTTGCAAGCGACATCAATTCCTTCTATTCTGAGCGCGAGAACAGTTTCAATGCACTTGTCAAGTTTACAAGTGGTGCCTCCGGATATCTCTGCACAAATTGGGCTGTCGGCGGGCGTGTCCATATTTTTGAGATGCACGCGCGAGGAATTTCCGCTTATATTAACCCAGATGCTGGTGGACGTGCAACACTCCACACGCCTGACGGAATAACCGAAATTACGTCTGAAGAAGCTGCCGATTCTGATGCCACTCACAAAGCCTACGGGTTTTATGGAGAAAGCCGACATTTTGCGGATTGTATTCAGCAAGACCAACAACCGTTAACATGTTTTGCTGATGCGGTCAAAACGATGGAACTTGTTGAAGCTATCTATCAGAATAGAATCTAAAGGTGTATCCATATTGCACAGAGGCATTCAATTGTCGCGAACTTCTCTTATTGGAGGGCTTTGTAAGCCCGACTTAACTTACAAACGCGTTTAATGTGGATGTCATACGCGCATTCACCACGCGCAATTTATTACACCTCTTTTCTTCTTGTAGGAGCGACCTCCTGGTCACGACCCCGTCTAAATGTTAAGAAAAACAAAACTGAATGACTCTGCTATATTACAAATTTTACATTGAAATCGTCCGTTTAATGTGATATAATCTTATGATGCTAAATTTTCTAATATGTATGAAAAACAAAGTATAAATGAGGGAATAGATTTCAATGAAGCGGATAAAAATTCCCGGAGTTGACCAAGAAATTTCACAACTGATTCTGGGAACTATGATGTATTCACCTGATAGTTTTGATCACAGCACCCAAATGCTTGATACATTCTTTGAAGCAGGTGGAAATGCTTTGGACACAGCGCACATCTATGGAGGCGGGAATAGTCAAAAATTAATCGGACTTTGGATGCACGAACGCGGAAATAGAGAAAAGGTTTTTTTGATAGACAAAGGTGGACACCCACAAGGAGGTGTTCCACGTCGTGTTTCCCCTGAATACGTTAAACAGGACCTTGAGGATAACCTCGTCTGTCTCCAGACCGATTATATTGATCTTTATATGCTTCACAGAGACGATGTAGAGATTCCGGTTAGCACAATCATTGATTATTTGAACGAAGAAATAGATGCAGGGCGTATCCGAGCCATCGCCGCTTCTAACTGGGAGCCGCAGCGTATTATTGAGGCAAATACTTATGCCGAAGAAAACGGGTTAAGTGGGTTCGTTGCTTGTAGTAATAATATCAGCCTCGCGGTCCCAATGGAACCGATGTGGGGTGGATGTGTTTGCGTTGATGATGCCGCACGTCGTTGGCATGTGGAGAATCAATTCCCGTTAATGCCGTGGTCATCTCAGGCACGTGGGTTCTTCAGCGGTGCTTTTACCCCAGAAAACCGAGACAACGGAGACATGGTGCGTGTCTATTATAACGACGATAACTTCGAAAGGCTTGCCCGCGCAAAACAATTAGGGACAAAATACGGATTCTCCGCGATTCAGGTCTCGCTTGCATACTGCGTCCAACTCCCCTTTCCTATTTTCCCGATTGTTGGCCCGGCAAACTTAGAAGAGATGGAATCTTCCCTCGGCGCATTGAATCTTCAACTCTCCCACGATGAAATGGCGTGGCTAAACCTTGAAACAGAGTAGATAAAGTTTTAGATACCTTCTGTACCGTAAAACAGCACACAATAAGTTTGGAGTAGGCATATATTTATGCCATCAAATATAAAATTCTATGAAAACAAAAATTTTCTACGTACTACTTATGCTTCAACTTCTCCTTCCGTTTGGTGTTATAGATAATGCGTTTGGGCAAGAAAGCTGAGGTGCCTGAAGCAATCCTGCAATCCCACGCGGGATGGGTGGAGTAAGTTTGACTTCAGATAACAAGAGATTTCAAGCCTCTTTCAGCACGATGCGATGGTTTGATGCGAAAGGTGGACACCTTGAAGATGAAGGGGTTTTCATCGGTCCAAACGGAAACCGAAAAATAGACACAGTCCCGCAGCATCAACATCATGTCGTTTTGAACATTTACCGTGTTGATGTAGGGTTAAAATATCTACTCGGTTCCCAATGGATATTGGAAGCAAACCTTCCTTATGAATCCAAAGTTCAAGAAGCCAGTATTGAGAAGATTGACGGTGTTGAATATACTCAAGAACAGTGGGAGGCAATTGAAGAAAATGGGTTTATCCATCATCGCGACGACACCTACACCGGTCTATCAGATTCAGAAGTTTTTCTTGGACATTATAGACGAGGTGTCTTGGCAGAGGGTGATTATTTAATGGGGCGTATCGGAACGTCAATTCCATTTGGTAAAACTGAGGATGACCCGTGGAAACTCGGAGAGAAGGGAGAAGAACACCTACATATCCAATTTGGGACTGGAACTTTCAACCCCATCTTAGACCTGCACTATAATCTACCTATCTATAAGGGGTTAGCATCTCATACGAGTGTCCGCGCAAAATTACCGTTCTACGAGAACAGTAAAACATATCGTGGTTCAAATGAACTTACATATTCAGCAGGATTGAACTATCGCCTGAATAAATGGTTTTCTTTCCGAGCAGGTTACCTTGGGATATATCAATCTTTTTCGTATTGGGATGGAGAAATAGACAAAAATACTGGACTCCTTTTCGGCATGGCATCGCTCAGTACATCTATCACAACACCATTCAATGTCCCGTTATCACTTTCGATTTTGTTGCCATTGCATCAAAAAACACTATATGATGATAGTGACGCTTTTGTTGATGGCAAATATGAAGAAAGTGACGCTTTTGAGTTCGGTCCGCTTGTCTCTTTAACAGTTTTATATTCATTTTAGGTTTTCACAATGCTTATTCAGTATGTACACGAGGGTTTATAGACAAGATAAATGATAGCACACAGCAGAGGAGTCCAAATCTTTCAGGGCATAATTAGCGTTATTTTGGGTGTTGTCAGCATTTTACTGGCTATCGTATTACGACAATCCGCATATCTAACCACGACTCTCACCATATTTTTTACAGTTGGATTGATTCTTATTTTTTCTGGAGACTACCTCATAAACCCTTTTGGTATGCCTACAGATCCCTTCAAACAACAACTCCTAAGTGAGTTGTGTCTTATCGCTTACGGGACTTTTTATGTAAATATTGGGATGTCCCGACTTTTACAACCACTTTTGGTGATGAACATCTCACAAATCTTAGATCCTGTTTGGATACGGCGGGGTATTAGTAGCATCGGTATTCTACTAATTATCGGTGGTATTTACGGTGTCGTAACTTTGCTAAAAAACCCGGATATAGAGCCTTCTGAATAATTGATGTTGAAAATGCCGTCAATACTGTATTTACCGTGCTATAATGACCGCATACCGAAGCGGTTTTTCACCCACGTTCCTTATGCCGTGCAAAACTTGACAATCAACATGTACAGCTTCATTGTCACTAACGCGGTGCGTCTGTTCTCCGAATAGGACTTCACCTTCTCCAGAAAAAACATAGAAAATTTCTTGTCCATCATGTGTATGTGGTGGATGTGCGCGTTGCCCCGGTCCAACTTCGGAGATGTGTAGATGGAGTTGTTCCGTGTCTGCGCCATCTTCAAAAACGAATCGATCAATACCTTTGATGTCAGTTCTTACTGTTTCTGCCATTCGTAACCTCCTTTCTTTTTATTATTCTATCACACTCCTTAAAACCTATCAAGTTGAAAAGACTCTCTATCAGGGTTATTCAGTTTTCAATATTTTTGATGGTTTTTTGCTATGACGTTAATTTGATGTGTTGCCATCTTGTCCGTGTCTTTAGTCCCATAGGGACGCTATGTTTATAGAAAAATGTTATCTACCTCTCTTGAGTTCCGGGGAATGCCTAAATGGCATTCATACCGTTGATTTGGTAGGAACGGCATAGAAGATTTAACATATTGTCCTCGCCAAATACAAAACGCGTATTTGGCGAGGATTCATGGGACTAAAGAACAATTTCATGTTTGTGGATATGAACTTTCAGTAAACCTCAATACCAGAAAACTCTTAAAACTGAATAACCCTGACTCTCTATCCAAAGCCATTCAATTGTCACGAAGTCATCTTGTTGGAGGGCTTTGTAAGCCCGATTTATTACCCAACGGTAGGCGCGTTTTGTAAACGCGCCTACCGTTGGCATATTTTGCACGTAAAGTGCCTCAAATTGAAACCTGTTCCCAAGTTGCTTTCAACAACTATGTGTGATATACTCTAAACATCAAATATAACGGATCCGATGAGACACATCAATGCCGCGAAACAAATGGACGGATAGTACTGTATATCTAACTGTTTTGGTTTTCAGTTGGGTTTGCTGCATTCTCACAAGAAAATGGGCGATGGGTCTCGGAAGTGCTATTGGCAAACTCCTCTATCGGATTCTCAAAAAACGGAGACAGATTGCGCTCAATAACATGCAAATAGCCTTTGGAGACGACTTAAAACAAACACACCGACAAGAAATATGTAAAGCATGTTTTATCAATTTCGGTAAAACCGTAATTGAATTTATGCGATTCCCAAAATTAAATGCTGAGAATATCTGGTGTGAAGTTACCGTTCATGGTAGAGAACACCTCAATTCAGCATTAGAAAAAGGAAAAGGCGCTATTGTGTTCCTACCACATTTCGGGAATTGGGAACTCCTCTCACTTGTTTACGGCGCACTCATTCCGAATAGAGCAAAGGCGATCGCTTTTCCGCTGAAAAATGCCCGACTGAACGACTTAATTTGGCGGCATCGGCAGCTCCTAAGTTTAGAATTAATTCCGAGAAAAAACGCAATTCGTGCTACCCTCCGTGCACTTAAAAACAATGATGCTGTCGGATTTTTTGCCGATCAGAATGCTGGAGATCAGGGTGTGTTCATAGATTTCTTTGGTAAACCTGCATCTACAGCGAGAGGACCAGTATCTATTGCGCTCAAAACCCGGGCACCGATCCTCTTTTCACTGGATATCCGACAACCAGACGATCGACACCACGTCCATATTTCTCCTCCGCTCCATTTGGAACTCTCTGATGATTTTGAAAAAGACGTAGAATCATACACAGCACATCTTATGAAACAGTTGGAAAAATACATACAGAAATATCCAGATCAGTGGTTTTGGATACACAACCGATGGAAAACCCAACCAAACCCGAATCGGCAGGAAATAAGAAAAAAATCGTGATTAGCAGATGTAAGCAAGCTTTGTGAAATTTATTGCACTAATGTTGGAATTGTGGTAAAATATAAAGACGTTAAAAATACCATACAATAACTTTGAAGCGAATTTAACCGCAGTGGAGTATCCTCATGAAAAGATTTACATTGTCCTTCATCGTTTTAGTTGTCGCGATTGGCATTCCTTTGCTATTCATACATTCCAGTGAAAAAGATGTAACAAATGATGAACGAGTCACGCTGGTTGAGCTAAACAACGCTCTCGCTTTTGCTATTAGAACCGCCGAAAATAATTACTACAAACCGGTAGACAAACACGCAATGTACGAAGGGGCAATTAAAGGCGCGCTCGCTGCAATTGGAGACCCATACACTTTTCTTCTATCGGAACGCGATCATCAACGTTCTGTTGAAAATCTATACAACGCGGAATTTGGTGGACTTGGTGTTAGCATTTACACTGATCACCGCGGATTTGTTAAAATTTCTAAACCGATGCCAGGAACTCCCGCAGAAACGGCACAACTCCAAGCTGGCGACTATATTACTAAAGTCAACGGAAAGCAAATTTATTTAGGTGAAAGGACAGGAATGACTATTCACGATGTCGTCGATTTACTTCGAGGTGCAGTGGATACAGATGTGACACTTACCGTGCAGCGAAAATTTCTGCAGCCGTTTGAGATAAAACTGACACGAGCCAAAATTTCGGTACCAAGTGTTACATCAACTATGCTTGAAGACAAAATTGGTTATATTCGGATCACCAAATTCATTGGAACAGACAGGGCAGGCGGGACAGAGGAAGAATTCAACAAAGCGCTCGCTGCACATAAAGATGCAGAAATGCAAGCATTGATTTTAGATTTGCGAAGCAATCAAGGTGGACTTCTTGACGCGGCATATCACATCGCTGACGCATTTATCAATAGTGGCGTTATTGTCTCTACGAGGGGACGGAATAGCGAATTTAATGAGGCATATCCTGCCCACTCTAACATCTTGTGCCCTCCAGAAATTCCGATCGTTGTTCTCGTTGATGAGTATAGCGCAAGTGCTTCCGAAATCGTCGCTGGTGCAATAAAAGATACTGGACGAGGCATTCTTGTCGGCACAAAAACTTATGGTAAAGGCGTTGTTCAAAAACGATACCCCTTGACAGGGATCGGTGCAATCTCGCTCACTATCTCCTCATATTATACACCTAATGGAACATCAATTGATAAATCTGGCATCACCCCACAGGTCCCTGTTGCTGAGGTTGAACCGAATAGAATTGAACAGGTGATGCAGAGACTCGTCTCAGAAAGAAATGCCGTTGAAAATTTTGTCACCAATTGGATTGAAGAAGAGATAAAACGTACCGGAGAAATACCGAAAGATTTTGCATTACTTGAAACAGGACTCCCACAGTTTAAGCAAACTCTTGCAAGTGAAGGGTTGAGGGTTAGCCTGCGGTGGTTGACATTACGTGCAGAACAACTGTTTAACCTCAATGTCGGTATTGAACGGGTTGTAAATTTAAAATATGACACGCAATTACAGGAAGCAATTCGCATCATAAAAGCTGATGAGGTTGGAAGTACTATCCAGTTGTACCACACACTCGATCAGACACTGAAGTTTTTGGGAGAAGAATTGCAAAATCTTGCACACGGTCATGGACAGATAAATTGAAAACTTACCTTATAACACAGTAGAATAGGTTCAATGAATGATATCAGAGATGCTCATCACACACTCGGTAAAGCATACCTACGTGATGCCCAGTATGACGAAGCGATCACGCATTTCAATAAGGTTCTTGAACTGGATCATGATTTCGTTGACGCACACTGCGAATTGTGTCGTGCCTATCTTGCCCAAAATGCATTAGATAATGCTGAGATATCTGCCCTCACCGCACAGCGTTTAGCCCCCAACTCTCCTGTAGTCCAGTCCATCGTAGACTCATTAAAAGATGCCTACTACGATACAGGTATTACTGCCCTCAACGCAGCGCGTTATAGTGAAGCAGTTGAATCATTTCAGAAGACGATTACTTTTGATGCAGCACATAAAGAAGCCTACCATTCGCTTGCTCTTGCTTACTTCGGACAGCATCAATTACAAGAAGCAAAAAATGCTGTGCAAACCGCTCTCAAAATTGATCCAAACTATACTGCTGCGCTGTCCTTGTTAGAAGCAATTGACCCCAACTCGTCACAACCAACACCGAACAATACCGATACACCGACCACAGAAAAAACTGAACCTGTACCAAACCCTGATCCTGTTCCAACGGATATTGACAAAGAGATGGAACGCGGACGCGTTTTTCTCAACAATAAGCAATACCCGCAAGCAGAAGCAGTATTCAAAAAGATAATAAAGGCAGAACCACAGTCCTATCAAGCACATCAACAACTTGGACAGACTTACTTGGAAATCGGCGCATTGAACGATGCCAAGAGTGAGGCAGACATCGCATTACGGATTAGACCCGACTCCCGACCCGCACAAGAACTCCAAAACGCCATCATTTTCCTCACTAAACGGGAAAAACAGCAGCACCTTCAAAAGAAAATAATAGGATACCTGATCAACATCGCAATCCTCACAGTCTGCGGATTTATCGCTTTCAAATTCGGTGTCTTCGATCGGATTTTACCTGAAAAGATACCACCCGATCTTTTAATCCACACCACTTTAGAAGACCCAACCAACAAGAACGGATACATAGATGCCGGCGAAAATGTGCGTCTGAAATTGATGATTTCTAACACTGGCGGTACCGCAAAAGAGTTGAAAGTGAGTATACAGCCAAAGTCTATCGGCGGATTACGCTATCAGATACCCGATAGAACGCTGGACATACGAAAAAATGGATTTGAAATGATGCGGATCCCGATGACAGCTGATAAACAAGCACGTACCAGAAAAGTACCTATAGAAATACAGGTCTTAGATAAAAATCAAATACCGCTGGCGACAACAGATTTTCAACTCAATATCAAGTCAAAATAATGGAATCATCCTCATTGAATTACAGCAGCAACTTAAATAGTGGAGTGTTGAGTCTAAAATTAAAGGTATTAGCAATAGTCGGGAATCGAAGTTCCCGACTACAATACACAAGGTTTCTGCGAATCAACGCTGAATGCGCGTATGGCATTCAGCGGGAGCGATCTCCGAATCGCGACCTACAATATAAATGTTAACACTCCAATAGGTTTCGCAGCGTTTTATCCCTTGCAAAAATCAATGAATCAGCAATCCTCAAACACCACCGAGGTTATTACCAAAAAAGCGATAATCGTAGGTTTAATCCTCGTCATCGTCAATGCGTATTGGGTCGGAATAGCCAGCGAACTCTGGTACGCAGTCTATACACTTGTTTCCCCTTTTTCTAACGCAGTCTTTACATTGGTAGTGCTACTTGCGCTCAACGTTCTTCTCCGCAGAATCTCACCGCGTATTGCCTTCACTCCTGCTGAACTCTTATTGATTTACATCATGGTAACGATGGTTTCCACCATTTCTGGACATGCGATGATGGCAATCCTGATGGGGACTTTGGCACATCCGTTCTGGTTCGCAAGTGCCGAAAATGAGTGGGCGCAGCTCTTCCTACACCATATCCCGCAATGGCTTACCGCACATGAACCTGAATGGTTAGCCGGTTATTATGAGGGTGAATCAAGTCTCTATTTGGCAGAACATATTCGTGTGTGGACGAAGCCAGTACTCATCTGGTCGAGTTTCATTTTACTCCTCTACGGGTCGTTGCTCTGTTTAGGACTATTGCTCCGAAAACAGTGGATGGAACGTGAAAAATTGAGCTTTCCTTTAACACAGTTGCCGTTGCAGATGACAACGAACCGCAGTTTCTTTCGTTCACGTTCGCTATGGATAGGGTTCGGAATTGCTGCGCTGCTCCGCGTTATTGCTGGCTTGCATGATCTGTTTCCAGTAATACCTGCTTTTCCGTCCAGTTACCGACTTGATAGACACATAACAGAAAGACCTTGGAATGCTGTCGGTTATGTCTCTATGTCCTTCAACCTTGCCATTGTCGGATTGACCTATTTCATGCCGCTTGACCTCGCGTTTTCTACGTGGTTTTTCTTTTGGTTGACACGCGCAGAACGGGTGATTGCAAGCGCGGTAGGTTTAACGAATATCAGCAAACTTCACCTTAATGATCGTGCTTCCGGGGCTTGGGTTGGTATTGCTGTGCTAACTTTGTGGATGGGCCGCAGACATATCCTTAGGTTCTTCAAACATGTCATTGGACTTGAACGTGGCGACGATAGCACCGAGCCAATATCTTATCGGACAACTGCAATTCTCTCAATTCTCAGCGTGGGAGCGGTGTTTGCTTTCTGTTATATTGCAGGAATGTCTTTATGGGTTATTGCTATCTTTTACGCTTTATTTGTTGCTTTTGCTTTAGCAATCGGACGCGTTCGTGCGGAATTAGGACCACCCTATCATGAAGTAATCGGTATCAATCCGCGCCAAATGATGGTGAACATATTTGGAACACGTAGTTTGGGTGCAGCAAACCTCACCGTGATGACATTTTTGTATGCTTTTAACCGTTGTAACCGTTCACATCCAATGCCAAACCAAATTGAATCATTGCGAATTGGGGATCAGGCGCGGATTCCCGGTAAAACCTTGCTTTTGAGCATGACTCTTGCTATCGGTGTTGGCGCACTTGCAACATTTTGGACATATTTGCATGTCGCTTATCACTACGGCGTACTTGCAAGGTGTCAAGGGCATGTTGGTCATTTCGGATGGGAGAGTTTTAATCCACTGCAAAATTGGCTACAACATCCGAAGGAAGCAAATCTGGGTTCTATTGTATTTATGGGAGGAGGTTTCGGTTTTGTTTTCCTTCTTAATTTTTTGCGTACCCGTCTGCTGTGGTGGACATTACATCCATCGGGATACGTCCTTTCAGGTGCTTCGTGGGGTGGCTTGATATACTTTTGGTTTCCTGTTATGGTGAGTTGGTTCATTAAGTTCATGATTTTACGGTTTTCAGGTTGGCAAACATATCGTAGGGCAATACCGTTTTTCCTCGGATTAGTTTTGGGGGATTTTGTGCCGCGAAGCGTGCTGAGTTTAATTAGTTTTGTGATGAATCTTTATATGCCCTCTTCAGGTGCGGGGCATTCGCTTTAGTATCAATAGCAATAATAGAAATTAGATTATGACACCACTACTCACTGTCAAATCCATAACAAAGCAGTTTGCAGCGATACCTATTGTACAGGATGTCAGTTTTGAAGTTTATCCTGGGGAAATCTTCGCGCTTTTGGGTGCAAGTGGCTGTGGTAAAACGACAACGTTGCGCTTAATTGCAGGATTTGAAAAAGCGGACGCAGGTGTAATTGCTATAGGGGAGCGTGTTCTTGAGGACAAGAAAGTACACATTCCACCTGAATCACGGGAAATTGGATTTGTTTTTCAAGACTACGCGCTCTTTCCTGACAAAAACGTGCTGGAAAACGCTGCTTTCGGACTTAGTAGAAAAATGCCGAAAAAGGAAAGACACGCCAATGCTTTGGAAACTCTTGAAAAAGTCGGAATCGCTGACCTACACGCACGGATGCCGCACCATCTCTCTGGCGGTGAACAGCAACGGGTGGCTTTAGCGCGCTCACTTGCGACACAACCAAAACTGCTGTTGTTAGACGAACCCTTTTCAAGCCTTGATACTGGGCTGCGCCAAGCAACGAGAGAAGAGGTGCGCGGATTGTTAAAAACTTATGGTATCAGTGTTGTATTGGTGACCCACGATCAAGAGGAAGCGTTGAGTTTTGCCGAACGGGTTGCCGTGATGAACAACGGCATAATTGAACAGATCGGAACACCTGAAGATGTATACCGACAGCCCAAAACAGTATATGTTGCAAATTTTTTGGGAAAAACGAATATC
Organism: Candidatus Poribacteria bacterium; assembly: GCA_028824685.1. GTDB lineage: Bacteria > Poribacteria > WGA-4E > WGA-4E > WGA-3G > MSPOR6. The sequence continues at coordinate 76,083 of JAPPCZ010000087.1, forward strand.
ATCAATGCAGACATCAGAAACTGTGTTGCTGAAACACCGTTTGGATTTTTGGAAATAGATTATCCAAACGCAACCGATATTCTTCTTTCAATCCGTCCAGAACATTTCACCATAGAGAAAAATGTCGCTGATACCAGTGACAAGAACCTTGGACGCATCATTGCACGCGAGTTTAAAGGACACGATTTTACCTACCGCGTTGAGGTAGATGGTAATCCTTACTTTGTCCAAACCGATTATAAACGGCATTTCCAAGTCGGTGATAAGGTGATATTGAAACCAATTGAAGCGGTTGTTATTGAAAATAAGGACTAATTTCAGATGCATCTGTTATAGTAAAATCTAATTGAAACAATTATAGTAAAATTATGTAAATAAGTTTACATATATTCTGTAGGAGCGATCTCCGAATCTCGACAAAACGGACTGATAGTCGGGAATCGGAGTTCCCTCCCGCCAAATCATGCAGAATACCAAACGCGTATTCTGCCAAGCGCATTTGGCGTTGATTCACAGATCAGATGTCCAGTTAATTGTAGAATTCACTATAATAGCGCGCTTACAAAGCGCGCCTACAAGGTTTATAAATTTATTTTTAAAGCATCGCAATTATCTGCTTAAGCCCTTTTATCATACGTTCAAACGCTTCAGCAAGTCGCTTCGCTTCTATTTCCGATTTTGCTACGTCTCCTTGTTCAATCGCATCGCGTATCCCCGGAAAAACGACAGCAGCGTAGCCGGTATTCAAGCCAGGGGCATATACAAGGTGCTTAAACCACGGACGCAAAGGCAGCCCAGCTTCATCTGTCAATGTCCGTTCTAATTGATACAACCGTTGATTTATATGACCTATCTTCTCTTTGCTACCAGACAATAAATATGTTTCAAGCAGCATATTCAGTTTTGTCGCTGTTTGTTCCCATTCTGTAAGAAGATTGTCTAATCTATCTAATTCTATTGGAACACTGTTTTTGAACGTTTCCAATTCATCTTGTAATGCTTGGGCATAAACATCGTAATCCAATGGCAAAATATCTGCATTTGCAAGGCGCAGCGCGATGATACCCCAAATCTGTGCCATTGCAACCTGATACTGAAACGTTGGGTCGCCAAAATGTTCCATCCAATAATAATTGTCTTGCATTGCATGATATACACCATAGGGACCATCAAATCCCATACTCACAGCAGATATACCAGCATGTCCAACAAACGGTGAATGATCTGAACCACTACCGAGATTGCCGACTCTTGGTTCCGCAGCATTGTACCGCTTTTTCCAGTTTTCATAAACCGGTTTCAAAGTTCTCGGATCAATTACTTCCTGTGTTGCTTCACGAACCAACTGTCTGAGCGTTGGAATCGCACTTGCATAAAATCTATTCCCTGTTGCGGCAATATCTACATTCAAGTATGCTATAGATTTCTCCTGTAATTCCAACTTTAGTTCCTCAACCCATTCAGTAGAACCGAGGATGCCAAATTCTTCAGCGTCCCACGAAGCAAAAACGATTGTCCGCTTCGGACGTACACCTTGCTGTGCTAATGCACCTAAACACCTTGCGACCTCAAGTAAGGATGTCGTTCCACTATTCGGATCCGCCGCGCCGTAAACCCACGCATCGTGATGATTTCCTAAAATCACCCATTGGTCAGGATATTCTGTTCCTTCTAATGTTGCGATGACATTGTAAATTGGGCGGATGCTGTGCTCACATCGTACTTTGAGATGAACCTTTGCTGGTCCAGGTCCGATATGGTATGCAAGCGGCAAACCTCCCTGCCAATTATACGGCACATTTGGTCCTGCCAGTGCTTGTAACAAAGGTTTAGCATCCTTATACGCAATCGGGACAACGGGAATCTTGGGAAGGTCGGTTGCCTCGTCCATTGGAAGTCTATGTGCGTCCTCAATCGCTGCCCAGCCTGGTGTCAGCGGGTCGCTGGCATGTTGGAAGATATATTTTACAGTGCCACGTTGAATGGCATCTGCAGACCGCCATGGACCGCGCGGGTAGACATCACCCCGCGTATAGCCATCGTCCGCTGGATCGGAATAAAGGATCAATCCAACCGCACCGTTATCCCCAGCTAACTTCGCTTTCACACCACGATAACTACCACCATATCGAGCTATACAAATTTTTCCTTCTACTGAAATACCACGTTCTATCAGCATTCGATAATCTTGCGGCAATCCTCTATTGACATAGACTAACTCAGCCGTTACATCACCATCGGGTGAATAGGCATTGTACCCCGGCACAATATCTGTCCGAAACGAATCTTTGTCCCATTCCCAACCTGATTCTTTGTTAACCGCTAAATGTTTAGACGGTGAAACGAGTTCAACATGCACCTCAAGTGGATGCGGCAGATAGACCTGATATTCATATATCTTCACCTGCAAGCCGTAACTTTCGTATTCACTACGAAGATATTCTGCTACCTTACGACTATTTTCTGTTCCCGCAAGATGTGGTTCTTCTGTTAATCTCCGTAATTTTGTCCGACACATCTCTGGAGAAACCAGTTCCTTAAATGCTGATTCTATATTTTGTTGTGCCAATGCGTTTTCAGCGGTGAACCCCCGTATGTCTGCGTCAGCATAAGTAAAAAGCGATGGAATCATTAACAAACATATAAAACAATAGGCAAATTTCCATCGCGAAAGTCTAAAAAGTTGAGTTTTTATGATTGCAATTGGTCTCTACCTCCTTCTGTGTTTTTGGAAATCATACCACAAATTTGGTTTATTTTCACTATGTTTTTAAGTCTTAATGTGTTACAATAGTAGTGAAAAAAATACGGTTTTTAGTTCATTTTTTTGACATTTTCAATGCGAAATGCAAGGAAATTCCAATGGAAGCAAAAATACTAATTGTAGAGGATGAACGCGATATCGTAGAGTTGCTAAGATATAATCTGCGGGAAGCAGATTTTAAAGTTGATACTGTTCGGAATGGAGCCGATGCACTACAGCGTGCAGTAGATAATCCCCCCGACCTTATTTTGTTAGACCTCATGCTACCTGAAGTAGACGGTTTAATCGTCTGTCGACTCCTAAAGAATGACCCCCGCACCAAAAACATTCCTATCGTGATGCTGACGGCAAAAACTGAAGAACAAGACCGCGTAACTGGGCTTGAGTTAGGTGCTGATGATTATATCACAAAACCTTTTAGTCCACGCGAAGTTGTTTTACGTATCAATGCTGTGCTACGGAGACTCCGAGCAAGTGAACAGACTGATGAAGAAAATCAGATAGAAACGCATGGTGTGACAATTGATTTGGATCGACATCAAGTATTGACTGCAGATGGGGCAATTGATCTCACTGCAACTGAGTTCAAACTTATTACACTGTTCGCACGTTCACCCGGACGCGTTTTCAATCGTGATATTCTGATGGATGTTATCTGGGGACAAGAGTATTACGGCATTGATAGGACAGTTGACACACATGTCAGCCGTCTCAGACGGAAGTTGGGTGATTTAGGAAAACATATTGAAACTGTATACGGTGTTGGCTATAGACTTAAGGAAGAGAAGTCTTGATGATTAGTAATACCATTTCTATATGATAATATTACACTATTTCGTAGGTCGGGTAGAAGCGGTAGCAAAACCCGACTTTTTATAGTGTCATGTCCAAATCAACGCTAAATGCGCCAAATCAACGGTATGAATGCCATTTGGCATTCCCGTGTGGCATTTGGCGGGTTTCGTTCCTCAACCCGACCTACAATATATTATGAAAATTTGTCAATTAGAACGGTATAAATTCCTAAATCAATAGATAAACGCTGATAGGTGAATGTGTAGATTTGTCAAACTCCGCCTTGGAAATATAAGAGGCGCAATGAATTGCGCGACTACAAACACCGCAAATTTGAAGAAATGGAGCCATTTTATGAATTTAAGATTAAGAGATAAAGTTGTCGTTGTGACAGGCGCGAGTCGTGGAATAGGTAGAGCAATAGCAAACGGCTTTGCTGAGGAAGGGGCGCGGCTAAGCGTCTGTGGTAGAGATCCAGATACCTTACAAGACGTAACTGAGGAACTCACTGCACACGGTATAAAGGTGTTGTCAAAACCCACCGATGTAACTGATAATGCTCAAGTTGATGCGTTTATCACAGAAACATTACATCGTTTCAGTAGAATTGATGTTGTCGTTAACAACGTTGGTGGAAGTCGTTGGACACCTTTACAGGAGATTTCTGATGAGGAATGGCACGAAATTCTTGATCTAAATCTTGTTTCAGCAACGCGTATTAACCGACTTGTCATTCCAGCGATGCAGAAACAAGGCGGCGGGGTAATCCTCATGATTGCCTCTATTTACGGTAGAGAAGGTGGCGGACACATTACTTATAACGCAGCAAAAGCCGCAGAAATTAGTATGGCGAAGTCATTGGCAAAAGAACTTGCACCTGACAACATACGCGTCAATAGTATTGCGCCAGGGTCTATCCTCTTTCCCGGTGGTGGTTGGGATCGTCGTATCAAAGCGGATCCTGAAGGAATGAAAACATTTGTTGAAAGTGAGATGCCGCTTGGACGGTTCGGAAAACCAGAAGAAATTGCGAATGTTGCTGTTTTTCTTGCATCTGAACGGGCAAGCCTTGTTACTGGGGCATGTATCAATGTTGATGGATGTCAGTCGCGGTCGAATATTTGACCTGCACAATGATACGCTTAAACGTGGGCAGGGCAGGAGTCCCCGCCCTACAAATGTAAGAGGCGACAAATGCCAAAAAACTCATTTGGCGTTAATTTGGCAATGAATTGCGCGACTACGAAAGATGCCAAACCTACAAAATGATTTGCAATGAAAACAAGCGTATGCTAAAATAAATTTAAATCATAAGCATATAGAGGAGAGAGATGAATTACGCAGAACTGCCGCTCCCACAACGTCAGAGAGACGAAATTCATCAGATTTTATCAGACGCATCCGATAGAGACAGAAGCGTAGATAATGACTCTATATTGCGAAGTATACAAGAACTCGCCACTGACGATGCGAACACCCAAACCTGCTTCGCCCATATCGTTATCCCGTTGTTAGAAACTTGCCTAAATTCCCCTAACCCTGAAGCAGCCTTAAATAATTTTTCGCGTTTTGCACACGTAACGTTTAATCGGAAATGGGTTTATCAACTCTTACGAGATGCGCCGTTTTTGATGCAAACTGTGATGCTTAGTTTCGGTGCGTCCTCATATCTATCCGATATTCTGATTCGCAACCCGATCTATTTTTACGACATCATTGATGCAAATGTGATGGACATATCAAAGACGCGTGAAGGCATGTATGCTGAACTTGCTACGACACTCGGAAGATATCAGGACATTGATCAGAAACTTCGGATCATTCGGCGATATAAAAGACGCGAAAGCTTGCGCATAGCACTGCGCGACCTTCTCCAAGTGACAGTCGTTGAAACAACGACATTGGAGATGAGTAATTTGGCAGAAGCAACATTACAACATTGCTATGAAATTGGACGTGACCAAATTATGAAGCCGAAGTTTGGGACACCGCTGAATGAGGAAGGCACAGCACCCTGTCGTTTCGCTGTTATAGGGATGGGAAAATTTGGGGGATATGAACTTAACTTTAGTTCCGATATTGATCTAATCTTCGTTTATTCAGACGAGGGACAAACCGATGAAGGCATTGATAATAGCGAATATTATGCACGGTTGTGTGAGTTTTTAATTAAGGCGATGAGCGAGGTAACGGTGGAAGGCTATGTGTTTCGTGTGGACATCCGTTTGCGACCTGAGAGCAGCGCCGGTGTCATCATCCGTTCTATGGAAAGCTACGAAAGTTATTATGAAGGTTGGGGTGATTTATGGGAACGTCAGGCTTTAATTAAAGCACGACCTGTCGCTGGCGATATGGCATTTGGAGATGAATTCATCCGCATGATTCAACCGTTTGTGTATCAACGTTACTTAGACGGTGTAACCCTCAATGAAATTAAAGCAGATATTCGCACCACAAAAGCACGTATAGAGGAACGACTTGTAGGTGAAAAGGCAGACCTTGAAAAGCATGTCAAACTTGGCCCGGGTGCTATTCGGGATATTGAATTTACCGTTCAATGTTTGCAGATGATTCATGGCGGAAAACGAAAGTCACTCTGCTCACAGAATACGTTGGAAACACTTGAAGCCTTAAAGGCTAACGAATTGTTGGACGCTGAAGATGCGGATGCCTTATCAAATGCATATCGGTTTCTACGAAGAGTAGAAAACAGTATCCAAATTGAGGCAGACCAACAGCGCTATTCAGTTCCAGCAAAAGAAGAGGAGGAGATTCAGCTTGCTCGACGTTTGAAATACCATGACGCACCGCTTGAAACATTCCGGCAAGATTATCAAACCCATAAAGCACATGTGCGTAAACTCTTTGAAAAAGTAATGGACGTCCGTGAACCGGACCAATTAGATCTCCCTGTGCTGCTTAGCCAAGATGACTCCGAAGAGATACAGGAACAATTGGGTAAGTTCGGTTTTGAGAACGTTCGCGAGGCACATCGCTTACTGAAGCACCTTGCCAACGGTAGCGATGGACAGCAATTCTCTCCCGCTGTCAGACGGACTTTCTTCAAACTTGCGCCGACTCTTTTGAAATTTTTGAGTGCAGCCCCTGACCCAGATATGGCACTGCGCTATTTTGATGCGTTTGCCGCTAAAGTCGGTGCACACAGCAGCTACTACACGATGTTTATGGAAAGACAAGGAGCACTTGAAGCACTCATAAGTGTCTGCGGTTCAAGTCTTTACTTGGCGGATTTGTTGATTGCAAGCCCTGAATTGTTTGATCTGTTGACAGTGCCGACTTTCACCGAATCCCCTAAGACACTCGCCCAAAAACAGGAAGAGGTTTTACAACTTGTCTCGGACACATCTAATGCTCACGTGCTTAGGGCGCTTAGACGTTACAAGAACGATGAGATTTGGCGAATTGCCCTACGGAACATTCTCGGTAATGCTGACCTACCAACGACGACTGAAGAACTCTCTGATTTAGCCGAAGCAATCCTGCAAGCCATCTATCCGCAGATTGACACGCAGTTACGCGAAGAACACGGTAACCCAACGAGCGATGACGGAACACCTGTGACGTTTGCTATCATTGCAATGGGGAAATTTGGAGGACGTGAACTTAACTTTAGCTCAGATTTAGACGTGATGTGTGTCTACACAGCAGATGGTGAGACAACCCACGGGATGCCAAATTCGGAGTATTTTTCACTGCTCGGTTTAGAATTGGTAAAGCAGCTTAGTGGGGATCATGACATGAGTATTTATGAACTTGATCTGCGGCTCCGTCCCTATGGTACAGGTGGCGCGATCGCATTGCCATTGTCAGGATACCAGCATTACTACGATAACACTGCAGAAATCTGGGAACGGCAGGCACTCACACGTGCACGGGTCGTGGCAGGAGATATAGAAGGGATAGGCAACCAATTTATGGAGATTGCACACACCTTTTGCTATAAGGAACCGCTCACACCTGAAGAAATCGCTGAAATCGTACATACCCGCCAACGCAAAGAAGCGCAAGTCACCCGAAAAACGAAATCACGACGGAGACGGAGCGGAAGGACCCAAAAACCTGCTGCTAATGTAAAATCAGGGTATGGTGGACTTATTGATATTGAATTCGCTGCGCAAACACTTCAGCTTATCCATGGGACCGAAACGACTTCTGTTCGTGTCCCCAATACCCTCCTTGCAATTGAAAGACTGCATGCTATCGATGTTCTGACAGAAACGCAGCGCACAGGATTATCGGAGGCGTATCAATACCTTAGGCGCGTGGAAAACGCATTGCGGATTGTTCATGACCGTGCCTTAGATGCGTTGCCTACAAATCGTGCAGAATTGACACAGTTAGCGCGCCGCCTCGGATACGCTGAAACCGAAGATACGCCTATTGTGGAGGCATTTTCACAAGATTACGGGAAGTGGACAGAAAAGACTCGTGCACTTTTCAATGAACTTGTTGTTAATGAATCAAGAATGTAGGTCGGATAGGGCTTGCGAAACCTGATGGGAACGTATACTTACTCATGATAGGCGCGTTTTGCAAATGTTTATATATCTGTCCTAAAGTCTAACGGTGCGTTTACAAAACGCACCTACACTGGAAGGCTACGTCTTTCTATTCGTTACAAAAATACAAAACCGTAAGGAAACATACATGACATCTGAATCGTCACCTATTAGTTTCCGTTTCCCGAAAAATGTAATAATATGCATCGGGGACGGGATGGGTTTTGAAGCGGTCAAAGCAGCGGGCTACTATGCCTCAGGTGAAACAGACACACTTTCCTTTGAAAGGTTCCCTCACCAAGCAAAAATAAAAACTTATGCAGCAAACACACCGATGACCGACTCTGCCGCTGCTGCAACTGCTATGGCAACCGGACACAAAGTCAACAACGGTGTCATTAGTATGGGAATTCCCGGCACAGGAACTCCGTTGAAAACACTCCTTGAAATTTCTCAGGAATTAGGTAAAAGAACAGGACTTGTCTCAACCACTTACATTACCCACGCTACTCCCGCCGCATTTGGTGCACACAATCCCCAACGTAACAACTTAGGTGAAATCGCACATGATTACCTCCACCTTACCCGTCCCAACGTGTTGTTGGGTGGCGGAGGCAATGGAATTACAGAAGAGAGAGCCGAATCCGCTGGTTATACAGTCGTAACTGATCGAGAGGAATTGTTTACCCTCAACACCAATACGGAAATCTTTGTTTCTGGACAGTTCGGTCAGACTAATATCCCGTATATGTTTGATGGCACCAACAATCTACCGCATTTGTCAGAAATGGCAACGGTAGCGTTGGAGATTCTCTTTAACAATGAAAATGGGTTTTTCATGCTTCTGGAAGGTGGCCGGATTGACCATGCTGGACATTCTAACGATATTGAACGCCAGCTTTTAGAGACAATAGAGTTTTCTAAAGCGGTGCAGACCGTTTATGAACGGGTATCCAATGATGGGGATACCATTATTCTTGTCACCGCTGACCACGAAACGGGTGGATTGCGGGTGCATAAAAACAACGGACAGGGAAAAGTGCCTGAAATCTCTTGGTCGACTGGTGGACATACTGTAAGCAATGTGCCACTTTACGGTTGGGGCCAGAACGCTGACCGCGTTGAAGGTGTCATGAACAATACGGATCTGATTAAAGTGGTATCAGGAACGGGAGACTTGGATGGGGTACAACTTACGCTATTGTAAAAATTTAATTTTTTTAACCTGTAGGCGCGGTTTAAAACCGAGCCTACCATCAATTGTGTTTATGGACACTACCCTTCTGAGCGGAGTTGAATGAGCTTATTCACAGCATGAATATATGCCTTGGCACTTGCCTCAATAATATCCGTACTCGCACCGTTTCCTGTGATGACGTGCCCATTGTCCTGCACCTTCAGCGTAACCTCACCGATGGCATCTTCACCTTCCGTCACAGAACGGATCTGATAATCAATCAGGTTCAGCTTGATTTTGACGATTTGATTAATTGCCTTAAAGGCGGCGTCAACAGGACCATCACCAGTAGAAGCATTTTCAACTATTCCCTCTTCCGTACGGATACCAACGGTGGTTGTTGGTGAAATCTTCGTTCCACTGACGACTTGGATGTAGTCAAGTTCAAAGGTAGCAGGAACGGTACGAATCTCGTCGCTCATGATCGCCTCAAGATCGGCATCATGAACAGCCTTTTTCTTATCTGCAACGCGGAGGAATCTTTCATAAACCTTCTCTAACTGATCTTGATCCAACTCATACCCAAGTTCACTAAGACGATGTTTTAAGGCATTCCGCCCAGAACGTGGGCTGAGAATTATTTGGCTCGTTTGCCAACCGATTTCTTTCGGGTCAATGATTTCAAAGGTTACACGCGACTTAATAATCCCATCTTGGTGGATTCCTGAACTGTGTGCAAAAGCGTTTTCCCCGACAATTGCTTTGTTCGGTTGCACTGGAATACCCATCGTGCGACTTACACGTCTGCTGATAGGCACGATCTCTTTGGTGTTAATATCGGTGTAATACGCTTTAAAGTAATCGCGTCGAGTTCGGATTGCCATGACGACTTCTTCAAGCGAGGTGTTTCCAGCACGTTCCCCAAGTCCATTGATAGTGCACTCCACCTGCCGTGCCCCTTGCTCAATCGCAATTAGACTGTTTGCCACTGCCAACCCTAAATCGTTATGACAGTGAACACTTATGACGGCATCGTCAATATTTGAGACATTTTCCTTTATGCCTGCAATGAGACCACCAAATTCTGCGGGGACTGTCCATCCGACGGTTTCAGGGATATTGACAACATTCGCACCTGCGGCGATAGTAGATTCAACTACCTCGTACAGATATGCCAATTCTGTCCGCCCAGCATCCATTGGCGAAAACTCAACGGTTGCATCTGGATGATCTGCACACAAACTCTTTGCATAAGCAACCGCTTCCACCGCCATTTCAAGGGTTCTCTCAGGCGTTGTGCGGGTGATGCGTTCCATGTGGATAGTTGATGTGCCAACAAATGTATGGATACGTGCGCGGGGAGCATCTTGGATCGCTTTCCATGCCGCCGTTATATCCTTTTCAACGACGCGGGAAAGCGCGCAAATTTCGGGACCCTTAACCTCGTTTGCAATCCGTTGAACAGCATCAAAATCACCCGGTGACGAAATTGGAAAACCAGCTTCAATGACATCAACATTTAATTTTGCGAGGTGCTTGGCAATCTCCAATTTTTCTTCAATGCCGAGAGCGGCTCCGGGAGTTTGCTCCGCATCTCGGAGTGTTGTATCAAAAATATAAACCTTTTCTTGGTTAGCTTCAAAATCGTCCACGGTTGTGTCCTCCAAATGGGTTACCTGTCCGTTTTTAGAAGGGATAATATACCCTCTTCAATGGAATAAAACTTTTCCCTTATATTTCTCTACCAACTGCGATAGCGATCGGTTTTAGTTCTTGCATGAGTGTCTCAAATTGATCAGGAAACAGAGATTGCGCGCCGTCACCCGTCATAGAATTATCTGGGTCATGATGAACTTCAAGTAACAGTCCATCTGCTCCAGAGGCGACAGATGCTTTTGTCATATCGCACACCAAACTCCGGATACCGGTACCATGGCTCGGATCAACGACGATGGGCAAATGGCTTAATTCGTGAACAACAGGAACAGCGTTGAGATCAAGTGTGTTACGCGTGTGAGTTTCAAAGGTGCGGATACCTCGTTCACATAAAATCACATCTGGATTTCCTTCAGAAAGTATATATTCCGCAGCAAGCAACCATTCCTCAATTGTAGAAGACATCCCGCGCTTCAGAATAACGGGTTTTCGGGCACGACCCACTTCACGCAACAGATAGAAGTTTGTCATATTCCGCGTGCCAAGTTGAAAAACGTCTGTATATTCCCCGACAAGTTCAACTTCATGGGGTGTCATGACTTCTGTAACAATACCTAATCCTGTTTCCTCTTTGGCTGCGACAAGCATTTTCAATGCATCTGTTCCGAAGCCTTGGAAACTATAAGGACCTGTGCGAGGTTTAAATGCACCACCTCTAATAAAACCTGCGCCTGCTTTTTTCACCAGTTTCGCTATGGTTACAATCTGTTCAGTACTCTCTACTGCACAAGGTCCCGCCATAACTGCTAACTTCCGTCCCCCAATTTTAGTCCCGTTTGTGGAGATAACAGTCGGTTCATCCCGAAATTGGCGGCTTGCTAATTTATATGGGGCAGTGATCGGCATCGTCCTTTCAACGCCAGACATTGACTCCATCGGAATATCGCCAAGCAATGTTTTATCTCCTATTACACCGATGACGGTGCGTTGTTCGCCAGTTGAAATCTGTGCTTTCAACCCTACACTCTCAATCCGTTTGACAATTGCGTCAATTTGATCGGGTGTTGCATCCGTTTTGGTAACGATTACCATGGTTATCAATTCCCTCCGACAATAACTCTGTTTCAAGTCAATGTTGATGATTACTAAAAAAATAACCCAACATCGAATCGTTATCGACGTCGGGTAGTGATGTATGAGGCCAATTAAAACTTTTTCATGAGTGCTTACAAACTATCGCCACCTACCGCCGCAGTACAAAAACGGGTACAACCCGAGCGTAAAGAGCGCCCAAAGGCTGAAATAATAGTCCCGTAAAAATGTGAGAACGGACTGTGTTCCACTCGTTGGTACTGTAGAGGTGATCGTGTGTTCAAACTTCTGCATCACAAAGAATCCCTAATTTCTTTGGTTGTAAGCCTTTCTCAGTTTTCTTACTTATAAAACGTTATTCCAAACAAAACGTTTAAAATTAAAACTACTTTTTAATATGATAACATACTTTATAAGGTTAAGTCAAGTTTTTAATTCATTTTATCCTTTGTAACAAAACAGTTTTAGTCAATCCAATTTTTTCTGATAGGGAGCGCATTGCCCATCTATTCCATGCTTTTCTCAAGAACAACACGATGATAACGCTTTTTACCTGCACGCAGAAGTAACGCGTTTTCCTCTAACAGATTAGCATCAATGACGGTATCTATCACCTTATACTGCTTCTCATTGATATATGCGCCCCCCTGTTGAATCAGGCGGCGCGCTTCACTTCTGGAAGTAACTAAGCCTACTTCATAGCACAACTCCATTATCGGAATGCCAGTGTTGAGTATTAGCGCCCCTCAGCATAACTGACGACTCTAAGCACATAACACTATTTTTTTGATTGATCACTTTCTTGTGTTGGTGGTGGTTCATTAAATTCCACACCCCGCGCTTCAGCCTCTCTTCGCCTGCGATCCCACGCTGCAACTTCTCTGTAAACTTCCGATTTTGCCTCGGCTCTTGCCTCCGCCTTTGCCTCCGCTATCATTTCTTTTTCTTTTTTGATATGTTCTCTGAAACGCCGTAACATGATGTCTGCTCCCTCCCCTAAAATAATCAATAAAGTTGATGCTGCTATTATTTTTGAATTGCGATCATAGTAGATTTGGAATTAATTGGATATTCTGCAGGTCGCCCATCTATTCTATGCTTTCCTCAACCACAACACGATGATAACGTTTTTTACCTGCACGCAGAAGCAACGCGTTTTCTTCTAACAGATTAGCATCAATGACAATATCTATCGCCTTATACTGCTTCTCATTGATATACGCACCCCCCTGTTGAATTAGGCGGCGCGCTTCACTTCTGGAAGTAGTTAAGCCTACTTCATGGAACAACTCCATTATCGGAATGCCTGTGTCAAGTCTGTCACCTGAAATGGTGGTTGTAGGCATTGCATCAAGGTCAAGTCCACCGCCGCCAAATGCAGCGCGCGATGTTTCCTGTGCCTTGTCTGCCTCAGCTTTTCCATGTGCCAGTTTCGTTGCTTGGTATGCAAGCAACGCTTTTGCTTCTCGAATCTCATCATGTTCCAAACCACCAAGTCGCTTCACCTCATCCATCGGTAAAAAGGTGAAATATGCTAAGAACCGCTCAACATCACGGTCATCCGTGTTAATCCAGTACTGGTAGAATTGGTAGGGTGAAGTTTTATTTGCATCAAGCCATACTGCGCCGCCAGCGGTTTTTCCCATTTTTGCGCCACCGGCTGCCGTGAGTAATGGAAAGGTGAGACCATATACACGTTTCCCCTCAATCCTACGCACGAGGTCAACGCCCGCAAGGATATTACCCCACTGGTCATCACCACCGAGTTGGAGAACACAATTGTATTTTTGGAAAAGACACAAATAATCGTACGCTTGTAGCAGTTGGTAATTAAATTCAAGGAACGAAAGCCCCATTTCGCGTTCAAGCCGTTGCCGATACCCTTCAACTTTGATCATCTCATTGACACGAAAATGCTTCCCGATGTCGCGTAGAAATTCAATGTAGTTTAGAGAAAGCAGCCATTCAGCATTGTTCAGAAAGAATCCTGTGGTGTCATCTAAATCAAGGTAACGCTGTAATTGTTTTAGAATGCTTGCTCCATTTTTTTCAATTTGTTCAGCAGAAATCATTGCACGCATCTCTGTTTTATCTGTCGGATCGCCAATCATTGTAGTGCCGCCGCCGATGATTGCGATCGGTTTATGTCCGTCGCGTTGCAGATGTGCCATCGCCATAATCGGCACAAGACTGCCAGCATGGAGACTATCTGCGGTTGGATCAAAACCTGCGTAATATGTTATTTGATTTGCAGAGAGTAAATGGGAAACCTGCTCTGCATGCGTACACTGTTGAACGAAACCCCGTTCTTGTAGGGTCTCAAAAAGATTTGACATGGAAATTGTTCCTTCTAAGAGTTTTTCTCCCGCTTTTTATAATACCATGCATAGCGAGGGTTGTCAAATTCGTTTCAGAGGCGTTCAATTTTTGGCTTATTATCCGTTTGAATCGTAAAGTAGAGATTCGGAGATCGCTGCTACTTAAAATCATACCGTACGGTATGATTTTTCATACCGTGGTATGATTTTGAAATTGGCTATAATACCACCCTATATATAGGTTTATAGGCATTTTTCTCATTTTTAATTAAATTTCATTTTTGAATTTCTCATCTATATGTAGGAACACGGTTTTTCTCTTACTGTCCATATTTTATTTTCATAAGTTTCGTGTTGTGGTCTTTGCATTAGATGGTCGTTTGCTCATACTGATATTATACCTGTTTCTGTGTGGTGATCATAAGTTTTCGTGGTTTACTGGACAATAAATATCCAATATATTTACAATAAGTTTGCTGGAAATGTTAGCGGCATAAGGTCGCGAATTGGAGATCGGAATCAACGTCAAATGCGCTTGGCAGAATACGCGTTTGGTATTCTGCATGATTTGTCGTCTACAAAAAGAGGTATTAGGAAAAGGAAGAAATTATTGGGAATTGAATGGTTCTGGTTTAGGGTTTATATCATTGCACACGGTGGATATAGATGTCATAATCATCCCCGCGGGCATCACTCCAAACGACAATGGCACTTCCAACACCTGCAGCGACTGCCCTTGGTGTAATCTGTTCTTTGTTTGCATCGCAAACAGGCACACCGTTCTCTTTCCAAAGTGGTGTGCCATCGGCATTAATTCGCTGTGCATAGATAGCATCTTCCGTTGTATCCCCGAAATCCTCCCGATAGTCAAGCCAATATGCTATAGCACCACCTGCACCGTCAGACACAAGCATCGGAATTTGTTGTACGCCACCTTCGGTGCAAATAGACACCCCCTCTTTATCCCATAAAATTTTACCATCTACATTGACGCGTTGTGCATAAATGTCGGCGAAAATATCTCGATCATCCCACCATACAACGATGAAACCACCTTCACCATCACTAACACAATTCGCTTGTTGTTGGTTAACGGGCAGTTCGCAAATCGGTATGCCATCTTTTTGCCATAAGGTTGTACCGTCCGCTGCTATTTTCTGCGCGTAGAGTTGGGCGCGCGTGAAAAAATTCGGATCGTTTCGGTAATCCGACCAAACACAGAATGCGCCACCATTACCATCACTGACGATAGTTGGATTGCCTTGATTGCCCTGTGCAGTGCAGATAGGTTTAACTGAATCCCATACAGCATTTCCCGTTCTATCAATCCGTTGCGCGAAGATGTTCCAGTCAGGTGTACTAATATCCCACCATACAGTAATAAACCCACCTTCTCCATCGCTGATTAAAGCGGGATCATATTGGTCACCTTCTCCACTAAATACAGAAATACCGTTCTGTTTCCAAACCGCTTTTCCTTCAGCAGAAATATTTTGGGCATAGATGTCCTGATTACCGGCTCGCCAATCTTCCCAGACAACAATCACACCGCCTTCTCCATCGGGAATGACGGTAAAATCATCTTGTAGGGCAGCTTCCGTACACACTTCAACACCAACGGGATTCCACATTTTTCCCCCGTTTGCATCAATGCGTTGCGCGTAACTATCTTGATTGCCGTTCCGCGTATCTCCCCAAACAATAATCGCGCCACCTTTCAAGTCAGAAACGATGGCGGGACTACTTTGAGGTGCTTCGTGATCACAGACAGCGATTCCGTTAGGTTTCCAAAGTATGTCCCCTTTGCTGCTAATACGTTGTGCATAAATATCGTAGTTGTCATTTCGCGCATCGCGCCAAGCGACAATAGCACCATCTTTACCATCATTTGTTATCACAGGGAAATGTTGAGCATTTTCAGCTGTACACAACGGCAGATTTTCCGCTGGTATCCATTCACTTTGGGCAGCGTGGAGAGCAATCACAAAAAGGATAAAGGATAATAAACAGTAGGATATAGACACACGTGGAAAAATATGCGTCTGTAGATAATCAGACATTGAAGAACAATCAGAAAAGAGCATAATTTTATAGTGGATTCTACAATTAACTTACATCTGATCTGTAGGAGAGAACTCCGATCCCCGACTATTAGTGGCTTAGTCGCGATTCGGAGATCGCTCCTACAGAGAGAATCAACTGATAATGAACCAACAAATCCTATTTATGAGACACGTTCTAATAAAATCTAATAATATTACATTGCCTATCCTATTTTACTAAACTTTGGACAATTTAATATTTTTTGTTTGATAACATAGTTTATGGAAAACCGTAGATATTAGAATCAGATTTTATTCATACACATTTCGCCCCGCTGGGGCTTTGTCCGTGTGTCTGTCGTGCTGCTATATACATTTCGCCCCGCTGGGGCTGCTTCAAATCTGTATTTTTCTACGAGTTTCTTTCAGACACCCAAATCGCAGAAAATATAGGTGTATAAGATTTACCCTTAGCCCCAACGGGGCGAAATGTGTATAGATCACATACATCTCCACACGCTTAGCCCCAGCGGGGCGAAATGTGTATCCAACAATGCGGATGCACAAATATAATGTTCCAGTCAACAAACGACAGTTCATAAAATTGTCCAAACTTTAGCCTATTTTAGCAGAACACCAAAAAAGTCAATATTTTTCTAAAAAATTTTGTTATTCTAACGTGAGTTTGATAAATAGTTTTATAAGAACGTGTAGACCCTGTAGCCACAAGGTTTTAACTGGACTACAGGGTCAGATTCAACATGCTATCTCACGTGTTGTATAAAACTAATTATTTTCCCCATTTCAATTTACCCCAGACCGTTGGCAATTTTTCAACAGCATCTACACCCAAACCGATACCAGATTCATAATTGCGGATCACTTCTTCGTGAGTCAATGCCCGGTCATAAATCCGCACCTCATCAAAAACACCTTCAAAAAACCGAGATGCCTCGCCCCTACTATTCATAGCACCCAGAAAAATAGGTTCTTCATAAGCAACGAAATCTTGAGGTGATATACATAAAATGGAATCACTTCTCTGCTTCGTGTCTATATAAAGTTCAAGGTTGATACAATCCTCTAAATTCCCTCTAAAATTTCTTAATCTATCCTTATCTTCTTCAGTCACAGATTGTATCGCAAACACAATCTGATGCCATTCACCATCCGACATAGTAAACTCTTTGCTAATGCGATCGGTATGACAACCATTTTCTCTATTTATACTGCGTTCAATTAATATCCTACCTTCTTCCGTAATAATTCCGCCACGACCATCCTGAGGTGTGCCAGCATTGATAAGAATACCAGTGCCTTTGTTAGCCCCTCCACAACCTTTTTCAAGAACTCTATAGATCGCACTCCACTCTTTCTTTTTTGTCGTTTTAAACCATATCTCAAATGTATATTTACCGATTTGACTTCCAAAATTACCTACGTTGGGCAAGCTCACATAATCCCCTTCACCATCTAATTCAATTCCATTTTTTACATATCCATCAACTCTTTTTGGATTTCCAATAAGTGTTGCATCGTTTTCATTCCAAACATCCATGACTTTTCCACCTCTAATTGTGCCTTGATCAAAAGTCCAATAACTTACTAATCCATCCGTTACGATAGTTTTAGTGGATGCATCAACAGTGAGCATCAAACCAATTATCATGATAATCAACAGCATCATTATTTTTTTCATCACGATTCCTCCATGTCTGTTTTGATATGATATTATACCATCGTTTGAACAATTTTCAAATCAGCACTGTTCAGTATTCTTAATAATATATAACGACTTGTGCTAGTTACGTGATAGCTTTGTTATTTTTCATAGTTGTTTATATTCTGGAATCAACGCCAAATACGCTTTTGGCATTTGTGGCGGGAGCAATCTCCGAATCGCGCCCCGTTTGTAGTCGGGAATCGCAGTTCCCTCCTACCTGTGAAGTTATCAAGTATCAAAAAATTGTGGAATTCAAACCAGCGAGGTGAACATGTGAAATATAAACATACCAACCGTTAACTAGCACAACGCGTTAATATTACATCTCTATACTATTATAGCAAAATATTAAAAAAAGTCAATATTTTCTAAAAATTTTAGTTATTCTATTACTAACTGTTTTTGAACACTGTCAACCTTATCTTCCATTGTTTGGGATCTGTCAATCCGCACCTCAAACCTTGGTGTTATTGTAACAAAGAGCGGGCAGAGAACCTATAGGTTCTCTGCCTACTGCAGTAAACTTCTGAATGGTACTTTCCTCTTAACGGATAACAAGAAGCTTAGAATGGTATATGACTGTAAGCCTCAGAATCTTCCTCATCAAGAGTTCCATAAATATCACTCCAAGCTGAGATTGAATCTATAGCAGCGTGTAAATCGGGGTCTTCTCCTTCTGGTAAAGTGCTAAAAGCAGGATCGGGGCTGGCAGAAAGATATATATCACCGCGAAACGATCCATCACCTCCCACAGAACCATTGCCAGCATCTGCATTGTAATAGTAGCCCCCTGAGAAGTTAACACCGCCCGAAGATCTCAAATTCGTGGAGGCATCACGACGTTCCCCTAACACCCCGTCGTCTGGATCATCATCATATACATCTACGGATGTTGAGCTGTATGATTCTAGTGGTCCTTCAGATGCTTCTGCCCTTCGATCTATTCGCACAAAATTTTCTCCAACTTCTTCTTTTTCTTCAGTATTATCATTTATTGCTGCGATACCTATAATTGTGGTTCCGCAGATTAACGCAAAGATTAATGATAAGGTTATAAAAATACTAAACTTTTTAGTTTGCATGGTCATTATCTCCTTTTCAGATTAAGAAAATTGTAAGCATCAAAACACTGAATGGTACTTTCACTTAACGGATGACAAGAAGCTTAGAATGGTATATGACTGTAAGCTTCAAAGTCTTCCCCATCAAGGGTTCCATAGATATCACTCCAAGCTGAGATTGAATCTATAGCAGCGTGTAAATCAGGTTCTTCTCCTTCTGGTAGATTTAGACTACGAAGAACAGGTTCGGGACTGACATGAATATGAATCCCACCGCGAAACGATCCATCACCTCCCACAGAACCATCGCCAGCATCTACACCGTAATAGTAACCTCCTGATATGTTTTGGTCAGCCCACAAAGAGTGGAAAGTTGTGGAGGCAGAACTTAATATCCAAAACACCCCTTCTTCTTCTTCATCTTCAGACACATATACGGATGTTGAGCTGTATGATTCTAGTCCGCCTTCGAATGCATCTGCCCACCGAAATATCGAATTATCTCCTTCTTTTTCTTCAGTATTATCATTTATTGCTGCGATACCTATAATTGTGGTTCCGCAGATTAACGCAAAGATTAATGATAAGGTTATAAAAATACTAAACTTTTTAGTTTGCATGGTCATTATCTCCTTTTCAGATTAAGAAAATTGTAGGCATCAATACCGGGATTGGTGCCTTGAATGATTGTAACTTCAGATGAAACGTCCCCATCAAGAATTTTATGAGTAATGATTTCCATAAAATTCTGTGGCATAGCAGATCCTTGCGGTACACCGCTAAGTACAGCTATTGCACTCGGATCACCAGTGAGAAAAGTAATATACCTTTCATTTGTGTTTTGGAGAGTTCCCCATTTGACATAGACTGTATTCTTAAGGTATGGATAAACCCAACCATTTTTAACAGTCGCACCTACAATTGGTTCACCCTGTTCTTCAAGTTTTAACCAAACACGTACAAGCAATTCACCATCAGCATCAAGACCATCCCATGTATCCGGATCCCATTTTGGAGGTAGTTCAGGATAAGGTCCGAACCCGTGTGGTGAAACGCGCATCTCTTCAGCGTTTTCTGCAGTTAGTGATTCCGATGAAAAACCTTCAGAATCCGTGTTCTCCGACATAGTATCGGGGAAGGTTATTGTCTCTGAAGAGACAGGTTTGTTTTTTACAGATGTCTCGTTCTTCCCAGTATCTATCCGTTCAGTTTGGTGGACAGTTTCTTGCGCGTCTTGAGACAACTTCCATTGACGTAATATCTCGGCCTCCTCTGCTACTTCTTGTTTTGCGTGTGTCACCTCGTTTTGATACCATAGATAGCAACCGAAGGCAAAGATAACAAGGAAGCAAATTCCACCGAGAAACCATTTATCAAATAAGATTTCACGAAACATATTTACGCCATTATACAGTCTGTTCAAGAGAAGCAGACTTCCTCCAAAGACAAACGATTGAGGAAATGAGATCAATTACAATGCTTTTAGGGAAAAAATTTACCACTATTAGTCTACAAAAATTATTAAAATAAGTCAAGACTTAAAAAACACCAATTATACCGAATGAACGGATGTCATTTTAGCAGAACGTCAAAAAAGTCAATATTTTTTCTCCGAAAGTCTTATGCTGAAGTCTGCAATTACATTAACAATTCTTCTCCTATTGGGAAAAATTGGTCTGCCATTGCTTGTAAATCCATTGACGTGTTATGCTCAAATGCGACTACCTCTATCCGCTTATGTTGCTGTTTAATGAGCTCAGCCAACGGACAGAAATCTCCGTCTCCGCTTGCCAAAATAACAACATCTAACACTCCGAGCATAGAGACTACGTCTACAGCGATTCCGACATCCCAATCGCCTTTTGCTGAACCGTCTCCGCGTAGGCGTAGATCTTTACTACGAATTGTGTATCCATTATGCTCTAATAGAGAGATGAAATTACCTTGTTTAATTTCAGGAATCTGAACAATATAGACGTAGGCGGCTACAAGTTGTCGCGGACCAACAATCAGGTCAAGAAGTTTAATGTAATCAACTCGGCGTTCAAATCGATCCTTCGCAGCGTAGAACATATTTTGCACATCAACAAATACACCAACCCGCGGTTGCGTTCCTGTCTGCTTCTCTTGATTTGTAGACTCTAAATCAGATTCATCAAAATAATCTACTGTTTGCCGAATTTGGTTGAGAGCATTTCGAGATGTTTCATGCGATTTTTCAATCACATCAAAATGATTCTGTAGATCAGTTTTTAGTTGTTCTAAAGCTTGAAATTCCTTATAAACGGCTTCTTCAACTAACTTTAGCTCAACCATAAAACTTTCTTTAGCTGTTTTGATTTGTGCCAGTTCGTCGAGTTGTGCTGTAATATCCCCATATTTCGCCAGCAGCTGCTGGTGTTCAGTCTCTAATTTCATGAGGGAATTATTAGTTTCCGCGTACTGTGTCGTTTTTTCGTGCAGACTTTCATTTTCTTGTTTTAGAAAAACAATCTGCTCTTTACTCTCCTGATAGAGGTCTTCTTTTATTTTGAAAGCCTCATTTTCTTCAAGCAGGAATTGGCAGTGCTGCTCAAGTTGTTTGTTTTTTTTCTCAATCGCTGTGTATTCTGCTTGTAAATCAACTAAAGCACTTTTAAGATGTTCAATTTCACCGGTTTGTCCGTCAATCTCCTTCTGTGCTCCATCTAAATCATCGGTATATTTTGTCTGAATCTCTTGTATTTCTGGGGAAGGCACTTGTGGAGTAGAGAGATGATCAGAGAACGGTTGTGTATCTACCTCTGGAGAGTCTTTATGAGTTTCGTATGCTGCTGTCAATAAGTGAATTCCATGTGAGTGCACATCTTCCCGAGTATCCGCTAAGAGTGCCCAGACCACTTCACCAAATTCTCCTGATTCAATCAGTGGACCAGGAGATTTAAAAAAAGTATGTATTTCGTCAACTACCATGTATCCAACTCTTGAGATCGCATCCTCCGCCTTTTGTGAGAGGTGTTGGACAACGATTTCATCAATGTCGGATTGTCTATAAAAAGCGTTGGTTAACCTGCCCAACAACTCCTGTTTTGAAGAAGAATCTAACTTATCGGTATTAGCGACTGGATTGGTGTGCCTTAGTAGTTGGAAAATCTCTCTTTCATTTAAAAGTATAGCAAGAAACCATGTAAGTTGGTCATGATGTATCTTTAATTTTAGATATGGTTTTATCATGAGAGTCCTCCGAAATTTTTAGCTCACACAGAGAATATGGACTAAATTAGTTTTCGCTTGTGAGCTGTTTTTAGATTACTTTATATGTTTTAGATTTCAGGGTGATTGTTATACCTCCTAATACTGAATAATAAACTGAAAAAAATAAACCGATTTGTTTGGTTGATGTAAGGCTTTAAATTTTGATTATCTTGTTGGATCCATTCTGGACGCTGCGGGTTGCGTTGCGGGTATCAACGACGATAGCAGCGTGTTTAAGAATAAAATCATAGTCTATAGTGCTGTGATCAGTAAGAATTACAACGCAATCAACATTTTCTATTAAAGCGGATGTCAACGTTTGTGAATGGAATGTTTCCCCTTCTCCAAGTATAATATTTGAAACATGTGGATCATGATATAAAATATGTGCACCTTTGTCAAGCAATAATCTTATTACTTCAAACGCTGGAGATTCACGGGTATCTCCAATGTCTTTTTTGTATGCCACACCTAAAATTAAGACATTTGAGCCATTGATAGGTTTCCGATGGAGATTTAGCGCGTGAATGACTTTGTCAAGCACATATTCAGGCATGCTGCTGTTAATTTCACTTGCAAGTTCAATGAATCGCGCGTGGTAATCATAATTACGCGCTTGCCAAGAAAGATAGTGTGGATCAATTGGAATACAGTGTCCCCCAAGTCCTGGACCCGGATAGAAAGGCATGAATCCGAAGGGTTTGGTGGCAGCAGCATCAATAATTTCCCATACATCTAAATCCATCCGATCGCATATAAGCGCAACTTCATTTATTAATCCAATATTTACACTTCGAAATGTATTTTCTAACAATTTTGCCATTTCCGCTATCCGAGGAGAGGTGACAGTGTAGATTTTATTAATAAATTGCTCGTAAAAAGTCTTGGCAACTTGGGTGCATTTTGACGTAACACCACCGACAATTTTGGGCGTATTCGTCATAAGATATGTACTGTTCCCTGGTTCAATTCGTTCAGGTGAAAAAGCAAGATAGAAATCAAGACCTACCTGTAACGATTTAGTAGGATCAGAACTTAAATTCGGAGGGGTTGTGCTGCAGTCGGCCTCAACTATTTTTTTGTTGAAGTTAGGTTGAAGCATTGGAAGCACAATTTCTTCTGTCGTACCAGGATAGGTTGTGCTTTCAAGGATTATCAGCTGTTCGGAATGCAGATATTGGGCAATTTGCTCAACAGCAGCGGTGATAAATTGCATATTCGGTGTCTTGTTTTCATTCAAAGGAGTTGGCACGCAAATGTTGATGGTATCCAGTTCACTCAGAACACGATAATCTGTTGTGACCTGAATTTGTCCTGACGCAATCAGCGGACCGAGGATAGTATCAGGAACATCAGGGACATCAGAGATACCGCGTTTCAGCCGTTCTATTTTTTCTGGATTGATGTCAATCCCAGTTACTCTGAAACCTGCCCCTGCAATAGCAACCATAAGGGATACCCCAACATACCCAAGACCTATAACGCCAGCATGTGCAGTGCAGGATTCTATTTTCTTTAATAACATTATAAATTAAAATTGAAAGTCTGAAAATCTATATTTCATTGCAAATTCAACATTGAATTAGCCAACGTGAAGCAGTATAGAGATTTGTGAAGATTTTATCTGGCTTAGAAATTTTGGCAGTTGAATCAGAATTGGTATAGCGGTTATAGGAATCGCGACCGTGCCCTGTTAAAACGAGTATCGGTGATGCACCAGCACTTCGTGCTGCTTGTATATCTGTAATTGAATCACCAATGAAAAATGTATTTGACACGTCAATTTCGTGTTCGCGTGCGGCTTGAATTAACATACCCGGTTTCGGTTTTCGGCATTCGCATCCTGCTTCTGGATGGTGTGGACAATAGTAAACTTTACATATCTGTCCCCCAACTTTCTCAATTTCAGCAAGCATCCGACAATGAATATCAACTAAATGCTGCTCGGTATAAATTCCTTTGCCAATTCCGGCTTGATTGGTTACCACAATAATACGATAACCAATATGGGTTAAGTCTCTAATCGCTGCCAACGCATTCGGGAGAAAGGCAAATTCTGTCCAGTTGCGGACATAGCCGTAGTCTGGCGGATTTTCGTTTATAACTCCATCCCGGTCAAGAAAGACAGTCTTCATGCTGTATCACCAATGCGGCTATTCAGTTAGATTTAGCTATTCAGAAAATTGGTATTAATGTTTTGTTTCGGGCAATGTGTCAATAGCCTGATGTAGTTCTTCTGGTGTGACAGTTGCACACCCCATTTTCCCAACTACAACCCCTCCTGCAAGACTTGAGAGTTTGGCAGCATTGTGGTAACCGACTTGTGCCGCAAGTGCAAGTGTAAAAACAGCAGCCACTGTATCTCCTGCTCCTGTCACATCCGCCACTTCTTTTGAGTGTGATGGTAGGTGTTCTACTTGTAACGTGCCATCGGAATCACGCGTAAATAGAGACATTCCTTCCTCCTCACGCGTAATTAATAACACTTTCAGCGATAACTGGTCCAATATTTGTTCACCTATAGCAATTAGGTGTGACATATCAGTAATTTCTTGCTGTACAGCCGCCCCTGTTTCTTTATGGTTTGGCGTAAGCGCGGTTACACCTTGATAATGCCAAAAATTATGCTGCTTTGGGTCTACGATAATCGGTATGCCATAAGGTTTGGCATGCGTTACGACATCCTTTATCAACTCAGCACTGACAACACCTTTGTCATAGTCAGCGAAAATGATTGCATCACTCTCTGCCATTTTAGATATTATAGCACTCATTAGACGTTCTTTTATTAAAACACTGATTTCCTGCTTAGATTCCCTATCAATCCGAATTAGATGGTGTCCGTGATGCAGAAACAAAGTTTCAGGTCTGTTGACATTTTGCTGTAGCGAATCAGTGGTAGCAGTGCTAACGATCACGCGCGTTTTTTTACTTGTGGGGCGCTGGACATCTATACAGATGTCAGCGGTACCAACACCTGTATGTTTTAGCATTTGGATCAGTTTTTCACCATCTCTGTCTTTTCCAATCACACCGACCAATTCTGCTTTGCCACCTAAACTAACGATATTTTGTGCGACGTTGGCAGCACCACCACAACCGGATCTTTCAGCAGCCATTTCAAATACTGGAACCGGTGCTTCAGGGGAAATTCGGTCTACATCACCCCAGATGTACTCATCTACAATGATGTCTCCGATTATCATTATCTTTTTATTTTGTATTTGTGTAATAACATTTTTTAAATTCACAAGATTATATTAGCATAACTCAATAGGTTAAAGCAACAAACATTCTCAACCAAGTATGTGTAACTTTTTCCAAAATTTCTTGAAGAAAAACGTAACTGATCACAACAAACAGGATAAATGAAGACTGACGAAAGACTACTACTCCAAGAGAAAGAAATCATAAGACCGATTCAATAAAAATAAGATAAACTCTAAAATTCTGTTGAATTGGAATCTAAATCAAGGTTGAATCTCTTAGTAGTTTTTCTATTTTCACTTGAATCTTTGCCCTATTCCTGCTAAAATTCTTTAGAAATCACTTTAAGGAACATTTATACTGAAAAACGCTGTATTGCTGAAAGTCTGCGCGAGAATTTTAAGAAATAATAAAGAACATAAGTCCCAAAAACACCAATATAAGATTATCTTAAGGTGTACTCCAAGAAACTAATAAAAGGTTATGTGAAATTTATGAACACGTTTTTACGTTTACGTTTTCTATTTCTTGCCCTGATAATTTTAGGATTTCAAAGTTTCTCTCCATTCGTTTTTGCTGAGGAAACCTCTGATGAAAACATTGTAACCAAAAGTCCACAGTTTCCAGAAACATCCACTTATAAATTGCAAATTGGGGACAGTATTGTTGTTACTGTTGAAGGTTACCCTGAATATACTAAAGATCGCGTTCCCATTCCGGTTCAGCCAGATGGTTATATCTCCTATCCACTCATCGGACTAATCAAAGCAACAGACGTAACAGTCTCGGAACTTGAAGCACAGATGCAGCGGGTTTTCTCCAAAAAACTTCCGAGTGCTCGCGTGTTTGTTACACTCATGCAACCCAAACGACACATTCTGGTTTTCGGAGCAGTTGATCAGAGACCGAGAGGAAACATGCATATTTTTGAAACTGGACAGGTTTATTTGATGCATGCTTTGGCGGCGGCAGGAATCAACTATGAATTGGCTGATCTAACCAAAATTACGGTCTGGCGGGACGGTAAGGTGTTTAAAACCGTGAACTTCGAAGAGCATGTTGAAACGGGTGGGATTGATATTCCTTTGAAAGATTACGACATCGTCATTATCCCGTCTATTTATGCACAACGACGGATCCGTGTAATTGGAGCAGTCATAACTCCCGGCTTTTATCCAATTACGAATGAGCAGATCCCTGCTAACCAAGCACTGAAACTTGCAGGCGGTTCCAGATCAGACTTCGCAGATTTAAAAAAGGCAGAGATTATCACCGATGCAGGAAATACACCCGTAGATCTCACTTCTCAAGACGTAATAGCCATGTTGGCACCAGGAGATACCTTATACGTTCCGTTGGCTGAAGCAAAGATTAGTGTTGTTGGGGCAGTAGATAAGCCAAGTCAATATGTAATTACTGAGCCAATACTTTTGAGAGATGCTGTGGCAATGGCAGGCGGATTAGATGAGGAAAAGGCAAATCCGAAAAAATGTATCCTAACACGTGCCGATGGAACACAAGAAGAACTTGACTTTAATTTGGTTCAGTCAGAAGTTTATCTTCACCCAAACGATCAACTCCGAATATTAGAACGAACACGGATTGATTGGCGAGTTTTGAGTTTCGCTGCTTCGTTGACAAACTTAGTCGTAAGTGTTTGGTTAAGATACAGATAGAAGAAAGACGAGATAAAAAATATGTTCTCTATTCCATTTTTATCCTTTCTTATTTCCTTAGTGTTCAGTCTACATTTATATTATAGGTCGCGATTCGGAGATCGAAATCAAGAAATCAACGGTATGAACGCCTATAGGCGTTCCCGGGTATGAATGCTATTTAGGCATTCACCGCCTACAGAAATCTTATCTATTGTAGGAGGGAACTCCGATTCCCGACTATTGCCTATAATTTTAGAATGGACTGTCCATTAGGGCGTATTCATGGAAAACGAGAATGAGGTTAATATGTCAGAAACAACTGATCGACAACTTGAACAAATTACGGAAATTCGATTATCAGACTATTTTTGGATACTTTTCCGGAACAAATGGAGTGTTCTTACAATTTTTTTACTTTGTGTCTTTGGTGCATTCCTTGTAACCGATTTCACACCACCAGTATATCAATCCGAAACAACGCTTCGTATCCTTGATGACCAATCCGCATCTTCATTACTTTCACAGTTTCCACTATCGGGATTCCTCAAAGGCGCATCATTAGGTACTTATGCGACTTTGATGCAATCCCGAGACTTAGTGATTGCCCCAACAGTCAGCCAACTTATAGATGAAGAGCTGTTGAAACCACAATCTATTCACCGAGGTGACACAGTGAAGTGGTTGGCAAATCTTCTGAATATTGAATTAGATTCAACTGTAACTGAACAAGGTGAACTCACTGATACTGAATGGAAAGACTATTTCATCAAAACGCTTATTGATGAGAAATTAAAAGTTGAAGAATCCCAAGATGGCAACGTTATTACCCTTACTGTGAAACAACAGGACCCAGAATACGCGCAGATTTTGTGTAATAGAATTGCCGCTGTACTCATTCAAGTGGTTGATGCAGAGAAAATAGAAAATATGCGATGGTGGGAAAAGCCACTCCCGCAAGAAATGTTGGAGGAAGCAAAGCAGAACCTGAAAAGTTCGGAGCAGCAACTCTTTGAATTCCAGCAAGCAAATACGGAGTTGACTTTAAATGCCGAAGCGGGAACCCAAGCACAACTGATTGTAGCCCTACAATTAAGTGAAAACGAATTAACGAGCCAATTGGCTGCTGCTGAATTGAGACTTTTAGCATATCAAGATGACCTCGAAAAAATTGAAGAAAATCTTATTTCAGAAACGAAAACAAAGAACCCTTCATATTCCAAACTGAATGACAACTTGAACGAATATGAAATTGAACGGAAGGCGCTTATCGGAAAATACGGGGATGTAACACATCCTGAAATTACCTCTCTTGATGAAAAAATAAAAGAAACAAAATCACGCCTTACCAAAGAAGAAAAAGAAATTACAAGCACAACGTCATCTTTCAACCCGCTTCATCAAGCACTCACAGAAAAGGTCAATGAAGCAGAAGCTGCAATTAAAAGCCTTAGGAAACAAAAGGAAGAGGTTTCTACTCAAATCAATGAATATCTCAAAACACTTGGGAGTTGGTCAGATGAACAGTTGAAGATGTTTCGTCTTAAGCGCGATGTTGAAATTTACACTGCACAGGTCGTTGCTTTAGAGGCGAAAATACGAGAATCACAAATCGTCGCTGAAGCCCGCACAGATAGTCTTAAGGTATTAGATCATGCCCGCCTTTCAGAAGAGCCTATCAAACCTCGGATGAAATTAAATCTTGTTTTAGGAGCAATGCTTGGTGGAGTACTCGGTCTTACATTTGCAGTTGCCAAAAATTACTTCAAAGACACATATTTGCGATTGGAAGATTCTGTCCGTCAATTGGATTCGCTGCCGGAACCGCCGAGTTTTCTCGGTGTTATTCCCTCCATTAAGAAACGGAGTGCTTATCGGATTCCTCTCATTGTAAATGACGCACCTAACTCCAGAACAACAGAAGCGTTTAGAGTGCTTGTAGCGAAACTACCATTCCTCAACCTTGGTGGAGGAATGAAGACTGTTCTTGTGACAAGTTCTACCCGTGGAGAAGGGAAGAGTACTGTTTCTTCCAATCTCGCTGCTGCGCTCGCGCAAAAAGGGAATAAGGTATTACTAATAGATGCGGATATGCGTAGACCGTCGCAACACACATTTTTTTCACCAGAACAACTTCTTCAAATAACATCCCCTGATCAGACTAATACATCTGAAGACTCTGTATCCGATCCACAAGTGGTAACTCATAGTGATACCCGTAAACCGGGGTTGAGCGAAGCACTTATCAGTATAAACACCGAAAATAGTTATGATGTTTTTCAGTCAACAGTGAGGCAGACTGGTATTCCCAATTTGCACCTTGTGCCGGGTGGCACTGTTCCTCCAAATCCTATTGAGTTATTAAATTCAGATATGATGACGGAATGGTTGGAACTGGTAAAATCTGAATACGATGTAATAGTGATTGATTCTCCACCTGTGCGTGCAGTAGCGGACCCGGTTATTTTGGCAACTATCGTTGATGCTGTCGTTTATGTATTTGACATTACAAAAACTAAGCGCTTTGATGTCCTGACAGGGATAAAACATCTTAAGGAAGTTTTGCCATCAAAAGGTATCGGTGTGTTATGCAATATGATAAGTCCAAAGCATGCCAAATCCTATGGATACTATAACAGACATGCCGGTTATTATGAGTTAACGGATGAAGGGAATTAAAATCTTCCTTAAAAATCGGAATTGGAACGTGAACTCAAGGCGGCACATGCCGAAATAGAGAAAATCAAAAAGGTACTGCGGAAACGATTCAACTTGTACGTCTAACCGCTATCGCCAATCTGATAAATCGCCAGTTCTCATAATAGTCACCATCCCCACAAATGTCCTAAATCCCCGCGATATTATAGTAGATTCCGTGAATAAGTTTACATTTTTTGAGATTTATGTGAGTGTTTATGATTATGGCATATTCA
>JAPPCZ010000009.1 GCA_028824685.1 Candidatus Poribacteria bacterium
CGTCCCTACGGGACTAAAGAGCATTTCTGATATTCAGAAATCCTTAAGTTGACACTTATAGGTTTCGCTATCGCTTCTACCCGACCTACAAATATCCATAGAAATGGATATGATGCTGTTTCAATTAGAAATGGTATAATAACTGCGAGATAGCTTGTAAAAAATCAAGTCTATTTTCAGATTGTACCCAAGTTTATAGTTTAGACGTTAAAATTACAGAGGGAATTTACCTTTTAAATTTGGCATAAGAAAAATAGATGGAGTTCATAAAAATGAAATTGAAAACTATCGGTCTTATCAGTTTTATAGTGATTGTATTAGGAAATGTCATGGTTACAGAGGGGTCTTCTGGAATAGACCATCGCGATATCTTCGTAGGAGCAAGTGCGCGAGCGGTTGGTATGGGAAGCGCTTTTACCGCTGGTCCGTCAGCAAATAACGGTTTTTTATGGAATCCGTCTTCACTTGGGTTTATGAACGGCTTAGAAGTGAATATGGGCGGGGTTCCGTTTTCAGGTGAACCGTCTGGTCCAGATCAGGCGTTTTCGTTTGCGGCGAGTCCTAATACATTGGGTTTAACCGAAAAAAATGTGGGAAGTCTATCTGTAGCGTCTTGGTTCAATGGATGGAACAATGCTAACAGTGAGTCTACTCAAATAGTGCTTTTAGGATACGGTTTAGCATTAGGTGAACAGGCATCCGCCGGAGCAAATTTACGCTACTATCAAAACAGCACATCAATCAGGACGAATTACCTTTGGAGCGTGGATATCGGGACACAGTTCACCTATCCGTTAGAAAAGTTAGGTGATTCGGTCACGGTAGGCATGAACCTGTCGGAATTGAGCAATGGAATTCGGGAAAATGGAGAGCTTATTGAAAGTTTGCCGTTGGCTGCGCGTTTCGGGACGACATATCGCCACGACAAAGCAACTTTGTTATCTGCAGACATTGCTATCCGTGGACAGAATGATGTGAGTTGGGGTGAACGACTTCGGCTTCACTTTGGTGCTGAACGTTGGTTATTCAATAATCATTTCGGGGTGCGTGTGGGTTATACCACCTTAACCGCATCCGATAAATTTGGTTCTGGTGAATGGACTCAAGGTATCAGTTTTCGGAACTCAACGGGACAGTTGGATTACGCTCACGTTAGAGGTGGTGAGTTGGGTCAAAGTCTACATTGGATTTCTGCAACATTACGGTGGGGTGGAAAAGAGAAAAGTTCCACTCTTATTGCGGAGGCTCCTACTCCTGTCACGAAGGCAGAGCCTAAAGATGTTCCCAAAACAGACATAACATCACCGATTTTGATGCCGAAAACCCTTGAACCTAATGTAGAAACTGAAGGGGCAGTAAATGAATTGCAACTCTCCGAATCCGCAATTTCACCGAACAGTGACGGCATTGCGGATACTACTACATTCCGTTTTAAGGTTAGGGCGAATGACAAATGGAAATTGACACTCCGTGATGCGTATACAGAACAGGTGTGGGAAAAATCTGGAACAAGTTCTCCCACAGATGGCGTTATCTGGGACGGCATGGGAAGTAGCGGCAAATTGGTACCCGATGGGGATTACGTGGCACAACTATACATTATTGACGCGAAAGGCACACCTCATCTCAGAAACAGCAAAAAAGTTACGGTTGATCTGATTCCGGCAACGTTAGAAATATCTAAAAAGACACCCACAAGCATTGGTGTCAAAACATGGGACATCAACTCTATTGCCAATTGGAAACTTGAGATTTATGATGCAAATAACAAACTGGTTGAAAAGAGCGAAGGAAAAGGGACACCACCAGAGACGGTAGTTCTAACTAAAGTGCCACAGTTGACATCAACAACTTATAAGTTCGCATTGAGTGTTCAAGACATAGCCGGGAATAAGAGTGTGCAGCAAGCACAGTTGCAATTCGGTAGTGGAACAACTGATATCGAAACTCAGGCGGTAAATGAGAAACCTAAGTTAACCCTGATGGTTGGATCTTTTGCTGAGCGACGCTATGCAGATATGTTGGCTGAGAATCTACGACGTTTATACCCGAATGAGAAGGTAAAGATATACACTGCGACAGTTAATGGAAGAACATTGAATCGGGTGACCATTGGAGAATTTGCTGTGCGATCAGATGCATCAGAACTCAAGCAACAAATTCAAGAGTCGCAAGGCGTAGAACCTATTCTGATTACGCCTCAGTAGGCTTTTCATTCCCAGAGCCATTCCGTTTTCTCAAATTAAATAAGATCGCGACCAGGAGGTCGCTCCTACAGGAAGAGACTTTAGTAAAAGGTAGAACCCACTGAAGAATTGAATGGCTCTGACTCATTTCAAGGTCTACTAAACATATATCACATTTTGTAGAATTCTAAAGCGTTCTGGTAAAAAAAGCGGTTTTTCTCTGCATCAGATGCGTCTTCAATAGCAAAGAGTAACGCTTCTAACCATTGATGATATTGGGCAGCTAAGGTGCAGACGGGCCAGTCGCTACCAAACATGAGGCGGTCATAACCGAAAACTTCTATGAGATGTCGGATGTAAGGTTTTAGTTCCTCTGGTGTCCAGTTTTCGCTGGCGGTTGTTACAACACCTGAGACTTTGCAGTAAACATTGTCAAAGGCGGCGAGTT
Organism: Candidatus Poribacteria bacterium; assembly: GCA_028824685.1. GTDB lineage: Bacteria > Poribacteria > WGA-4E > WGA-4E > WGA-3G > MSPOR6. The sequence goes on from JAPPCZ010000009.1 coordinate 2,635, forward strand.
CGCGCATGTGGGTTGCCCACGGTTCGAATTCACCGTCTTTTATATTTGGACCGCCACAGTGGTTGACAGCATGCGTGATGTCCGGTGTGGCTTTAACCAATTCAATGGCGGCAGGGAGTTGATCATGTTTAGCGCAGAGTTCAAAAGAGAGATTATATTTTTCTAATAACTTGACACCGTTAATTAGTTCGGGAGAGGCGTAAAATTGATTGTCTGGGTGATGCCATGCCATCCGACGAATACCGACGACAAGATCGGACGCGGTGAGTTGTTCAAGAATAGCCTCAACATTTGGCTTTTCCAGTGGTGCAGCAGCCGCAATTGCCTCTATCATTCCATCTGTTTCTGCGATGTGCGTTAGCCATTCCACTTCTTGAACAACGTGCGTTTCTGCAGGGTCGCCTTCCACGTGAACCGATTTCACAACGTTTATATCGCCAATAGCGTCGCGATAATCTTGCGGTGTATATTGCTGCTTGAGTAAGTCAAATCCCTCTAACCATGGATATTCCAAATTAGATGTATCCCAAAGATGTTGGTGGGTATCAATTATTTTAAGCATATATATCCTTTCAAGTTCCAAAAATGCTTATTATCTGTAAGTATTATATCATATCAAATAGATTTTTAAAGAAAATCCTATGACAAAACTCCAATTTCCTAAACAAAGGATTGTAAAATCAGCGTTTTTATGTTACTATGATATGTAGAAAAAATCAATTCTTGAAAGGCTATAAATGGCTTCCAACCTCAATTCATTTCCTGCCTATTTCGCGTTATTTAAACTTACATTTCGCCAACTATTTTGGAGTCGGCGAGGACTTCTGATTCTAATTGGCGGTCTATTACCGCTTGTTATCGCGCTTGTGGTTCGGTTTTATGCGCGAAGATCGGGTTTGGTGAACGGTTTTATCCCGAATATAACGTTTCTTTATTATGGATTTTTGACGAATTTGTGTGCGATATTTTACGGTTCAGCAATTGTCTCGGATGAAATTGATGGCAAAGGTTTAACGTATCTCCAGATGCGTCCGCTCCGTAAATCGTTGATTCTGCTCAGCAAATTCGCAGCCTATATGATAGGAACCGTTGTACTCATCAGTATATCCCATCTGCTTCTAACGGGAATTATGGAGACGCATCCGAAACTAAGAGATCGTTTTTTGGTGTTAGGAATGAGTTTTCGTTATACTGGCTCAATGGCATTGGGATTTTTAGCCTACGGTGCTTTCGCTGTGCTTTTATCTGCTCGATATAAGCATCCGGTGCTGTGGGGATTGCTTTTCGTGTTCGGTTGGGAACGGATTACGATAATTCCACTGATGCCGATGGGTATCAAGCGAATTTCAGTAACACATTACCTTATGACGATATTTCCGGATTTTAAATTGCGGCGGGATATGCTTGATGATTTGTTAGGAAATACGCCTCCGTCAGTATGGGTGGCAGCGTTAGTAATCTGCTTGCTAACGGTAGGAGCAATGTGGCTTGCTATTCGGATTTTTCGCGAGCGAGAATATTTGATGTAGAACTCCGCACCGAAATGGGTAAAACCTTAAAGATTTAAGCAGAAAGTACCCGTGCAGTTTCACGTGATACAATAAGTTCCTCATTCGTAGAAACAACGAGAATTTTAGTGCGGCTGTTGTCCGCAGATAGGTCGTTCTCTCCAGTTGATTTCTGATTTTTTTCAATATCTAAATGGATACCGCACCATTCAAGTCCCTCGCAGACTTGAGAGCGTGTCGTGGCACTCTTTTCCCCGATACCACCAGCAAAAGCGATGACATCAACCCCACCAAGCGCTGCAATATACGCACCGATATATTTTTTCACACCGTAAACATAAGTCTCTAAGGCTAAACGAGCGTTGTCATTGCCAGCTTCTATCGCCGCCTCCACATCGCGCATATCGCCACTGGTGCCAGAAATACCTTTCACGCCCGACTCCTCAATCAGTTGCTGACGAATTTCATCGGTAGAAAAACCCTCTTTGTCCATCAGATACAAAACAGCGAAAGCGTCTAAGTCCCCGCAGCGCGTGGATTGGACCATACCGTATTGTGTTGATGCACCCATTGAGGTATCAATAGATTTTCCGTCTTTGATGGCACAGATGGAGGAACTGCCTCCGAGGTGGCAAGATATAATCCGAAGTCCTTCTCCTGTTTCTTGTCCAAGCATTTGCGGCACGCGTTCCGAAATATAGCGGTGTGATGCTCCGTGGAATCCGTATTTGCGAATGCCGTGTTTTTCTACCCAGAAACGTGGTACGCCAAATTCGTAGGCGTAATCCGGTATAGTTTGGTGAAACCAGGTCTCAAAGACAGCAACAAGCGGCGTGTTCGGAAGGAGTTCCTGAAAGGCACGGATAGAAGCGATATAGGCAGGATTGTGCATCGGAGCAAGTGGCGTAGATGCCTCAAGTGCTTCAATGACTTCTTCTGTAATCACTGCCGAACGCCAGTACCCTTTGGCAAGAATGGTTTTGAATCCGACACCGTCCAATTGGTTTAGGTCTGTAAGACAACCGACTTCCGGGTCGGTAATGAGTTGCATAGCATGGGCAATCGCATCAATGTGTGATGGTGCATCAATTTCGCCTTCGCGGGACGGTTTGCCCGGTACAACGTGTGTAAATGCAGATGGCGAATTGCCGATACGTTCTACACCTCCCTTGACAAGAGAGGTTGATGTTTCCATGTCTATGATTTGGTATTTGAACGAGGTGCTTCCTACGTTCGCACAGAGTATGTTCATGGTGGTTTCCTACGGTGGATCAATGAGGGCATCCAGTGAAGCCTGATTATCGATTTCGGGATTGAATGTGAACAATCCTTCAATCATTGCTGCTCTCATAAGGCGTTTGTCGGAACTTACGAGAACCAGATTATCTCCTTCTATCCGCAGTTCGTTAACTCTATCAAGCGCACACTGTAGTAGAATAGCGTCGGTGCTGTTGAGAGAATGCTTTTCAATGATATCCCACGAATCGGTTATTTGATCTTCGGTTGGGAATATTTGTTCCATTTTGTCCCGATCGATGAATTCGGTTTCAAAGTGTTCTCGGATCTGATTGAAACGCGTTGCGGTGATTTTACCCTCATTTCTCCTACGCACGAAGACGAAAATCATCTCGCCCCCTCCCTCAAACAAACATACCATCGTTCTAATGGAATAAGCGAGAAGAGGTGATTAACCAATTGTGTCCCTTTTTCTACAACGTACCTTTTAGCATACGCGCTTGCATCTAACCAGAAAAAATTCACGGTCTCCGTTTCTCCCGTTCCTCAATGATGGCACTGCTAAAAAGATTATCCTCCGGATTTATTCCATCCTCCAGAGAAAGCTGCTGAAGTTCCTCAGCGGTGAGGGTTTTAGCTTCAGGATCACGTTTTCTGCGTAACGAACGCCGTCTTTTATTTTGTGCTCGGACTCGTGCGGAGCGCGCTGCTTGGCGTTCCTCGGGTGTGAGCGACTTCATGATAGGAACTTGAAGTTCTTCCAACTCCTTTTTTATCTCTGCTAAATCCCATTCAAGTTGTTCAATTTTTATGAGTAGTTTAGTTATAGCGGGAATCATACTTACTGTCCTCTTGTTAAATTAGCAAATTGGTTTATGTGCCTTACTGTGCCTATAAAGTAAGCAACTTTCTGCGAATGCTCTCATAGCATTTTAACGCATGTGAAGGTGGTTGTCAAATCGTTTTTTATTAGATCCATTCAGTTTTCGATTTCCGGATGTTGTATCCAGATAATTCAGACTTACAAGCCCTTCAACAAAAGACTGTCTGTAAACATTAAACAAGGAAAGGCACGCTTACAAAGCGCGCCTACAGTGAGTTTGTTCCGATATATTCTATTCCGATTTTGGTAAGGTTGGCAATGTAAGGCGTGGGCGCTCACCAAAATCGGGGAGTTCTGGCGGATTCTCTTCCATCTCTTGGAGGAGAATCTCAATCGCTTTATCAAGTTGTGGATCCCCTTCTGCCATATAATCCTGTGGACGATAATCCACTTCAATGTCCGGGTCAGTGCCGTAGTTTTCAATGCTCCACCCAACATCAACAAACCAGAAAGAATACTCAGGTTGCGTTGTTGAACCACCATCTACAAAACTTTGGTGTTTAGAGATACCGATGACGCCGCCCCATGTCCGTTTGCCGATGAGTTTTCCTAATTCCATCAACTTGAAGCAGTGTGAGAAAATATCGCCATCCGACCCGGCACTTTCGTTGGTGACTGCTATCATCGGACCTAATACCGAGGCGGTAGGATATGAATTTGGTGTGCCCCAGCGGGGTAGAGCATAACCGATACGGCGGCGAGACAACTTTTCTAAAATCAGTTGTGAAACATTTCCACCTCCATTATAGCGGACATCAATGAGGAGTCCCGGATAACTTACTTCAGCAAGATAACCACGATGGAACTCAGCATATCCACGTCTTCCCATGTCGGGAATATGGACGTACCCAATCTTGCCATCCGTTTTTTCGTGGACGTATTTCCGATTTTGCGCGACCCATTCACGGTATCGTAATTCGCTTTCACCACCGAGCACCTTGATTGTGACAACGCGTTTTTCTCCGTCGCTGGCATTTTTAAATGTGGTTTGAACCTCTTGTCCAGCAAGATTGACCAATAGTTCACCCGGAGAAACATTTTCACTTACCTGTTGCCCTCCGATAGAAAGCAGGATGTCTCCTTCTTGGACGTTGATACCCGGTGCGTTGAGCGGTGAATCTCTTCTCTCATTCCATGTATCGCCGCGCACAATGTGCGTGATGCGATAGCCGTTATTCTCAGGATCGTAAACATAATCAGCACCGAGAAATCCCTGCGCGTAGTTTGGGGAACTGCGATAATCACCACCAGATTCATACGCGTGTGAGGTGCCAAGCTCGCCTTGCATCTCCCACATCAGATCGGAAAATTCCGCACGGGTCGCAACCCGTTCAAGTACAGGAAGATAACGTTCATACACGTTTTCCCAATCAACATCGGACATGTCTTCAGTCCAGAAATAATCGCGCTGAAGTCGCCATGCTTCACGATACATCTGTTTCCATTCGGCAGAAGGAATAACGGAGGGTCTGGCACGGTTGACATCTATCCAACCGCTGTGTCGGTTACTACCGCCTTTGTTTTCGCCTTTCTGGTCATCTTCAGCTTTTTTGCCCGCTTTGATCACACGTAACCGATTTCCTGTGCGATATAAAAGATTTTTGTATTCACGCGAAAGTTGGAAAGAGTCAATATTTGGGACAAGCACTTCCTTTTTCTGTTCTTTGAAATCGTAAGCGTGAAGTTTCCCTTTAGCACTTGAATCTTCCTCACCTGGCGCGTTAGTCGCGTGCTGAACAGGAAAAGACGTGAAAATCGCTTTACCCTCAACACCAGCAATTTGCCTATAACGTCCGTGCGAATAAGGAAAAGCAATAACACGTTGTTCAATGCCTTCAAACTCTATGGTGATAGGTTTTTTCTTTTTTTCTTCAGCTTTCTTTTGCTTATCACCGTCTTTTTCGTCAGACTTTTCCTCATTATCCTCTTTTTCCTTTTCTTCTTTTTCTTTCTCATCCTCAGGTGATGGCGTTGCAGGCAAAAACGGATTTCGTAATTCTTTCTGCAATGTTACCAACATTGGTCGTGTCGCAGTAGGAAATCCGAGATCAAAGTGCAGTGCATCCCCGACAGGATCGAATTCGCGCTGTGAAAGAAAATAGAGGTATTTTCCATCTGGATCCCATGCAGGTGCAAAATCGCTGAACTCAGGTTGGGTGATATACGACATTTCTCCAGTTTCAACATTGCAAAGTTTGATTGAAGATGTGGTCTCTGTTGCAGGAAAACTATAGGCAATCCATTTTCCATCAGGCGACCAACTTACACCTTGGATGCGATTATAAAGGCTTTTGTCAAGCACCCGAAGTTCCGGTGTTTCAAGTTCTATGTGCAGGAGTTCAAAACGGTGATTAACGATGAGGAGTTGATCTTTCAAATTATCCCCTTGTGGGCAAACAGCAAGTTGTCTAACGTGTCCGATATCAAGATCATTAAGACGGCGGACCTCTTCACTACCATCACAAGTATGAATTTCAAGTACTTCTTCACCGCCAGCATCGGAGAGGGTGACAACGCGTTTTCCATCGTTTAGCCATAGCGGCATGCGGTAGCGGGTGCCGTTGCGATTGCCTTGCTGTAGCACAGCACCGTCCCAATTTGCCATTGTAAAAAGTTTGCCGCGAGAAGTTAAGGTAATAGATCTGCCATCAGCAGATAGTGCATAATCCTGCAGATACTGTGAGGCATTTACAAATTTACGTTGTCGCTGGATACGCGGACTACGGAATTCAACGTCAACTTGATGATTGGTATCTTCTTTAATATCGTATATCCAAAGGTCTGCACCTGCGTGGTAGACAATGTGAGTACCATCTGTTTGCGCGGAACGGCAGTAGTAGGTTTCTTGATGTGTGTGTCGTTGAATGTCCTCGCCAGAGGTTTGGCAGGAGTAGATATTGCCTACCCCTTCGTGGTCGGAAATAAAGTAGATGCGGTCTCTAATCCACATCGGTGTGGTAAAATTACTATCAACAGGTGCAAGCGGTTGAAATTGTCCATCTCCATCTATATCTATCCAGAGCTGCCCGGCTGTGCCACCACGATAGCGTTTCCAGCGTGCTGGTTCGCGTGTTAACCTACCGAGTATAATGCCACCGTTTTCTCCGAATGCGATGTGGTTTGCGGGTCCATAAGGTAAACGTTGGGGTTCGCCACCATGAGGAGAAATGCTCCATATCCATGCGCCAAATGCAGACCCCGCGCCGCTGGAATAAAGTATGTTTTCGCCATCAGCATCCCAACCAACAATGCTAACATTACTTCCTTGATAAGTAAGCCGTTTTGCTTCGCCGCCGAGTGCGGGCATAAGGTAAACTTCTGATGGGCCTTCTTCACGTCCTGCAAATGCAAGTCGTTCACCGTCCGGGGATAACTGTGGGGAGCCTGTTGCGCCAAGATTTGATGTGAGCCTTCGGGCAACGCCTCCACTGATTGGGACTGTCCATAAATCATCTTCGCAAACAAAAACAATGGTTTCATTGGAAATAGTTGGGAATCGATAGTATCCTGACATTTACACCTCCGTAGATACAGTTGGAACAATAGATTTTGTGATTAACGATATACTGTCAATCAGCGCGCTTACAAAGCACACCTACCAGTAGGTATCTATATATTTTATTTAACAATAATTGCGTAAAACAAGGTAAAAAATGTGAAAGGCGAGGCACAGACCTCGCCTTAACGTTTTCGAAGCATTGTGCAAAATAGAAGATGGCAGGATTAATTTCCTTCTAATTTTGCCTGCTCATCAGAACTTGATGGATTTCCGAGCCAGAGTTTAACAGCAGGACTGCTTGCGATGCGTCGATTTCCAACCGAAGCGTTAACGACAAAGGTATACGGGCGTGTCTGCTTATTTCCAATGAATGGATTTCGCCGCAATTCTTCCGTTCCACTGGAGACGATATTCGGAACAAGCGTTAATGTTGCTTCGGATGCGTTTCTTCGGAGTACGGTTGTCTGCCGTTGGAGCCTTACACCAGTAGGTAAACCGACTGCTGTCAAGTTTATGTTTTGTCGGTTGCCCTTCCGTCGATCAACTTTTATGGTAATGTTAACCGGTCCATCTGGAGTTACCACGACTTCGTCAGGGGTAGCAGAAACAGTGATAGGAGTAGACTCCGTCACACTAACAACAATATTTTTCCGTTGAACAGTCTGGTCATTGTTCCGAATTCGGTATACCTCAACTGGCGTGGCGGCGCGACGTATCTGATGTCCGGATGTCGTTGTGACAGTGCCGACTACTTGGACAACGCTGTATGCTAATTCAGCATCTGGTGCAGCGGTGAGGGTGAGATAACCTTGTTCATTTCCGCCTTCAGAGAGGATAGCACTCTGGCTTGCTGTAATACCGGGTGGAAGGTCTTCAACAGAGAGCAGTATTGGCTCAGTAAATCCAACCCTTCTTTGTAATGTAACATCCAAGAGAACTGTGCCACTACGACCAATATTTGGATTATCAGGGGTCACTGAGATAGCAAAATCAGGGGTCGTTGGGCGGATGTCTAAATGGTAGACATAACCGTTCCCGCCATTACCGGTAATATCTTCAACACGGAGTCCATAGACACCCGGTCGCGCAAAGCTATAATCAATAATTGCATCCCGTCTACCTCTTCTACCAGCGTTATTCCTTAATACCCTGCCTTCAGCATCCAACAAGGTTAAGGATGGACTCAAAGGTGAATTCAGGTTTTCTGCGGATAAACCGATGGAATAACCGCCAATGTCAGCAAAAAATCCCCAGGGACCGTAACCGTTTGTGATTTTAAAGAGAATCTTGTTTCTGCCTTTAGAAATTGGTAGTTCAATAACATCGTCTCCCCGCCTGAGAGCTCGATGTACGTATTTGGTAAAGATGAGTTGATCGTTTACCCATATCTTAATGGTATCATCAGAGCCGAGGGACAAGAGATATTTCTGGTCTCGTTCAGATTCAAAGTAAGTTAAAGCGTATCCAGTTACATCATCTTCTGGGACGTTAGAGAAAACGTTTTCACCTCTGCGGTTGGTCTTATACCACCTTATTTTTCGTTCATCTTTACCGACATATTCTTTTTCAAGATCAATTTCAACTTCAGGAGGATAGACGGTATCAAATCCTTTTTCGTCAGTATTATCAAACGGGTGGATAACCCACCAAGGCCCAAGGCGAGAACCTTCTTCAATTGTAAAACGATAATAGTCTACCTCGCCCTGTTTGGAGATACGACCACTGATCGCGCCAGGGGTTGCAATATGTTGCGAACCTTCAATTTGTTTTGCGATGAGTTGCCCCATACGGACGACTTCTTCAGCAACAAAGGCGATAATTCTATCGCGTTCAGTCGGTGTCATGTCCGCGTTTTCTTTTTCTGACATACGCGTGATGGTGTTTTCCCATTGCTCAGCATTTAGTGCGCGGTTATTCGGTGAACGAAGTTCGTGGCATGCGGAGCATTTGGTTTGGAAAAGAATCTCGGACTCGGCATTTTTTGCTTGAGTTTCATTTTCTTCTCCACCAGTAGTTTGATTGTGAGTGGTTTCCTCAAGTAAGCGTTCAACGTTCTCAACGTACTCGTTGGCGATGAATGGGAAAATACCGTAGGGTGTACGGATAAGCATGACCCCTGGTTGCTGATCACTTGATAACTTGACTTCCCACTCAGTTTCTGGCAGATTTTCACCACCAATTGTAGTCTTGATTACGTTCCCAATTGTTCCACCTGTTGGATAAATATAGGTGTTGTAGGGAACAACACCGCTTGTTAAACGGTAGACAGAATCTGGGTTGCCTCGATAGAGCAGGTCTCGGATACGGAGGAAATAGGTGCCATCTTCAGGCAACGTAAAGTCAATAAGTGGATCAAGACTATAGAATCCGTTGCTACGAGCGAGTTCTTTGCCTTGGACATCAAAAAGCGAGATTGTCGGATTGAAGAACTGTTGGCTGATGTTATTATATCTATACGCTTTTACATTGAAAACACATCTATCACCTTTGGTTCCCTGAAAGGTGAAAAAATCTTCATCCCCGCCCGGATTAACAACACCGTTGATAATAATTGGCAATTCTATGGCTGTAGCAGATTCAGCAAGGTTATTAGATTCAGTCTCAACTGTGTCGGCAACATCAGTGATTTCAAAAGGCCATGCAGTGGATGCGCCGTTTTTGCCAACGATACGAACTTCACGTACACCGATTGGGGCATCAGGAGCAATGGCTAACTCGGCTGTCATCCCGCCACTTGCCCTCGCGGCAGATTTCAGGTAGTGAACGATATTGGTTTGATCGTCCTCACTGATTTCCGCACCCTTTTCTCGTACCATACGTTTGACGACAGATTCCCACTGTGTCGCCGTCATAGAGCGGTTACTCGGTGAACGGAGTTCATGACATTGCCCACAATTCGCTTCAAAAATAGGTTTATGGGTTTCATCAACTTCTCCACCGCCAGTGTTGAGTGTGCCAGTAATACCGGGGTCACCTTCAACGATAAGGGTATGTGCGCCATCTAAATCTGAACCTTGAATTTTCACCTCAACGGTTTTTCCAACTTGTCCGCCAGCGGGAAATAGAGAATTCAAGCGTGGTGTAGCTTGCGCATATAAAGAAATAGGTGCACACATTGAAACAAAAAGCAGCAAACCGAGTAAAGGTTTCAAATTCCAATTTGATTGCAAATCACGGAGTTTATTTAGAGTAGAAAGAATATATTTCTTCTTGATACGCATGGAATATTACCTCCAAAGTAGTTGTCAGTATTCAGTTCTCGGTTGTCAGTTAAGAGAACTCTTTTCTATATAAAAACCGATAGTTGACAACTATAATAGGCAGAATTTAGGCACAACATCTCTACAATAATGAGGTTAGAATTCATGGGTTAATCTATTGTTTCGGATATTCCAGATTCGAACTTTTCCATCACGGCTGCCAGCGGCAACACGATTACCATCAGGACTGATCTTAACGGCATAGACAGCATCTGTAGACTCGTTATAGGTTCTGAGCCGATTACCGCTGCCGATGTTCCATATAATCACAGAAGTGTCGGCACCACCGGATGCGATAACTTCTTGGTTGTTCCAGACACCACAGTCAACGCTATAAACAGGTCCTTGGTGTCCACCGTATTGTCGAACAAGTGCACCGCGTGTTTCACCAGTGTTAGTTTGTGTGACTCTCCAAGATCGAACATCGTTATCAGCAGAACCAGAGACAATCACATTTTCTCGTGTTGCGTAGGCGAGCGAGTAAACTGAGTCATCGTTTCCATCAAAGCTGACAAGCACCGTATAGTTTTCTGGGTCCCACACTTTTAAAGTCTTATCTTCGCTACCCGTGACAAAGTAGTTACCGTTTGGATGGTAAAGCGTACATAGCACTCTGCCAACGTGTTGCGTCAACCATTTTGCTTGTTTGTCTATAGGCGTTTCCTCATCCAGATTTTCCAAGTCAATGACAGCACTAAATTCGTCCATGCTCGCGGTGAGTAATTTAGCATTATCGGGACTGATAGCGATAGATTCAATGGTGTCACCATGGATTTCGAACGTTTTAATGAGTTCTTCTGAAGCAACATCCCAGAGACAGATTTCACCACTCTGAGCTGCCTGCCCACCTCCTGCGTATAACATCTTTCCATCCGTTGAAAACTTGAGGCAACGTACCCGCCCAGCATGCGGTTCATATTCATGGACTATTTGCTGGGTCTCAAGGTCCCAAAGTTCCACCCATTGATATTTTCCAACAGCAAGTTTTTTCCCATCAGGATTAAATTCAAGTGCCCAGATAGGTGATAAAAACTTCTTTTTTGGTTGTAGCGGTTCATTGTCTGTTTGTGCTATAGCCCCAAACACTGCGGAGAATGTAAGTATCAAGACAGCGAACAAAGGAAGGATGTTGTAATTGCGGTTTTTCATGGTCACATTTAAGTTGACGAATTAATAAGTGCGTAGATAACGGGAAAGGTTGTAGTGGGAATGACTGTCAGAAAAACGTGTAATAAACTCTGCTACTACAGATTTTCACGTCATCTGTACTTCAGAAAAGGACTATGCACCAAAGTAGCGTGAGATCAACGGTTGACAGTTGATCTCGCGCTACACCAAGACATCTCAAATCGGTGCGGTTAGAAACCGCACCTACCGTTACTCTTGTTATTTTATTTTACGCCAAGACTCCCCGAATTGGTCGTCCACCACGTGAAAGCACGATGCGGACACCATCAGGCGATTCAATGCTCTGATTGTAATCAATACCGAGACTCTGATAAATAGTGGCTGACAAATCTTCAGGACGAACAGGTGTTTCGGCAGGTTCCATTCCAAAGGGATCAGATGCCCCGACAACTTGTCCACCTTGAACACCACCACCGGCTAACATAATAGAGAAAACGCGTGGATGGTGATCGCGTCCACCGTTTCGGTTGATAACGGGGGTTCTACCGAATTCACCCATGGCAAGAACCAATGTGCTTTCAAGCATTCCGCGTTCAGAAAGATCGTTAATCAGAGTAGCCATTGTTTGATCAAAGGCGTTGAGTTTCCCTGGCAGAGATGAGAAGATATTGTTATGGTTATCCCAACCGCCATTGCTGACAGTAACAAAGTTCACGCCCGCTTCAACAAGTCTTCTGGCGAGGAGGCAACTTTGTCCAAATGTGTCGCGTCGATACGCGTCACGCATCTGCTTCGGTTCATTTTTGAGGTCAAATGCGGCGCGAGCGTCTTCGGAACTCATGAGGTTGTAAGCTGCGGTATAGAAATTATCCATTGCTTCAACCCTCGGATTCCCTGCCTCATATTTCTTAAAGGCGTTATCAACGGCTTGCCGTAGGTTTTTGCGGTCTTCAACACGTTCATAAGTGACATCTTTCGGAGGCTCTAAATCGCGAACTTTGAAATTGTTGCTCGCTGGGTTGCCATCTGGAGAAAACGGTGCTAACGACGCGCCTAAGAAACCTCCACCTGCATAAGCAACAGGGGACGGAATAGCGATATAGGGAGGCAATGCACTGCGCTGTTCTTTAAGTTTAGCAACAACAGCACCGTGACCAGGAACAGCAAAGCCAGGTAATGGTTGATAACCTGTTATCATGTAGTGTGTCCCACGCTCATGAGCGGCTTCCGGGGAAGTCATTGAGCGGATGATACACATTTTATCTGCTTGCTGCGCAAGCCTCGGCATGTGTTCACTAATTTGAATACCGTTTACGTTTGTGGAAATAGGTTTGAATAGACCCCGAATCTCTTCAGGCGCATTAGGCTTGAGATCCCACATATCAAGGTGGCTTGGACCACCGCCTAACCATACAAGAATAACCGATTTAGCGGCGGCTGGTTTGGCAGTAGGTTCAGCTATCGCTTTCAATCGGAGAAAGTCGGTGAGACCGAAGCCAAAAAACCCTAAGACACCAGCTTTAATTAGGTCTCTGCGATAAAATCCTTCGCAGTCTGTGAGTGTGCAGTTTCTTTCGGACATGGGTGTTCTCCTAATATTTTGGCTAACAGGTTGAACTTTTCTTTTTTTACTAACGTTGTCACATATTACACTGAGGGTTTACATAAGGTCATGGAACGAAATTCGGAGCGGAAAACCCTCCTAATCGCGCTTCACGATGATGAATTATCAAATTATATCTTATTTAGGAGCTTAAGTCAAGGGAAAAATACAAATGGGTGTGTAAAGTTTTGGTACAAAGCATATTGTTGGTTGAGTTTCGCTTCACCTTCCCGATGGACACCTTCAATTAGGACGTTTGCACGTCACATTTAGGACGTTACACGTCACATTTAGGACGTTACACGTCACATTTA
>JAPPCZ010000030.1 GCA_028824685.1 Candidatus Poribacteria bacterium
TATTACGATTATCTATATCTACCGGATGATCGGGTGGGGATTTTCATTGGTGATGTAATGGGGCACGGATTTCATTCTGCCATGGTTGCGGCAATGACGAAAAGTGGTATACAAACGCAAATCCGTTTTGATGCTTCAGTGCCTGAAGTGATGAAGGCTGTCAAAAGAGTGACGGAAGAGGATGCTCAAACCTTTATCTATATGACATGTTGTTATGTTATCATACATCAGGACAATCGGTTTGAGTTTGCCAATGCAGGACATCCGGCAATGCTTCTGTTTCGATCGGATAGTGAAGAGTTCATTGAATTGGAATCGCAATTTCCACCAGTAGGTATTGCGTTACCAGATGAAAATTCAGTAACGCAATACTACAGCACAGAGGCAAGATGGGAACGCGGTGATTTACTTGTGCTTTATTCGGATGGTATCACAGAAACTCTTAATGAGGATTTTGAGATGTATGGTCTTGAACGCCTCAAAAACCTTTTATACGATAAACGACATCTGTCTACAGTAGAAATCAGAAAGGAGATTCTGTCTGACCTTGCAGTATTTCAGCAAAGTGGAAGTCCAGATGATGATATTACATTAGTTGTCTCAAAATTTCGATAGTCGTACGATTCTTGATTAGGTTGCATCCAGAGTCATTCAATTGTCACAAAACATCTTTGTTAGAGGGTTTCCAACCCCGATTTTTCATGCTGTGTATCTGAAATCCAAATCAACGATGAATGCGCTTTTGGTATTCATCGGGGTTACAAACCCCTCCAACAATAGCGAAACTCAATAATTGAATGCCTGGGGTTGCATCACCGATTCTTGCGTTCAATCCGGTTTGCCGCATAATGGATTATGTTTTCCATGAGTCCCTTGTTCATGGAAACGGTATACTGGTTATCGTTCCGTAGACTGGTGATAATGTACAAACCCTTTCCATACTTCCTCGCACCGATAACAAGTTCGTTGCGTTCTGGAGTTGTTGCAAAAATCTCATCGCTCTTTTCCCAATCCACCCATGCATCGTCAGTATAAATTTTGCCTGATTGGATTATGTTAGGTGTTGTGAAAAGAGAAACTTCTTTATTGGCAACTTCAAAAAATCTATCTGGTGGGCTTTCAACACCAGTCAAATTGCCCTGTAACCACCCGACACCGCACGGTTTTTGCATAGTACTGTCTTGTCCTGAAACGATAACAATACCCCCATTTTTAACGAAGTTTTTAATGGCTGTCTCTGTCTTTTTTGGAAGGAGGTACCGACCAAAACTTGAAATCTCTTCGTATCCAAGCCATAAGATATTTGCCTTTTGTAAGTTCGGTAGCGTTCGTATTTTGGTAGATTCCAATGCGGTCGGACGTTTACCAACTTTTTTAATATTCCGTAGCGCCTGATATTCGTAGGTCATCGTATTGGTATGAACATGGGTTTGTCCCCAAGTTGGAGAGGTACTATTACCTGTCAAAACCAGTATTTTTAATGCGTCCTTGGTAGCGGTAACCCACATTTTACCATCTAACATGTCGCGAACAACGTTTTGAAAAGTTTTTGTTTTACCTTTAAACGTTCGGTTCATCATTGGATCAATGTGGGTAAAACTCCACCATGAACTGCCGCTTCTGCCTGTACCGCGACTTCTGCCCTGATATAATCGCATTTGAAACCATGTGTCATCAATAAAGCACATACTATCAATACCGTAATGGTCCCGATAGAAAACGATAATTGGCATGCCCTGTTCAAGTAGTCGTACCATTTTTCGCGGTGAGGTGTTCTTTTTATATTGTCCGGTTTGAAAGTTCATCTTAATTTCTTTTAGATTACTTTTACCTTTCACGTCTTCTTTAACCGTAATAATTGCCTGCATTCGTCGTGTATCAACACTCTTAACTTCTCCAAAAACGATGTTTGTGCAAGCATCAAGGACTTCGCGTATTGTATATTCACGTTCAATGAAACCGAGTGCGGGGGATGCAGCGAGAAAACTGATAAGAAATAGGGAAACAATCGATGTTGTTAGGACATGTGTAAAACGCATTGCTATACCTCTATCTTGATATTTTTATTGTAATTAACAGTGATTGTATCATATTTATGCCAATTTGACAACATTTTTGTCAATTGTCCGTCAGAGGCATTCAATTTTCAGCTTTTATTTGTTTTCGTCGTAAAGTCTCAATTCGGAGATCGCTCTTACTCAAAAGGTTACCATTTGGTAACTTTTTTGTTACCATGGCAACTTTTTGAAATTGGCTATAAAACCAGTCTCTGTATAAGTTTATAGGCATTTTTCTTATTTGGAAAAAAATTTTAATTTTGGACTTTTGCAACCTTCCCGATTTTTCAATAATTATGGCTAAGAGGTCTGTTTGTTTTGTGTTTGGGGAGCGGTGATGTTTTTTCATACTGAAATTATACCTAATTCTGTGTCGTGATTAGAAGTTTTTGTGGTTTGTCGGACAATAGATATCCACTATATTTCCAATAAGTTTGCAGAAATAGTTGGGTGGAGGCGTTTTTTGAGTCTCGGATTACGCGGATTTTGGGTATCTGATTAATTGGACAACAAGGTTCACCTCCTACCAGAAAGAAGGTATGGCTAATCTCAAATTTTACACATCGCAATTTATTTTTGACTTGAAAATTCTCCAAATAAATTTTATAATGCAGTTGTCAAGAATCATGTCCTGCTATGTAAGAATTCAAGCGTACCGTTAACGGAGAAACTATGGAAGAAAGAACACTGCCAAAACTGCTTGTGAGTAGAGAAGAAGCAGAAGAGAAAATACAAGAACGGATAGATGTTGGGAAAATACTTAGGGACCAATCTATAGATTCAGATGATGAATATGAGTTAGCTGGTAAGGAAGCAGTTAATTGGTCAAATTACAACAAAGACCTATTAGTCAAATTATTTGGAAGTTCCGCTTTAACAGAGAATTACAGAAACTACATCTATGAAGATCTTGATATTAGTGATTTTGAAGGTCAGCTTTTTATTGGTCATATAGAAAACTACGAAGATTATGTAAAAAAGAAAATATATAAATATAGAGAATATTTGACTGAGAGTCTGAAAAGTTTGGAAGGAATCCGTGCCAGATTTGAACTGTTTGAAGAACCAGAGCCTCCTGAGCGGATCTTCGGTGATAAGATTTTCATCGTCCACGGACATGACGAAGCAGCTAAACACAAAATCGCAAGGTTCATTGAGGACCTGGAGTTGACAGCAACAATACTTGACGAGCAGCCAAGTAGAGGACAAACAATTATTGATAAGTTTGAAGAACATGCCGATGAAGCGGGTTTTGCAATCGTTTTACTAACATCCGATGATCTGGTCAGGTCTAAAGATAATGAAAATGAATTTAAGCATCGGGCACGTCAAAACGTTATCTTGGAACTTGGTTATTTTTTACATGCCTTAGGTCGCGAACGTGTTCGTGTATTGCACGAGGAAAGCGTTGAAATACCATCAGATATTCACGGTATAGTTTACGTGCCTCTGGATAGTGCTGGTGGTTGGAAGATAAATTTAGGTAGAGAATTGCAATCTGTAGGTTACTCTGTTGACATGAACAATATTCTATAAAGGAACACGTCCCATGCCCACACTTGATTTCAAAGGCAAACAGTTCATATACGCACACCACCTCACCGTACCCTTCCGCACACTGGATATAGACAAAGGCAAATCCCATACAGGCGAAAATCCTCCAATATTAGACGATAACCTTATTATCCACGACGACAACCTACAATTCCTTATAGAATGTGTAAGTTTTTCCTGCTTATGCTTTTCAACGTAAGGCAAGTCCCTTGTCCATATCTAAACCTTCCTATTTCTTTGCACATTTTGCCTTTTTCAAGCGTTACAACGTTCAATCCAATTCATTGTGATCTTTGTTATCTGCATAAGTTCTGAAGTTTTTAGATGTAATACTCGGAACAACATTTATGTTAAAATCAAAACTTTCTTCGGAATCAAATTTCACAATATCCAAAATTTTCGATTTAGCGACTTACATCGGATTTTTAATTTTTATACTCTCACTTCCATTCGACAATTTAACAGTGTTCCTAAATATAGGGATGTCGTTTGTCCTATTCGGATGGGTGGGACAGACAATCTTAGAGCGGAAACTTAATTGGCATCGTACTCCTCTTGACATTCCAATTGTACTGTTTTTAGGATTGGCATTGGTCGCTTGCCTCTTTACCCCACATTTTGCGACCAGTAGTCTCGGCTATTTTTGGAAGCTGCTTCGCGCTATCCTACTTTTTTATGCAGTTATCCATAGCCGTTTGGGAATTCGGTGGCGACATGTTCTAATTGCATTTTTTGTTGCCGCGTGGATAAGTTCATCACTTGGTATCTGGTACTATGCGAACGGGACAGGTTTAGCACTCAGTTTGATGGGAAGAGTCGACTTAGCATATCAGAATGAACTTTCCACTGGGGAGGGTTTTTCAGACGAATTACGCGGCGAATTGCGTCAAATCAATATCCCACTTTCCCAGAGTGCGTCCATCTCGCCGTCAAAAAAAAATGATAAATGGCGGATTGATGACTTAGAGAGAAACAGACGTTACGTAGTTCATAAGGGGGAAACACAACTAATGGTGTACATGATTGAACAACGTCTCGCTGGCACTTTTAAGGCGCCAAATTACCTTGGCGCATACCTCGCCCTTAGTCTTCCTTTCGTAATAGGTTATTTTGTTGCAAGTTGGCAATCACTACGCAAAAAGAAGAATGGGATATTGATAATCTTTGTTCTTGGTGTTCTTGTTGCCATGATGACAGTGAATCTGGTGTTAACACTCACGCGTGGTGCTTGGGTGGGTGTCGTTTTCGCGACAGTGTGTATCGGTATCTACTTAGTTGTGAGTGGCTTATCAAAATTAAAATCTATCAATAGTCTTTTAAAACGTGTATTGATAGGAGGCACTTTAATAGTAATGATTTCAGGGGCGTTTGTATTTCTAATGCCTCAACACATCAAGACACGTTTCAATACAATGGTTGAGCGACCTACGGGGTTTATGGGAGAACGTCCGCAGTGGTGGCGGGTATCACTTGATCTCATTCAGAAATATCCTATTACTGGCATTGGATTGGGTAGGTTTCGCCATGAAGCCCAACTAAATGCCCCGCCTGATCTATCCGATGTCCCTTTTCATGCCCACAACATCTATTTGCATATCTCAGTTGAACAAGGTCTCCCTTCCCTGTTCCTATTTTTGTGGATGATCGGCCTAATTTGGAAGCGGATTTGGGCAATCCGTTCCAGAAAGGATATTGAAGGGCTTTTTTGGAACATGGGAGCATTTATTGGTGGAAGTGGATTTTTAATTTCTGTGCTTGTCTATGGAATAGCAGATTACATATTTCATCACCGTTCACTATTGCTTTTCTGGTTTATCATCGGCATAATATATTATATTCAAATACATAAGGACGAAAAACATGAAGAAAAACTTGAAACCGGTTGATATGTCTTCCGTAAAAACTTATCCGCTGAAGGATCGTATCAACAAAGTTTCTGTTAACGATTTTGCTACTCTACCAGACTCACAAGTTGACTTGTCTTCGTTTCTATCATCCCTACCCAAGATTCTGAAGGGACAAGACTTTTTACAACTCATTGACAAAATTGTGACTGCTTATCAGCGTGAAAAAGCAGTTATCGTAATGATGGGTGGACATGTTATTAAATGTGGCTTATCACCGCTCTTAATTGCATTGGCAGAACGCGGCGTGATAACCGGTTTTGCCTTTAACGGAGCAAGTAGCATCCATGATTTTGAGATTGCTTTGATTGGTGAAACTTCCGAAGATGTTTCCGCATACCTACAGACAGGACAGTTCGGGATGTGGGAGGAGACGGGACAGTTGATGAATGAGGCGATTCAACATGCCGCTGATACGGGTATCGGCATGGGGGAAGCATTAGGTAAAAAACTGATAGCGTTGGACGCACCTTACAACACGTATAGTCTACTCGCCGCAGGAATTCAACATGATATTCCTATTACGGTGCATGTTGCCATCGGTACGGATATAATTCATCAGCATCCATCCGCGAACGGTGCTGCGATTGGCGAAGCAAGTTTTACAGATTTTCGTTTGTTGACTGAAATGGTAACACAGTTAGAAGATGGCGGGGTTGTTCTTAATTTTGGTTCAGCAGTTATTTTGCCAGAGGTGTTTCTAAAAGCGTTAACGATCGCTCGGAATTTGGGGCATACGGTATCGCACTTTACTGCTGCCGATTTTGATATGATCCAACAATATCGTCCAGCGGAGAATGTTGTCAAACGACCTACGGAGATGGGGGGTAAAGGTTATAACTTCACGGGGCATCATGAGTTGATGATTCCACTTTTGGTGCAGGCTGTGCTTTCTGAGATGTAGTGCCTATCTATGACGCAACAAATCAACGCCAAGTGCAATACACACTTGGCGTTGATTTACTACTACAACACTAGTGCTTAGTCAAGTGCTAATTGATGGGCTTAAAAGTAGGAGGGAATCGGAGTTCCCTCCTACAAGAAGGGACATTTCAGTAGGAGCGATCTCCGAATCGCGACCTATACCCGCAATTTTGGAGTGGACAAACCACTAGAATTCTTACGTCGAACTCATATTATACAGTAACGTGAGTTTGATAATTAAAAACTGGTAAATAGCAATACCTTCGCCAATTATCCAGGGTTTAATTCAGGTTGCGTGTAATGAATAGCACCGATTGAAACCAGATGTTGTGTGATCTCCTCAATAACAATAGGTTCAGGTTTTTGTGGAAGTATTTTTAATGTTTCGTCTAAATATTTCAGTCCTCTATAGTGTGATTTCAGATCTAAAACACTATAGTGTGTATTCTCACCACGAAATGTATTTGTGAGTTTCGCACTGACGGATACCATAAACATTGGTAGGTTTGCTGCATTGTCCACGGGTATTTTGCTAACATTCATAGAATCTTGTAATCCCCAGTATTGTTTCGCATCACGGAAGTTGAACTCGATTTGAAAACGCAAGGAATAATAGTCAATCATCTTTTCAGCGTCTAACGCTAAATCAGAGCTAAACAATAAGATATGTGATTGCTGTTTTGTTGTCAAGTATGTCTTGAGGACGCAAACGACATTTAGAAGAGTTGTGAACTTTCGGGGCCGTAAGTTCATTTGATACACTTCGGTTCTGATGTCTTGGGTCATTTCAGTAGAGATGAGATATTTCGGATCAGTCTGTCGTGGATTGAACTTTTCTCCGTAGATCCGTGGTCGTCCTGGTCCCTTTGGAGATGATGTCGGTTGCCAATGCAATGTGGCATCCGTGCGAAGTTTTGAAATAAGATGGAGCCCGCATTGTTGCGTCATTTGTAGTGCGTTATTGTGTCCAAAATACCCGTCAAGCACAAAATAACGGAGTGGGATCAGGTCTTCTATTTATTGTAGTATGTGCATTACAATCGTCTGGAGTTGTTTCAAAATACCCGTAAACACGACATCGTCTCTCTTGCGGTTCTTGCTTCCCTTTGGACGCCCGCGGGGTCGTTTTACTTTAGTTTTTACGGCAACCTGCTGTTTGCGTGCTGAAGAGACAGGTTCCGATGATGTGTTGTCTCGGACGATCTGCTCTATAGACATCGGGTAAGAACACCGTTCCTTGACACTCACTATAGATACGGCTAAAAACGACAAACTTGGGATCGCTTTGCTGTGTAATGAAGAAAAGAAACGGGATAAACCATAAGTGTTTTTCCCAGATTTTGGCTTGACTCTTTCATCTGCCACAAGGATATAGTCGCTTTCAAAGTCAAGTAGATGTGAGTGAAAAAAGACCCAAAAGAGTGTTCTCCAAGGTAGAACCGTATTGAAAAAGCGTTGTATCGTGCGGTAGCTACCGCCTTGTGGTGTCCAACGAGAGATATTGTGACCCGTCCCGTCATCGCAAATAGTGCGAATATAACTCGCGAAAAATGGCGTAGTGTCGTTGTGGATAAATGTGGTGTAAAAACCGCAAAAAGTGCTATAATTTCTTGCATGGGCGATTGTTCTTTCAAAGTTAATATTGGTTTTTATAACTTTAGGACATCTGCCCTATTTATTCAACTATTTTGGCGAAGGTATTGTTAATTACCCACATTTTATAATTTTTAAGAAACCTACTTGTTTGATTTCTATTTGGATCCAAAAAAGTGGTTTTTCTTCATCGTTTAATATTTTTGCGATAATATCGTAATGATGTTGATTGTTTTTTATTTCCATTTTACAATACTCCATGATCTTTAAGTTTCGCAATAAGTTCCGCCTGCGTTCCTGTGCCTTTCGTGGAATTACAAACCCCACAGAGAAGTTAAAACAAAACAGCACATCAAATCCACCTCACTCAACCCAAACCGCAATAGGTTGATACCCAAAAACCGCTTTTCCATTGCTCATCAAAGGTGATTCACTGCCGGGGGTCTGCATATCAACTGTCCAGAGTTGTCCGTTGTTTTCATAGAGTATCCAGCGTCCATTCGGTGGCACCCAAACAGGACGGCTGCCACCCATTGCGGTAATCTGTTGTTCTGTCGGTTCACCAGTATCAGAAAAAGTGACGATCCAAATTTGACGAGGGTTACCTTCTTCACCTCGTGAAAAAGCGAGTGTATTTCGTTCAGCAGGATGCCATGCCGGTTCTGCGTCATCCGCAGGTGAAATCACAATTGGCTCAACACTGTTGGATACATTGTCAAAAGCAAAGATATTACGGTTTTCGCCAGCATTTGGATTTTCAATTGATCCCGCCGTGGCATAAGCGAGCAATTCCCCGTCTCTGCGCCATGCCGGATTAGACATTTCAACTGCTGTTGAGGGAATTCGGAAGATCTTATCGCTTCGGAGGCTTTGAATAATAATTCGTTTCCGTTTGGTCGGTGCAGTTTGTGCGTACGCAATATACTCACCGTTTGGAGAGATAGCGACATCTTCCGCAAGTTGTCGGTTATCAAGCAGTATCATGCTTTTTCCCGTTCCAATATTCCTTACGATCACATTATCATCAAAATCGTGGAAAACGAGCGTGCCATTTTCCGATGCCGAAGGTCGAAAACCCGGTCCGAGTGGTGCCACACGTGTGTCCAATGGGACTTCCCGATGAACGTTTGCAGCAGCATCAATAGCATCTGCAGGTGCTATTCGCCATAAAACACCTTCATGACTATAATAGATAAATACGGACTCCGCAGCGATGGAAAATCCATCTACACTTATATTCTTGGGTTGCTCCGTTTGGGGTTTACTCTCGGTGTCTTGTTTATCCTCTTTTGGAGTTTCCGTTTCCTTTGGGGCATTCTGTTTTTTAGGTTCAAATTTATTCTGGTCTTTGAGTTTCCATCCAGCACCATCCGCTTCAAAGTTAAATCCTATACCTTTTGACCAATACATCCACTCTTCAATCATTTTGCCATTCTGTGTATATTTGAAAATGTCCTCTGGTTCTCCAAACCTGCGTGCGATATTCCAGCGTCCACCATCTGAAAGTTCCGCCATTGTGCCTTCTTCATCAACATAAGACGCCAAAATGTCAATATCTACATGGGGCGTTATCTTGCCGGGAAAAACGGTAACAGCAGCGGGTGTGCCTCGTACCGGTAGATGTGTGCCGTATATCCCAATTCCGTCCGCAGTTCCCGAACGTCCGTCACTGTTTTGGTCCACGACTGCCATGATGTAGTATTGTCCGGGTTTGACATCAACGTGGAATCTTCCCTCCTCGTCAAGAAACAGCGGCATCCACATCGGTGAACTGAAGTCTGGTGTGGTAGAAAGACTCAAAATGCCGTCTGGAATACGCTCTTGATTCTCCGTAGTGGGTTCTTCACTATCTTTTTTAGCAGTACGAGAGGCGAAAAATGATGTGATTTTTCCAGTGATACCGCCCACTTGCTCTGCTGGCTCTACATCTGCGGATGCATTCACTGCTAAATTCCCTGTGAGTAGGTTGCCTTGTAAAGTAACAAGTTGCCCTTCCGCATCATAACGTGCACTCATCTGAATGTCTACGGCGCGCGTTTCACCTGCATCAAAAACGACTGCGGGTGGTGGAGTGGTGGCTATAGAGTCTGTTCCTAAAGCGCCAAGTGTATCCCCTTGACTATACCTACCGTCTCCATCCGCGTCATGATTGGCGATGAGGTAATACTCACCAGGCGGCAATTGGAAACGAAACTTCCCTTCTGAATCCGTTGTAGCACTCGCGATGGGATTCACTAAAGCGGATGTCGGATAAACTTCAACCCGAACTTCTGTTTCAGTCTGCGGAATAGGGGTCACACTACCAGAAATAATAGCGGTGTTCTCTTGATTTTTTGATTTATGTCTCGTCGTATAGGTAGCAGAAATCTGTATTTCTAAATTCTCAGTAAATGTGTTGCGTTTAATCAGGATTGGTTCTGGAAAAGCACCGCGCTTATACATATCTGTCACGCCGTAAAATCCGAAGGTGTCTCCAGCATCAAGTTTATTGCTGGCATTTTTGTCAACTATCGCCATCAGATAGTATTTGCCGGGTTTTAATCGGAGTTCCCACTGTCCTGTTTTTGCATCAACAGCAGTAATCCCAGCACGATATTTCCATGATGTATCGGTATATGCAAGGATAAGCATAGGAACTTTTGATGGTTCTGGTTCTTTCGCATATTTGAGTATACCTCGACAACCTGATGTCACCCGAGATAACTCAGTCTTGAATCGTTGATATTCGCTCGGTTGGTATATTGATGTCGCAACCAATTGCTGTTTGTCCCCGATACGTTGCAGTCGAGCAGTAATTGGAATCTGTATTCCCTTTAATTCAGCGTTTGCACCTATATCAACCGCTTGGTGCTTTTGCGCTTCATCTTGCCAGTCCTTTATTCCCAAGACACCGTAACCATCCCCTTCGTCAAATTTACCAGAGGCATCTACATCAACGTAAGCAACTAAATAATACCTACCCGGTTCTACACGTAGTTCGAATGCTCCTGTCCCTGTGCGGGACAATCCACTGGTATAAAGGTCTTTGAGTTTCTCATCACGATATACCGACACATTTGTTTGTGAAAGGTTTTGCCCTTTCCAAATAACCTCTCCAAACAGTTTGGCAGTGAAGGGGTTGGTTGTAGGTTGAGTTTTAGTCGCATTCGGCAAAGGTGTCTGTTGTGCATAGAGTATCGGATTGCCGATTAGCCCGATGCTGATTACAAGTGCTAAAAGTATCAATCGTTTCATGTTGCTCTATCTCCATTTGAGCGATTTGTTTGTTGTGTTATCTTTTAATCTATTGCTTTGCATGTTATCATATCTATGAACAGTTTTCAAGGGAATCATTGTGATAGAATATCTTGAAAAAACCAAAAATTAACACTAAACCTGTGCTTGTAGAAATCCAAGTGATACAAATCTATGAATATGGTATCATGTTTTTAATACTACACGACAAGGACAAATAAAATATGATTCGCGTTTCACACCTCACGAAAGAATATGGACAAAAGAAAGCAGTTGACGATATTAGTTTTGAAGCCGCAAAAGGTGAAATTGTCGGTTATCTCGGACCGAATGGCGCTGGCAAAAGCACAACTCTGAAAATGTTAGTCGGCCTACTTCAACCAACATCTGGTGATATTTTAGTTGCGGGATATAGTGCAGAAACCGAACTGCTGGAACTAAAACAGCGTGTCGGCTATGTGCCTGAAGAAGCACAGCTATATGAACACCTCACTTTAGTAGAACACCTCCAATTGATGGGCAGACTCTATCATTTAGAAGAAGAACTGATCGCACATAAGATCATAGAACTTGCAAAATTGTTCGACATGGAAGCGCAAGCAAACCAACGGATTAGTAGTTTTTCGCAAGGTATGCGTCAGAAGTGCCTTATCATGGCAGCACTCTTACATAATCCAGATGTCCTGTTTTTAGACGAACCCTTTACCAATCTGGATGTTACAACCGTGACATTTTTGAAGTCATTGCTGCAACGTTTAGCAGAGTTAGGTAAAACTATTCTCTACTGCACACATATTCTTGAAGTGGCAGAAACGCTTTGCCCACGCATTATGATTATCAATGCGGGAAAAATCATTGCCGATGCACCAGTAGCGGAGTTACGGGAACAGACAAATCAAACCGCACTCAATGAAATCTTCGTCCAGTTGACAGAAACAACAGGACTTGATGAAAAGACTGATGAAGCAATTCGGATTGTCATGGAGGACACGCCGAATGCTTGAGAACATTGCTGCAAAGTTTGGCGCATGCCCTATTCAGTATAAACTGCTCCTGCAAACGGAAAAGACCGTTGAAGAGCGCGCACTTGAAGGAAAACAGGGAACTGCGAAACTCTCACTCTCTGTAACCTGTGCTTTCTGCTTTTTAACAAGCATCTTTTCAGCACTGCCAGTGTTCTTTGGCATGGATGTGTTCACCTACGCACTGATTGGTGTCACGATGTCTATGTTCATCGTAGGGATGTGGACGCTACCGTACTTTGATCTTCTTCTCAGTCCTATCAACTATCCTGTAATAGCACATGCGCCAGTATCATCGCGCACCTATTTTCTCGTGAAGCTGACACAGATACTCAAATATGCTGTCTTGTTGTTAACCTGTCTGAATATCTTTCCATCAATTTGTGGTCCCTTCATCCGTGGAGATAACATCACTTTTCTGGGCTACTTTTTTCCTGTTTTTTACCTGCCGATTGCCTTTATGGCAGGGTTTTTCACAATTGGGGTAATGACTGCATTCGCCGGGTATTTGACCAAACTCTATTCTGTAAAAAGACTTCGGAAAATATCAAAATCCGCTCAATTTATATTACCTCTCCTCGTACCTGTATCCTTTTTCCTAATTCCAACCGATGTCGTAGTAGATAATTATAAATCGGTTCTGAAATGGCTATATGTGCTTCCGAATGGTTGGTTTGCGGGAGGTGTTTCGCTTGCAGTTAGCACAATTGAACGTCCTGGATTTACTCGTGACCTGATTTTGACTGGGGCGGCGATTTTTTCAACGCTTCTTTTAGTCTTGATCCCGCTTCGGAGTATTGCAAAGACCTATTCAAAGTATCTCTCCTTTCTGATGGAATCTGGAAGTAGGCAAAAAGACAAACTACGAATAAGACGACCTTTACTCGCTCGATTTTTCCGAGCCCGCGATGCCTATGCCAGTTTCTGCCTCAGTTCAGCCTACATGCGCCGTGATAGACAGCTTCTACACCAATTTGTTTCTGGAGCAGTTGTAAGTGTTATGATGATTGCGATGTTCTTTGTTCGGGACATATATCCCATAGAATTCATAGAGTATCATTACACTATCGGTCTTAGTCCCGGATTTACGGGTTTGTTCGTCTTTTTAGGGGTGGTTACGGTTTTCGGTTTCCTCAGTTCTGTTGGATATTCGGAACATTGGAAAGCTTCATGGATGTTATCTCTTGTACCACTTCGGAAACCTTATGACTTATGGCGCGGCGTTATGGCAGTTACGTTTATTTACATTGTCTTCCCATGCACACTCCTGTTTTTTATACTCGCTACAGTTTTTTGGGGTGTCATGGGGATATTTTTTATCTTGCCGGGACTCCTCGTCGTGCTATTTTCAGTTATCACTTATCCAAAACCGGAATCCGGTATACCTCTTTCCAAAGAACCGGTTGAAATAGACAGAATGGCAGGATGTCTTGCTTACGGTATAAGTATGGTTATAGCAAGTGTCTTAGTAGGTATCCTATTTTTGGCACGTTTTATTCATGTATGGGTGTATATCGGGGTTTATTGTGTAATGGTGATAGGCGGGGTAATCGGCTTTATCAAATTTTACAAGAAAGAATCGATGAAGGAAACCTCTGATGCTTGAGAAAATTGCAGGAATGTTTGGCGTATCCTCAACCCAGTACAGATATCTCCTACAGACAGAGAAGACAGTCGAAAAACGGGCACTTAAAGGACAACCCCTTGCTTCAAACATATTGAACTACGTGTTCAGTTTAATGATTAGCGCGACGTTTTTCTTTATTCCAATGTTGATAGACATTTCTGTCTATAGTTATGCGCTTATAGGCATAACTATATCAATGGTGATGATAGGGATATGGACGCTTCCCTACTTTGATATTCTCATTTATCCTACAAACTACCCCGTTGTGGCACATACACCTATTTCATCACGCACCTATTTTCTCGTCAAATTGACACAGATACTCAGTTATACTCTCAAGTTATTGATTTGTCTAAATCTGATACCTGCTATTGGCGGTATTTGGATTCGTAGTGGAGAATCTTCTCAACTCCAATACCTTTTTCCGTTGGTCTATCTTCCTATTGCTTTTCTTTCCGGATTTTTTACCATTGGTATTATGACAACATTCGCCGGGTATTTGACAAAATTATATGCCTATAAAAAACTCCGAAATGTTGCTAAATTTACACAGGGTTTATTTCCTCTGATGTTTTCATCAATTTGGGTGGTCATTTATCTGTTCCCTAAAGACATTCCGCAAGACAACGTTATGGAGATGTTTTCCTCCGCTGCAAAATGGCTTTATGCCCTTCCGAACGGTTGGTTTGCTGGCACAGTCTCAGTCGTACTTGGGCAAATAGAAGTCCGCTTTCTGATTTTAACTGCACTTGCCGTTATTTCCACCGCTTTCTTAGTCCTTGTGCCACTTCAAAGTATTGCCAAAACATATTCAAAATACCTTTCCTACCTAATAGAGGCTGATGTTAAGCAAAAACATACGTTAAAAGTGAAAAACCCTCGGTTTGCTAAAATCATTAAAAACCGTGTTATCCGTGCTGGTTTTTGTATGAGTTCGGTATATCTCTATCGAGATAAAAGGATGCTACAAAGTATATTAGGTATGCTTGGGAGTTCCATAGGCTTTTTTGTTATCTTAACACAGGCAGAAACATTTTATCTGGGATGGACTGTGAAGTCATACATTTCCGGACTAAACCCTGCGTTTTTCATGATGTCCTGTTTTTTCGGTGTAACTTTTGTGGGCACTTTTCTCTCTATTTTCAGGTATTCTGAACACTGGAAGGCGTCTTGGATGTTTAAGGTTATACCGCTTACGGCACCTCTTGATTTATGGCGCGGCGCACAGATAACCGCTATGCTCTATGCTGTTGTCCCGTTTACACTTTTGCTGTACGTTATTGCTATCGTCATTTGGCGGGCAGCAGGGATTTTATATGTTTTACCGAGTCTGGTCTTTATTTTATATAATATCCTGACTCATCCGAAACCCGATTCAGGTATTCCATTCTCCGATGAAATCAATCCAAAGAAAGGCGGAATGGGATGTGCATATTTCATTTATGTTCATTTGGCAATGATGGGATTTATCGCAGTCTTTATTATCGCTTATCTGATTCATGTTTGGGCATATATTACGGTGTATTGCGTTATTACGGTGGGTGGCCTTATCGGGTTTGTTTATCTTTTTAGGAAAAGAGGACAGAAAACTACGTAGGTTGGGTTGAACCGCTGGTGAAACGCAGCATTTATATGTTGGGTTTCGTTCCTCAACCCCATAGGTGTCAACTTAAGCAATTTTCAAACATGGAAAACCCTCTTCAGCCCCGCTGAATGCCATAAAGGCATTCATAGCGTTGATTTGGTAGGGGCGGTATGTTTATAGAAAACGGATAATCCATCTCTTGAGCCCCGTAGGG
>JAPPCZ010000068.1 GCA_028824685.1 Candidatus Poribacteria bacterium
CCTATCTCATAAATAGTTGGAGGGCTTTGAAAGCCCGATTTCAATATCCTGTAGGAGCGATCTCCGAATCGCGACGAAACCACTAATAGTCGGGAATCGGAGTTCCCTCCTACAAAGAGAAACAACTGATAATGAACTAACAAATCCTATTTATGAGATACGCTCTACTTTTTAGCATACGTTTGCTGAAATTCGATTTCTGGAATTTTAGAGTTTTTAGAGTCAAACGAAAAATTACGGTCTTGAGAAATATGTAGATAATCCATGTTAGGACTGACTTTGTAGAAATTTTTTCGGCATAGATCAAAAAGTCGACTCTAAAATTTCAGCATTTTCTACTTACTGAATTATGTTTATTTTTTGTATACTATATTTTACTAAATCCTCGAGTTTGCCCCATTTTTCTGCCCCTTTTGGGAAGCACTCTTCAAATTGCATGCCGATCTTTTCCAAAACACGTCCCGATGCGGGATTTCGCTTAAGATAGAAAGCATGAATACTGGTTAGTTCTAAAACGTCAAAAGCATAAGTTAGGATAGCGTTCGCCGCTTCTGTACAATATCCACTGTTCCAATATGGCTTACCGACCCAATATCCGAGTTCTGCAATCTTTTCAGTTTGGTCAATGCGCAAATCAATTGCCCCTATTAAAATAGTGTCACCTAATTTTTCATTATCTTTAAGCGTTATAGCTAAGTAAATCCCAGTCCCTTTTTCAAAGGCTGCTTTATGGGTACTAATCCACTCTTCTGCCATTCCATCTTCGTAAGGATGTGGAATTGCGCATGTGGTAGAGGCTACATCTCGTTCTCCTGCAAGACGTTTTACATCAGATGCATCCGCAAGTGTAAATGAGCGGAGTATTAACCTATCAGTGTGTAGTATTGGAGCGGTTTTCATTTTTCTTCAAACTCATTCTTTTGAATAATATACACTATCGTATCCTCAGAAGAAGAATCTTTTGAGTCTTTGGGATAAAAATCATTGTAGTGCATTCCTATTTTTTCCATTACTCTGCCAGAGGCGGGATTTCGTTTGAAGTGCTCGGCGAAAATTAACTCAATGTCATGTTCACGAAATCCATAAGCGACAACAACCTTTGCTGCCTCAGTGCAATATCCACAGTTCCAATACGATTTTCCTATCCAATAGTTCAGTGATGCATCCTTGTAAGGAAGGTGAGTGCGGAATGTCAAGTCTACTTCACCAATCAAGGTTCCGTCTGTTTTAAACGTAATCGCAAAATAAATGCCTTCGCCTTTTTCAAATTGTTGGTTATACCATTCAATCCACTCTTCTGCCATACCATCTTTGTATGGATGTTCTATTAGATAAGTTGTTGATGCCATATCAGGATCATCTGTAAGGCTTTTGACATCTGCAGCGTCTTCAAGTGTAAAAGAACGAAGTATTAGCCTGTCTGTGCGGAGTGTTGGTGAAGTTTTCATCTTAATTTTCCGGACGCATCTGCGGAAATAGGATTACATCCCTTATTGAGTATTGATCCGTCAACAGCATGGTTAACCTGTCAATCCCGATACCGAGTCCACCAGTTGGCGGCATTCCATATTCCAAAGCACGCAGATAGTCTTCGTCAACCATAAACGCTTCTTCATCACCTTTTGCTAAATTGCTTGCTTGTTCCATAAAGCGTTGGCGTTGGTCAATTGGGTCGTTAAGCTCGCTAAAGGCATTGCCGACTTCCATGCCACTGATAAAAAATTCAAACCGCTCTACAAGTTCCGGATTCTCTGGTTTCTTTTTTGCAAATGGGGATACTTCAATGGGATAGTCATAGATAAACGTTGGTTGAATCAGTTTCGACTCTACAAAAATGTCAAATAGTTCGGCAATAATTTCACCCTTCGATTCATCTCCTGCCAATTCAACACCTGCGTTTACTGCCTTTGTATATAATTCGTGAGTAGAAAGTGAGTCCGGATCAAAATCGCTATATTCCTGAATTGATTCTATCATAGTTATTCTTCGCCACGGAGGTGTAAAATCTATTTCCTGATCCTGATAAGTAATTTTTGTTGTCCCGTGAAGTTTTTCTACCGTTTGTGCAATCAGATTTTCTGTTAGTTCCATCACTTCAAGGTAATCTGCATAAGCAAGATAGAGTTCAAGCATTGTAAATTCTGGGTTATGGTCTCTATCCATCCCTTCGTTACGAAAGTCTCGCGAAAATTCGTATACCCGATCAAACCCTCCTACTATCAGACGTTTTAGATAGAGTTCATTTGCAATTCGAAGATATAGCGGTTGGTCTAAAGTATTATGATACGTTGTGAAAGGGCGTGCACTTGCACCTCCATAGATTGGTTGCAACACAGGCGTTTCAACTTCAATAAAATTTTGTTCATTGAGCATATCCCGAATAGCTTGGACAATTTGTGTTCTCATGACAAAGACTTCCTTCACTTCAGGGTTCATGATAAGATCAGCGTAACGTTGTCTGTAGCGAGTCTGCTTATCTTGTAAGCCGTGCCATTTTTCGGGGAGGGGACGGATGGATTTGGAAAGTAGTTCTACCGCATCAGCGAGAATTGTTAATTCGCCTGTACGTGTACGGAAAACAATACCACTTGCCCCGATAATATCGCCAACATCAAATCGGCGATAGATTTTATAAGAGTCTGTTCCTACATCGTCTCGACGCACGTAAATTTGTATTTGACCCGTGCTATCTTGCAAATGTGCAAAACTACTTTTGCCATGATCGCGTTTGGTCATAATCCTGCCAGCGATAGTAACTCGGTTGGTTTCGTCAGGTGTTTCATCTACATCTTCAAATGCGTCAAGAATTCCTGATGTCGTATGTGTCGGGGCGTATTGATGCGGATAAGGGTCAATACCTGCTTCTCGGATTTCATTTAATTTTTCTTTGCGTTGTCGCATTAAGTCATTTGTTTCTTCCATACGTCTACCCTCCTTTCAATCTTACGACCATTTTAATTATACCCTTATTTTTTGCCCGATGCAACATGAAACTGGAAAATCATCTACGCTTGAGTTCTGCCCATTTTACCAATCTTTTCCCTACTGATGTGACGCTGAGCGCACCTCCAACGGACGATTGCGGCCCCATCTCTGCTGCAGGACTTTGACGCTTAAGCCTATAGTCGCCTCTATCAGCATCAACGAAAAGCGGATCCTCATCAATGTTGCCTTCATAGATAAACCATTCGTCAGGTTCACGATCAATTCCGTCAAGGCCATCACGAATATCGCAAGACGTAATGACTATCTTGCCTCCTATACCAGAGAATTCATGGTGTGTCGTATTTGAACTATTTCCCCAAACAATAGAATTGGATAATGTAAAACGTGAACCTTCGATGAAAGCGTATACCCCACCGCCTCTCTCGCTTGCAGAATTACGCGTAATTGTACAATGGTTAATTTCTACGTTCCCCCACTTTAACCCAGAAACCCCAATTCCACCACCCCATCGTGTTGCGATATTTTGGTCGATAATACATTCAGAGACTACAACATTTGCTGATGGGCTACAAGAAATTCCACCACCAGATTTAGCGGTATTTTGCCTGATGATAGAATCGGTGATCTTCAGAATAGAATACTCGCTGACCTCCACCCCACCGCCAGTGTTTTGGGCAATTTCACAATTTGTAATGAGGGTGCCGCCGCGAGAAAAAAAATGTACATATAATGCCTCGCCAACTATTATGTATTATCTTGGAGTCTCTAATTTCAGAACTTGCATCGGATTGGATATGAACGCCACTACCAGTATTGTCTGAAATAGTGCAATTGAGAAGTGAGGGTTTAAACGAGGTTTCTCTCAAGATAACATCGTCTATTATCGTGTTCCCATCAAAGTAAACACCTCCACCATAAGCAGATTCAGCCCTATTGTTTGAGATTATAGAGTCAATTATTTTCGCATCGGAGTTAAAACAATAAATTCCACCACCATAACCAGTCCCACGGTCGTTTTCAGCCGCTCTGTTCCATGCTATGACACAATTTTTGATTGTTGGAGAGGAGTTATTACAATAGATGCCACCACCCAGATCATGAATGCCATTCATTATTGAAAAACCGTCCAACACCGAATCATGAGTCTCTCCATTCTGAAAGATGAAACCTCGCGTATTCTCAGTCCATCGGCAGCTGATTGTAGTCGTTTCTGCTCCATTCTGGGACTTAACGACAATCTTTTTTCCTTTAAAATCTATGTTGACATTTCCTTCGCCTTTGTAGATTCCATCTGCCACTAACACCGTATCCCCATCTTTTGCAGCATCAATACCTGATTGAATTGTCGGTTGATCAGCAGGAACATGAATCGTTGCGGCGAATGTTTGGATATTGACACAAAGTAAGATTAGAATAATTGTTGCAGGCATATAGCATCTATATTTTTGCATGTTTACCCAGTTCCTCCAGCTATTGATTATTTTCTGTCGCCTTCATCTTCAGAAAACTTTCAATAAACATATCTATATCGCCATTCAAAACAGCCTCAACGTTACCTGTTTCAATGTTTGTTCTCGTATCTTTGACCCGTTGATATGGATGTAGGACATAAGAACGGATTTGGCTTCCGAAGTCAATATCTCGTCTTTCTGGTTGCAGTTTTGCCAGTTCTTCGTCACGTTGCGCTCTAAAATGGATGTATAGTCGAGAACGCAGCTCCTTCATAGCGATTTCTCGGTTTTTGTGCTGTGAACGTTCGTTCTGGCACTGTACCATAATCCCTGTCGGAACATGGGTGATTCGGACTGCCGAGTCCGTAACATTAACATGTTGTCCACCAGCACCACTGGCTCGATAAGTATCAATCCGCAGGTCTTCAGCATTGATTTCAACATCAACACTCTCGTCAATTTCTGGCGTAACGTGTACTGCAGCAAATGAGGTATGCCGTCTTTTGTTGAAGTCAAATGGAGATAAACGAACAAGACGATGTACACCAGATTCTGCTTGTAAGTAGCCGTAAGCAGATGCGCCTTTGACAAAAATCGTTGCACCTTTAATTCCCGCTTCATCTCCAGGGGTTAGATCAGCGATTTCAGTCGTATAGTTATGCTGGTCGCACCAACGGAGATACATCCGCATCAACATGCCTGCCCAATCTTGTGCATCAACGCCGCCTGCCCCAGGATTAATGCAAAGAATTGCGTTGTTCTCATCAAATTCCCCATTTAACATTAAACGCAGTTCAATTTTCTCTAACTGCGTCGTAACTGTTGCGATACCGTTCTGAATTTCTGGCTCCAAACTGGAATCGTTCTCTTCAATGGCAAGTTCAATCAGAACCTGTAGATCCTCAATAGCACTCTCTATTTTTTCATATTCACCAATTTCATCTTTTAGGGCAGCAATACGTTGATTTACTGTTTGTACTCGCTGCGAATTCCCCCAAAAATCTGGTGCCATCGCCTCTTTTCCAAGTTCTTCTAATTCTCTTTGTTTTGTGGAGAGGTCAAAGATACCCCCTGAGTTCATGAAGTTGATTTGTCACGGCATCAACTTCTATTTTTAAGTCTGTAAGCATTTATATCCTTTCAATTATCTGTGATTTTTGGCTTTGTGTATCGTATTACAACTCTATAAGCAATACATAGTATACTAAGCACTAAACAGAGGATAGGCAACCAATCACCATATCGTGTATAAAACGTTTGTTTTCCTTCTGATAGTGCAACATCTGCTATTAAGAACTCTTTATCAGTTTGTGGTGTTACAAATGGTGTCGTAATCCGTCCAAAACTGTCAACAACACATGAGTATCCACCATTCGCGCAGCGAAAAACAGCAATTCGATTCTCAACCGCGCGCAAAGGTGCCATTGCCAGATGCAGATCAGGGAAAGCAGTCCCAACAAACCACGCATCATTCGTAAGAATACCCATTGCATCTGCCCCTTTTTTTACGAACTGCCGAAAATGGTTCGGAAAGGCGGATTCAAAGCAAATTGATGTCCCGACTTCAATTTGTTCATCGTTGGTTTGCATGGTTTCAACGTTTGTTATTGGTAAAAGGTTTACTGTTTTACCATGTTCAAACGGTTTAAATTGGACAAAATTGGGCAGAAAATCTGCTAAAGGAACGTATTCCCCAAACGGCACAAGGTGCATCTTGGCATACTTACCAAGTACTTCACCTTCCGATGACACTGATATAACCCGATTGTACAAATCTCCGAAGGCATCAGGATCGGTAGCACCTATAAGCATTGGAATTCCACCAATTTCGCGAAGCACCTTCTTGAAATGATTGTTATAATTGACCCATTCACCAGACAACACTTGTCCTCTGACTGTCGTTTCAGGCCAAACAATTACGTCCGGGTTGTGAACTGCGGTTTTTCGTGTTAAATTGATATATCTTGCAAATATCTTTGGAAAATTTTCTGATTTCCATTTTTCAATTTGCGGAATATTTCCTGGGATAAGTGCCACCTTCATACTTTTTTGGGGAGTATTTTCACTTCTCGCTATTGCAGCATACCCATAAATTAGACATATCATTGCTAACAAGGAAGGAACAATTACTGCCACTAATTCTTTTCGCCACTCATGTCTACGTCGAATTAATGTTGCAATCCCCGCATTAAAAAATACAATCACAAAACTAATACCGTAAACACCGGTTAGCGACGCTATTTGAATTCCGGGCAGATATTTCCACTGTGAATAACCAATATTGCCCCATGGAAAGCCTGTTAATAGCCAGCTACGTACCCATTCTAAGCTTACCCAGATAGCGGCAACCCCTAATGGGAATAGAATACCGGATTGCCACGGTAACTGATGTACTAATACCGCAAAGACTGCAAAATAGAGTGATGTATACCCTACTAAAAGTATGTAGCCAAGCAATGTCGCAAAGATATTCGCATAAGGGTATAAGAGGACAATTGCTATAAGTAGACCTGCAAAAAACAAAAATCCTGCTACATACCCTACGAGAAATGCTGATTTCCAATTCTCAATAGGTTCAAGTGCAATCAATAACGGGATTATCGCAACCCATGCAAGTGGAAACAAATTAACACTGGGAAAACTACAGAACAAAATTATACCTGAACTTGCAGCGAGCCAATATCGGGAACGTTTTAAAAAATCCAAAATGTATTCCACAGGATAGGTACAAAATTTAGATAAATATTAACATATCAACTTGAATGTGTCAATATAAATGTAGTCCTATTGCAGAGCTATTCAATTCTCGAATAATTTATTCTTTTCTCTAAAACCTCTTACTGTAGGAGCGAGCTCCAGCTCGCGACATCTTCCGAACGGTCGCGAGTTGGAACTCGCTCCTACAAATGAAATCGGGGTTACAAACCCGCCAAATGCCATACGCGCATTTGGCGTTGATTTGGCTGAATACCAAACGCGTATTCAGCGTTGATTCCCTCCAACAAGAACACTGCGCGACAATTGAATGCCTCTGAGTCCTACTGCACGGCTAATCTGATAAACCACCCGCATTCCGTATCGTTGTTACCACCCGAAACCGTAAAAACCCTATGATATCAAATCACACAGCAGGCAAAAAGTGCGATATAGGGCAATATCAACACATTTTTTGATAAATTAGCAAAAAAACTTGACAGAAAATTATAAAAAGGTATAATACTTGGAACATGTGAGAAATCACTTGTATGAAGATTAAGTTTTTAATTCGGTAATTTAGCTCAAGTTGCTATGGGCAAGATTTTAAATGAAGATTAATAAATTAATCTTCATACAGATTGTGCTATTATGTGGCAACTTAGGTTATCATAATATGAAATAATATGTTATTATGGAACACAGATTAGTAAAGATTGGTATGATAAAATAGGTGCTGTTTATTCAAACTCACCTATATTTAACACGAAACTCACGTAAAGTGAGATTCATTTCTATAGGAGGTTGAGCGACATGAAAATTATGTTGGTATTAGCAGGATTTGTGTTGATGATAGCCTTTTGTGTTCTCAGCACAAGCGACATAGCACAGGCGGAAGAAGTCTTGGGAGTAGGAACAGATTCACTGCTGGGAGGAGACTTAACCGATCCAGAAGATGATGGTAATCCTGAAGCAGATGACGGTTACAACGCCAAGTTCACAGCCAACGATGAACCCGGATTCGCGGGCGGGGAATTTGCGTTTAACGTCTTCGATAACGTCCTTGGCCCCGGCAATGCCAAATGGTGCTGAGGACGTGGAGGAGGCATTCCGGAGGAAGGCCTACACGTGACAGCTGAGTTTGAGGAGCCGTACGCATTGACGCACTTCACCGTATCTTCAGCGAATGATGTTCCCGCAAG
Source organism: Candidatus Poribacteria bacterium (assembly GCA_028824685.1). Lineage (GTDB taxonomy): Bacteria > Poribacteria > WGA-4E > WGA-4E > WGA-3G > MSPOR6. The sequence continues at coordinate 8,294 of JAPPCZ010000068.1, forward strand.
GGACCCCACAGTATGGGAAGTTCAGGGGTCGAACGACGGCGAGGAGTTTGAGACCATCTATGCTCACGATGGGGATAGCTTTTGGGATCAGCGACTGCAAGTCGTCCTTTTTGAGGCAGGTGAAGATTACGACGTTCAAAAAGTCGGGTATAAGTTTTTTCGGCATGTTACTTTTGACACCGTAGCGAACCCGGCTGGGGCGTACTTTCAAATTGGCGAAATTGAGTTCTTCGGCGATGATAGTTATCCCGTAGACCCTAAAGCCAAGCTCACAACCAAATGGGCAAGCATCAAAAAGGTCCGATAAGCGCAAATATCAGACATTTTCTAAATCGGCTTGAATCCAGTAATTACTTGGGTTTGAGCCGTTTTTTTGTGTACGCTTGAAACCGTATGGACTATCTTGGAAGGGACTTTTCGATTATGAACCGCACCTACAGCGTTTTGGAAATTATACTTACCGAAATATTTTCTTAAACTTCATTATGGTGATGGAGCAAATCGTGCGTGGCACCGCATCGTCAAATCCGGGAGTTTTGGCATCCGAACATCGTGAAAACACCGAAGCGTCTATGACAGAAACAAAGCGCGGGTGTCCAAGGGGAGCCTAAACCGAAACAAAGACGATATTGTGCTGACCGATGTATTGAAACAACTTCAAACGATGGTCACGGCGTTGCTACAACGGGTTGGCCACTCGATCTCCCTCCGTTTTCAAATCGAGTTCAACTTCCGAGACGCAAAGCAATATTGGGGATTACAAGATTTTATGAATGTCAACAAGATACCGGTAAACAATGCAGCGAACCTCTCAATGTTTATGGTGAATGTGAGTGCTAAACTCATAGATACGCTCCGTTGTAAAAATACTGCGTATAGTGTTTTAGACCTTAGGGCACACTACCGAGGTTTGAAGTATTTACACGAAACGTTAAAAATACTTCCGCAAAAACCTGAACCTATTGTTATTCAACAAATCGCACAACATCTGGGGGCAATCGGTGCTATTCATCACACGCAACCTGAACTAAACCCTGGATAATTGGCGAAGGTATTGTTATTGTGAATTATAAAATAAGCTGGCACTTTCGTCCCCGGTAGTCGAGGTTTCTAACCTCGACTATGCAGAGTGTTCAAGTGATGCTAAAATCTACCATAATTGAGGTGAATATGTTTACCCAATCAGATTATTCGCAGCACGAACAGGTCTAAAAAGTGTCTGACGTTTGGATGGCATTTCTTCCAGCAACTTCGGATGTGGATTCCAATCGTGCCATTTACTATTTACAGTGTTATAGCAACTGAAAATTGCTAACCTGTCGTTATCCTCATTTGTCCAGCGGTGCGTGCTATGCGTCAACGCCTCTGTGAAAAACAGCAATGACCCCGCAGGGCACTCATAGGTATCCCAAATCGGAGAATCCTGACTCTGGATAGTATCAGGCGCAGTATAAACTGCTTTATGACTTCCTGTTATAAATAGTGTACCGCCCTGTCTGTATTTGACTGGGTTAAGTTCCCAAACAATACGTGTCAAACCGCTATAGGCTCGCCCTGGGATACACCGATAAAGATGCGAATCGCCGGGAAAACGGAGCATACCGTTGCCGTTGTGTGGTCCAAAGTTACCATCTCCGACAGTGCGATAAAATAGGCTGCACGATTCCATACGGAAGCCATAACATTCTTGGCTTGAAAGTGCTGGATGCGCGAGAAACTCGTTCAGAAACCCGACAACGTTTGGATGATCGGATAACTTTTCCATCGGCCCACCGAGAGGTGAACGCTCATGTTCTGGAATAGACTCCGGTTCATGACGTAGACGATGACAGAACTCCTGCATCTCTTGCAGTTCGTCGCCTGACAAAACGCCAGGGACGAGGAGCCAACCGTGCATGTCAAACAAATATTTTTGTTCCTGTGTAGGTGGCACGACAGGTGTGCTGTCGGAGGTAGTTTGTGGAAGTTCGGCATTGTCTATATCCAGTGCCGCTCCCAAGTTTTTGTCAACGATAAAAGGTTTTGTATAGTTTGTTGCTTGTTCCATAATGATATTTCCTAATTTGCTTGTTTATGTCACCGCTTTCGCGCGTTTCAGTGCATCCTCAGAAACATTCAGCGTCTTTGCGATGTCTTCGTCCGTATGTGAGATAGACATGAACCAGATATGTCCCTCTGGCAGATACAATCCACCGTCTAATGTTGCTTCATAGAAGGTTCTGCGAAACTGACTCTGCTTTTCACCTTCAGCATTCAAACCGAAAAAAGGCATAGGTCCAATACCACCAATGCGTGCTTGGTCAATACCCAATCGGTCTGTCATTTCTTTATAGCCATCTAATAATTTTGTTCCCTGTTTCCACATAAAAGCCACACCGTCTTTTGCTTCCAATTCCGCAATTGTAGCAATAGCGGCGGCAACAAGTGAGACCTCTCCGTGGAAAGTCGCGGCGACCCATACACCAGCAACTTCGTCCATAATTTCCTGCCTGCCGACTACAACTGCAGTCGCGAATCCGTTTGCCAACGCCTTCCCAAAAACCGACATATCAGGTGTCACACCGAAATATTCTTGCGCTCCACCTAAAGCATATCGGAATCCAGTCTTAACTTCATCAAAAATTAGCAGCGCATCGTTAGCGTTCACAACGGACTTCACATTTTCTAAATATCCTTCTGCGGGCAAGTCGTGTCCAGAAGGTTCCATAATCAAACACGCTATTTCTCCGGGATGCTCCTTAAAGAGATCTTTCAACGCATCTATATCGTTAAAACCAACACTCAATGTTGATGCAGCACTACCCGGCAAGTGTCCACGGGTATTATGACACCAGTCGTGCCAACCGTGGTATCCGCAGCGAATCACTTTCTCCTTTTCAGTGTAGGCGCGTGCAAACTTAAGTGCGCCAGTTGTGGCATCAGAACCACCGACAAAGTAAGCCACCCTGTCCGCAGATGGAATAATCTCAACAAGTTTTTCTGCGAGTTCTATTTCCAGCGTGTGCCCTACGTTATAAACATTGCCTCGCTCAAGTGCCTTTGCGACTGCTTCTATCACGGTAGGATAAGCATGTCCGAGAATCATCGGTCCATATCCCATTAGATAGTCAATATAGTCGTTTCCATCAGCATCCCAAAAATGCGCACCTTTCCCACCAGCAACCATAACCGGTTGCGGCGGATTGCTCTGTTTATGTGGTTGTCCACCGCCTACTAACGCAGCCTTCGCCCGTTCCCGCCACACCAACGATTTTTTAAAGCTTCTACCCATATTTTACACACCTCTACACAATTTGATAGATAGTATACCACAATTTGCATCAGTCTCAACATTTTTTGTTGTAAATCGTGCAAATTAATGACATACTATTCCAATTCAAGTCTTAGGAAAGTTTAATGAAGTGTAGAAATATGTAGACATTTTGGGCTGCAGCGTTTGTAGTCGCGCAATTCATTGCGCCTCTTATCTTCTTGTAAGAGCGAGTTCCAGCTCGCGACTTTACGGCTAAAACGAGGGAAAATTAAAACTAAATACCTCTATGATACCGAAACCTTTGGAGGAGATGAAAATGGCAGAAAATCTATTAACTGATGAACAGATGCGGCATTTTATCGTGAACGGATTTGTCACCGTTAACACAGCGTTACCCCCAGCATTTCACGATGACATTTTCGCAAAAACGGCTGTTGTGTTTGATAAGGAAGGTAATCCGGGCAATAATCTCTTGCCGCGAATACCAGAAATTCAGAGAGTCTTTGACGATGCAAACGTAAAAGGTGCTTTGACAAGTCTGTTGGGACCAGATTATTATATGCAACCGCATCGGCACCCGCACTATAACCCACCCGGTAGCAAAGGGCAGGGTATGCATCAAGACGGTGGCAAACGATGGTCACACCATACCCGTAGGTTACTTGTTTTCTATTACCCGCAAGATACACCTGTTGAGCGTGGACCAACTGGTGTTGTCCCAATAAGTCATTACTTTAGTACAAATGAAGGTTCACAGGTATCTCCAGAAAAGCCTATCACTGGGAAAGCAGGGACTGTTGCATTTGCCAATTATGACCTTTGGCATCGTGCCATGCCGAATCAGACTGATGAGAGGCGTTACATGATGAAGTTCCTCTATGCCCGGATGACAGAACCGCAGAAACCTACGTGGGCAAACAAAGAAAAAGAATGGGCAAACGGCACAGCACACGGACCTGCTGAACATCAGGAGATGTTCAAACATCTGTGGAACTGGCACCTTGGTACAAAGAATAGTGATGCACAGTCTTCATCTAACGGTGAGTCATTATCAGATTTAATCAGTGCGTTGAATAGCACAACTGAATCAACAGGATTAAAGGCTGCATATCAAGTGCCAAAGTTCGGCGAAAAAGCAGTGCCAGCATTGGTGAGATGTCTATATGAAGAGTCGGATATGAATCGCCGAAACGCGTGTTATGCGCTAAATGCAGTCGGTGCTCCCGCCGTTGATGCGTTACAAGGCACTTTGAAAGAGGCTCCTGAACACGCTCGTGCAAATGCCGCAGAGGCACTCGGAGACCTTGGGACGAAGGCAGAACCTGCCGTTCCTGCATTGGTTGAGGCGTTACAAGATGAATCTGACAATGTCCGTGCACGCACGATTGAGGCGTTAGGCACAACCAGTCAGTCAAGTTCGTTAGCGGTTCCAGAATTGATTAAGGCATTGGAAAACCCAAACGGTGGGATTAGACGCAATGCTGTATTTGCGCTGTGTCGGATTGGTGAAAATGCTGCGGATGCAGTTGAAGGGTTGGAGAACCTACTCTTTGATGAAAACCGTTATATCCGAGGGAATGCGGTGCATGCGCTTCACCGTATCGGCACGCCACAAGCAAAATCGGTGCTTCTTAATTATTTAGAAGGCACGCGTTGGTGTGCATTGACGAACCGTGAAACCACATTTTAATCCCTTTTTCCTCGGCAGGCGCGCTTTGTAAGCGCTCCGCACCTTATAAATTGGAATTTGCTTGTTTGTAGTCGCGCAATTTATTGCGCCTCTTTGAATACGTTACGGCACACGGCGTGTGCCTACTACTTTTAAGCAGACTGAAATGCAGCATAAATCTCCCGCGCTCGCTTTTCAACACCGCTTAAATAGGTCTCACCAATTTGCGAGCGGTAAAGCTCAGTGAGGGCACCGCTTGTTTCCCCAAAGGCTTTGGCATAACGCCGACACTCCTCTTTATCACCACCAGAAGCATAAGCTTTTGTCTTCGCATCTGTTCCAGACTTTCTAACCTCTACAAATTTATCCGTAAACTTAAGGTAAGTCCCATCCCCGACAAATCGGACATCCTCAAGTGTCGTAAAATCAAGTTCAGGAAGCGCATCGGAAAGGATAGCACGCGCTTGTGCCATATCTATTTTCCCTTCGCGCAGTGCAATAGCAATCCCAAGGAAAAACAAGTCATTTTTGTCGCGTTTCGCTTCACCTTCCCGTTTTGCGGCGCGTAGTTTTTCAGGATTCGGTTCAGACTCGTTGTAGTAGGTAATATCCTCCCGCACATCACACGTTGCGGTAATCCTACTCTCAGCAAAAATGGATGCAAGATATTCAGACAAAGGTATATCCGCTTGTTTGCAATGCGCGGCAAGTGCTGTGACCAACACCATAGATTCACCAGCAGATTTTTCCCGCATCGCAATGGCTGTCCTGCCACCGTGACTCTGGATAAGTTCTTCAGGACCGGTTATCATACCGCCGCTCTCTTCACCCGCAAAGATGAGTCGCGGCTGTACACCGAGCGAAATTGTTTCACCGTAAACATCTTGGATAACAACTGACGCGTTTGGTGTATCGGCTATCTGCTTTTCAATCTTTTTCATAATTGCCGCGATCTCTTTGAAGCCGACCGGTACATTAATTACATCTACCCCGTTAGCAGCAGCCCATTGATCCCAAGCAAGTGCAGAAGGAGTTGTTTTAATCATAAACCGCGGATGATCCTCCCAAAGTCCTGCAGTTTTGAGCTGCTTCGTGTGAAAGTCCATTAACATCAAAAACGCTTGATTAGGTGTGTAAATCGTTAACAGTCGATCATCGTCAAGCATTAGGAAATCAACACCGAGACGTTGCAGTATTTCAGCACGCGATGCTTCTTCTATTTGGCAAACGATGAGTCTGTCTCCATCGGGATCAGTAGCCTCAATGATTGTTCCGAGAGGTTGTTTTTTTAATTTCGTCGCGTATTCTGCCGATTTGACAACATCCAGAATGCTAAAATCACATCCAAGGTCATAGAATTCCGCCTCGCCTGTTTTCGGATTTCTGTCCAGTTTTCCAATATTGTGATAAAGCGGGTCTGCTTCAACGTGAAGCCAACGCACGGAGTTAGCAATACCTAATCGCTCAAAGATTGCACGCATTGGGCGATACATACATCCACCCACACAATCAACAACAATTGGCGGTTTCGTTTTTCGGATAAGGTTTAGATTGGCATCTGTAGCGACACCACTTTTGAGATAACCAACATAAAGTTGCACGCCATCGTGCAGTTCGTCTAACCGTTCAAAATCAATATGTTCGTTGTTGATTGTGCTGAACTGAATTGGATATCCATCCGTTTCAGCAGTATTAAGAATCTCCTCAATTTTTTCAACAAACTGCATAGATTCTTCAGGTAGATATTGACTTCCCTGATCGTTGAGGTCTTTTGTTGCGTTTTTCGTGCTAACAGAGTGGCTTGATGTGACATGCTCACCACCGTCCAAGTCAAGCATAAAAATAAGGAACGATGCCATCCAAATCGGCAGTGTGCCAAACCCTTTCGGTACATAAGTCCGTATCCCTTGCGCTGCCTGAATGCGCGCAATGAACTCAACATATTTTTCCGAGTTGTAGCGCACTTCACATCCTGCAAGTTTTTCTACAAGTTTCCCGCCAGACTTTTCCTTCGCGACGAGGCTTTTTCCAAGTGTCGCCAAGATAATGCCAATCTGATTGATTGGAAAGCGCGTATCCCATGGATAGAGAATATTTTGCGGACCGCGTATGCCAGCGGTTGACACCTGTGCTTCCTTAGCATAGTTGCCAAACCATTCCCATAGGTTCAAACGTTCAATCAGTTCCTTGTTGAGTAAAAATGTGAATGCTTCGGGTTCGTCTTGAGGAAAAAGAGGGGATTTGATTGAGTCGGGGGTGTTCTGCTCAACCACTGCGAAAAGTTGTTGCTCTGTTCGGTTTCGTTTGTCAAGGGACGCTGCGTCTACAGCAATTACCATCTCCGCGCTCCAAAATAGATTTTACAAGTATTATAGCATATACATATATTTGTGTCAGTTAATTTGGCGGATTTGTTAGGTTGAAGTTAGCGGTAGGGAACGGTGAGGTGGTGGGCATAGATGTGTTGCTTTCCTTTGAATTCAAGTGTGGGCATTGGCAATTCCTTTCGGTTTAGTTTGTGCTGTAACAAGTTTGTTTATTCTTCTTGTTCATCCGAGTCAAAGGGCGAATCGAACTTTATAGGTATTTCCCCTCTTTTATTGACCGATTCAGTGCTTCAATATCTTCATCAGTGAGATGTGGTGGTTTATCCATCGCTTTGATGAGGCGTTGTGCGGCAGCATTTTTTTTCTTTTCTGTAATTCCTTTTACCCGTTTATTTGCTTGACGTTTGGAATCCGCTTTTATCAGTTCGTGAGGAAGCACTCTAAGTTGAGATGCAAGAAAACTGGTACACTTGGACATTTGCCCATTGTCATCACTGAATTCAACCTCAAACGCTTTGCCATCCGAAAGGATTTTAACGACTGTGCCAACATCTCCACGCTTAAGATTATGTTCAGGTATGTCCTCAGTAAGCGCAACGACATCCAGAAGTTTGATTTTACCTTTTTCTGTAGATTTACGATTCATAAGACGAATTTTAACATAAAAACGTGTTGGATGTCAAGTAGTTTTCATGAAAACTATTTCTGTAACAAAATAATAACTCTATAGTCATCAACTCATCTTAGACATTAAATTCTTGATTCTTTTGGCAAAATTATGTACAATTTTCATCGGTATCACGACATATTCAACAGTAAAAAATGGAGGCTATAATGAAAAATTTAGTCGTACCAGAAGAAATTTGGAAAGAAGGCAATATGTACACCGCCTATTGCCCAGAATTAGACGTGGCAAGTTGCGGAAGGGATATTGAAGAGGCACGAAATAACTTGATTCAAGTTATTGAAATTCAGTTAGAAGAAACAGCACGACTTGGAACGATCAAGACTTTTTTAGAAGAGGCAGGTTATGATTTGAACACTTCACAATCAACCCTTCAACTTGATAAACAAGTGATTTCTTTCAATCAACTTACCGTGCCAATTGGAGGCTTTTAATGCCTAAAATTTCGCCAACAGACTAGCGAACGCAAGTTAAGATTTTTGAAAAATTCGGGTGCCGTTTTGTTCGACAAAAAGGTTCACATCTCATCTATCATCATCCTAATGCTAAACGTGCTGTGGTTATTCCACGCTATGACGAAGTGCCGCTCACCGTCATCAAAAATAATATGCGAACTGTAAACCTGAGCAGAGAAGAATACTTTCAGCTGCTCACGGAAGATTGATCTTTCCTACCCATTTCATACAGCAACTTTATTTTTCAGAAACAAAATCACTTGACAAAATCTCCGAAAACCTATTTAATAATACAGGTTGATGTGCAAATATCATGTTTGCAGCACCTTAAATACAGACTTATTTTTTTAGGAGATATTAAAGGACATGAAAATAGAAAAACGACTTGAAGAATTAGGGGTAGAATTGCCGCCCCCTGCGACACCAGTGGCGAATTACGTTACCACAGTGCAAACAGGAAATCTTGTCTTTACATCTGGACACGGTCCTGGCACGGGCGAAGGTCCAATCTATAAAAGCCAACTTGGCACAGATGCCACTATTGAAGAGGGCTATGAATCTGCGCGTCAAGTTGCAATCGGTTTGGTCAGCACGCTCAAACATGCGTTAGGCGATTTGGATAGGATTAAACGCGTTGTGAAGGTTGTCGGTTTTGTCAACTCATCAGCAGATTTCACGGATCAGCCCGCTGTCGTCAACGGTGCATCAGATTTCTTTGTTGAAGTTTTTGGGGATAAAGGTAAACACGCGCGTTCAGCAGTCGGCATGGTACAATTGCCTGGCGGTATTCCGGTTGAAGTCGAAATGGTCGTAGAAATTGAAGGCTAACTGCTTTAGAAAAGAAGAAGGGAATTATGGCAGTTCAAATTGTTAAACCTCGGATTCGTGGTTTTATCTGTACGAATGCACATCCTGCTGGCTGTCAGGCAAACATTCAAAATCAGATAGATTTAATTAAGGAGAATGCTACTTATAAAGGGACGGGTTTAAATGCGCTTGTTATCGGTGCATCAACCGGTTATGGACTCGCTTCTCGTATCGCGTTGACGTGGGGATACGGTGCCAAGACGTTAGGTCTTCTCTACGAACGTCCCGCTGATGAGAGGCGTACCGCGTCTGCAGGATATTACAACACCGCGGCATTCCATCAACAAGCACAGCAAGATGGCTTTTTGGCAGAGAGTCTCAACGGAGATGCTTTTTCGGATGAGATGAAGCAGCAGGCGATAGAACAACTCAAAGCAAATTTTGGCAAAATAGATGTTCTTGTCTATAGTATCGCTGCACCGCGCCGAATCCATCCACGCACTGGTGAAACGCATAATTCTGTGCTGAAACCGATTGGCGAATCTTATACAGGCAAAACCATTGACCTGAACGATGAAACCGTTGTACCTGTAACAATTGAACCGGCAAGTGATAAGGAAATCACAGACACAATCGCTGTGATGGGCGGCGAAGACTTGGAGATGTGGGTTGCAGCATTAGCAGATGCCGAGTTGATCGCGCCAGAGGTGAAGGTTGTCGCCTATACCTATATCGGCAGTGCGTTGACCTGGCCAATTTATCGAGACGGTACTATCGGCAAGGCAAAGGATGACCTGAAGGCATGTGTGGATACGCTTGATGTAAAACTTGAAGATCAACTCGGCGGCAATGCTTATATTTCAGTTAACAAAGCAGTCGTTACGCAAGCCTCTGCCGCAATTCCTGTTGTACCGCTTTATATTAGTATCCTTTACGATATTATGAACGCAAAAGGTATCAATGAAGCACCAATTGGACAGATGCATCGATTATTCTCGGAACATCTTGGACCAGGATTACAGCCTCAACTTGATAACGAACGTTATATTCGGTTGGATGACAGAGAATTACGACAAGATGTGACTGATACGGTCACCGAACGGTGGGAGCAGATTAATACCGACAATTTCCACGAACTCTCTGATTACGCTGGCTACAGAAGGCGATTCCGAAATCTCTTCGGATTTGAGGTTGAGGGTGTCGACTACGATGAAGCAGTAGAGACAGAATTAGCATTCTAACAGTCCCAATCACGGCAGGTGCGTACCCGAATTACGGTAGGTGCGTAACCTCAATTACGGTAGGCGAGTTTTGTAAGCGCGCTGTTAGTATGCTTCATAAAATCTGTTGTGATTTTATAACCAACATTCAGTGGAGGAAATCGATAGTGAGACGTTATTTTATCTGCTTGTTGACGTTTTTGGCAATCGGTTATAGTTTTGCACTGCATCCTGCTGCAGCAACGAATCCTGCCACCGAAACGGTTGCCTCTGATGATACGAATTGGTTTGGGTTTGGCATCACAAGCGGGGTCTATGTATTTAATGGTGGGTTAGTCAGTTCAGTTGGGACCAGTTGGAGGATTAGAATATTAGACTGGTTTGAAACGCAAATGTTTATGGGGACAAACAACGGAATTGAAGTGTGGGCAGGGAACCGGTTTTTATATGCCAGTCACATAAAACCTCTGAGCAAATTCTATGTCGGCTGGGGCATGAATTATCCAATCTCTCAAATCGAAACAGATACTGAAGAACATACGCTTTCCAATACTTGGTTTGAAGTATTTATGGGTTATGAATATTTCTTTCCAAGTCTTCCAGATCTTGGATATTCATTTGAGGTAGGTGTAAATCCGTTAGATGATTTTGGTGTGCGTTTATCGTTTGGTTATCACCTTTACTTCTAATTCACAAATTGAGGATGGCTGCTGGCACAGTTGTTAAGTCCTCACTGTTTCTTAGAGTGTAATTGAAAACGAAATCTCAACAGAGATTTTGATATATTGCTGTTGTTAGACAAGTAAGGAGAAGCTTATGTCACAACCTTTAGTTACAGTTTGGAACGAATTTAGACACGAAAAAACGAACGAAAAGATTCGAGAACTTTATCCAAAAGGTATTCATACCGCTATCGCCGACGGGTTAAGTGAACACGGAATTGAAACACTAACCGCTACGTTAGATGAACCTGAACACGGTTTAACTGACGAAGTGTTGGATAAAACGGACGTGTTGATATGGTGGGGACATGCCGCGCACGGTGCTGTTGAAGATGCAATTGCTGACAAGGTAAAAGCCCGTGTGCTACAGGGAATGGGACTTATCGTCTTACATTCCGGACACTATTCTAAACCGTTTGTCCGTTTGATGGGAACGTCGTGTAGTCTCAAATGGCGTGAAGCAGGGGAAAAGGAACGCATCTGGGTGATTGAACATGGACACCCAATCGTTGAAGGGCTCGACGAATACTTTGAAATTGAGCAGGCAGAAATGTATGGTGAACCGTTTGACATTCCAGAACCCGATACGCTTGTTTTCATCAGTTGGTTCCCTGGCGGTGAGGTATTCCGTAGCGGTTGTTGTTACTACCGTGGCAGAGGAAAGATATTCTATTTTCGTCCCGGTCATGAAACGTATCCGATCTATTATGATAAAAACGTACGGCATGTGATTGCTAATGCTTCGCGATGGGCTGCTCTTGGAGATGCACCGGTTCCTGTCTTTGGGAATGCGAAGCCGTTAGAACCTTTAAATTAGAAAATAGGTAATCAACGGCTCTTTTGAATCTGTCGGTAAAAGTTTGAACTTCTTGGAAAACACTTTTACTATGAGTGTGCCAAATACGCTACTAACTCTGATTTTCAAAAGGAGATGAACCATGGAAGATAAGAAAGTTAAGATTGATCAACTACTACAAAACGGTTTCGTTTTATTAGAAGGCGCGTTGTCACCTGAAGAAACCGAAAATATTCGTCAGCGGGTTAACTATGCACGCGAACAGGGTTGGGAAGAGGGCTTAAACGCAGTCGGTAATATGTGGTTTGATTCCCTGCTTGATCGTGAACCGGACACCTACGCACCACTTGTAGGGCATCCAAGCGTCCGCCCTTATCTTGAAGGATTGATGGGCAAACAGTGTCAACTTCGTAGTCTACGTGCACATATTAATCCAGGTCCATATCTGCAGGAATGGCACATGGACTTTTACGGCTATTGGCACGAGAAGCGCTATGTTGAAGAACATCCGTTTGCGATGGCGCCTGTTGGTATCAACACCACCTACTATTTTCAGGACAACGGACCAGGGGATGGACACCTCAAGTTTGTAAAGGGTGGACATTTAAACGAACCGCCGCATTTATACCCGTTAGATCGTCCCAAATTTGAGGAGTGGTGCGAATCACAAGAACACGTCATTTTGTATCCGAAAGCAGGTGATTGTGTCGTGTTCATCAACCACATGCCACATCAAGGTGCAAAAGAACGCGACGATATGGAACGGAGTAATGTCGTCTGCCATTATCAGGTCACACCGATGTATGATGGTGTTTGGCACGTCTCACGAGCGCGCGGATATCAAGGCACCTTCCCGTTTGCTTAGAACAATCCACTCTATCTTTTAGGCGGATTTGTATCCGCCTAAATTCAACCTATTCCCCAATTTATAAAGAGGTGAAACTCATGCGAAATTTTATAGTTATGTTCTTTACAACTGTATTTCTGGCAGCGAGTTTTCAAATTAGCAGCACAGCTGAAGAATTGGAAGGGTTAGTCGTTTATTTTGACTTTGAAGATGGCGCGGGTAAAACCGTCACAGATCAATCTGGAAACAAACAAGATGGAAAATTAGAGGGAGACACAGACTGGACCAACGGCAAATTGGGTAAAGGTCTAAATTTTGGTGGTAAGAACGGAATTGTTCGGGTCGTTCATTCCCATCAATTCCAATTTACCGATGGAATCACCATTTGTGCGTGGATTCGCCCTACTTTAGAAGCAGGTCCCGGCACATGGCAACTGATTGCTGCAAAAGGCCCTGATGTCGAAGAGTTTTTTGAAATACTTCTCCATCCAAACGGTTTTATATGGATGGGATGGAGATTAACAAGTGGACGTAAAGTGCCTGCACAGAGTCCCCACAAGGTTGTCAAAGATAAATGGCAACACGTTGCCATTTCGTTTCAACATGGAGAATGGTGGACGGTATATCTTGATGGTGAAGTGTTAATCGATCATCCGAAGCAAGATGGCAAATTAGTTCCTGTTGAATCACCGCTGCTGCTTGGAACTGAAGAACCGTTTAGATTAAACCGCTACTATAATGGCGATATGGATGAGTTTGCTATGTTTAACCGCGGGCTTTCTCAAAATGAAATTAAAGAGCTCCAGGAAGGTATTGCGGATGCTTTAGCGGTTGAAGCGACTGATAAGTTATCAACAAAATGGGGCATTCTGAAACAAAAGTATAATATACGTAGTGTGTCAAATTGACATTCGCCATCAAAAGTTCCAGCGAGGTTAATACTGCCAATTTGACAGACTCATAATGAAAATCGCCTTAATTTATGGATTATAGTAAAATCCATAATTACCTTTACGTTTGGTAGGAGCAGTTTCTAACTGCTCCTATAAGGGATGTCTGTATACTTTCAGATTTACTAAAATGTTGGCACAGATATTGCACTTATATTTTTAGCAAATAATACAATTTATTCTATTGGAGATTAAAAATGGGTAAAGTAATTGGAATTGATTTAGGAACAACAAATTCTTGCGTAGCTGTTTTAGAGAGCGGCGAAGCAAAGGTGATTGAAAATACCGAGGGAAATCGGACGACTCCTTCAGTTGTCGGTTTCACCAAAGAAGGGGAGCGGCCCGTTGGGCAAGTAGCCAAAAGACAAGCCATCACAAATCCTGAAAACACAATTTTTTCTATTAAACGGTTCATGGGACGAAAATATAACGAACTTGGAGACGATACATCTCGCGTGCCTTATGAATTAAAAAGCGACAAAGATGGTGATGTTGTTGTAAACATTGATGGCAAAGAGTACTCGGCACCCGAAATATCCGCGATGGTTCTGCGAAAAATGAAGGAAACCGCTGAGGCATACCTTGGAGAAGAAGTCACACAAGCGGTCGTCACTGTACCTGCCTACTTCAACGATTCGCAACGCCAAGCGACAGCAGATGCGGGTAAAATCGCAGGTTTAGAAGTTCAGCGGATTATCAATGAACCGACCGCCGCTTCACTCGCCTATGGGTTGCAAAATGAAGGGGACAAGAAAATTGCTGTTTACGACCTTGGTGGTGGTACGTTTGACATCTCTATTCTGGAAATCGGAGATGGTGTGTTTGAAGTGAAAAGCACAAATGGCGATACGCGCCTCGGTGGAGATGATTTTGACCAATCGGTTATTGATTGGATGGCACAGGAATTTCTCAGTAGTCAAGGTATTGACCTGCGTAGCGACCAGATGGCACTGCAGCGACTGAAAGAAGCAGCAGAAACGGCAAAGTGTGAACTTTCCAGCACACAACAGACAGATATTAATCTACCCTTTATTACAAGTGATGCAAGCGGTCCCAAGCACCTCAACTTAACGCTCACCCGCGCAAAACTGGAACAAATTACCGATGATTTGGTCCAACGTTCCCTTGAACCGTGCCGACAAGCACTCACCGATGCCGAAATACAACCTTCTGAAATTGACGAAGTTATACTCGTTGGTGGGCAAACACGGATGCCAAAAGTACAGGAAGCAGTGCAGGATCTCTTCGGAAAAGAGCCGCACAAAGGTGTCAATCCAGACGAGGTTGTCGCTGTTGGTGCTGCAATTCAGGGTGGTGTACTCGCTGGTGATGAAGAAGTCAAAGACATCTTGCTATTGGATGTTACGCCACTTTCACTCGGTATTGAAACACTTGGTGGAATGTTTACGCGGTTAATAGAAAAGAATACCACTATTCCGACTAAGAAGTCTGAGAAGTTCACAACTGCGGAAGACAGTCAAACTGCAGTTGATGTGCATGTCCTTCAAGGTGAACGGGAACAGGCAGTTTACAACAAAACAATTGGCAGATTCCGATTGGGCGATATTCCACCTGCCCCCAGAGGCGTTCCGCAGATTGAGGTTACGTTTGATATTGATGCAAACGGTATCCTCAACGTGTCTGCCAAGGACACGGCAACCGGTAAGGAACAGAAGATTACAATCACTGCTTCCTCCGGACTTAGCGATGCGGAAATAGAACAGATGATGAAAGATGCCGAAGCACACGCTGAAGAGGATAAACAGAAGCGGGAAGAAGTTGAGACACGCAACCGCGCGGATTCTTTGGTCTATGAAACTGAGAAGAACTTAAAGGAATTCGGTGACAAGGTGGACGATGCGACTAAGGAAAAGGTTAACGCTGGTGTTGAACGCGTCAAGCAGGCACTGGAAGCGAACAACAATGCTGAGATTAAATCTGCTACTGATGACCTGATGCAGATATGGCATGAGGCTTCAGCGCAGCTTTACCAACAGGCTGCGGATGCTGATCCTGGAGCAGCGGGTGCTGCCCCAGAAGATGCCCTTTCTGAAGATGCTCCACCTGAGGATGTGGTTGACGCTGAATATGAAGTCGTTGACGAGGATGAGAATAAGGACAAGGAGTAAGATTTGAAATGAAAAACACTCTTACCAGAATCCTTCATAGGAGATGGTAATACTAAATTAACGGAATTCATATTGTTTTTCTATTTTGCAAATCCACTCAAAACCTACATGTGCCCGCACCTTCTCTCTATTTCTGGTGAACCATTGACACCTTTTCATAACTACTTCTTCAAGTGCTGACAGCTTTGTAAAAACTTTATTCACAACGACCTCTCGCAACAGAGACCATAGCCGTTCAGCAGGTTGAAGTTCGGGCGTATACGGCGGTAAATAAAATAACTCAATCCCTTGTGGGACTTCTAATACCAAATTAACGCGATTCGTCTCGGTAGGTGCGGTTTCCTAACCAATGCAGAATGCCACACGGGGAATGTCTAAATGGCATTCATACCCGCCGAATGCCCAAAAGCGCATTCGGCATTGATTTGGACAGATGCCTACAGGCGCCGAATGCCATACGCGCATTCGGCGTTGATTCTGTTCATACCGTTGATTTCTTGATTTGGATTCCCGACTACTTTACAAGACTCATCAATTATCACTTGACAAAGCAGTAGGTGAAGTTCGTCCGAACCTATGTTACTTCAACGTGTTTACATTGTTTTCGGACTTTGTATAGTCCACAAACTCTGTTGGATCAGTGCCGTTAAGATATTCCTCAATGTTAGTGTACCCATCGTTGTCGTTGTCCATTGCGGCATTGGAAGCATCACTCGGATCAAACCCGTACCCCTTTTCCCATTCATCGGGCATACCATCACTATCGCTGTCAAGCGGGGCAGGCAGACTTTTGAGTTCGGGCCACCCACCAACATCTTTCTGTGAGTCAATAATACCGCATTTTTTCGATGCTTCAGGCACGGGCCACCTATTTTTATATGTTCCCCCTTCATAAGTTGCATAACCATTACGGGTTTCGTCAACAATGCGCACGTCTACGGCATCGCGTTTGGGCAATGAGGCACCTACACTCTCAAGAACAGCAAGGTATGCCTCTTCAGCGGTTTGCTGGTTGATAGGGACAGCGTTAAAAGGTTTGTCAAGTTTTAATTTTGGAATATGTGAATTGCCACCCGCAGGCTGCACACCACCGTCCCAGTTATTAGCAGTAACTGCAGGATTGCCGTGAACAACATTATCAGCAACGAACCATTCGCCAAAATTGTCGTCTGAATTATTCGAAAATGGATTAACAATGCGGTAAGACCACTTGCCAGGGCGAGTCGCGGGGCCCGGCTTGTAGTAATTTGCCACCATGTTGACAACGGTAAAGTTAAACCTCTCATCGTCTGCATGTTGTTTCCCGCCACCGTAGGCACTGTTGTAACCCCAGTTGTATATCACATTATTTCTAAAATCGTTATATCCGCAACCTCGAGCAAAAGCGGGATTGCGGCTGCTGTGGTGTGCAAATAAATTATGATGATATGTGCTACGGTTTGACCCCCATATACCACCAAATCCATGCGCACCTTTGGCGTGCCCAGAAAAGCGTAAACTTTCTGATATCAGACACCATTGAATTGTTACATTTTCGCAATAGTAGATAGATACTGTTTCATCTATACTCCAGCTTGCAGAGACATGGTCAAGGATAATGTTCTTGCGCCGATCACTCGAAATAGAATCTGAATCATCATCCGTTTCATCTCCCAGCCTCACCCTGATATACCTGATAATTACTTCGTTGGTATTAATTAAAAGCGGATATCTCCTAATGCAAATACCATCTCCCGGGGCCGTTTGTCCTGCGATGGTGATATAGGGATGGGAGATTCTCAATTTACTTTCAAGTGTGATCGTACCCGATACTCTGAACACTACGATCCGCGGCCCTTCAGTTTCCACTGCTTCGCGTAAGCTGCCTGGACCAGAGTCGTTCAGATTTGTCACACGGATGACTTTTCCACCTCTACCGCCGCGAGTGATTGCGCCGTAACCTTCCGCGCCTGGAAATGCGGGGATAGAGAGTGTATCTGCTGCGAATGTGTTTGGGATCAGCGTGAGAATACCAGCAAATATAAGGAGTAGGTATTCGTAAAGAAGTGCCTTAAATAATTTAGTGTGTGCATTTTGTTTTCCTCACATATTGAAGCCATAAAAATTCCACTCTGTATTAGTGCGCGCTGTTGTTGTCTGCACGAAACTGGGATGCCGATTTATATATCGTCTGGAATTATATGTGTTACCAATTCAAAATAAGTACAAAAGGTATCTTCCAATTCGGGCTCTTCTTCAGTAAATAGATCAGGTTTTAAGTTTAACGGGTTTCTTTTATCAAGTTCGTCAATATCACTTTGACTTTCTGCAAATATCATAACATAAACAACATCCAGAAGTCGTAATGAGTTTTCAGAAGAAAGATGGCCGAATACTCTTTCGGCTACATGATATCCAACAGGATTTTGCTTCTCTAAATTTAATGCCACTTTATATCTTACTTCATTCAAAACATTGCCTAATGCTTCTCTATGATGACATAATATTTTTGCTTCTTCCAAGAAGAAGTTGATTCTATCTTTTGTGAAAAAAGAGTACGGGTGTAAATATAGTACCAATTTATATAATTCTTCTTTTGAAGCATTTGGAAATTCTTCCTGCGCTAAATAATAATTTGAAAGACAAGTCCGTGCAGTTCCAGTAACTTCTCGAAAAACGCGTTTTCGCCATCGTTTCCGCTTCCATTTGATGATCATTACAAACTCTTTTCATCTCGATGCATGATTGTAGTTTTCGCCAAAGTATAGTTTATTCATTATGTTTCATGAACCTTGCTGACATAATGCTGAATGCACGTATTCCACAATAAACGAATAAGAACCAAATACCCGTCGCGACCAAGACAATAAGCAACCTTTCAGCATTTAGAAATAATCCCAAAAATAATATAAAAAGGCAACACCCTTTAATCCAACCCCGTTGCGTCATAAGATAAGTACATATACTCGGAAGAAACAACATTTGACAAAGATCTGTTAGATATCCCTCACCTCTTACTATGTACCACAGAGCTTCAAAAGGAATACCGTATTTTACACCCTGAAATAAAAGATATACTATGAATTGATAGTAACGGTAGAAATCCTCCATCTGCCACCCCTCTCAAATCTTGTTCCGCTAAACTTTTTTGCAATACCGTCTCTTCTTAATTGATTCAATGCCCACATAATAATGATCTCGCGCTTGCCCCCATCGTCTGGAGGCAATATTCCCCCATGTTCTTCATGAAACTCGTAAGTTTGGCTTGCAATATCTCCTATCCAAGTAGGAACCTCTTCCCCAGCAAAGATTTCACAGATTATTTTCTTAGCAACAGTTTCGTTAAGACATATTCCTTTACATAAAAACGTATAATCTATCATTTTTATTCTTCTTTGTTAGTGCGCGGATTTGACATCGCCGCGCAGGATGCGACTCTCAAAGTTTTCACTCAATATGCATATCTTGGTTTTCTTTTACCAAAGATATAACATAATTTGCAAAATCATCATTTACCATCAGGTCAGAAATTTTAACGGCTATTCGGTTAGCACGTCTTTCATGGTCAATACTGTTGACAAAGTCCAATATATCTTTGCGAGCTTCTTCCGCTGCGATATCAAGTGCTTTATCAGCACCAAACGCCTTTACCATTTCTAACAGATCGGAATCTGATTTGTCTCCAAGCTCAGTTTCATACTCATCCATAAAGCGCGTTGCGACACGCCATGCAATTGGGGACATAGCCGCAGCTATTTTTTCATTACGGATTTTCTCTTTTCTTTCTCTCAATGCCTCTTTAGCTAAAATAAACCCTCGCACTGTAAAACCTCCTATTTCAATTAATAATGTTGCGATCAATAAAAACAGTGGAAGTAAAGCACTCACATTGAGCAAGGTGGATCGTAATGATTGCTTTTGGTCTACCCATAGCCAATATGGGAGAATCATTATTGCTACAACCCATATTGCGATTTGCATCCACTCGTTTATGATTTCTCTTGCGTTTCCACTATCTTCTTTTGCCATTTATTTAGGTGTTCACTTTTAAAGGTTGCAACCAAACGGTGAATCTTAGAGTTCACTCACATATTACTATACTACAAAAAGGACTAAATCTCAAGTCAAATATTCACAATTTAGGTTTTGATATTTAACCTGCGTTATCAGCAAACACCCTTAATAAAAATCCGCCAGCAACAATCAACGCTTAAGTGCCTGACTATCCTTGAGATATTTATAGAGTTCACTATCAGTTGTCAAAATAAGCTTCGTGCTTGCGGTATTTGTCTTACGATAGGTCTCTAAAGTCTGGAGGAAAGCGTAAAATTCTGGGTCTTTGCCGTGTGCATTAGCATAAATCTGGATGGCTTGGGCATCAGCATCCCCTTTAATCTGTTCCGCTTGCTTGTATGCCTCTGATTGGATACGTTCTAACTCTTTCTGTTTCTGCCCCATGATATTCGCCGCTTCGCCTTCACCTTCAGATTTGTATTTTTCGGAGATACGCTGCCGTTCCGAAATCATGCGGTCAAAAACTTTCTGTCGCACTTCTTCTACATAGTTAATCCGTTTAACTTGCACATCAACGAGTTCAATACCAAACTGCGGAACAGCTTCTTGTGCTTTTTCACGAATCATCTGTGTAATCTTCTCTCTACCAATCTGGATCTCTTCTAACGGCTCGCCAGATTGACCTTCATCATCTTCAAGGATTTGAGTATCCTGCTCTAACACTTGGTTTGAATTTCTAACAACTTCGATTAACAACTGTGCAGTCACTAAATCACGCGCCGCAGAATCAATTATATCGTCCAGTCGTGATTGTGCCAGCACCTCTGTTCCGAGTGCCTCATAGAATTGGAGTGCATCTTTAATCCGCCAACGTGCTGTAGTATCAAGCCAGATAAATTTCTTGTCCTTTGTCGGAATCTGATTTGGAGATCCATCCCATTCAAGGATGCGCTTATCAAAGCGGTGTACCTGCTGAATGAATGGTGTCTTTATTTTTAGTCCTGCATTGACAATGGGATCGCCAACAGGGCGACCGAATTCAGTAATGACAACCTGTTCACCTTCTTTTACAATGTAAAATGCACCTGAGGCAAATATAACTACCAGAATGACAACGATAATCAATGGTATCAGTATCTTGAACTTCATCAGAAAACTCCTTTTGTTGTAAATTACTCTTTCAGCTGCAGAATCGGAATTGGTGTGTTGGCTTTTTCGTCAATGACATAAATCTCCTTAACTTGAGGCAAAACGTCCTGCATCGTTTCCAGATAAAGTCGTTGACGTGTCACCTCTTTCGCTTTTTGATATTCAGCGCGTATCGCATTGAATTTATCTGCATCCCCTTGTGCTTGGTTGACTCGCTTCAGCGCGTAACCTTCTGCTTCTGAAATCTGTTGTTGTGCCAATCCTTTGGATTTCGGAACAGATTGGTTGTAATCACGCCACGCTTCATTGATGAGACGGTCTTTTTCCTGTTTTGCTTCATTAACCGCGTTAAATGCAGACTTCACCTTTTCGGGTGGATTAACGTCCTGCAGTGTCACGGTTGCTACGTCTAACCCTGTTTCATACAGATCAAGAAGTGTCTGCAGATGTTGTTCAACTTCCGCAGCAATTTCTATACGTCCAACAGTTAACACTTCGGTAACAGTGCGGTCTCCAATCACTCGACTCATCACTGATTCTGATAGGTCTCGCAAAGCATACCGCGGATTCCTAACGGAAAATAGATATTTTTCGGGGTCATTTATTTTGTACTGGACTACCCATTCAACATCAGCAATATTAAGGTCTCCTGTGAGCAACAGAGATTCATCTCCAAAATCACCGGGGTCATACTGGGTACGGACACCCGCTTTAAGTGTTCTAAACCCGAATTCTTCCTTGAAGACCTTTCGCACCTGTACCTTCACGGCTTTCTCAATGCCAAAAGGCAGCTTGAAATGGAGTCCGGGTTCGGTTTGTCGAACAGATTTACCGAACATCAGGACTACAGCGATCTCGTCTGCTTCAACAGTATAAAAACTTGTTGCTAAACTCACCAAAACTGCTACACCAATAATCACAAATAGAATTCGTTTTGGGGTAATAAGATGTAGGTAATCGGAAAGTTCCATGTTATTTCTCCTTCTTTATCAGTTTGTTGTCGGGTTTCACTGCTACCTAACTGGAATATGTAGGTATGTAATTTGGGACATGTTTGGCTATCAGTTCCCGCTTTCTCAGTGCCGTTCTACCCGACCTACGAGGTTTTTTAAATTAATTCTATGATGCGGTTAGGAAACCGCATCTACCACAGCTAACGGTGTTTCAAATTTCGTATCTGACCAATTTACGCGCAGCGTCAACTATTTGTTCTGTATCTGGAATAACAAAGTTTTCCATCACAGGGGCAAAAGGAACAGGTACTGGCACTGCAGCGACGCGTTCAATTGGCGCATCAAGATAATCAAACGCTTCGCGAACAACGAGCGCAGCGATCTCAGCACCGAACCCTGCTCTGCCAACTGCTTCATGCGCAATTAATAGGCGATTTGTTTTCTTTACAGACTCAAAAATGGTCTCTTTGTCAAGCGGCATCAATGTTCTTGGATCAACAACCTCCGCTGAGATGCCTTCTTCACTCAGTTCATCTGCAGCATCAAGTGCTTTCAATACCATACGCGATGTCGCTAAAATTGTTATATCTTCACCTTCACGTTTTACATCCGCTTCACCCAATGGAATAGTGTACTCCTCATCGGGAATTTCACCCTCTTCAGTATAGAGCAGTTTGTGTTCAATAAACATAATTGGGTTGTCGTTTCGGATAGCGGTTTTTAGCAAACCTTTCGCATCGTAAGGGGTAGCGGGCATCACGACAAGCAGACCTGGAATATGTACGAACCACGCCTCAAGGCTTTGTGCGTGCTGTGCAGCAGAGGAACGACCTGCACCACCTTGCGTACGGATAACAAGTGGCACATCCAATTGTCCACCGACCATATAGCGAATTTTAGCAACTTGGTTCACAATCTGATCCATTCCAACAGCAGTAAAGTCAATATACATCAACTCTGCTACAGGACGCATGCCTGTTACAGCGGCACCGAGTGCTGTGCCGATGATAGCCGCTTCAGAAATCGGTGTGTTTCGGATACGATCCTTTCCAAATTGCTTAAAAAGACCATCCGTGACCTTATATGCGCCGCCATACTCAGCAATATCTTCCCCCATGAGAAAGACTGCCTCGTCGCGTTCCATTTCCTCTATCAGTGCCTCTTTCAGGGCATCACGATAGGTAATTGTTTTCATATTTCGTCTGTTCCTTTCATATTTCGTTTAGTTTTCTTAAGGCTCAGTGCTCCTTGTTACTTTAGTATTCTGTCTAAACTGATGAAGGACGTGCTTGTATCACAGGAATAACGTAACTGCGAATTGTCATACCGTCAACTGTTTCTGTCTCAACTTTCGGTTCTGGATTCTCGCGATGATCAAATACGACATAATAACCCTCTGTAGTTCCTTCCAATTCCATATACGCTGCAAGTTGTTTTTTGCCCGCTGCATAACGGTTACTTCCTTCCCAAATCTTAGTTTCAACAATGTATTTTCGCTGGTTGTGGATGAGAAGCATATCCATTCTGCCACGACCTGTTTGCACTTCAAGGTACATATTCCCACCTACGCTGCGGATAAACTGTTCAAGGTAGGCATAAAGGAGATGCTGTCCAACATATTCCTGCGGTTTATCCGGTACTTGCAAGATGCGGAAACCAGCACGAGCAATAAAGTCTCGAAAGTTATCAAGTAAGGAGACCATATCAATTTGCCCCTTAGGTGTAAGGTAATCCAAGAAACATTCATCCTTCTCTTCGGACAGATACTCATTCTCCAACCCATTGAATGTCGGTTTGAAGGTCCTCATAATACGGTAGAGATAAATTGGATTAACTATCTCACACCTTCCGTCAGCTGCTTCTTTGATAACACCGTAGGTAGCAAGTTCACTGATGATGTCGTCATCAAGGTTGAAATCCACGCCTTCCTCACGCGCCATGATTTTCATCAACATACTTTCAAAGCGCGGGTCTCTGCGGACATTTGTTGTTAGATGCTGTATATTCGTATTTCGTCCACGAAGAAGCTGCATGTGTGCCTCTGAGAAGTGTATAGGGGTAATGGTTTCGGTTTTGGGAATATCCATCTCCTCAGTGAGAATCTGTGCGAAACGGTTCACAAGTACAGGTTGCCCCGCGGTTTGCTTATGAATAGACACAATCACTTCTGGTGCGAATTCTTGACCTGCCTCATCTGTATATTGCGAAAGTAGTTCTTGTACTTGTTGTAAAGTAAAGTTCGGCAGCCGGAATTCATCCTGGATATTGAACGGAGAAACAGATCGGTCATAGTTGAGTTGACTTATACTCTTAACACCGACTATTCCAACACTGTGTGGACATTGAAGTACATCAGAGAGATAGATAGTTCGGAGGGCATATAAGAAATCACTTACAACATCTTGAGGAATACCATCAAACTCATCAATAAGCAGCACAACGTTCCGATTGTTGAGTAAATTCGCTAATTGTTTGAAGAACTCTAACATAGAAAAATGGTTGCTTAACTGTGTATCATTCAAAAACTGCGTTAAACCCTCGGTTGGTTTCTTACCTCTTTTTTGTAATTCGTACTCAATTTGCCACCGAATCAATTGTGTGAGTCTCTCATAAAAAATAGGGGGTGAACCATTCCGCATCACTTGGAAATCCAGCTGAATAGGGAAATAGGTTGGATCTTCTGTGGTAAGAGCATCAAGTGCCATTCGGAAGAAGGTCGTCTTGCCTGTCTGTCGCGGGGCAAAGAGAACGGTATAGCGACCTTCTTTCACACGAGCAATGAAATCAGCAATTTCTTCGGTGCGTGGCACAACATAGTGTCGATCAGGATACACACGCCCTTGAGTTCCAAAACGCCTCATTCTTTCTCTCCCTCCTGTCAAATCCCTCTCATTCAAGTTAAGCAGTCAAGCAAATGTTACCTTCAAAAATTACTTCTGGATTATCTTCTCCACGAATTAGCACTGCTTTGCCATCGGTTTTAAAAGTGTTATTGTAGAAACGGATATTGTGTACTCCCTCACTCATACAGTCAATTGCAGCGGGATTTCCGACATCGGATTTGGACGTTGAGATTGTATTTTGATAGATAGTCGTGTTTCTGATGCCGCCATTCGCACCGGTAGACCAAAAGTGAATACCACCATAACTATTTTTTCGCCCATCATTTTCACTGAGATTATTGCGTATAACGTTATTATGGAATGCCTTTGCACCTTCAAATTGCGCTAACAGATACCCTGCCCCATCGTTATCGTGTGAGTAGTTATACTGCACAATTGAATTTCGCACACCTCCATCCAGATCAAATCCGCCGCCATCTTTACTGCTTCCCGTTCGGTTGTGATGCGATTCGTTGAACTGAATGATAACACGATTTGAGTCCCACGTCCAGATACCGACAGGACCGCCACCTTCATAATCGTTCAACTTTCCGTTTTCGAACGCCTCACAATATTCAATCGTAGCACCATCTACCTGCGCGAGGACAATACCATTTCCCGAATGACTCCCCTTTCTTGAAATGCCTAAATTTTTATAGACACGACACTTTCCAACATAAATATTTGTGTGAGAATAGCCTTCTTCTTCAGGTTTCCAAGTGCCGAGGCAACTTATCCCCGCATCTCCGTTGTTATGAACGTTGGCGTGCGTTATTTTTACATCACCGAAACCACTCCATCCTCCATCAATCGGCTGCGATGCAATGCTAATTCCCGCATGCTTAAAACCCCGGACATCAACCCTGTCAATGTGGATGTGTTTCAGTCTTTTATGTTTCGATAGGGTGTTTACGAACCAAATTCCAGAACTTGTATTTTGCTCTGCACCCGCGCCAACGAAGTTGAGATCAACTATCCGAACACCGCCACGGTTTTTAGCGAAAAAACCAGCACCAGTGCCAGCATCAATTGTTGCTCTACCGCTCCCATAAGAACCAAATGTTATCGGTTCGTCCAAAGCATCTGTATTTGCACCAAAAAGTGTTAGGTTTCCATTAAAGGTCTGATCAGCGTGAAACCACACCGAATCGCCCGGTTGTATTCGAGTTGCATTCACCCTATCAATACTTTGCCACGGATGTTTTTGAGAGATACCTGAGTTTGAATCGTCTCCGTATAGGCTGATGTAGTAATCCATACACCGTCGGTTACCTATTTGACTTCAGGATTAACCCATCCGTCTTCATCCACTCAATCGTCTGCTCAAAAGCATGGACTGTTTTTGTGATGTCCGCTTCTGTATGTGCAGCGGTTGTCATACCACCGTTGGTAGCGAGATCAACACCGTTGAGCAACAAACCGCATCGGAGATGTGTAAGCAATTCTTCATCGTTACCACCTTTGAGTTTCCGATAATCCCAAGTGTAAGGGTCAAAATCAGCTGCGCGTATATCCTTCTCACCGTGTCCGATGAGCATCCTGATACCAGAAAATTCTCCGTAAATCACCCAGTCTAATCCATATCTATCAATAACTTTATTGAGTTCATTGCGGAGTTGTTGTGCGATGCGATTCGCTTGTTCGTGCGGTTTACCAGTCTTGACAATGTTAAGCATCGCAATTCCTGCGGATGCAGAAATCGGATTCGCATTAAATGTGCCGGGATGTGGCATTTTCAGTCCATCTTCTTCTGCCTGCATTGAAATTAACTCAAGAATCTCTTTTTTTCCTGCAAGTGCTCCACCGGGAAGTCCACCTGCCAAAATCTTTGCGAGTGTGGTTAGGTCGGGTGTGACATTGTAGTGCGCCTGTGCACCACCAGGTGCTACCCGAAATCCTGTAATCACCTCGTCGAAAATGAGAAGGACACCGTGCTTCTGCGTAAGTTCACGAAGTTGCTGTAAAAACACACCGTCGGTTGGCACTATACCGAAAGATGCCCCTGTCGGTTCAAGGATAATACATGCAATGTCTTTGTCTGATTTCAAGTGCTTTTCAACAACATCGATATCGTTCGGCGGGCAGAGAAGAGTTGTATCGCGCACCTCTTGTGGAATGCCCGGAACAGACATATCAAAGGGCGGATATGCACCAAAGATAAGGCTATCGTGCCAACCGTGAAAATGTCCGGCAAACTTCAACACTTTATTTTTTCGTGTGTAGGTACGCGCCAGACGAATCGCCATCAATGTCGCCTCAGTACCAGAACTGACAAATCTGACACGTTCCGCCGATGGTATCAGTTGGATTACGAGATTGCCCCATTCCAATTCAAGTGGATGGCAGGCACCGTAATGTGTGCCACGATGCATCTGTGCTGTCACCGCTTCCACAACTTCAGGTGGATTATGACCAAGCAGTAGTGCCCCATGTCCTGCCCAATAGTCTATAAACGTCCTGTCTTCCAGTCCCCATTTTTTCGCACCATCCGCACGGGTAATGTAAATCGGAAATGGCGACATATAACGGCTATCATGTGTTACACCGTCAGGAAAGAGTTGATTTGCTGCCTGTGCCAATTCTTTGTCTTTTGCGAAAGTTTTTTGATACCGCTCCAAAATTGTTGGCATTTTTGACCTCGGTTTATTTTTATTTTTTACTGAATTTGTTATGTCTCGGCAAAAATTTATCTCTATTTAATGTTCCTTCTCATAACTCAAAATTTGCAAAATGTTCTGGTAATGATCTGTTTGCCACATTCTTCCTGCCGAAACTCAGCAACTGCACGTTCAACATCTCAATAGACTTCTTCTTCGCTGATTCCTCTATTTTGTTCGTGGACACTTTTCATTACTTGCAAAAGTGTCGTCCAGTTTCGGGTGTCGTTGATTTTTTAGGCATGATTACTACACAATTACCCTTAATCCGTGCATCTACGACATCGCCCTCCTTGAGCCCTAAACTATCTCGGATCTGTTTAGGAATAGTTATCTGTCCACGTTCGCGAATCTTGGCAACTGCCATATTCTTCCTCCTTTGTGTTAAGTACCCCTAACAAAACCCGATTGTCAATAGCACAAATTGTATCATGCTTGCGTGAAAATAGCAATCAAAACGTTTGACATAAAATACCAAATATGTTAAAGTATAGTTTACAATTACTTAATGGTTTTGCCTCTGCAATAATTAAGCGAAAACATGATTTAAAGTTGATATACAGATAAGAATGTGTTATAATTATGTCACTTGAAATATTTTAGCAAAATTCTATCCGACAGATAAAATAATATACTAAATCTCTGCTCCCTGATTTACGCGGTGGAGCCGTGAGTCCAAAGAGAGGATATACATTGAAAGCGTACGAACTTATGCTTATCATTACCCCTGACCACGAGGAGAACGAAGCGGAAGCACTCACCGAAAACGTCAAGGGTATTATTGAAAATGGTGGAAATATCATCCACACAGATGTTTGGGGAAAAAGACGACTCGCCTATCCGATACGGAAGCGCAGCGAAGGCTATTACGTAGTTTATGTTTTTGAGAGCGAACCCAGTTTTGTTGCGCAGTTGAACCAATCACTCCGTGTTATTGAAGCAATTTTACGACACATGATTGTGCTCTATGAAGACGACGTTGAAAAACTGAAATTAGCACAAACAGAGGCGGTAGCACCCGAAACATCGGATGCTGACACTGCTGAAGACAAACCTGAAGCTGAAGAAGATTCAGCAGAATCACATGCAGAAACTGAAGAACCAGCAGAAGATACTGAAGAATCTGTTTAAATCATATCATCCCAAATTGCGTACAAGATATTTTATCCTGTAACACGAACTGAAAGAAAGGAGCATAATCATGGCAAGTTATAATAAGGTTATCCTGATGGGCAACCTCACCCGTGATCCCGAAGTGAAGTACCTGCCAAGTGGAACCGCCGTTGCGAATTTTGGAATCGCCGTGAGTGAAAAATACACAGACCGACAAACAGGCGAACAGAGAGAAAATGTCTGCTTTGTTGATGTAGAAGCTTGGGACAGACAAGCCGAACTTGTGAACGAGTATCTGAGTAAAGGCAGTCCTATTTTTATTGAAGGATCCCTCAGATTTGAATCTTGGGAAACCGAAGATGGAACAAAGCGTAACAAACTAAAAGTTCGACTTTTCAGGTTGCAATTTATCGGTGGTAGACGAGATGAAGATGGGGCAGGTGGGGGCTATGCGGATGCGACACCTGCAGGTGGTTCAACGTCGGGTCCTTCTGATCAGATGCCCGCGCCATCAGCAGGTGAAAGTGACACATCATCTACTGAGGATGACATCCCATTCTAAAGTTAGTTAACAGACCAATTTAAGCTATACACGCTAAATTTCACTTTTATACCACACGACAATATTTCGTTTTCATTAGACATTATAACGTTTTAATTATGAGTGGTTAATAGCCTAATAAAATCTAAAGTTCGTAGGTCGGGTAGAGCGCAGCGAAACCCGACAATATCAAGGTTTCAAGGAAAACTTGACCAAATCAACACCAAGTGCGCGTATGGCACTTGGTCGGTTTCACAAGGAAATCTAAGGAACAAGCCTAAGCAAGTTTTGAAAATCGTGTTGCAGTTCCAAGATGTCGGGTTTCGCAAGCTCTACCCGACCTACAGTCTCACTGGCTTTTAGCCTATATCTTGGTCTTGGAGCTATCAGACACTTCCGATTAATTCATTATAATTTCAATTATAGATTGTAGCGTGATACGGCATAATTACCTTTTCGCATCTGTTGGTACCAGGACTATAAGTAAGTGTTAGAACAACGATGTACAGGTTAAGAGGAGTAAATTAATATGGCATATCGTCGGAGATCCCGTTTTAGTAAGCTGGAATCCGTAGACTATAAAGATGTAGATACGTTAAGAAAGTTTATAAACGAGCGGGGAAAGATTGTAAGCCGCCGAGTCTCTGGACTTTCGGCAAAACAGCAGCGTATGGTAACCCGTGCGGTTAAACGGGCGCGCAATATGGCTTTATTGCCTTTTACGCGGTAAACATGGAGATATAATTACACTGTAGCATGGAATCTGATGTAGAATGAACACATGGCATTCCCTTGTTTCTATACGGGATATCTCGTGAATTTTCTCACTGATTTCAGGCTGCAAGGATGAAAGATATGGAAGTCATACTTAAAAGAAGGATTGATGGACTCGGAGCACCGGGAGATGTGCTAAAAGTCGCAGATGGTTATGCCCGAAACTATCTGTTCCCAAAACAGTTAGCAGTGCATGCAACAGAGCGAAATAGACGACATCTTGAACATCAGATACGGGTGATTGAACAGCAAGAGTCTAAGGATAGAGAACACGCTCAGGAAATTGCGGCGCAAATTGCGGATGTCACATGTCATCTTACCAGACGGGCAGGCGAAAACGACCGTCTATTCGGTTCTGTAACCACCGCAGATATTGTAGAATCATTGCGAGCATCAGCAAACGTTGAATTAGACCGGCGCGTCATAGAACTCGCTGAACCGATACGCGAACTCGGAGCATTTACTGTCTCTGTAAGACTACACGCAGATGTAACAGCAGAAATACGTGTGGTTGTTGAAAGAGACGAATAGGAATACTTTCCAATAAGGATAGAGGCAATATACGATTGTCTCTACGGGAGGAATACCGATGCAAACAGTTGACTCCCTCATGGATAAAGAGGCAGAACGAGCGGTACTTGGCGCAATGATGACCGAAAAGTCCGTTATTCCACGGGTAGAGACGTTACTCGGGCCTACCTCAGATGCGTTCTTTACGACTGACCATCAACTTATTTATATAGCGATTCTTACTGTTTACAATCGTGATAACAACGTGGACCCGATTCTTGTTGCGAATGAGTTGAATCGGACAGAGCAGTTAAACCGCGTTGGTGGATCAGACTATCTTTATGAACTGCAAGCCCCGATTGTTGAAACTGAAAGCACGGAGTTCTATGCCGAAATCTTATTAGAGAAGGCAACACGCCGCCGTTTAATTCAAACAGCTACGCAAATTCGTGAACTTGCTCAAGATGAAAGCATAGAAATAAGCGAAGTCCTCGATCAATCGCAGGAGTCTGTATTTGAAATCGGGCAAACCGGTAGCAAACGCGGGTTTGAACATATTCGATCATTGCTCAAACAGGGCATTGAGATAATTGAAAAACTCTATCACAAAAAAGATCGGTTTTTAGGTATTCCTACAGGATTCATAGATTTTGACAACCTGACCTCCGGTTTGCAACCTGGAAATTTCCTTATCATTGCAGCACGACCAGGGATGGGAAAAACTACCCTGGTACTGAATATGGCACAAAACATTGCGATTGAGCAAAAACGTCCAGTCGCGATCTTTAATTTTGAGCAGCCTGCACAAGATATCGCCCTGCGTATGCTCTCTGCTGAGGCGAAAATTGACTATCAACATTTACGCTTAGGCAAATTCAGTGAAGAATACTGGGCACCTTTGGGACAAAGCATCGGCCGTCTCAGCGAAGCACCTATGCTAATCAATGATAACCGAGGCATGACTGTGCAAGGACTTCGTGCAGAAGCGAGACGTTTGAAAGGTGAACACGAAGACCTCGCTTTAATTATCGTTGATTATCTGCAGCTACTGCGAGGTACAGGACGCTACCATGCACGTGAGCAAGAAATCTCTGATATATCACGGGCTTTAAAAATTCTTGCATGGGAATTGAACATTCCCGTCCTCGCTTGCGCGCAGCTGAGTAGAGAAGTTGAACGCCGTCCCGGCAAACTGCCACAACTTTCTGATTTGCGGGAATCCGGTGCTATAGAGCAAGATGCTGATTTAGTCGCTTTTATACACCGAGATGATTACTATGACGATCAAGATGATTATACGGACGATAGGGTTGAGGCGACTTTGTTAATTAAAAAGCAGCGCAACGGACCGACTGGAAATATCGTTCTGCATTATTGCAAGACGCAGATGCGTTTCGAAAATCCGAGTTGACAAGAGAACTCTGTATCTGGAATATTTCTATGCGCAATCCTCCTTCTGAGTCAGCATCTTCGAATGGGTTGGCGTTCTTAATAAAAAATCGGCTACACAGCACCCTTTCAGAAATAGGAGAGGCATGTCGTCTACTCGCCGAAACCATTTTCCAAATTTTTAGACCACCGTGGCAATTTGACCTATTAATGAAGCAACTGCTGTTTATTGGCTTCAACTCGTTGTCGGTTGTTTTAGTCTCTGGGTTTTTCACTGGAATGGTATTGGGTGTTCAAGGCTACGTGCAATTGAAGCCGTACGCGGTTGAAGGTTCGGTTGCTCAATTCGTCAGTGTTTCTGTCGTTAAAGAACTGGGTCCCATGATTACAGCCTTTGTGCTTTCAGGACGCATAGGTGCGTCTATTACAGCCGAGCTTTCAACAATGAAGGTTACCGAGCAAATTGACGCGCTGGAGGTGATGGGAACAAACCCGGTTAAATATCTGGTCGTCCCCCGTTTTCTCGCCTGTTCAATTATGCTCCCCACCCTCACAATTTTTTCTACGTTTGCTGGTATCTTCGGAGGTTATGTTGCGGTAGTCTCTTTGTTTGGTTTCAACGGATATTTCTATGTGTTAGAAGTTCAAAAGAATCTGTATGTTGGAAGTGTACTAATTAGTTTAATCAAAGCAACTTCTTTTGGAATGGCTATAGCTGCAGTCGGATGCTATAAAGGGTTTAGCATTTCTACAGCAGGTGGTGCAGAAGGTGTTGGAACTGCAACAACTGGTTCAGCCGTTATCTCTTTGATAACTATCCTTGTATTAGACTTTGTTCTAAACCATATCCTGTTTAATATCTTGGGATTGATTTAACGACAAATACTGATCTTTGAATCGCGACCTTGTAAACTACAAATTACGATAAACAATTCACTATTCTTATGATTTCAATCAAAAACGTCAGAAAAGCGTTTGATACGAAAAAAGTAATAAACGGATTAGACCTTGAAATTCCACGCGGGGAAACCCTTGTAATTATGGGACGAAGCGGTTGTGGGAAAAGCGTTCTACTCAAAATTATTGCTGGACTTCTCTCCGTAGATACAGGTGAGGTTTGGATTAACGGGACAGAAATCACCAAACTTAAAAAGAAACCACTGAACCAGATTCGCCGAAAAATCGGGATGCTTTTTCAGTCTGCAGCGTTATTTGATTCAATGACCGTAGCAGAGAATATCGCTTTTATGCTTGACCAACATACAGATTTAAGCCAGCAAGAGATGCGTAAGATTGTAGATGAGAAACTTAAATTAGTCGATTTACACGGTGTTCAGGAGTTAAGACCAGCACAACTGAGCGGCGGCATGCGAAAACGGGTAGGACTCGCACGGGCGCTTGCTTTCAACCCAGAAATCATCTTATACGATGAACCCACAACTGGGCTTGACCCAGTTACCTGCACCGAAATTAACGAACTGATTCGCGACCTAAATCAGCAATTGGAAGTCACTTCTGTCGTCGTTACACATGATATGCACAGTGCATTCAGTGTCGGAACACTTATGGTAATGCTCCACGAAGGAAAACAACTTGCTTATGGAACACCAGAAGCTATGATTAACGAAGATAACCCGGTTTTACAGCAGTTTATCCTTTTTGGTGCACCAGACCAGATTCTTAACATTGACAACCCAACTTTGAAGAAGTTTACAGGAAGGAAACCTCAATGAAGTTTTGGACCCCATCTGTGAAAGTGGGACTGATGGTTGTTGTCGCCATTGTTCTCCTTGCAATCCTCCTTACCAATGCGGGAAACTGGCCCTGGGCAACACGCGGAGATGATATATATTTTGAATTCCGGGCTGTCAATGGACTTTATGTCGGTTCCGGTGTCCTTCTATCCGGTGTTTCTATTGGTAAAGTAACAAGCATTGAACTCAAACCGGAGACGAGTACTGTTGAAATCCGAGCCCGTGTCAAAAACGCATTTCAGTGGCTAAGGAAAGGTTGTGATGCAGGTATTTCAATGAGCGGTTTTGTCGGTGAAACATACATCACACTCAATAATGGAGAGGTTGGAAATCCATTCCTTCAACCATCCGATCTCCCAATTATCGGAATTGACCCTGTAAATCCGTTGGAATTACTTGAACAAACCAGTTCAGGATTGAGTAAAGCCATTGAGTTGACGACTGCAGCAAACGAGGTCTTACAAGCGAGTCAAGAAGAAATTCAAGAAGGTATTAAAGAAACACGGAAATTAGTCGAATTAACAAGTAAGACCCTTACAAAATTCAGTGAACATATAGATACAACAGTCGAGACTTTGCAGAACCTGACTTCAAAATACGACGTGCGCTTTGAATCAACGCTTTCGCAAGTGGACAAGTTGTTAAACCAACTAGGTAATGATTCTTTAATACTCAGCAGTCAAATTAGTGATGTGAGCCGTTCCATATTGAGAATGATTGATCAAAACTCGCCAAAAGTAAATTCTATGATAACGGATTTGCAGCGAAGCACATCCGATTTTCGACGGTTAGCAACACAATTCCGTCAAGATTCAAGTTCTTTGAAAACCGAAATATCTGACCTCATTGCACAAGGAAGCACGTTCATTGAAAAGGGTAGCACAGATGTTGCGCCAATTATTGAAAACCTTCAGAACGTAACAGCCGCATTCACCACATTGGAGAAAAATATCAGTGAACTATTAAATACCATTCAATATGGAGATGGCACTGTCGCACAACTTCTGAACAACCCAGAACCTATTAAAGGCGCACAGGAATCTTTCAATAATCTGAATGAAGTACTAACAGGATTGAAGGGTCTTTATCAGCAGACCGACAAACAATTAAAAGGTTTTAAACTTCCTAAATATTCATGGGATACTGAACTCCAATATCTAAGTCGTGAGGAAAATCTACATACCGAATTTGGTTTTTCACTTATACCGTCACCGCCTTCAAAAAATATGTACCACTTTGGACTCAGCATTCGGGAGGAGATAATTGGCGTTGATTTTCAGTACGCCTATAATTTTACAGACTACCTCCGAGGTAAATTCGGTTTCATGCGTTCTAATCTTGGTGCTGGATTTGACCTATGGTTGTTATCACGCCGGTTAGGCATCGGCATGGAAGGCATTAGAATAACGAGTGACAAACCCGAACTGAATGCGGAAATGAGTTTCCGCTTCTTCCGTGGTGGACATGTTCTCTTCGGTGTTGAAAATTGGTGGAGGGACGAAAGGCGTTGGACAACGGGGCTTAAGTGGATCACAAACGACTGGTAAAGTAGTTTTTGGCAGTCAGGTATCGGCTTCGGCATAAGAGATTTAGAAGCAAACGGGTCTTTGTAGGGAATAAGTTGTAGGTCGGGTAGAGCTTGCGAAACCCGACATGTTCGGTCTAAAACACTGTTTTCAAAACTTGCTTGAGTTGTTACTGCGATTTCCTTGTGAAACCTTTAAGGTTTGTCTTGAGACCTTGATATTGTCGGGTTTCGCTTTGCTCTACCCGACCTACGAACTTTAGATTTTATTAGACCAATAACCACTCACTATTAAAACGTTATAATGTCTAATAGTTATCAAAAAGCGAGCGGGTTGTTATGGCACGAACAAAACACAAATTTGTCTGCCAAGAATGCGGATATACAACGCCGAGAGCACTTGGGAAATGTCCTGGATGTGAAGCGTGGGATAGTTTTGCTGAAGAGACAGAACTTGTGACCACATCCCCACTACACCGAAGTATAAACCAACGTACAAGCCAACCAGAGTTAATTTCTGACGTTTCGGTGGAGGATGTAGAACGGCAACTCACAGGAATGCCCGAATTTGATGGAGTGCTTGGTGGTGGAATTGTTCCGGGTTCCGTTATTTTAATCGGGGGAGACCCAGGAATAGGTAAATCCACACTTCTGTTACAAGCAAGCGATGCATTAAGCCGCAAATATGGCAGTGTGCTCTATGTCACTGGTGAAGAATCGGTGAGTCAAACAAAAATTCGTTCAACCCGACTCGGTCTGAATTCCGAAACTCTCTATGTATTGTGCGAAAATAACTTAGGAGAGATTCAAAGACATATTGAAAAACTGCAACCGCAAGCGGTTGTAATTGACTCTATTCAAGCTGTCTATCTATCTGATTTTCAATCGGCTCCGGGCAGTATTACACAGATCCGTGAATGCGCTGCACATCTTTTAATTTGTGCAAAGAATCAGAACATACCGATGTTTCTCATCGGACATGTAACAAAGGAAGGCACATTAGCAGGACCCCGAGTTTTAGAGCATATAGTCGACACAGTGCTCTATTTTGAAGGAGAACGGCATCACATATATCGCGTCCTACGTGCAGTTAAGAATCGGTTTGGGTCAACAAACGAACTCGGTATCTTTGAAATGCAGAACAAAGGGCTTGTAGATGTCAAAAATCCGTCCCAACTCTTTTTGAGCGACAGAAAGGAGGAAATTTCTGGTTCCGTTATCGTGTCAAGTATGGAAGGCACGCGACCACTGTTATTGGAGGTGCAAGCATTGGTCGTTTCAACTCACTACGGAACACCACGCAACACCGCAACAGGAATTGACCGAAACCGTGTCGCGCTACTCACTGCTGTTTTGAATAAACGTATCGGGATGGATATAGGTGACTCAGACATCTTTGTCAACATTACGGGCGGGTTACGGATTGATGAACCAGGGATTGATCTTGGCGTGTTAATGGCGATAATTTCTAACCATCGGAATATCTCAATTGACCCGCGAACGGTTGTAATTGGTGAAGTCGGATTGGGCGGCGAAATTCGACCAGTGCCTCATGTTGAAAGGCGAATCCGAGAAGCCGCAAAACTCGGATTCACGCGAGCAATTTTTCCTGCTTACCATCAGAAAGGTTTAGAAATCAATGAAAAAATTGAACTTATTGGTGTGAAAAATATCTTTGACAGTCTAAGTGCACTACTGTAATTGGAACACGAGTTCAACATAAGGATTTCAGTGCATCCATAGTTGAGTTAATGGTAAAATCAATTCTATCATGTTTTACAAAAACAGCGTTTTCCGATGCAATAGATATAGCGAAACCCAAACAACTAAAAAACAGAATAAAGTTTCTGTCAATTAACAAACATATAATCAGTAGATATTGTCTTCGTAAGACAATGTTGAATGGCTTTTGATCTACAACATGGTTCAAACTATCAATCAAACATATTTCATTGCTTACACTTGGCGCGGAGAAAGAACTATGCAAATTTGGGGTATTCGTGTTTTTTTTATATTCGCAAGTGCTATCGCCTTCTATTTTCCAAATACTAATCTTACTGACGCATTTATTGGGTTTGCCATTGCATGTATCCTCGTTGCAGGTGAAATATCCCTTCATGTACCTAATATACGCAGGTTTGTTTCAAGTGCTATTGGACTTGCGTTCGGTTTGCTAATTTCTCAAGGGGTGCTCCAACTCCTCAATCAATCCGACTCAATCGTTCAAAACTCCACTCTAAAAATTGCTGTTACTCTCGGATTCAGTTATGTTGGCATGGTGTGTGGTTACCACATATCCGAAAGTTTGCCTGTCGTGAGATTATTGAATTCGCATCGCTATATCCAAACAGGAACACCATTTACAACAAACGATTCTAACGGATTTAAAATTTTAGATACAAGTGTTATTATTGATGGACGTATCCTTGAAATCTGCGAGACACAATTTATTGACGGAACGTTGTTAATTCCCCGGTTCGTTTTAAATGAACTACAAAATATCGCGGATTCAACCGAATTGCTCCGTAGAAATAAAGGGCGGCGCGGTTTTGATATTTTACGTTCACTCCAAAATAGTCCGTCTATCGCTGTCGAAATTATAGAAGAAGATGTAACGCACTTGACTGAGGTAGATGCCAAACTGGTCCACCTCGCCCGTAAATATTTTGCCAAAATAATTACCAACGATTTAAATCTAAATAAAGTGGCGGAATTACAAGGTGTCACGGTACTAAATATCAACGAATTAGCAAATGCCATCCGTCCAATCGTAGTCGCAGGTGAAATTATTCAGGTTCATCTGCAGAAAGTTGGTAAAGAACCCAATCAAGGCGTAGGTTATCTTGATGACGGAACGATGGTTATCGTTGAAGATGGCAAATCCTACATCGGGCAAACGCTTGATGTTGTCGTTACACAGATGTTGCGAACCAGTACCGGACAGATGATTTTCGCACGGAATGCGGATGAATCTCCATCAGAAAAAGGATTCCGATGAGATGGTCACAAATAAACAGCAAAATATCTGTTCTTATCCCTGCTGCTGGGCAAGGCAAACGGATGGAATCGTCGGTTAAAAAGCCATATTTAATGTTAGATGATAAACCAATTTTATCGCATACCATAGACCGCTTTGAACAGAACAGCGTTATTGACGAGATATTTGTGATTGTAGACCAATCTGATTTTACGGTGTGCCGAGAAAACGCACTCACACCTTTTCGCTATCGGAAGGTTCGTGAATTGGTCGCTGGTGGTGAAACTCGGCAGGCTTCCGTGTTCAACGGACTCCGCGCGCTTTCAGATGATGTTGATTTTGTCGTCGTCCATGATGGTGTGCGTCCGTTTATAGACGACAAAATTATTTTCGAATGTCTTGAAGCAGCAGCGGAATGGGGTTCTGCTGTTTCCGCTGTGCCAGTGAAGGAAACTATTAAAGTCGCAAACGAAGAACTATTTGTTGATCATACGCCTCAACGGGAGCAGTTATGGCAAGTGCAGACACCACAAGTCTTTCGAAAATCACTAATAGTAGAGGCACACAAAAAAGCAATTCACGACAGAATTGATGCCCCGGATGATGCTGCATTGGTTGAAAATCTGGGATCCCCTATCAAATTGGTCATGGGTAGTTACAAAAATGTGAAACTTACAACGCCAGAGGATTTGCGAATCGCTGAGACTTTACTAAATGATGAGATATAAGGTATAATATCTTATAGGATTTCCTGAAAGAACTTAACAAAATGAGAGTAGGGACCGGTTACGATGTCCATAGGCTTATTGAAAATAGAAAATTGATTTTGGGAGGCGTAGAAATCCCTTATCATTTAGGATTGTTAGGACATTCAGATGCAGACGTGTTGACACACGCCATTTGTGATGCCATTTTAGGCGCAGCAGCATTAGGCGATATTGGAACGCACTTTCCAGATACTGACCCAAGTTACGCTGGAATGGACAGCCAATTTTTCTTACGCGCTATCGCGAAAATGGTTAAGGAGCAAGGTTACACGATTGAAAACGTTGACAGCACAGTAATTGCCCAACAACCGAAATTAGCACCCTATATATCAGAAATGCGTAGTGTACTCGCAAAAACATTGGACATATCAGAAGCACAGGTTAGTGTCAAAGCCACAACCGCAGAAGGTTTAGGTATTATTGGGAAAGAAAAGGCAATTGTTGCTCAAGCAATTGCATGTCTCACTAAAGCCTAATTCCGTAGTGTTATAAGCATAAACAAAAACGAAGGGATAGTGAATGGGATTAAAGATATATAATTCCCTTAGCCGACAACTTGAGGAGTTTTCTCCGTTGAAGGAAGGACATGTCTCAATGTATAGTTGTGGTCCTACCGTCTATGACTATATCCATATCGGTAATGCCCGTACGGCACTCGTCACCGATATTATACGTCGGTATCTCACATATAAAGGGTATACTGTCAAGTTAGTTCAAAATTTGACAGATATTGATGACAAAATCATCGCTCGTGCGCAAACACTTGGAACCAGCTCGAGCCAACTTGCACATACAAACGGTGAAGCATACTTTGAGGATACGCAACGACTCGGCATCCAACTTGCAGATGTTCATCCCAAAGCAACAGAACACATCCCTGAGATGATTGACCTGATTCAAACACTCATTGACAAAGGTGCCGCTTATGTCGTTGATGGAAGTGTCTATTATCGCGTTAATTCCTTTAACGAATACGGCAAATTGTCACGCCGAAAACCTGAAGATTTGCTGGCAGGGGCGCGCGTTGAAGTCGATGAACGCAAAGAAGACCCACGCGATTTTGACATGTGGAAGGCAGCGAAACCTGGTGAACCCTATTGGGATAGCCCTTGGGGACCAGGAAGACCTGGCTGGCACATTGAATGTTCATCTATGGCAATGAAGCATCTCGGCGAAACGATTGATATCCATGCTGGTGGTGAAGACTTACTGTTTCCACATCACGAAAACGAAATCGCGCAAAGTGAATTGGCAACAGGTAAACCTTTCGCCCGTTACTGGGTTCATGTCGCTTTTCTAAAAATAGATGGGACGAGAATGGGTAAATCTGAACAAAACTTCATCTTTTTGAGGGACGCATTAGACAAATACCCCGCCGAGGTAATCCGTCATTTCCTCATTTCTGCCCATTACCGACATCCACTTGATTACAGTTTAGAAAGTTTACAAAAATCCGAATCTGCGCTCAGACGTTTAAAAAACTGTTTAGAAACGTTGAAAAAATATGAAGAAGAAACACCAGAAGTTACTGACGGAAATAGTTCCACACCACGCGACGTTTCCGATGCAGACACTGACCTTCTTTCCGCAATAAAAACCATGCAATCGCAATTTACAGATGCTATGGATAATGATTTCAATACGGCACAAGGAATGGGAACAATTTTCTCACTTGTCAGTCAAATCAATAAGGCTCTTGGAACATCTAATGGGGTATCCGATCAAACTTTCACGCAAGCCTACAAGGTTTTAAGTGAAACGTGTCAAGTACTCGGAATCTATACGATGGACGAACAAGATACTGCTGGCACAGCTGAATTCCTCAATCCACTACTTGAACTTCTGTTAGAGATAAGACAAGACGCTCGGAGTCAAAAAGATTGGGATACATCCGATAAGATTCGCGACCGACTTAAACAACTAAATATTGAAATCCAAGACACCCATGAAGGGTCTACTTGGAAATTTGTATCGTAATTACAACATAGTGCTTCGTCAAGTAATAATTGATGAGTCTTGAAAGTAGTCGGGATTCCAAATCAACGGTATGAATGCCTCTTGGGCATTCCCCGGAGTTCCCTCCTACCAAAACTGGTCCATGGGTAGGAGCGATCTCCGAATCGCGACCTATAATATGTTGACGAAGCAATAGTCCATTTTTATGAACACTCATTTTAGAGCAAATTTGGTAAAATCACTAAAAACTGTACACACTATATAAACGTGTATTTAAGGAGTTACAAAATGCTTTTTAGAATTACTATTTTTTTCTCGCTGATCTGCTTTTCTGTTGTTATGATAGGTTGTGCTGCCCTGTTTTCCGAACAAGAATGGAGTGATAACTACGCGCTACTTGAAGGCACAAGTGCAACGAGTCCTCAAATGATTGATGGCAATATGAATACCATCGGAGAATCAAGTTTTCCGGTAGAGGCTACTTTCGGTTCAAACCCACCCTCTGAAGTTATCATCACGCTACCTGAAAAAAAGGTCATCCGTAGAATTGTGATCCATTCCGATAACATCAAGACATTTGATATCTTTGCTGATAAAGGCGGTATCATCGTCGAACAAGACTGGAAATTGATTAAAGATGTTAAAAGTGTCAAAACAAATCCGATTGAGATTCCTGTTTTAGTTCCATTTCCTACTAACCGAATTCGGGTTAGGATTTTATCAACATCGGATGACGCAAACTTGAAACGAAGGCAGCGCGCACGTACTGGTGGTAGAGGTTTCTTTTATGGTGAGAACCGTCGCGCGCAAGCTAAAATCCGAGAGATTGAGCTTTACGGCTATAAAACTGTTGAGCAAACGCGGGAAAGTAGTGCCGC
Source organism: Candidatus Poribacteria bacterium (assembly GCA_028824685.1). Taxonomy (GTDB): domain Bacteria; phylum Poribacteria; class WGA-4E; order WGA-4E; family WGA-3G; genus MSPOR6. The sequence continues at coordinate 49,972 of JAPPCZ010000068.1, forward strand.
TGAAACACGTGAAAAAGAACTTGATGATTTATTAGAAACAGAATAGCGGAATTTCAAGGCAGCCGTTGGGGAAACACTGCCTTGAAACTATACAAAACATTGCATATTTTACGATATACATTATAAGGAGGTATACATGCGTTTTGGATTATTTGCTATAATTTTTTGTTGGATACTTGGGCTGTCAGGATGCATCCTTGCATCAAACCCATCATTTAATCGGAGTGAGAATGTTGCAGTCACAGCTGCGAGTACCGATTCAAAGTTAAATGATGAGAATTTATATACCGAAGGAGAAACCACGACTATACGTGAAGATGCAAGGGATATTGCTTCACAACAAGAATCAGATAATTTCACCGAGGCAGTCTTAAGCTGGAATATCCCTCAGACGATCCAACAAGTTGTCATTAAGGCAAAAGAGGGACAATTAGAATTCTTTGAGATTCAATATATGGATGACGGTGGAAAGTGGGTTACAGTAAATCAAGTGCGCGATAACATGCGTTCTGAATATAAATTTACTCTCAGAGATCCAATTGTAACGAAGAAGTTTCGCTTGAAAGTACCGCGTAGATGGGATTCGCGACGCGTCGGAGGACAAAGTCGTTCAAAACGATCCGAAACCGGTGCCCCTACTTCCGCAGAATATAGGAAAATTCAGGAGATAGAACTCTATTATGCACTGCCAACACCTGCTGCTGAAGCATCATCCACGCAGTGAATACAGTTGGCATCAGGTTCATCTCCTCAAAAGCCGTAGGATTACACAACTATATGCTACGCCTTTTACGGTATATAGTAGATTTTAGAAATTCTTGAACACTTTTAAGCTGTAGGAGGGAACTCCGATTCCCGACTATCAAGGCGTTTCGTCGCGATTCGAAGATCGCTCCCGCCAAATCATGCAGAATACCAAACGCGTATTCTGCCAAGCGCATTGGTGTTGATTCACAAGAGACGTGTAAACTTATTTTTTTAAGCCACCATAATATAAACGATGTTATCTCAGGAAACCACGAATCTTCTCCATCTCAACCTAATTCAAGGTATTGGACCGAAAACCGTTCAATTCTTGATCAAAATTTTGGGCAGCGCTGAAAAAGTGTTGAATGCTTCTTCTCAAGAATTGGAAAAAATTGAAGGTCTTACGCCATCAGCACGTGAGCGATTGATCCACAAAAAACTCGGATGTCCATTTGAACGCGAACTGGAATTGATACACGAATTTGGATGTCAAATTGTAACGTTCTATGATGCGGAATATCCGCCGCTGTTGAAGGAGATTGACACACCTCCTCTTATACTCTACGTCAGAGGTGAACTGAAACCAGAAGATGCATTTAGCATTGCGCTCGTTGGGTCTCGGCAAGCAAAAGATTATGGGCGACGCGTCAGTTACCAACTGAGTTATCAGCTTGCTAAACGTGGTTTGACGGTAATAAGTGGGTTTGCAAAGGGAATTGATACTTGCGCTCACCGAGGCGCACTTGAGGCAAGTGGTCGAACAATTGCTGTGATGGGAAACGGACTTAGTCTCATCTATCCTGCAGCTAATAGTGAATTGGTTGATAAAGTCATAGAGTCTGGTGCGTTGATCTCTGAATTTCCGATGGGTATGAAACCGAGATCAGAAAACTTTCCCAGACGCAACCGTATCATTAGCGGATTGACACTCGGAACCGTTGTGGTAGAAGCATCGAATCGGAGTGGTGCACTTATTACTGCACGACTCGCAAGTGAACAAGGCAGAGAGGTGTTTGCTGTACCAGGGGAAATATTCTCTGAGTTATCAACTGGCACGCATAAGTTGATTGATAACGGCGCGAAACTTATCAGCACTGTGGATGATTTGTTAGAAGCATTACCGCAACATGCCTTACGCCAAGTGTCTGCCCTTACACCAGGGTCAGAAAAAGCATCAGCAATTCCTGAAATACCGTCTGTTGTGAAAGGCGAACTTGATCAAACAAGCAGCACCACTCCAAAAACAGCCGCTACAGAAAAGAAAACGACTGCCCCCGTAGTTCCACCACCCGATTTAACAACTGATGAAAAAACGGTGTTCAATGCGATTGAAATACCCTCATCGCATATTGACACTATCGTTCGGACAACGCAGCTGCCAATTAGCCAAGTCTCAAGTTTACTTTTGATGTTGGAACTCAAAGGTGCTATTCAGCAGTTGCCCGGAAAACAGTTTACAAAAACCGTATAAAAGGATTATTTTGTGAATTCATCTGAATTAGATTTTGAAAAATCTCTCATTGAATTAGAACGGCATCTCACACAACTGGACGCTTTCGCGGAGGAACATCCTGAGTTAGACCTCACGGAAGGTATTGCCGCATTAAAACAGAATGCCGACACGCTTACAAAGCAAACCTTCCAAAAACTGAGCCGTTGGGATAAGGTGCGATTGGCGCGACATCCGCAACGACCGCAAGCCTCTTTGTATATCAACGAACTTCTTGACGAACCCGTAGAACTTCACAGCGATAAGTTGTATGGGGATGACCGTGCACTCATTGGGGGGTTTGCATGGTTTGATGAACAACCTGTCGTCTACCTCGCACAACAGAAAGGCACAAACCTTGAAGAACGGCAGGAGATGAACTTTGGATATACGCACCCAGAAGGTTACCGAAAAGCCAGACGTTTGATGCAGTTAGCAAACAAATTCAACCGCCCTCTAATCTGCTTTGTTGATACACCGGGGGCACATTTTGATCTCCGTTCCGAAGAATATGGGCAAGCGGCAGCAATCGCTGATAATCTTGCTGAGATGATGCAGATGCGTGTCCCAATTCTCGTCGTTATTATCGGTGAAGGAGGCAGCGGCGGCGCATTAGCAATAGCAGTCGGAAATCGCGTGTTGATGATGGAATATGCTGTCTACTGCGTTGCTCCACCCGAAGCATGTAGTGGTATTGTGTGGAAAGACAAAGGTGAACACGCGCCTGAAGCAACGGAAGGCTATAAACCGACTGCCCCCGACCTCCTTAAGTTAAACATCATTGACCAGGCTATTCGCGAACCTCTGGGTGGCGCACATAGGGACCCTGACGCTGCAGTACGAAACGTCAAACGCGCAATTCGGAAGCATCTTACTGAATTGATGGAGATGACGGAGAAAGAACTAATTGAACAACGTTATGAACGCTACCGAAATCTCGGACTTTATGGAGAAGATGACGTTAACCACACATGAAGATCCGAACCATCACCACAGGTATACCTAACCCGTTTTTTCGTTCCTACCTCAAACAGGCAGCCGAATTTAGCGCCGCATGCCGAACCCACTTTGAAGCAAACGACTATGAGGTCCAGTCAACACGCGTAAGTTGTCAAATCTGGAATGAAGCACGAAATGTAGATACAATCCTTAAATTAGAATCCAATGCCAAGACATTAGGGATTGAATTCCTCAGTTTAGGCACAATCTCTCCAGAAGCACAGCACGCCACAAAACATCTTGAGTTTCTCACCGATATAATTGTCCAAAGTGAATCGCTTTTTGCCACGACTACCATTACGACACAATCAAGACAGATTGACTCAGGCATCACTGAAAGCACTGCAAACATCATTCAGCAGATAGCACACCAAACTGATGATGGCTACGGCAACCTCCGCTTTGCTGCGTTGATGAATTGTCCTCCAAATACACCCTTCTTCCCAGCTGCTTTCTGGCATGATACCCAAACTAACTTCGGCATAGGATGGCAAGCAGCTGACCTCGTGCAAGATGCTTTCACAGATGCCCCCAATTTGGAAACTGCTCTGCAAAACCTGAAAACAGTTATGGAGGAAGAAGGACAAAAAATTGTTTCGTTAGCGCAGGCATTCGCACAGAAATGGGGTATAAAATTTGTTGGCATTGACGTATCGCCTGCACCGATGGGAGATGAGAGCATCGCTTATGCGATGGAACAACAATTATCAGGACACTTCGGTGAACGCGGCACCTTGACAGTTGCTGCAGGTATAACGCGAACGCTGCGCTCACTCTCCCTACCGCTGTGTGGATATTCGGGATTAATGCTTCCTGTCCTTGAAGATGTCGGATTGGGAAAACGCAGTGAGGAGGGACTTTTTAATTTAGACAGTCTTTTACTCTATTCTACCGTCTGCGGAACCGGTTTGGATACAATTCCTATCCCTGGCGACGCTTCTACATCTCAAATCGCCGCTATTCTCACTGACGTTGCCACCCTCTCAACACAACTTAAAAAACCACTATCTGTCCGCCTTTTCCCCGTTCCTGGACTCAAAGCTGGTGATATGACGCAGTTTCAATCTCCGTATCTCACAAATACTGCTGTAATGCAGATTTAGGAAGAAGATCAAGGCGAGATATAAACTTTTTCCTTGCGAATTGTCATACCCTTTGGTATGATGGTATGAATTGAATTCAACGAATGTTGTCTACCGAATTAATATACATCGGAGGTGCTTCACTATGTATATGCGGCATTGGTTACAAAGTCCTTCAAGCCTTACACACGGCAACATCATTAAACGTGAAATCTTTAGCAAACAAACAGAGGAAAATTCAGAAAAAGAAGGTGCGATACTCAGATACGTTGATAGTTTCTCCCGATGCTATCTTGAACCACGGATTGCTTCAGTCCCTACTTCATTAGATGATCGACAACTTATTTTCTACATCGTTGACGGTTCCGGTGTATTTGAGGCTGGCGACTTAAAGCAACAAGTTACAGAAGGCGATGCAATCCTAATCCCTCCAAGACTTTCCCATATTTTGAATAATCCAGAGAACACGCCATTAGAATTCCTGATGTTAGAAGAGATTATTCCTGATGGCGTGGAGGCACCACGTAAGGACGCACTTATCAGAAACTACCGCGAACGTCCTTTAAGTCAAGGACATTGGACACACCTCGTACATCCAATTTTCGGTCAAGACGACGGTTTGGTGGTGCTGCATTCGGTGTTGGTAGTGCGGATTGAAGCGATGCAAACGCCTGATACGCATGGACACGGTCCAGATATGGACGAAGTGTGGTATATGCTTGAAGGAAACGGCATCCATGTTGTTAGCAGGAATGTGTATCGTCAGATGCCCGGTGATGCAGTCTCTGTTGCGCCATCAAATCCAGGGCATAGTCTCATCAATGATACAAATGAGCCACTAATAACTTTCTATTTCGCGCGGTATACTCGGTAAAAGGAATAACTATGAGCGACAAACCCCATGTATTGCTAATTTCCACAGATCATTGGCCCAACTCACTGCTTGGCGTCAGTGGACATCCAAATATCCAAACACCAACACTTGACTCACTTGCACGCGCTGGCACTCGATTCACCAACGGATACAGCGAATGTCCAGTCTGTGTCCCTGCCCGAAAAACATTGATGACAGGAACAACAACGCGCACCCACAAAGACAGGGTTTTCAACGACAAAAAGGGAATAAACGGACTCCCAACAATCGCACAGACGTTTCGGAACGCAGGATATCAAGCTTATGCAGTCGGCAAGCTGCACGTCTATCCGCAACGTGACCGCATCGGATTTGATGATGTGATTTTAGGTGAAGAAGGCAGATTACAATACGGTGCCATTGACGACTATGAACTCTTCCTCGGTGATAGAGGCTACGCGGGGCAGCAATTCGCACACGGCATGTGTAACAACGATTATCTTAATCGTCCTTGGCACCTTCCAGAAGATTGCCACGTCACCAACTGGAGCACACAACAGATGGTGCGCATGATAAAACGTCGCGACCCAACCCGTCCGGGATTCTGGTTCTTGTCCTATTGCCACCCGCATCCACCTTTGGCACCGCTTCAGTGTTACATGGATATGTACCGAGAGATTGATATAGACATGCCCTATCACGGCGAATGGTCTAAAGACACAGACAAGCTGCCATTACCGCTAAAATCACGCCAGATGCAGGATGCACGATACAATGAAAATCTAATCCGCTCCGCACGCCAAGCATTTTACGCACTCTGCACGCATATTGACCACCAATTGCGCGTTGTTGTCGGCACACTACGCGAAGAAGGGTTGTTGAACAACACCATAATACTCTTTACATCCGACCATGGCGATATGCTTGGAAATCATCGCATGTGGGCAAAACGCCTCTATTATGAAGATTCCACCAACGTCCCAATGATTCTTGTTGGCACTGCGGGCGATGACAGGGTGGGACACCATAGGGTAGATGACCGTCTCGTCGGATGGCAGGACGTTATGCCGACACTGCTTCATCTTGCAGGGGTTGATATACCAGATACGGTTGACGGCATGCCCATGGTAGGCGACACAAAACGTGAATGGTTATATGGTGAAGTTGGCGACGGTAATAGCGGTACCCGAATGATACATGAAGGACGCTATAAACTTATTTACTATGCCACTGGAAACTACCGACAACTTTTCGATTTGGAAGAGGATCCGCGAGAGTTAAACGACTTGTCCGATTCGTCCGCGCATGCTGAAATACTTGAGCGATTGACAAACCTTCTAATTGGTGAACTCTATGGCGGCGATGAAAAATGGGTGCAAGATGGTGAACTTGTTGGTTTGCCTGACAGAGAGTATCGCCCATCTGCCAATCGTAGTTTATCTGGGCAGCGTGGACTTCATTGGCCACAGTCTCCGTCTACTGGACGTTGAATGTCCTTACTATAATGTGGTATTATTCTAATAGGACTTACGCACATGGTAGGCGCGGTTTCTAACCGCGCCGGACATCTCTTATGAAATTACTGAAATAGGACGATCTAAAAAGTTTATGGCAAAAAAGAATTCAAACACAAATAATAACGGTGCAACACTCGGCTTTGAAGCGACTTTATACCAAGCAGCTGACAAACTTCGCAATAACATGGATGCTGCTGAGTACAAGCATGTCGTGTTAGGGTTGATTTTTCTCAAATACATCTCAGATTCTTTTGAGGAAAAGTATAAGTTTCTACTTCAACAATTTGCCAATTCACAAAGTGATTACTATGTCAAAGAAGAAAGTGCCCGTTTTGACTACGCAGAGGATAGAGATGAATACTCGGCAGAAAACATCTTTTATGTGCCGAAGGAAGCACGTTGGTCATATTTGCAAAGCAAAGCTAAGCAACCAGAAATAGGGAAACTGATTGATGACGCGATGCATGCCATTGAACAGGAAAATCCGAGACTCAAGGGTGTTCTGCCTAAAGACTATGCACGCCCAGGACTTGACAAGCAACGACTCGGTGAACTCGTCGATCTCATCGGCACTATCGGTTTGGGTGATGAGGAAAATCGCTCAAAAGATATTTTAGGCAGAGTTTATGAATACTTCCTCGCACGGTTTGCCAGTGCCGAAGGCAAAAGAGGCGGTCAGTTCTACACACCCCGTTGTGTTGTGCAGCTGCTCGTTGAAATGCTCGCGCCATATCAAGGACGGATTTACGACCCTTGCTGCGGCTCAGGCGGCATGTTTGTCCAAAGTGAGGAATTCGTTGAAGCACACGGCGGACAGCGTGATGACATCTCTATCTATGGACAGGAGTCCAACCAAACCACGCGGCGATTGGCACTGATGAACCTCGCTATTCGAGGCATTGAGGCGGATCTTGGACAGGAACGTGCCGACAGCTTCCATGATGATCAACACCCAGACCTGAAAGCTGATTACATCCTCGCCAATCCACCTTTCAACAGTAGCGACTGGCGCGGTGAACAATTGCGTGAAGATAAACGTTGGGTTCACGGCACACCACCAACCGGTAACGCTAACTATGCTTGGGTGCAGCACTTTATCTATCACCTCGCGCCAAACGGTATCGCTGGATTTGTGTTGGCGAACGGTTCAATGAGTACCAATACCGCAACCGAAGGCGAAATTCGCAAAAACATTGTTGAAGCAGACTTGGTGGATTGTATGGTCGCGTTGCCCGGACAACTTTTCTATTCTACATCTATTCCTGTTTGCCTATGGTTTATTGCAAGGAATAAGGAAAATCATCGCTTTCGGCAACGTACAGGTGAAACACTTTTTATAGATGCCCGCAGGTTAGGAAAGATGATTGACCGTGTCCATCGTGAGTTAACGAATAAAGAGATTACACGCATTGCCGAAACCTATCACGCATGGCGCGGCGATGAAGGCGCAAGTGAATATGCTGATGTCCCCGGATTCTGCAAAAGTACCAAACTTGACGAGATTCAGGAATATAGATGCGTGCTTACACCAGGACGATATGTCGGTATTGCGGATATTGAGGATGACGAAATTCCCTTTGAAAAACAGATAACGCAACTTTCCGAAAAACTCTATGAACAACTTGCAGAATCCGAAAAACTTGGCGCAGCCATTAAGAAAAATTTAGAGGTATTAGGTTATAGGGATGAGCAATGAGTTTACAATTGGATAGCTTAAGAAAATCTATTGATAGTTTGGAACGTTCTGTCAAGACAGCAAGTAGAATTGATGACTCTGATGAAGATTTGCAAGAAGCGGTTCGCGCAGGAGTTATTCAACATTTTGAAGTTGCTTATGAGTTGTCGTGGAAAATGCTAAAGCGATGGCTTAAAGAAAATATTGGTGCTGCCTCTGTTGATGGTGTTACCCAACGGAACCTCTTTCGTTTAGGTGCAGAAAATCGTCTCATCGCTGATGTAGAACGTTGGATGGAATATCACAATGCACGTAATTCGACTTCTCACACCTACGATGAGGATGCTGCCTTAAATGTATTTACGGAAGCCACTGAATTTGTCCATGATGTCAAACATCTTTTAAAGATGTTGGAGGCGCGTAATGATTGACCTTAGTCCGAAGCATTTTGAAACAGTTCAACATATACTCGCAAAGCATGTCCCTGGGTGTGAAGTTCGCGCTTTTGGATCCCGGGCAAAGTGGACAGCTGAGGATTATTCCGATCTTGATCTCGTCGTAATAGACAATCAAACATCCAACCTTGGACAGATACGTCAATTAACAGAGGCGTTTGAAGAATCCAATCTCCCGATTCGAGTTGATGTCTTAGATTGGCATACGATATCAGAAGAATTTAAGAAAATAATTATAGAGAAATACGTGGTAATACAGCAAGCAGGATTCGGTGGCGGTTGGGTAAAACTAAGATACATTACCCAAGCAATTGTAGATTGCGAACACAAAACCGCTCCAATTGAAGACGTGGGTATTCCCTCGATTCGCACTACCGATATCAAGAATGGACATATAGATCTTCGCAACGCGAACAAAGTTTCCAAAGAAACCTATAGCGAATGGACAAAACGGATGAAACCTCGTCCTGGAGATTTAATTTTGTCAAGAGAGGCACCAGTTGGAGAAGTAGGTATTATACCAAAGGGTGCGAAAGTTTGTCTTGGTCAACGAACTGTCCTTATCCGTCCGAATCGTGAAAAGGTTTCTCCGCGTTATTTACTTTATCTTTTATTAACGCGCGAGATGCAGCATGAAATGACTTGTCGCGCCGAAGGGTCAGTTGTACCCCATCTGAACATGTCGGATATTCGGGATCTTGAAATACCCATCCTACCACCCTTATCTGAACAACGCCGTATAGCGCATATCCTCGGCACGCTTGACGACAAAATTGAACTCAACCGACAGATGAATGAAACTTTGGAAGCAACAGCACGCGCAATTTTCAAGTCGTGGTTTGTTGACCTTGATCCCGTAAAAGCCAAAATGGAGGGACGCACACCTGTATGTATGGATGCCAAAACCGCTGCCTTATTTCCATCAGCATTCCAAGATTCTCCACTGGGAAAGATTCCGAAAGGGTGGAAAGAGGAAAAAGTTGGTAATCTTGTTGAAATTGTCAAAGGGAGATCTTATCGCAGTAGTGAACTAAAGGAATCAGACGTTGCTTTGGTTACACTAAAATCAATCATGCGCGGTGGTGGTTACCGTCCAAATGGGTTGAAGTCTTATACTGGAAAATACAAACCGGAACAGGTTATCGCTCCTGGCGAACTGGTTGTTTCTTATACTGATGTTACACAAGAGGCGGAGGTTGTCGGCAAGCCTGCAATTGTTAGAGGAGACGAGGGATATCAAACACTTGTTGCATCTTTGGATTTAGGTATTATCCGCCCCCTGGAATCTACTGTTTCTATTTTGTTTCTCTATTGCCTTTTCCGAGAAAGACGTTTTCAATCTCATATCTATGGATATGCAAACGGAACAACTGTATTACATTTAAGTAAAGATGGTATACCAAGTTATCAATTTGCCTTTCCTCCAGAAAAAATACGGTGTCTTTTTGATTCGATAGCAGAACCAATTTTCGCAAAAATTGAATCTAATGAAAACGAATCCCGCACGCTTGCTCAAACGCGTGACACGCTGCTGCCAAAACTGTTGTCAGGAGAGGTACAGGTGAAACAGATTGAAGAGCAACTTAGCGATTTAAACTGAAGGAGAGACTTCACATGGTTACACTGGAAGGAGTAAACGCAAAAATCCAAAGAGCGCAAGATGAAATTGAACGCTTATCAAAAGATGTTGCGGCAAGTTGTGAAGCGCAACGTGTGTTATTTTCCGAAGAACCGCAACCAGATGTTGGGACAAAATTTGGATATTTCGAGGCGAAACGCCTATTGTTCCAATAGAATACTCAGTTCGCTTGGGAGAAGTAGTATACAATCTAAGGTCTGCCCTTGACCAATTGGTTTGGCAGTTGGTACATGCAAACTATAAGATGCCAGGCCGTCATAACGAATTCCCGATACTTGAGGACGAATCTCGTTTCAACGAAGTAGTGAAAAGCAAACTTAAAGGAGTTAGTCAAGAATCTTCGGATAAAATTAAAGAAATGCAACCTTTTTGCGGAAATGACGAATGGGATGCCCTTAAAACGCTTCATGCTCTCTGCAATATTGATAAACACAGAAACGTTATTTTCCCGTTTTATACTGTGGATCGTTGTAAGGTGACCTATAATGGAGGAGGTGATCCTGATATAAAACCTCATGTGCATTTAATTCATGTATCCGAACTAAGAAAAGACTCTATAGCATTTTCGACCCGGCCACCAGATGCTAATTTTTCCATTGTCTTGTTTGTAGATATGAAACTGAGTGGATCTGGTACACTTGATATAAAAAAATACATGAATGTGGAGTCAGATGAACAGCAGGTAATTTTGGTACTTAGGGACTGTTTTTCAGCTGTCCATGCTGCTATTGATTATCTGAGTAGTGAAATACAAAAACACCCTCTATTTGGTAAACGCCCTCCATTACTTGGTCTGCAATCAGTTGATTTTGAGCGTCCCTCGTTTATTCGAGAAGATAACTACAACGACTTAATGCGACAGCTATTTGAAGATTGGGAGGAGTTGTTACCTAACTCAAAGCAATAACATGAATCTCACGACTATTTACGAATCCGATATAGAAGAAGCCTTCCTTGAGTGGCTGACAGAATTAGGTTATACAGTTCTACACGGTCGCGACATCGCGTTAGACGCTCCGAATGCTGAGCGTTCCGCTTCCAAAGAAGTGATCTTAACAAACCGCTTACGAGATGCCGTTGCCCGCCTAAATCCAAACATACCTGCCGATGCACAGCAAGAAGCAATCCGCAAAGTACATAATCCAGATTCACCTGCTTTAGTGCAGAACAATCGCGCATTCCATCTGATGTTAGTTGACGGTATAGGAGTAGAATATCGGCAAACAGATGGCACGATACGCGGCGATCGCGTGCGGTTAATAGATTTTGATGCACCAGAAAACAACGATTGGCTTGCAGTCAATCAGTTCACAGTAATAGGTACAAGCGAGTGCCGCCCTGACGTTGTGTTGTTTATCAACGGACTCCCCTTAGCTGTCATAGAACTTAAAAACCCAACTGACGAAAAAGCCACCACCCTAACAGCATTTCGCCAAATTGAAACCTACAAACAGGAAATTTCGGCACTGTTCACCTACAACGAAGCAGTTGTTATCTCTGATGGATTAGAAGCACGTATAGGGTCTTTAACTGCCGACACGGAGTGGTTTCTGCCGTGGCGGACAATTGAAGGTGAGGACGAAGCACCATCAACCGAATTAGAGTTAGAAATATTGATTAAGGGTGTCTTTGACAAACGTCGTTTTTTGCGTTATCTTAAACACTTTATCGTCTTTGAAGAAACCAACAGCGGAGCAATTGCCAAAAAGATCGCTGGGTATCACCAATTCCATGCTGTCCAAACAGCCGTAGAAGCAACGCTAAAAGCGTCATGTCCTGAAGGCGATCAACAGTGCGGTGTCGTTTGGCATACACAAGGCTCAGGCAAAAGCTTGACGATGGCTTTTTACGCTGGCAGCATCGTTCAACACCCGCAAATGGAAAACCCTACGCTTGTCGTTATCACTGACACAAATGACTTAGACGATCAACTGTTCGGGACATTCGCTCGCTGCCATCAATTACTACGACAGACACCAGCACAAGCAGAAAATAGGCGACACTTACGCGAACTGTTGAAGGTTGCCTCTGGTAGCGTAGTCTTTACTACGGTTCAAAAGTTTTTCCCTGAAGGTGAAGAGAGGCGTTTTCCGCAACTGTCTGATCGGCGAAATATCGTGGTAATTGCTGACGAAGCACACCGTAGCCAGTACGGTTTTATTGATGGATTTGCTGCTCACATACGCGATGCACTCCCCAATGCCTCTTTTATCGGTTTTACCGGCACACCCGTTGAACTCACGGATCGTAATACCGTTGCTGTCTTTGGAGAGTACATCAGTATCTACGATGTGCAGCAGGCGGTTGATGACGGCGCAACCGTGCCAATTTACTACGAAAGCCGCCTCGCAAAAATTGAACTTGACGAAGGCGAAAAGCCCCACATTGATCCAGAATTCGAGGAACTAACCGAAACTGAGGAGGTAGAAGAAAAAGAAAAACTCAAGACTAAATGGGCACAGCTTGAAGCGTTAGTGGGAACAGAAAAACGTTTAGGACTCATCGCAGATGACATAATTGAACACTTTGAAGAACGGTTAGAGATAATAGATGGTAAGGGGATGATTGTCTGTATGAGCCGCCGTATCTGCGTTGACCTCTACAATGCAATTATTCATCGTCGTCCAAAGTGGCACAACGATGATGACAAGGAAGGCGAGATAAGAGTTGTCATGACAGGCTCAGCTTCTGATGACGCATCATGGCAGCCGCATATCCGTAACAAAACACGACGAGAGGGGTTGGCAACCCGATTTAAAAAACCTGATGATCCGTTGAAACTTGTTATTGTTCGCGATATGTGGCTAACTGGATTTGACGCGCCAAGTCTTCACACCATGTATGTAGACAAACCGATGCGCGGACATGGACTGATGCAGGCAATTGCCCGCGTCAATCGTGTGTATGGCGATAAACCGGGCGGTTTGATAGTAGACTACATCGGACTTGCTTACCATCTAAAACAAGCATTGAGAAATTATACCAAGAGTGGTGGAAAAGGGGAGACTACCCTTGATAAAAACGAAGCAGTTGCTGTAATGATGGAAAAGCATGAAATCTGCTGTAACTTGTTTCACGGGTTCGACTGGTCGTTGTGGGCTACAGGAAACGCGGCAGATCGACTCAAATTGCTACCTGCAGCACAAGAACATATCCTGCAACAAAAGGATGGAAAAAAGCGTTTACTGGATGAAGTTTCTGCTCTAACCAAAGCATTTGCCCTGGCTGTCCCACATGAAAAAACAACCGAGATACGCGACGATGTTGCCTTTTTTCAAGCAGTAAGAAAAGTTTTGGCTAAACCATCAGTTGCAGAAGAAGCACAGTTGGATGCCGCCGACCAAGCAATTAAGCAGTTGGTTTCCAAAGCAGTTGTGCCTGAAGGTGTGGTTGATATCTTCTCCGCCGCTGGACTGGAAAAGCCTGATGTCTCGATCCTCTCCGATGAATTCCTCGCAGAAGTGCAAGACCTACCCCATAAAAACGTTGCAGTTGAACTCTTGGAAAAACTCCTCAGCGGAGAAATTAAAACGCGCTCACAGAAAAACGTTGTCCAGAGTCGTTCATTTGCAGAAATGTTGGAACGATCAATCCGTTCCTATCAGAACCGAACAGTTGAAGCAGCACAAGTTATTGAACAACTGCTCGAAATCGCAAGAGAGATGCGTCAAGCACAAGACCGAGGCGAAGAATTAGGATTGTCGGAAGAAGAATTAGCATTTTATGATGCACTTGAAACTAACGATAGTGCGGTTGAAGTACTCGGAGATGAAACCTTGAAAACTATCGCTGTTGAGCTTGTAGAAACCGTTCGCAGGAGCGTGACCATTGACTGGACAATGAAAGAGAGCGTCCGCGCCAAGATAAGATTAGCGGTAAAACGTATCCTTCGCAAACACGGCTATCCACCTGATAAACAAGCAAAAGCTGCCCGAACAGTTTTAGAACAAGCAGAAGTGCTGTGTAAGGACTGGGTGATAGCAGATTGAGATCAGCCTTTTGAAAGTCTTTGGGTATCTTAGTGATGGTCGTTTATTTTTCAAGCCTCATGTTTTTGTTCCGAGCATATATTCATACATCCTTGACAAAATCACAAAAATTCGTTACACTAAAATTATAAAACCTCCGCGTATAAATGCGGAATATCTATGAGGGAGAAATATGTTAGCAGAAATACGTCACAGAGAAGGTGTTATTATTATCCGTCCCACTGGTCGCATGATCGGTGCAGCAAATGTTGAAATTAGGCAGCAAATTCACGAAGAGCTTGAGGAGCACTTCGATTCACCAAAGGTCATCTTTAACCTTGAAGAAGTTACCCGGATGGATAGTAGCGGCTTAGGAACACTCGTTTCCGTGCACGTCACTATCACGCGCAAAGGTGGACGCACTGCACTCGTCAACGCAGGCGCGCATATCAGAAACCTACTCGTCCTTGGAAGGTTAGCGACCGTCTTTGAGAATTACGACAGTGAAGAGGAAGCAATCCTTGAACTGAGTGCAGACAAGAGTGAATAATCACTCTATCTTGAATTGCAATCAGTAACTGAAGTGTAATTACTCAAATACGATACGAAGGAGATCTATGGCAAATCAGAACAACCTAACGCTAACCGTTGATGCAGGTTTTCATGATCGGGAGGGATGCCCTGTTGTCGTTAATGTTGACCATCCCGAAATTAGCAAATTTTCTGACAAAGATGTCATCCTAACGGATTCAGAGAGCGGAGATGTTATCTCTGCGCAATGCTACACGAATGCTGATGGCACATCTACCAGTTTAGCGTGGATACTCGACGGTCTCGCCGCGGGTGCTTCCCGTACTTATACCCTTTCAGAGGGAACCGTTGATAGCGAAGCGGGAGTTAAATTAAAAGATGGGACTGAAACGATTGACATTACGCTCAACGACAGACCTTTTACAACGTTTCGCTATGGAAAAACGCAGTATCGTCCCTATTTCTTTCCAGTATTGGGGCCAAATGGATGTGAAGTGACACGCGGTGAAACAAGCGACATCTCAAAAGACCACGTCCATCACCGTTCACTCTATGTCGCTTACGGTGAAGTCAATGATATTGACTTGTGGGGAGAAGGCAGCAATTCGGGAAGAGTTGTTCATCAAAATTTCACACAAAAACATGGTGGTGCCGTTGTCAGTAGAATTTATACCGACAACAACTGGGAAACAAAAGATGGTGAATTATTGATGACCGATAAGCAGAATTTTCGTATCTATAATCTACCTGAAGATAGCGCTGTTGTTGACCTTGATTTAAGTTTTATCGCCTCTGCTGGTGATGTTCATTTTGGCGACACCAAAGAGGGCGGCATCATGTCAATTCGGGTGCATCCATCGATGAACGCGTCAGATGGTGGAAAGATCGAAAACGCTTTCGGAGGCATCAACGAGGGCGAAACATGGGGCAAACGTGCCAATTGGTGCGATTACTCCGGTGTCGTTGATGGCACACCCGTTGGACTTGCTGTATTTGATCATATTGTGAATCCGCGCTATCCAACATATTGGCATGTTCGCAACTACGGCTTAATGGGAAGCAACATTTTCGGGAGCGGCACCTTTGAACGTGACCCATCCAAAGACGGCTCTTACACGCTCAAAGAAGGTGAGGAGATGCACTTCCGATTCCGCGTGCTTATTCATGCTGGCGATGCTGCTGAAGGTAAGGTGGCACAAAAGTATCATGATTTCATCAACCCTCCGACTGTTGAGATTTCAGAAGAATAGGTCAATCTATCCATATAGCAGTAAAACAGAAAACTTCCTTACAAAGGAGACCGATATATGGCAATACCAACTATTCATGTTGGCTGCACACATTTCGCACACGGACGACTGCAAGCACAAGTCAATTCACACGGATTTGAACCTGTTGCGTGCGTAGACATCAACCTTGAAGCTGCAAAAAAAGGCGTTGAATCAATAAACGGTGCACCTGAAGGCTTGTCAGAACGCATCTATACAACAATAACCGAAGCAAAAGAGAAGCACGACGCAGAAGCGTGTCTTATCTATGCATCAACAACAGTTCACGCTGAATTGATTGTTGAAAGTTTGAATCTCGGCATGCACACGCTCTGTGTGAAACCGATTGCGACAACACAAGCAGAATTCCACGACATCATTCAAGCACATAAGGCAAATCCCGGAACGATATTGGTGCAGGGACAAAACAAACGCTGGAATCCTGCCGCTGCGAAAATGCGCGAATGGCTCCGAGAAGAAGGCGGCATCGGTGAAATGTTGGGGGGCGAATGCCGATTCTGGATACGCCAAAATCTATTTACCGGTCCCGATTCTCGCCAACCCGATGCTTACGTTGATGGACTCTACTTCCACGCTGGCTGCAGCCATCAACTTGACCAGCTTGTTGGAGCGAAGGGACTTCCGAAATACGTTACTGCACAGGTTCACAACCGTCGTGACCCAGCATTAGGACAAATAGATGCATGGGGCACCGCAGGTGGAAATGCCTTGATGGAATACGACAACGGCGCACCGTTCACGTATGCTGGTACCCGCGCAGGACACATGGGTGCTTACGGATGGAGCGGCAGTTGGACATTCCACGGAGAAGAGGGGGACCTACGCCGCGATGGTGGACATCTGCAACTTTTCCGTACAGGACAAGAAATTGAAAACCTTACGCTCCAAGACCTCCACGGCGGATTGATTGAAGACGACAGACTTCAATTCGATGCTTTTGCTGAAGCAATCTCAATTGGTAAAGACCGAGAGTGGATTCAAGATAGCACGCTCGGCACATGGATATTGATGGAAGCATGCAACGAATCAGCGCGTACACATGAACGGGTTGATGTAGAAGCATTTGCGCAAAAGATGCTTGCTTGAGTGTAAATAGAAGTTCTGATGAAGTTTTTTAAATTGCTTTTTCTTGCCTCACTCTCTGCAATAATAATAATACTGACTGGGTGTGAGAGGCGACTTGTTTCACCGATAGACCCTTCTGATCCACCGCAAATTGATACACAATTCGCGCAAAAGGCACTGTCAGACCTTGCGGACACGGCAAATTCACAAGGATTTATAAATCTTGCTGACGCAGCAAATGACTTTGCTGAGGCACTCGCAACGGAAGATCAGACATACGTACAACCGACATTCTCAAAGTTGTCTCGGCTTGCAAGTGAAGTAACTTACTTGATAGATTCATTTGACAACGCAGGATGCAGCGTTGAATTACGTCCGTTTGCTGAAGCAACTGTAGAAGCAATAAAAGCCTATACGATAAGGGATGCAGCGGAAATGAATCACGCATTACAGGAACTCGCTCAAGAAGCAAGCACAGCGAATATGACATTGCAAAGGTTATCTGGCTTGACTGCCTTGAATAACTCTTTTAGACCATTTGTTTTTGGGTATAGTTCGCGTTATTGGCATGATGGTATCTATGAACTCGGAAAAATGGCGTTAGGATACGAGAATATTGACATAAGAAATGAAACAGACACTGCTGTCATTGATTTTCTGGCTACCAAAGGATACAAAGCAATACGTCGTCATGGTTATTCAGGTGGTGAATGTAACTATCTGTATGTTATTGACTTAGGTGCTCAGGTTAATACATGGCTAATTATAGAAGAATTTGAGGAAGAGTTAAAAAACATACCTAACCTTGTGTTCATAGAGCCAGTAGCATATTGCCCTTTTCCTAAACCAACTGCTGAAGTGCGACTGATATATGTATTTGAACTCAATAGATTAATTGCTAATGCGATATCCTACAGATACAATGAAGCATGGTGCCAAGGAAATCTTGACGTTAACACTATAGACAGCATCTTAATTGAAGAAAGCAAATTAGATTTTTTCAACTATACGTTCCTCCGAAAGCTTGCAGACATTTTCGCAGAAGAAAAACCAGAAACCACTGAACTTATCGGTTCAAATGTGTTCTCATTCCGATCGATAGTCCTTGGATTCCTTAGGATTTACTTTCAAAATTCGGGAAAAACGAACGGCGAACTTGTTGAAATATACTCGCAGTATGGACTAACACCTTACGTCGCCGTCCCCGAGAATTTTGATGAAAATTCTTTTCGAACACCAGAGAAAGCAATAGATGAAATTATTGAAATCTTCAGGCAATCTGTCAGAAAAGGCAGTGTAGATATTACAGCGGATAAGGCCCCTGATTCCTATTATTATCGCTGGAATTGGAGGTAAAGAACGGAGGTATCAAATGCAATCACCACACGGCTCAGCATTTCGTCCATCTGTAATGGGCGGAAACGGCATGGTGACATCAGGACACGTACTTGCCTCACAAGCAGGCATACAAACAATGATGGCAGGTGGCAACGCTGTTGATGCAGCTATCGCAACAGCTGTGGCTCTCGGTATAGTTGAACCTGCAGGTTCTGGACTTGGTGGGGATGGGTTTATTCTCATCTATTGGGCGGAAACTGGGAAGGTCGAAGCGATAAACGGAACTGGACCCGCACCGCGTGCCGCAACGCGAGAAACTTATATTAAAGACGGTGGAATCCCGATGAAGGGGATACGAAGTGTTTCGGTGCCAGGAATCGTTGATGCTTGGCTTCTCGCACATGAACGTTACGGGGCACTCAAATTAGAAGAGGTTTTCGCACCCGCAATTTCTATCTGTGAAGAAGGATTTCCCGTGAGTCATAGGCTCGCAGGAGGGTTGAGAGGTGAGAACGCACGTTTTGCTGCCGAACCCGACAGTCGCGCCATTTTTACAAACGATGGCGAACCGATCCCCGCAGGTGAACTCCTGGCAAACCCCAATCTCGGCACAACCCTCCGCAAAATCGCTAAAGATGGCAGAGATGTATTCTACAAAGGTGAAATTGCTAAGGAAATTGCTGAATTCAGTCGTGCTTATGATGGACTATTAACAGCGGAAGACCTCGCAAACTTCCATGCTCATTGGGACGATCCAATACACGTCAACTACCGTGGTTACGAAGTCTATGAGATGCCGCCTAACTCAAGTGGACATATCTTATTACAGGAATTAAACGTTGTAGAATTGTTTGATTTGCAAACGTTGGGATGTAACACTGCCGAAAGTGTGCATCTAATGGTTGAAGCGAAAAAACTCGCCTTCGCGGATAGGGAAAAATATATGGCAGACCCTAATTGGGTGGACGTTCCCATAGAAGGTATGTTATCTAAATCCTACGCCGCAGAACAAGCGAAACGGATTGATCTGGAGAAGGCTGCTGTTGATGTGCCCGCAGGTGGCCCCGAAGCACACGAAGATACCACCTGTTTCTGTACTGCTGACCGTGCGGGGAATCTCGTCTGTGTGCTTCAGAGTATCCAATCAGGTTTCGGTTCCAGCTTAGTCGCGGGTGATACAGGTATTCTGCTAAACAACCGAATGACCTATTGGCATTTAGAGGAAGACCATCCGAACTGCTTGATGCCGGGTAAACGCGTCCGCCATACAATGAATCCTGTGATCGTCACAAAAGATGGCAAGCCTGTGTTAGCATGCGGCACACCGGGTGCAGACACACAGGTACAGACGAACTTACAGTTAGTTACACATGCCCTTGACTTTGGTATGACACCACAAGAGGCGGTCTCTGCTCCACGTTGGCGCAGTCTCCAAAACCCAATGGAATCCACAATTCCACACACTTGTTCTAATCACCTTCAATTAGAAACCCGATTTTCGTCAGATGCTCAAGAAGGTTTAGCAGAGAGAGGACATGAACTCCAAATTGTCGGGGATTGGGGTGGTCCAGGAAGTGCACAGATGATTCAGGTTCATCCCGAATCGGGCGCGCTTATCGGCGGGTCCGATCCAAGAACTGATGGATATGCTGTCACTTTTTAGGGAATTGTTCTTCATACAAGGCAAGACTTGAACTCCGGGCAAAGTTTTTTGTAAATTTTCAAATACGTAGACATTAAAATTATTTGGTTAAAACCATTGGAGGTTAATTATGTATAGCAGCACTATAAGAACTCTCACATACACGGTTCTTGTGATAACCTTTTGTCTTACAGCACCAACGATTTGGGGTGTTGATACTGTTCTATTTGAAGAAGATTTTGAGGCAGTGAAACTTGCAGATAGCATACAGGAAGGGGTGAAAGGCGTTGAAGTTTGGTCGGGCACACCGCCTGACGGTTGGGAAATTACAAACGAAAACCCCAAAGACCTTGGTATGCCTGAATGGCGAACATGGGCAATTGTTGACTTTGCATGGTGGACACAAACTGCAGGAGACCAAGAACGCAGTAAGTTCACTATGAAACAGAATGACGGTAAAGGCATAGGTAAAGGAGCTGTCGCAGACCCAGATGAATGGGATGATTGGGAAGTAAACGGCAAACCTGAGGCTAAAAGCGCATGGAATGGACACTTAATTACACCTCCCATTAATATCAAAGGTGCAGCTGCAGGTTCACTTGTTTCAACTTTGGATTCCAGTTGGCGACCTGAAGATACGCAAACCGCTGAGATAACTGTGAGTTTTGACGGCGGTAAGGAAGAACGAATCCTATTGTTTGAGAGTTCCGGTGTACAGACCCTTGTTACCATTCCTACTTTAAAGAAAAATGAGGAAAGATTAAACGATTTAGAACAGGTAAACGAAACTTTAGAAATCCCGATTGACAATCCAGCGGATGCCGCTGAGGTGGTTGTTAGTTTCGGTGTCATTGATGCACGGAATGATTGGTGGTGGGCGATAGATAACATCAAACTCATAAGCACTGCATTTGATGTAGAACCGAGAGGCAAATTAACAGTCAAATGGGCAGATATAAAAGCCTTAAAATAGACTTTCTTTGCAAAAATCGTGTGTAATTCAGCACCCTTACAATTCAGCAAAGACGACTTTTAGGAGAAAAAGTTATGAAAATTTTGGTCACGGGTGGCACCGGCCGCATCGGATCAAATCTCACCAAAAAACTACTGGAAAAAGGACACGAAATCCGTTGTTTTACCTATCCCGGCGATGTCAATCGTATTGACAGGTGGAAAGGTAATGACAAAGTTGAAACCTTCCTCGGTGATCTGCGTGAATACGAAGATGTCAAAAAAGCCGTTGACGGTGTTGACGCTATCTACCATATTGCCGCAGCTTTTGGCGGTCCATTTAACAACCGTGAATATTTGGCTATCAACGGAATGGGGACACTCAATATTTTAGAATGTGTCCGCGAATTCAATAAAGACATTCACCGCCTCGTCTATGCGTGTACCGAAGCGATTTATTGGCAACTAACGGAAAAAGGCAGACTATTCAATGAGTTAATCACGGAGGATATGGTAGCAAAATACCATCACATGCCTTATTTCCTCACAAAATGGATAGGTGAAGAACTCTGCATGACGTATCATCACCAATACGGTGTGCCTTCTACAGTGTTTCGATTTGCTACTGTCATTGAACCGAGTGAATTTCTCAATGACGATGGGTTACCCAAACTATTTGTCTTTAGCACTATCTATAACCGATACAAAAACTATAAAGGCAACGACCCAGCTGAATTAGAAACTGCAGAAGCGGTAATGAAAGCGTGGAACGGAGAAGAAAAGTTTATACTCAAACGGAACCCTGACGGACGCCCTTACAAAGAGCATTTTGCCGATATACGTGATATTGTTCAGGGATTGGTCTTAGGAATAGAAAAGGATGCTGCAGTCGGTGAAGAATTCACCCTCGGTGGAAAAGGTGTTTTTAATTTTGAAGAGGTAATTCCTTATCTATGTGAACGCTATCATAAGGATTACGCAGATATTAAACTTACCAACTCAAACTATTTTGAGTTTGACCTGACCAAAATCAAAACCTTATTAGATTTTGAACCGCAGCATGACATCGCAAGCATCCTTGATGCAGCAGAAGCGATGAAACGCGGTGAAGATGTCGGTATAATTCCAACAGGTGTCCGATGGAATTGAAGTTAAATTACCTTGAAAACGACAGGAAAATGCGTTAAACTTAAAATTATACTAAAGTTTATACAATTTCAATCTATCTCAAGTTGAGTTCTCAACTATCTTGTTTTTTCTATAAGTTTTCACAAAAATCGTAACTCGTTGAAAATAACATCAAAATGTTCAACGAACATTAGCCCCAGCGGGGCGAAATGTGTATAGAAACGCGAGGACACAATCCTTCTTAGCCCAGCGGGGCGAAATGTATATTACAAATCTTCTATAGGTGTTTAGAATGGTTTATACACTCTGACCATTACATAAACATTCTAAAAATTGTCTAAAGTTTTGTAAAATTATAGGATAGAGATAGACCGAGATTACCGAGTTTGTTAGGAGATGCACGATGAAAACAACATTTTGGAAAACATATAGGAATTGGGCAATTATGCTTGCCTTCGCTTTTTTGGTAGCGAGTTGTGCCACAGTCACAACGATGACGACAACCGATAGACACGTCCATTCAAGCACTAAACACTTGGATAGACATATTGATGCTGTACTTAAACGAGAAGCACTTGAACCCTCAAGACAGACAACTGATACCGAATTTCTGAGACGTATCTATTTAGATATGACAGGTAAAATTCCAACCCCCGAAGATGTGTTAGATTTTATTAATGACGGTTCACCGAACAAACGTGCAAAGAAAATTGATGAACTTATTGCGAGCAAGGAATCCGTTGATTATTGGACACTGTTATGGGTAAATTGGTTAATCGGCAGGCGGGACGATGGAGATGACCGTCGTATCGGTTTGAATGGTTGGGTACGTGAAGCACTTGAAACCAACATGCCTTATAACCAGTTTGTCAAAGAACTTGTCGCTGCTGATGGAGAAATACGTGACAACGCAGCTGGCAACTATGTCCTGCGTTATGACAGTTCACCTATCTATTTAACCTCGCACACCTCTCGGTTGTTTCTCGGTCTACCGATGCAGTGTGCTGAATGCCATGATCATAAAACAGAAGCATGGTTACAAGAGGATTTCTATAGTATCGCCGCCTTCTTTACAGGTATTGAAAGTGAGGAAAAAGAAGAATATCAAAGCATGGGTTTGCTCGGTGAACCGAAGACGATGCGAAATTTTCTCATTAAAAATTCATCAAACAAGCGAATGGCTTTCTACGAATTCGACGGCACGAGAGAATCTGTTCCACCGCGTTTCCTCGACAGTAATGAAGAATATAAGGGGGAACTCACCAAAAAACGTGAGGCACTTGCTGAATGGATGACCACAAAAACGAACCCTTACTTTAGTAAGGCTATCGTCAATCGGATATGGAAACATTTTATGGGACGCGCTTTTGTTGAACCTGTTGACGGATTTGGAGAGGAATACCCCGCTACTAATCCTGAATTATTGGCGTGGTTAGCAGAGGATTTTGTCATTCACGGATACGATTTGCAACATCTAATGCGGACTATTCTCAATTCTAAAACGTATCAGCGCAGTTCAGAAACAAATAAAAGTAATGAGGATGATGAAATATATTACTCGCATGCCTATATGAAACCCTTGAATGCTGAACAGTTTTTCTATTCTCTACTACAAGCCACCAGTTTTGAAAGACTACAAGAAATTGAAATGGGAGGTAGGTATAGGCAAGGTGGCAAGGAGCGTGAAGAAATGCTACGATCCCTCGAATATAGGAAACGCGAACATCTCAATAAATTTCTCTTTTTACTTGACAACGGTGAGATGGAAGAGATTGAGGCATTCAATGGTACCGTGCCACAGGCACTCATGATGATTAATGGAGATATGGTGAATGATAGTGCTAATTACAAGGAACGCGGCACCTTCATCAACTATGTCCTTAATAATTGGCGAGACGCGATTGATCGTGTTGAGTTTATTTATCTCACTGTGCTTTCACGCAAACCAACGAGTAAAGAACAAACCTATTTTCAACGTTATTTAGAACGAAGCCTATACAGAGACAAAGATTTGGCTTATGAAGACCTCTATTGGGTCTTACTAAATTCAGCAGAATTTTCGCTAAACCATTAGAAGTAGTAGGTACGGTTTCATAACCGTACCATAGCCGTCAATTTTAGGATATTTCTTCTTGTTGGAGGGCTTGTAAGCCTGAGTTTACATCTTGAGTTCCGTAGGAACGATATGTTTATAGAAGGCACAGTCAAACACTCTCTTGAGCTCCGTAGGAGCGATATATAAGGTTGGACACATACCGCTTCTACGAGGCTATATATCCTAAAAACTGAATTAGATTCCTTAAATTGATGCCTATGATGTAGTTTACTAACCGTAACTATAAGAAAGGCAGTTCGCTAATCAGCAAACCGCCTTTGCAAAAAGGAGCATTATCAAATGAAAAGATATGGCATACTTATCCTCCTATGTTGTTTTACCTTTGGCATTGCGACAGCTGCAATGTCACAAATCTACTTTGAGGATAATTTTGACAACACAAACGAATCTAAAAAGAAATGGGTTCCCTTGTGGGGCGAATGGGAATTCAAAAATAAAGAATATCATCAACTCTCAAACGATTCCAACTGCATGAGTATTATTGCAGATGATTTTTGGGATGAGGAATGGGTTGATTATACCTACGAGGTGCGCGGCAACAAAATCGGCGGTGCTGAAGGGTTCTTGATTATGTTCCGGTGCCAGGGCCCAATGAATCCCCGAGGTAAAGCACTTAAAGAACACCCACCGCGCATGCAGAAACAGGCTCAGTTGGAATATTGGTGGAACCTCGGAGGCTGGGGAAACACCCGTTCGCAAGTGGAAGCGTGGGGCGGCGGCAAAGCCGGTGCCCATAGCAATCACACCATTAAAACAGGTGACTGGTATACCGTTAAAATTGTCAATACAGCCACCGGTTACACACTCTTTCTCAACGATGATGAGGTAGCAAAAATAGACGATGCTACCAGAGATGGTGTCGGACGAGTCGGTGTCGCAACGTGGTCTACCACTGCCAGATATGAAGACGTACTCGTTTACGGGCCCGACGGTCCGCTACCCGTTAATCCAAAAGGCAAAGTTGCCACCACTTGGGGACATCTCAAAGCTGGCAGATAAATTTATTTCACTTTAAAAATGGAAGGCAGAACCATTGCGGATGGTCCTGCCTTTTTGTTTTCTATCTATTTCTTGTAGGAGGGGTTTCTAACCCTGATTGCCTAAAATAGACTAATTTGCTGTCCAAACTGTTCTATTGGTGGAAATTGTTTCTTTTCATTCAGAAACGCGAGATAATAATCTTTATTCTTGAATATTTGTTTGTCAATCAATCCATTTTTGGATAATGAAACAAATAGCGCGGCAGCGCGTGCTTGGCAATTTAACGAACGATTTGGATTGAAAACAATGTCTGAAAAACCTTGATACGTTTCAAGTTCTGGCATCAAATCTTTCTTTTTTTGATACAACGCAGTGATGTATAACCAATCATAGAAAGCCGTTTTAGGTTCAGTAGGAAATTCTTCTCCACAGAAGTTAAAAGCGATCAACTCCCCTGAATTCTGCAACCGTTCATCTGTCTTTGCAGCCTGACTTGATGCCGAATATAAATCATGGTACGGACCGCCATATTCAAATACTTTGCTCCCTGATAGGCGCATTCCACGCTCATTTTCTGTCCGCTTATCGTTTCCAATGGCAGATTAAAAGCGCTCAATGACACGCCAAGACGTGATGCCGATTTTCGCGAGATTTCCAAAATCGGAGCGATTCCTTGTTTTTTGGCAGCTTCGTGAAGAGACAAAATAGTCTTTTGCATCTGCGATTTTGCAAAACCGAGGTGCCATTTGAATTCTATATCTATTGTGTCAACATAAGGAAATCCGTTGAAATCAGGTATAAAAATAGGACGGTTTGCCATTGTTTCAACTCCTAAAAAGGTATATAATCGTCAAAATCATCAGGTTCCTCATCATTATCGTCGCTGAAGTAAGAAAGAGGGATGCCATCGTCGTTAAAATTTTCAGATCTCCAAACTTCATAATCATATCTCGCGTCAAAATACTTCTGATCAACAAAAAACTTATTAGAAAAACGACTTGTGCTAATTGATTTTATGTAATACATCTCATACTATTCCGTAAGTTTTATGCGTAGACAACATCTTTTAATGCTATCAACTTTCGTCCTAAACATTTGTTCAAGAAAACACCGAGTGTAAAACCTCCGAACTTATTGCTGCATTGTGTCAGCATTCCCCAATGGGAACGGGCGCGTATCCGTGAAATCTGAAACTGCTGGGTGAGTTGACTAATCGTTGTCTCTACCCGTCTTCTTATTTTCCGATGGAGTTTACAAAAATCTGATGGATATTGTTTAATCTGGTTCTTACGCCGTGTCGGTAATAAATAGGTATTATAGGTTTCAAGTAAATCTACCTCAAGTGCCTCGCTAATATACCCTTTCTCTCCGAGGATAATAGGATAAGTGCCACGCTCAGAGAATAAAGGGAGCACTTCTCTATCATCTGTAATCGGCAGGGGCTATGGCAAAGTCAACAGGGAGCCCATAAGCAGTCGTGATGACACTCCCACGAAATCCGAAGAAAGTGTCAAGTGTCTTTGTCGCACACTTTCCATAAGTGGCCAATGTGCCGTTGCCATCAGCACACTTGAGAGGAGATGTAGAAGTCGGCACCCGTTTGAAATCACAAACCGGGATAGGAAAACTATCTACTATGAATATCTCATCGTCGGGTAAAAGTTGTATCAAAACTTGTCGGAGTTTTTCGCTTGCGTGGCAAAGGTTCCGTCGTTTCCTATTGAAGTGAGAGCGTTCGGGTAAATATGGGAACAGATCGCTGAGTTCAGCTTTGACAAGTTTATACCCCGCCCATTCACTGTCCTTTCCTATGAGTTCTAAAAGCCAAGAGATAGTGAGTATATCACTATCGGGACAAAGACTTTTTGGTCCCGGACGGAGTGCTTCAGCACCCGGAAAGTAGGTATCATAAAGCGTTGCCATAACTTGTCTACAGACTTTGGCAACGGCTTTTAGTGTGCGCTTTGCATTTTTCAGTTGCATGACATACTTTTCTATTGTATCCTGTAAGTCCATCCTTATGTTCCTTATTGAAAAGGTTATTCTATAAGCAAAGCATAAGGATGGATAAAAGTAAAGAAAATAAAAAAAATATCTATATATGTGAAGCTTAGTATTACATTATAATAACTAACTAACACAAGTCGTTATATTTATATTGAGCATTGGTATCCTCTCCTACAAATAGTAATAATTAACGTGAGTTTGATAATTAGATTGAATATAGATGTAGGTTGATTTGAACATCAAACGCTTTGACAGACAGGAAATGTTGGGTTTCACCTTCGGTTCAACCCAACCTACGGGATTTATCAAATTCACGTTAATTATTAGGATAGGATACCATTTTTTTATATACCTCGCAACATCTCATCTCTTTACATATCACTGTTTCTACAAAAACTTTACACACCCACCTGTCTCTTTTTTATTGCACGCTAAACCATTTCATGCTATCCTAATTTCTAAGGAGATAGCAGTATGTCTCAACCCACAGATACCCATCGCACAACGAAAGACCTATCGCCAGAAGAATTAAAAGAATACCGCTTACGCCTTGACAAGCATTTTCAAGATCGGAAGGTGGATGAAGAATTGCTGCAACGCGCATGGCACACTGCACATCGGATTGCAGCGATGCTATATAATGATTTCGGTGCAACACAAGTTGCTGTATTCGGGTCGCTTGCCGGACAGGATTGGTTCTCAAAATGGTCGGATATAGATATTGCTGTCTGGGGACTTTCGCCGGATTTGTATTTGCATGCCGTTGCAGAAATAATCGGTTTTAGCCGAGAATTCGAAATTGATTTGGTTGATTTTGAAAATTGTAAAAGACTGTTTCGTGAACGCATTCAAAACCAAGCGATACTGATTGAAAAGGGTGAAACAAGAGTCGATATAAATTGCCAAGAAATTCTTACAAAAAGAAAAGGAACAAATACATTGGACCAGGAAGAATTGATTCAACGCATCTCCGAAGGATACGCAAAAGTAAAAGGTGCTGTTCAGCGCATTGACCAAGCATTACAAAACATTCAAGATGCGCCTGTTCGATACAGACGTAGTATAGAAATTGAAATTGCCAGATATCTCTACGATTTCTATAAGCAATTGGAAAACATATTTGAGCGAATTGCCCGAGAGATAGACCAGGCGGTACCTGCGGGGGAAGAGTGGTATAAAGCCCTTCTACAACAAATGGCGGAATCAAGAACGGAACGAGCGCCTGTACTTTCCCGAAAAACTTTTTCGGAGTTACAAAAACTACTCGGATTTCGTCATGTCTTTATATATATCTACGGAGATGAACTGGATTATACAAAAACGCTGGAGAATGCGACGCGAGTAAACGAAATGTTTCCTAATCTCTCTGAAGAATTAGAAATTTTCATAGCTTACCTAAAGAAACAGGAAAATGACTGAACATACACTTCTCCAACAGATCAACGACTTCTGCCGACTACTCCGAAAGATGAACGTAAAAGTTACCACAACTAATCAACTCAGTTGGTGTAACAGTGTTCAGTTGATAGACATCGGCGAACGGGAAACGTTTTATCATACAGCACGAACGAATCTGATTGCTAATCAAGCAGACAAAGAAACGTTTGATTTAGCTTTCAACTTGTTTTGGCGGTATCCGCGTCCCGAATTCCACCAAGGTGTTGATACGGAAGGCGACGAACCTGAACCTTCTGCATTGCAAGACCTCTACGATGCTGATAACGAAGAGAACATACTTGATCAGTGGTTGGATTTTGAGGAAGAAGACGATGAGGAGGGACAAGAAGACGACCCTATCGCCTATAGTGTAGAAGAAGTTCTCACCCGAAAGGATTTTAGTGAGTTTACTGCGGAGGATATGGAAAAGGCGCGGGATATTGTCGCAAAATTGGCAGCTGTATTAGCTACAAGACTGAGCAGACGAAAAGTGATTAGCAAAAAGGGAAAGGTTATTGACTTCCGAAGAAGTTGGCGGAAGAGTCTCGCGCACGGTGGTGAACCGATTGAATTGATGCGGAAACAGCAGAAAATCAAAAAGACGAAAATTTTACTCCTGTGTGATGTAAGCGGATCTATGGATTGTTATGCGAAATTCCTTATACAATTTATCTACGGTATGCAACAGGAGTTGAGAGAAGTAGAAGTCGCAGTCTTCAGTACACATCTAACGAACATTACGGGACTGCTTCGGCGTAAAGGTTTGGCGGAGGGATTAAATCAAGTCGCGAACGTCGTCCCAGACTGGTCAGGTGGAACAAAGATAGGCGAAAGTCTGTTAGAATTCTATCGGCAATTTGCTACATCTTTTTCAGCATATCGTACAGTGGTAATCCTCATCAGTGATGGTTGGGATAGAGGGGATGCAGATTTGCTTCGTCGATCTATGGAGATGTTACATCGGCATGCGTATAAACTGATTTGGCTCAATCCGTTGCTCGGTAGCGACACCTATCAACCAATCTGTCGAGGTATTCGCACGGCACTACCTTATGTGGACTATTTTCTTCCTGCACACAATTTGGAAAGTCTGGCACAGTTGACAAAGGTATTGATCCCACTCTGGACAAAATGAATGGTCTCTACAAACCATTAGAAATTAGCAAGGAATTCTAACTATGCAAGTTCAAGCAGCGGTGATGCTCCAACCGGGGCAGATAGAAATCCGAGAATTTGGCAAACCTACACCCGCAGATGACTCCCTTCTGCTACAGGTAGACAAAGTCGGTATCTGTGGCAGTGATAAACACATGTATCTGGGACATACAGCACTGAAATTTCCTGTCATTCCTGGGCATGAAGTTGTCGGCACAGTCGCAGAAATCGGTAAAAATGCTAATCAAGTTATGAATGTGATGGGTGGGCCTATTAAGACAGGTGACAGAATCACTGTGGTACCGGGTTCAAAAAACTGCGGTCGATGCTACTACTGTTTGCATGTACCTGGACGTCCGACTTTATGTTCTGGACGAACTATTTATGGATTTAGCAATAGCGAAACACCTCCTTATCTGAACGGAGAATTTTCTGAATATACCTATATTCACGGAAATTCTTGGGTGTACAAAATACCCGCAGATATTCCTGAAGAAGTTTCTGTCCTGACAGAACCTGTAGCGGTAGCGACGCGTGCTGTTGAACGTGCATGCGCTCCTGGATTGCCACAAGTAGGCGACGGTTACAGTATTGGAAGTAGTGTTGCCGTGCTTGGATGTGGTCCTATTGGTCTTCTTGTCATCGCTGTGTTGCGCGATAGTGGTGCTGGCACAATCATCGCCACTGATCTTGTAGATAGCCGTTTGGAAATGGCAGAACAGATGGGAGCAGATGTGGTTATAAATGTTGGGAATACCACCCCTGAAGAACGGGTTGAACGGATTCAGTCTCTCACAAATGGTGTTGGTGTAGATATAGCGATTGAGTGTGCTGGCATACCTGCTGTTTTCTCCGAAGCATTAGACGTTGTGAGACGGGGTGCGAAGGTCATTGAAGTCGGGCATTACACCGATTCTGGGGACATCCAAGTGAGACCGCATCAAATTTGTAACAAAGACCTTGATGTTTGCGGCGTATGGGCATATCCACAAATCCAATTTCAAACAGCGCTGGATTTTCTCCAGCGAACACGCGCTCCACTACACAAATTGATTACGCACCACCTTCCATTAAATCAACTGGAAATTGGCATTGATATGCTGGGAAAAGAAGGTGTTTACAAAGTTGTGATTGAACCTCAATCTTAGGGATATTCAACAAAAAATACATTATTATCACACCCACTAAATGAAATTCAATACATAGGTGAAAAAATGAAAAATCAAAAACGCACGCTCATTTTACTATGTTGTCAGATAATGTTGTTTCTTTTCTGCTTTAACATTGCAGAACTTCTTGCATCAGATGTTCTGCGAAAAACACCAAAGATACCAAAAGAGTCTTCGCTTTACAGAACGATTGAAAACGCAAAATCCTATATCGTAAAGAACCAAAATAAAGATGGTGGTTGGCCTCTGGTACCCGGCGAAAAAAGCGATGTAGAAATAACCGCTCTTGCTATCTGGGCATTAACAGATGCGGGTTGGGGAACCGGATCAATTGTCATCCGTCGTGGAGTCAGATATTTGAGGAACAAGCAGCGTAAAGACGGTAGTTGGAACAACAATACTGCTCACACTATTTTTGCACTCATCGCCTTGGATAATGCTAAAACGGATCCTGATGTGCAATTCAATGGACTGCGTTGGCTCAAAAATGCACAGAACCCCAGTGGAAGTTGGGGGCGTAAAAGCAAAAGCCCCGGACATATTCTTTATACGGCAGCGACTCTGGCAGGATTTAAAAAACTCGGTTTTATCCAGAAACATTTTGAACCTATTCTCTCCGGCATGGAATGGCTTGCTGAACAGAATAATTTCGAAAACCTCTGGAATCTGCCAGGCGGAACCCAATCGGATATTTTTGTGACATCTTGGGTGCTGCAAGGATTATTACATTCAAGTAAATACGACCATATTGTATACGACCTTGACGAACAGATGGTTTGGTTAAAGCAATTTCAGAATGATGATGGTGGATTCGGCAGATTCAAAGGCAAACCGAGTGATCCAGAGGTTACCGCTGCCGCTATTATGGCACTTGTTGCGGCGAATGACCCGCTAAATACGAAACGTATTGCAGTTGCTTATTTAACAAAAACACAAGAACCCGATGGCGGTTTTGTCAGCGATACTCCGATAGAACTCAAGACACCCATCGCTAACTTACAATCTACCTGTTTTGTACTGATTGCCATCTATGCCAAATCAGATAGTGACCACTAAATATGTAAGTTAGCGTAAAGCCGCAGGTTGGGTTGCACACAAGCAAACCTATAACCGTCATTTTTGTAGGAGGGAACTCCGATTCCCGACTAAAATTGGGGTCGCGATTCGGAGATCGCTCCTACAGAAGAAGTATCTGTTAAACTTAATCCAAAAGTTAAATTGATGCTTATGGTATCAATCAAAATTCAACCAAAAGCTGTGGAATAATTGCCGCACTTCGCGTTGACTTTTCAATGTTGTTTACTTGGTAAACAAGTCGCGCTATAGCTCCTTCTGTGAAATGCCATGTCAATGCACCACCAAGTGTTGACCATACCTGTTCGTCTTGTTCTCGGTTGAACGTGAACGTGCTAAATTTCTCCGTATCCGGATTCCATACATCATACTTCAATCGAACATCTAATGTTTTTGTCAAAGGAAGTTCCGCATGCAAATAATACCCTTCCACCATTGCATTGCGATCTTCCGATGGAATCGGAATGTGTAGATATTTCAAAAGTTGTGTGTCTCGTCCACGAACCCATTCCGCAGCAAGATCAAATCGCCACAACTTGAAACTCGTCGCGAGTCCCAAGCGACGTTTGTATATCAACGTTGAAGGATTGACATCACCGTTCATAGGATTAAACGGATAACTATTGCCATCAAAATAGGAGGCACCGAGCCATATCCGCTTTCCAAAAACAGGAAGAGTACCATTCAGATGAACAAACAGAGGCGGACTGTTATTTCGGATCGGTTTTAGAATACCGCCCCCACTTCCGTGCGGACCGATTCGGATGCCTGTTGCCACCGTTCCCTCAGTGACAGTGCGGAGTGAGTCTGGGCCATCAGCAAGTGATAATGTGTATGAAACGGGTCCGACGAAACCGTTCAGTTGAAATCCACGGTCGGAAATAAAACCGATGTTCTTCCGAACCAGATTGTATAGAGGATTTGCCGCAGCGTCTGACTTCGTATCAATTCCAAAACCGTGTCGAAACCGACCGATTTTCATAGACGCACCCTTCGGCAAAACAGGTAGTCCTGTTAGGATAGCGTAAACAAATCCATGGTCGTCTGCAACCTGTGTGCCTAAAGGAGAGGTCGTCAGTAGCTGCTCACCTAATATGCTGACATGATCACCGACATTCGTTGTTACCACAAATTCGGCAACATGAATGAGCGTAGTGCCGCTACTCCAATTGTCTCTATCAGGGATTAAATCCTGCCCGCGAGTAATACGGCGGATATCCAATGCACCGCCGAATACAAGGTCTCCAAACGCGCCACCAAGAAAATCTGAACTACCTGTATCCTCTGTTGCATCCACGTCATCAAAACTAAAAACGTCTTCATCATCAAGATTTAATGCCCCATCTGATTCAGAAAGATCGTCTGTAGCCTTAACATTTTCTGGCGTGCTGGCAGCATCCCCTGGGTAGGAACGGGCGATAATTTCAGCAATGTTACTAAATCCGTCTTTATCCGAATCCGTTTTTTCAATCCGTGTGAAGGTTGACAGATTCATGCCGTTGTGTAAAAATGCTCTGCCGTAAGGATTCGGCGAATCTCCTCCCTTCTTTGAAAAATGACACACGTTACAACCGCCTGCCCATTTATATTCAGCCTTGAACATTTTATAAAACGCTGGCAGAGCATAAACTGATTGATCTGCGACCATGACACAAAAGAGAGTCATCGCGCAGAGAAAAAAGAATTTGCGCATGATAAGTTCCTTTTAATGAGATGAATGGAGGGCGAATTTGGAATCCGCCCTATGTGGTATCAGGTTTAATACGCCTCAAGGTCAATTTCTTCTTCGCTAAATCGGATGTGCGACTGTTTTATCAAGGCATCGATTTGATCCCACTGTTTACGCGTCTCGTCAGAAATTCCGTTCTTATCAAGATCTTTAGCAAAATCGGTGAGCGTTTTGCTAAACTTATCTTGCATCTCAACATACTCTTCCTTTTGATCAGCGTTTTTCGGAGGTTCAAAATCGGAGATTGCTCTGGCATAAGCGGCAAGTTTTTTGGCAGCGGTTACTGCTTCTGCTTTTCCCTCGCCTTTTTCAAAATAGTCAACAACAACAAAATACTCATCCACCATTAAAATCATGAGTTCCTTGAGATCCTCAACTTCAGGCACATCTTCTGGCGGTTCTTCCGGTTGCGGTGTCTTTTCCACATCCGACTTTGGTTTGCGTTTCAGGAAAAGCGCATAACTCATGACAAGTGTCTTTTTCGGGATCAAAGCGACTGCTTTTGATGCTTCTTCATGTCCTTTTACTGCCTCAACATCTTTGCCGACTTTGAATTCATCGTCTATCCCTTTACCTATGAACTGCTTGAGAAACTTCTCTGAAGCAATCGCATCCGATTCCTTGTGCTCATAAACCGCTACTTTTACGATCTTTCCCTTCATGTTGAGACCAACGGCGCCGTCTATTACACCGAGCGGCCCCTGCACATCAACGAATAATACTAAACCGAGAGGCTTCTTTTCATCGCTAATCGGTATATAGAAAACCGGTTTCTGGTCTTCTTTCCGAAGTTTAGCACCCATTTCTTTTTCAATGGAAGCGATTTTATCTTTTGTAAGGGTTGCACTTCGCTGAACAAATTTTTTCGCTTTCGGGAAGATAGCCTCAAGTTTCTTTCCTGGCCACTCCGTCTCATGTGCATCACTAAGTAGTGGCGTAATTACCATTAAGGAAACTAATACAAGCAGAATACCCGCACGAAGCGAACGGTAAATTTGGAAAATCATCTTTCTCTCCTTATTTTGGAATTGTAGGATAGGTTGATACCCATCCTACAATTAAGTGATTTAGTCTGACTCCTCAACTTTGACCATGAAAGTGGGAAACAGAATTTGATCAGCGTGCTTAAGCTGACCAAAAATCTGGTAGACCCCTGGTTTTGCAAATGTCGTCATGAGCATCACGGTAGGTCCAAATTTATCTGGTGTAGTACCTTGATGTTGATGCCCTGTTGTAGGCGTCTTTTTCATTTTATGTCCGGCATGCGGATCTTTCTTCATCATCTTACCCATATTTCCATTCATAGGAACTGTACCATGCGTATGCAGTATACCATCTAAGCGGGTACTGACAATAGCAAAATGCATTGGTGCGTCTAAAAATGGAACGAGATCGGTAATCGGTTTGTCATCGCGCGAAAAATGGTAAGTGATATGAACCATTTCACCTGCCTTAATCTTTTCTGGAGCATTCATTTTCACGTGATATTTGGATGTCCCTTTACCATCAATGATGGAAACGGGTTTTGTAAACCGATCTCCGCCCTCTTCTGTATAACCGAAAATGGATTTTTCTCTACGAAAATCTTGAGAAACATCTGCCATCTTCTTATTACCTGCAACATCTACATGCATGTATTTTGAGATTTCGGCATCTGCAGTCATCACATCAAGTGCAAGGATATATCTGCCTGCAATGGGAAAAGTAAAGTGCACTGTATAAGCACCTTCAAGTTCCGCCATCATATCGCGAGACTCAAAATCTTCGGGATGAATATGTCCAATGGTCTGTAGATTTTCACTAACGATTAGCACATGAAGAATTCGATCATGATGCACCATCAGATCTGTAAAAGGCTCCCCTTTCACATCGGTAAGATGGAACATTAGGGTCGCAGGTTCTCCAGCCTGAATCTTTTGAGGTTCGGTGTGAAGCATAACATTTAAGGCAGCGGTTTTATGTGCCTTATGTATATCGTGCTTTTCGTGTTGTTCGGCATAGCCGAGATTGATAAAAAACAGAGTGGTTACAACGATTGCTATAGTAAAACGAAAATTGAAAAACTTGGAAATTCGGGATTGCATTTTAATGCCTCCATATATTTAACCGTAAAAATTAAGTATTAATTCAAATAGATCAATTTTCCGCTGCCTCACACAAAGGCAGGGAAGGAAATCAATAAATTATGAGTAGTTGAAATTACTTAAGAACGGGTATAGGGAGGACCGCGGCGGGAGATGTCGCTATTTAAGCGAGAGGTATGTAGTTTTGGTGGTGGGAGATAAAGCAATATCTCCTGAGAAACTGGTAAAATTGCAGAGAATGGAACAATAGAAACGTTTTGGTGTGTTAACGACTCACGGATAGTCTCTCCGTTTGACGAAACATCCGGTAGAATAAGTTGTAAACTATTTAAACAACATGGAGTTTCACCTTCTGAAGATGTTTCAGATTCACTTGTAGCATTCGTTTGAGTCTTTTGACAACAAGGCGAATCGGTTTCAGTATGTGCCATCTGCATCTTTTCATACGAGCCGCTACACAAGATTTCTTCAAAAGCCGCACAGAATAGGGGACATACAGAATGAACACAGACCAATACTGCAAGTAAGATGGGAAACTGCCAATATTTTCGGAACATCACTTAATTACTCCGTTTGTTTCGTCTGAAAATAGATAACGAATTTAACGCTTCAAAGATATTATACACCAAAACCTGAAAAAGTTGCAACAAAAAGTTAAAGCAGGCAGGGTTATTCAGTTTTCAATATTTTCGATGCTGTTTCACTATTACGTTAATGTTATATACAGTGGCTCTTTTCCGTATCTTTAGTCCCGTAGGGACGCAATGTTTATAGAAAAAAGCTGTCTCTCCCTCTTGAGTTCCGTAGGAACGGCATAGAAAGATAAACATATCGTCCCTACGGGACTAAAGAGGTGAGTTGAACATAATGCTATAAACATATCGTCCCTACGGGACTAAAGAAGGTTTCCCATATTTGAAAAATCCTTAAGTTGACAGGTATACGATCTCCGAATCGCGACCTAACCTACTGACAGTCAGGAATCGGAGTTCCCGACTACAACTGAAAATGTCCTGTTAATTCTAAAGTTTACTATAAATAACCCTGGAAAAGGATTGCACTTATGACAAGAAACCTGTATAATTTGAATGATAAAAAAGAAACCTAATAAAATTCTCCACAGTTTATAAATTGCAAATACTCAGAACTCACCGTATAGGAGATTATCATGGCAAATATAAAAATTTCAAAGGGATGGGAAATCCCAGAAAACCAAGTAACACCTGAATCAGTTTACATTAACCGTAGAAAGTTTATAAAAGAACTTGGTATAGCAGGTGCAGGAGCATTGTCGCTTTTTGGCACAAACGCCTGCGCACAAGATAGCAGAGTTGCTAAACAACTTGAACCTTATCGCGCTCAGATTCTTGATGTGAAAAAAAACGAAGAATTCACAGTTAAACGGAAACAAACAGATGAAATTATCGCGGCCACTTACAACAACTTCTACGAGTTCACAAGTTCGAAAAGTACCGTTTGGAGACGAGTTGAAAAGTTTAAAACGCGTCCGTGGGAGATTGAAATATCTGGACTCGTTGAAAAACCGATGACTTTAGATGTAGATGACTTAATTAAACAGATGCCGCTTGAAGAACGTATCTATCGTTTTCGCTGTGTTGAAACATGGGCAATGGTTGTGCCGTGGATTGGTTTCCCGATGAAAGCACTGCTTGATAAAGTTCAACCGAAATCTGATGCGAAATACGTGCGGATGACCACATTTATGGATCCTGATGTGGCAACCCAACAAAACAACTTTCGTTTACCGTGGCCTTATGTTGAAGGTCTAACACTCGCGGAAGCGATGAACGATTTAACACTATTAGTTGTTGGTATCTATGGGCACATTTTACCACCACAGCACGGCGCACCTATTCGACTAATTGTGCCGTGGAAGTACGGATTCAAGAGCATCAAATCCATTGTTAGTATAGAACTCACCGACAAGAAACCGCGAAACTTCTGGAACGTTATACTTCCGAGAGAATACGGTTTTGAGGCAAACGTCAATCCAAATGTTCCGCATCCACGTTGGTCGCAAGCCTCTGAGTGGATGATTCCCACAAGGGGGAAAAAATATCCAACCCAGATTTACAACGGATACGGTGAGTTTGTCGCACATCTTTACTAACGACAATTCTCAAGTAGCAAACCATCAATGTTACGGTAGATTTTAGAATTACTTGGACATTCTGCACGGTGAGGTTGGGAAATCTCCAAATCAAGAAATCAACGGTATGAATACCATTTAGGTATTCACCGCCTACCGGGAACGAAAGTACATATTTATTTTTTATAACTCACCATAAGATGGAGAAGATAAATGAATATTAAACAAACATTCGGAAAAACCATGCTAAGTTTGATAATGATCGTTTTTCTGTTATTTATAGGGTGTTTTGAGTCTGTTATTAACACACTAACTCCAGAGAAGGACGAACCTATAACTGTCCCGATTGATTCCAATGTCGCTGGGGCAAATACTGAATTTGGCTTTAATCTATTTAATGCGATCTGGGAAACTGAACAGAATCAGAATATCTTTATCTCTCCGTTTAGCGTTTCGGTTGTCTTGACCATGACGTTAAACGGTGCTGCAGGCGAAACAGAACAGGCGATGATTGATACGTTGCAATTACAAGGAATAGACACCAATTCTATCAACTCCAGTTATGGGCAATTGCAACAGACACTCCAGACATCTGATCCGAAAGTGACGCTTACTATTGCGAACTCGCTATGGGGAAATCAAGGCATTCAATTTACGCCAGATTTTCTGCAGCGTAACACCCAATTTTTCAACGCTGAAATCTCAATACTTGATTTTTTGGACCCAAGTTCTCTAACAACAATTAATCAGTGGGTAAATGACAATACAAATAGCAAGATTCCAAAAATCCTTGATGAAATAGACTCAAATGCGGTGTTATTTCTGATTAATGCAATCTATTTCAAAGGGGCGTGGCAAACAGAATTCGATCCTGCACACACGCGCGATGGGCCGTTCCATCTCACAAACGGTAGTAAAAAACAGGTTCCGATGATGTTTAGGTCTGGACGTTATTCCCATTACCGCGCAGATGCTTTCCAAGCCGTTAACCTCCCTTATGGTGACGGACGCATAAGCATGTATATCTTCCTTCCCAACCGCAATTCTAACCTAAACGCCTTTTTAGAGACTTTGAACCCAGAAAATTGGGAAAATTGGATGTCCCAGTTTCGCGAACAGGAAATTTCACTCAGAATGCCTAAATTTAAACTTGAATATGGAACAAAAGAACTTAATGACGCGCTGACAACTCTCGGTATGGGTATAGCCTTTGATCAAAGTCGGGCAGATTTTAGCCGCATGGTATCTTTAGAAGATTTAGGGGCAAATCTGTATATTGATAAAGTTTCCCATAAGACTTTCATTGAGGTTAACGAAGAAGGCACAGAAGCAGCCGCTGTAACTATTGTTGGAGTCGTAAAAACCAGTCTTCCACCACAATTTACTGTTGATCGTCCGTTTTTCTTTGCAATTCGCGATAATGAAACAAAAACAGTATTATTCATGGGTACTGTCGTGGAACCTTAGGTGTAAGATAGAGATCATGGATTTAGATAAAAAGGAGATATGCTCTAATGAAAATCAAATTTGAAAGTCTCAGATTAAGCGTTATTCTCATGACGATATGTGGGCTGGCACTTCTTATCTACACAGGTTGCGGCTCTGGCGATAGCGAGGAAGATTTCCAGGCTTTGTCAACTGCTTCCAATGATTCTACATTTTTCGGGTTAAACCCTCCAAATGGTGCCGCCTTTGACGATGTTTTCTTTGAAAATTATGGCACTAATCCTTTTATTGATACAGAGGATGAACACCTTTCAACGTTTGGCATGGATGTTGATACCGCTTCCTACTCTGTCACCCGACGTTATCTCAGAGATGGACATCTACCTCCACGGGAAGCCGTACGTGTTGAGGAATTTGTCAATTCCTTTAATTACAACTATATGCCACCGTCCGATGGTGCATTTGCTGTACACATTGAAGGCGCACCCTCTCGATTCGGAGAAGGCAAACGGCTTCAATTACTGCGAATCGGTGTTCAGGGGCGAATCGTCCCTGATGAAAACCGAAAAGACGCTATGTTAACTTTTGTGATTGATGTCTCTGGGTCAATGGCAATGGAGAATCGTTTAGGTTTGGTAAAACGTTCACTAAAACTCTTGGTTGAACAACTCCGCCAAGGCGACAAAGTAGCCATCGTTGTTTATGGAACTGAAGCACGGATTGTCCTACCGCATACGGGAACTGAGGCACGCGAGGAGATTGTGGATGCAATTAACGCACTTGTACCTGAAGGTGTAACAAATGCAGAAGCAGGACTTCGTTTGGGCTACAAGATCGCATTACAGAATGCAAAGTCTGGTAGTATCAACCTTGTCATTCTATGTTCAGATGGTGTTGCTAATGTTGGGGAAACAGGACCTGATGCTATCCTTAAGAAGATTCGCTCCCATGTTGAGGAAGGAATTACGCTAACAACAGTCGGGTTCGGCATGGGGAATTACAACGATATTCTCATGGAACAACTTGCGAATAATGGCGATGGTAGTTATGCTTATGTTGATAACCTTAACGAGGCAAGACGTGTCTTTGTTGAAAATCTGACTGGAACATTACAGGTTATCGCAAAAGACGCTAAAGTTCAAGTTGATTTTAATCCTCAGACTGTCAGTCGCTTCCGCTTGCTGGGTTATGAAAACCGCCGTCTGGCGCATGAAGACTTCCGCGATGACGATGTAGATGCTGGCGAAATTGGTTCTGGGCACAGTGTTACAGCGCTCTACGAGATTAAACTCCACGAAAATGCTATTGGAAAACTCGCAAATGTTTTTATACGACACGAAGACCCCGATACTACGCGTGTATCCGAGATTAGTAAGGAGATATTCTCAACAGAACTGAAAAGTACATTTGAAGATACATCATCTGAATTTCAACTCGTCGCAGCAATAGCAGAATTTGCTGAAATACTGCGTGAGAGTTATTGGGCACAAGAAGGCAGTTTAGAAGCAGTGCGGCAAACCATTAAAGGAATCCAAACGCAAATTTCCAATGAGCAGATTGACGAACTAACGTATCTGATA
The DNA here is from genome assembly GCA_028824685.1 of Candidatus Poribacteria bacterium. GTDB lineage: Bacteria > Poribacteria > WGA-4E > WGA-4E > WGA-3G > MSPOR6. The sequence continues at coordinate 91,228 of JAPPCZ010000068.1, forward strand.
AATCAAGCAATTAGTCTTAAGGCATATACTGACGAATAACTGACTTCTGAGTATAAAGGTGATGAAAAACCGTATTCTTATTTTACTGCTTCTACTTGTATTTTCAGTGTCTGCAACTGCCTCGTGGGAATCATCAGAAAGTACACATTTCAACGTCTACTATCAAGAAGACACCGTGGACCCAGCGTCAATTCTTCAGATTGCTGAAGATTTTTATGCCGAGTTGCCACGGATAACACGTCACATTTCCGATGAAACAATTAAAATCTGGATTTGTGACACGGACAAAGAGTTTCAGGCATTTGTTCACGCGCCGATTCAAGATTGGGCGGTTGGATGTGCATTTCCGTTGAGTCGGCGCATTATCATCCAAAACCCGTCCCAGATAGCGGTAGCAAAACTTCAGTTAGCCCAAGTGCTTCGTCACGAAATAGCACATGTCTTGTTTGGACAGTATACACGAAAAGCTGTCAAAGGAATTCCGTTATGGTTTGTGGAAGGCATTGCTATCCACTTCTCAAAAGAGTGGGTACCGGGTCGTCACGAAACCTTACTAAAAAATGTCTTTACAAAGTCTATTGTGCCACTAAATGAAATAAAGCATAAATTCCCGATTTCCTCAAAAGGTGCGGATTTAGCCTATGCTCAAAGCCAAGATGCGCTTCGGTGGCTCGTCAATATTAACGGCAGCGAGGCATTATGGTCAATTATTGATAAACTTCATACTGGAGCGAATCTCAACGCTGCTTTTGAAGCGGTTCTGGGCTATAATCTTAAAACCTTTGATAAACTTTGGCGAGAATCTTTGCCGCAACGTTACCATTGGGCAGCTTTCTTGTCCAATTCCTATGTTTTCTGGGGTGGGCTCGGCGGACTATTTCTCCTCGCTTATTTCATCTGTTGGCGTCGCAGGCAAATACAACTTCAAAAACTTATGCAACAGGAAAAAACAATCGACCCATTTTTCAGAGAGTAAAACCAATGAACAGTACCCTAATTCACACGATTCTCTTGTTTTTTAGCTTTACTATGATAGCAACCGCGCAACCTAAACACATTTCACAATACCCTAATCAACTCACACGCGACGGACATATTATCGTTCTACCCGACCACGGCACCGTCTACATCGTTTCTGATTTACACGCTCACTGGAAAGATTTTAATCAGTGGTTACAACAAACCCGACTTGTTGAACGTATCCAAGCCGGTGAGGATGTATATGGCATCATGCTCGGAGATTCAATTGACTATAAACCCGATGAAAAACCTAAGCCGCCTTTCGGCGATGTCCAAATAGTTAACCGCGTTATTGAGATACAGCGACAACTTGGAGATAAAGGCAAAAGGCTTATTTACATCAGAGGCAACCACGAATTCGCAGCAGCAGATACCTATGCCACGATGAAAAAACATGGGATGACAGACCAAAATCGTCCGGTATTTATCAGGAAATTGTACACCGGTATAAACGGTAGTTACTATAAACAATTTAATTTCATTGAACGGATGACCGATGAGCATTTCGAATTCCTTACTAATCTTCCAACAGTCGTTATTGGTAAAAACGGCTTTGTTGCCGTTCACGCAGGGCCCGCGCGTTCTATTATCCGTTTAAGGGACATCATAGACCCAGGCCCCAGAACACTTGACGAAATGTTATGGGACAGACCAAATATCGTGTTTGGCGGTGGATATACGTTGAAACATACCGAAAATTTTCTCAAAGTTCTAAACGGGAATTTCCTAATTGTTGGACATACGCCTATCGGCTATTTTCCATCAAAAAATGTCAAGGATAGGGTGGCAAGACTTGGTGGAAAACAACTCATTTTTTCTACTGGTTATGGAGGGCTCAAGGATGGACAAACCTATATTGAAGTTGATTTAGCAAAAACATATACCTCGGTTGAAGAACTAAAATTCGGTGTTAACATTCATCTTCTCTATTCGAAATAACATAAGAGTATTATTGTATGCGCGCGTTAATCTACATTATGACCCCCATCCTAATTCTAACATTTATTTTTGCATCGCGGTTTGTGACATGGGAAAAACTAAAAGGGGTAGACAGCGCAGCTTTAGAACATCTAACTCACGGAACTCAATTGCTTAGAAATGGGAAAAGCCACAAAGCCATAAGTGCGCTAACACAAGCCATTGAAATTGAACCGAAATATGCTGAGGCTTATATCAAACGGGGGCTCGCTTATTACTATTTAGCATACTATAAAAAGGCAATTGCTGACTATAACCAAACCCTATCTCTCAATGAGTATTCTGCCGATGCGTACGCAAGCCGTGGCGATGCCTACCTTGCCTTAGGTGATGAGACACAGGCAATCAACGACTATACTGCTTCCCTTAAAAAAAGAAAAAATGCACTTGTAATGTCAAAACGGGCGAACGTTTATCTTGAAACTGGAAAAATCAGTGAGGCTATTGATGATTATTCGGGCATTGTTAAGCACCGTCCCACTGCAATTGCCTATTACAATCGTGGTAGGGCATACTACCAAAAGTTTCTACTTTCAGACAAGCTGGACGAAACACTAAAACTCGCCTTGACTGATTTTGATAAAGCCATTGAAATGTTACCGAATTTTGCTATAGCGTATCTGGGTCGAGGTGACGTTCACAGAGATTTAGGCCAACAGAAATCCAAAGAATCTGATTATTCGCATGCAATCAACCTACTAACTGATGCGATTCAAAACTGGCAAAATGAATCCCACGAACTAATTCCGATATTTCTTTGGCGTGCAGTTGCTTACAAAAAAAGTAACTACGGTGATAAAGCATTAAACGATATACAAAAGGTTTATGAACTTTTCGCTCAATTTTATTTGAAAAAAATAAAAATTCCTGATATACTATCAAACATACACTAAAAATTCCTGAGTTCAAAATAATCATATCCTTACTACGGTCCCTCTTATATTTTTCGGTCCAAAAGTAAACGGTAACTAAGGAGGTATACGAAATGTTTCGCAAGTTGATAAGCATGATAATTGGTTTGATATTTGTCATCGGTGGATTTTCAATTTGGGTTATGGAAATCCAAGCGAATGAACAATCAACCCCTAAAATTGAGCAACAGGAAGTAAAGAAAAAGCAGGAAGAAAAGGAAAATACCAGCAATGGTTCTGCCAAAACAGATGAAAAGGACGAAACGGAAAAACCCGGAACAGATACACAGGAACAACCCCAAGTAAATGTCCACAAAGAATTCACCGCTGAGGGATACCGTCAAGTATTGACCAAGCAATTAAATGAAGATACTCGGGTGACAGTTCACAACGAACATACACCAGATGGCAACCAACACGGTTGGTCTGCAGGAGTGGAATTTTCGTTAGATTTAGATAATGATGGCAAGGCAGTTCGTATCCTAAAAAAGACGGGAACCGTTGTGACTTATGTTCCAAAGAAAATTGGGCAAGGTGTTGTCTTTGTGGGGAAGGGTATAAAAAAGTTGTTTCGGCGACGGTAAACAGTTTAGCTGCAAACTCCCTGCGTGAGCAGGCAATAAGTTAACTCACACTAAAATCCGGAATTTTCAATAGGAGGAGATAGGTATCAATATGACAGGAGAAGCATTAGGTTTAGTTGAAACGAGAGGCTTGGTTGGCAGCATTGAGGCTGCAGATGCAATGGTAAAAGCCGCGAATGTTCGGCTTGTTGGGCGCGAACAAGTCGGTGCTGGTTACGTTACAGTGATGGTGCGCGGAGATGTCGGTGCTGTGAAAGCCGCAACAGATGTCGGTGCAGAAGCTGCTGCCCGTGTAGGAGAAGTTGTTTCAGTGCATGTAATTCCACGTCCACATGCTGAAGTTGAAACTATCCTGACAAACGAATCATAATTTCATGAATAATTTTCTGGAAGTATTTGAATCCGAACAGACACAAAGTTGATATGCCTGACCAAGCTTTAGTTAAATTAATTACCCGTCGTGTTGTGAGTCAATTGACAAATGATCAATCTTGCAGCGGGTGTGCGTTACGAACTTGCGATGCTGGGAACCGTGCGTGTGATGTTGCTATAGCGCAGCAAAAAATTCCGGTCGGGGTTTCTGCTCGGCATGCACATGTAACCCAGGAAGACCTTGAAATTCTTTACGGACCTGGACACCAACTTACTGTCTACGCGCCGCTTTACCAACCGGAAGCGTTTGCAGCGAATGAAACAGTTACGGTTGTCGGAAAACGGATGCGTGCCATTGAACATGTTCGTATTCTCGGTCCCGTGAGAGATTATTCGCAAGTAGAGGTGGCGCAGACGGAAGCGATTCGGCTCGGTTTAAATCCACCCATTCGGGATTCTGGTGATCTTGCAGGTGCTGAACCGATCACCCTTGTTGGTCCCGCTGGAAGTATATATTTAGAAGCGGGTGCAATCTGTGCGACACGACACATTCACATGAAACCTGAGCAGGCTGTGGCTTTCGGTATCAAAGAAACAGACCTTTTAAAAATCCGCATTCCCGGAGAACGTGCCTTAATCTTTGAGAATATTCGTCCGAAAATTCATGAATCTTATGTGCTTCAGATGCATCTGGATACGGATGATTCCAATGCCGCAGGGTTGAAAGGTGGCGAAGCTGTTGAACTGCTACGCGACGAAACATGACACCAGAACAGATTGCCCAAATTGAGAAAATTGTTGAGAGAGTGCTTGAAGCACACCTCCGTAGCACTCAACAATCCGAAAAACAACTACTCACAATATTTGGTGCTACGCAACTCCCATTAGAACCGATACTTCAACAATTCCAAATATGCCTACAAGAAGGATGGAAAATAAGAATAATTCTATCCGATCTCGCAACTAAAACATTAAATCTCGAATCAATATATTCGACGTTTGGTGAAGATAACATATTGCTGGAAAACGATTTAACCGATATACCATCTTTTGTTGAAAATTATTCACAGATTATTTTACCTGCGCTTTCCTATCCGATGGCGGGAAAACTTGCATTGAAGTTGGTCGATACACCCTGTACCTATTTGGTATTCCACGCGCTTTGTTGCGGAAAACGGGTTATAGCAGCATCAGATATTTTAAGCACAAAGAAGTTTATAGACAAAAAATTACTCACACTTGACCAAATTGAACCGACACATGTAAACACATTAACCGAATTTGGCGTTAAATGGATAACAGTTGATCAGATTGCGGCAATAATTCGTGAAGGCGATGCACCAAATCGTGTAAGTGTGCAAACGCCTGTTATAAGTGCGAATGTGATCGCTAATTTGGCAGCTAATGTTCAAGAGTTGGTTTATACTAAACCATCTATTATAACGCCCCTTGCGCGTGAGCATGCACAAAAACGCGGTATTAGACTTACACCTAAGTCATAAATGTACTAAAGTTGGAAAATTCTACTTTCCAACTAAATTATTCTTGACAATTGTGGTAAGAAATTGTATAATGTTTTCAACAATAAGGTATATAACTGAGATTTAATCACTGAACGCTATTTTATGCTGAAAACAGGAAGAACGTTAGGCAGAAACTACTTTTTACAGAATTAACCGAGATACAAATAATAGAAGAGAAGAATATTATATATACATATTTTCAACCAACGGCTAAACCTGCTGGTTTAAGATCACTAATTAGGAGGATTCTCAGATGAAACGTATTTTTACTTTGACAATCGCAGGACTCCTTAGCTGCTTGCTAATCGGGACGTTGGCAACAGTGAGTTACGCCGATTACGGTTATTACGCGGACAGACTAAGTCGTGAACATCGAGTCGCAAATGATGTAGATGAATGGATAGAGCGCGGCAATGCCACAATTACAGCAAGTCCTATTTTTGAAGACGGCATGCGGCTTACCGCTTGGGCAAATTCCTATCAAGATGCTGATAATTATGAATTTGCTATTGCAAGCGGTGTGTATCTATTTGAAATCCCACGTGGCGCGCAATCCATTGAAATTCTGGTTCGCTACAAAGGCGAACCGAACAAGTTTGAGATTAACAACCATTATGAACCGATTGCGGGACGTATATGGATTCGTAATACCAAACGAGAGGCAACACGTCGCGGTTACCATGACCAAAACGCCTCTGAAACACGATATGGTGATACCTTCGTCCTTCGCGCAAAAAATCGCTCTGAAACTATCAAAATTCCTGTCGCGGGACATGTCAAAGACGGGTGGATGGAACTTCATGTCGTTGCCGAAGGCGGCGAACAATTGGATGTCGAATATATTGAAGTTTCCACATATCGCCGAGCACCAAAGGTGCGGGTAGTTCAACACTACACACCCGCCTATCGTTGGCGTCCTTGGAATCGGTACACCTATCTCTATTTCTATGACGGGCCCATTTATTACAGAAGCGGATTCGATTCCTATCTGTGTTGGAGTTATCCGGTTTACGATCATCGCTACCTCTCAATCCGCTCCTATTATGGAGGTTACTTAGGTCGTTACCGTGCCTATCATCCGGCACGTTATTCGTATTACCACACACCTTATTACGGTGTTTACAGTAGGGGCACGCCAATATACAACAAACGGACTCAGTTAAATAGGTGGAGTGCACAACACGAAACAACGCGTAAACAATATTCTCGAAGCCGGTTAGCAACACCTACGCGAACTACACAACGGACACAAATTCAAAATGATGTCCGTGTCGTTATTGAAAACCATCGTAGGCAAGCACCTCCGCCAACTGAACGGGTTACGCGGTCTGCAATAATTTCTCAGAAGCAACGAATAGCGACCAGATCAACTACCCGACAAAACGATGGAATTCGGACTTTTAGTAGTCGTTCTCGTTTTTCAACCCAGACACCGGACAGACAACGGAGTTCTCTCTTAAATTCGCGTTCACGTGTGAATACGAGTAGGAGCAGCACTTCATCAGTTACAAATAGATCTTCTCAACTTTATAGGAGATCGGTATCTTCTTCAAGCCGCACGAGCGATTCGTCAAGTTCGCGTTTACGCAGTAGCAGTAGTGTTGATCGAACGAAACAGCGCAGTCCGTCTGTTAGCACATCAAGATCTACAACAACGCGAACTGAACCACAGAGGGTTAGTCGGACTTCATCGTCCAGTTCTCGGACACGTCCAACAACTACCACTCGTACGTCAACCAGTTCAAGTTCCAGTAGTGATGACGACGATGACGATAAGAAAACCGAAAATCGGAGTCGGACAACGTCACGGACTAAACGAAGAAGATAAACAACGTTTTCGTTATTGAATTATCTGAGATACATAAACGATGCCTCGTGCAGTTTTTGCGCGAGGCATCGTCAACAATAGCGTAAATTTTTATTTATAATCAAATTTGGTCTTGAAACATTAGGAATATTATTTAGGTTTCGCGACTGATCTGTTCGCGTAATTTTCCAAAAAATATAGATTAGGAATCAATGCGTTTTTTATTGCCCCTTTTGATATTGCTATTGAGCATGCAATTTTGTTTTGCCGAAGAAGAGGCTAACAATAAAGTTGTTTCTATGGAATCTGAACAATCGATACGGTTAATTTCTCCTATTGGAACTATGGTTAGGTCAACTGTTTTTCCAGGATGGGGACAATTTCATAGTCGTAACCATTTTCGTGGGAGTCTTATCTTACTCGGCATTGGCAGTTCAGCTGTTGGAGCATTTCTGGCACACCAATCTTTAAAAACACAATACGATCATTATGTAATCACAGCCAGTCTTGATCCGGATGATGCTACTTTGTTGGCAAGTTACGATAAAGCAAATCAACAATACAAACTTAAGATGTTCTTTGTCTATACAGGTATTGGTCTATGGGCATATAGCATCATTGATTCTTATGTCAGTGCCAACTTTTACAATGCTACCTCACAAGTTCGTTCAATCCAAGAGGATGCACAGCAAATTGAAAATTTGGGGCTCCAAGTTGGAATCACTCCATCACGGCTCTATTTGGGGGTCGTAAAAACATTTTAATTTGGAGATGAAAATATTATGTTAAAGGAATTAGTAAAAACAAGCAGCGTGCTCATTTTAGTAGCATGTTTTATCGGTTGCGGCGATGTCGATAAGGTAAATCAGGTGCCGCCCGAGGACTATTTGGCAATTAACAGCGTTTTGAAACGGTGGCGGGAAGGTTATGAAACTGAAGATGTAGAGACCTATATGAGTGCTTATTGGTCTCAAGGTTTTCGCTACGTATCGGACATGGGAACAGACGGTGATAAAACTGACGACTTAATATTTGATGATATACGGGACGAACGGGATTCAGCTATTCGCGTCTTTAGTAAATTTCAAGATATTGAGATTGAACTTTCTGTTCCACCAGAAATAGTTGTAACTGAAGATGGTAATGAAGCCGAAGTCCGAAATCACTACCGAATTCAAGGCTTTGTAGCAGATGGCGAATCCCTTGAAGGTGGATACACTGGATGGTTCGCGGAAGGCGATAATCTGTTTATTTTTGAAAAAAGAGATGGCGAATGGCGTATTACTGAATGGCATGACGAAGCATTCAACGATGAAGAAATTCGCATCGCAAATAACCTATAGTCTCACACAAAAGTTAGTGTAAAGGAGAGCAATTTTCCCCGGTTTTCGGGAAAAACGACACTCATGCCTCAAAAAGAGGAACCATTGCATGACTATCTGCAATTCATACGGAAGTACAGTTTCGTTATCTGTCTGAGCACTTTATTGGTTTTAGGAACTGCGCTTATTATCTCACTGCGTATCCCTAAAACCTATTCTGCTTCTACACGGATGCTGCTTATTCAATCGAACACAGCTTCTCCTATTTCCTCCAGTAATTTGTTCCAAACAGTTTTTTCAGGAGGCGTTGATCGCAGAGAGATGGCAACAATTAGTGAAAGGTTTTCTACAGAGTCTATGCTAAATGCTGCGATTGAGAATATGGAAGAGAATGAACTTGGAGACGTGCAGCATCTTCCCAGCATAGGAAATCTCAAACGGAAGTTGAAGGCACAAATTCATCCGGATGCTGACTATATTGACTTGTCAATTGAATTAACCGAAACCGAAGGAGGCGAACGTAACGCAGCTCTATTGGTTAATCAACTGGCGCGAGACATGCAGATATTACGGAGTGAAAATGAAAAAACAAGATTGGCAAAACACCAAAGATTGCTTGAACAAAAACGAGAAGATAATGATAAAAAAATTCAACAACTCATAGACGAAACTCTTAAATTTGTCCGCGAAAACGGAAGTCCAGAGACGTGGTACCCTCAATTAGCAAGTTTATTGGAACAGTATAGAAACTTACAAGAGCGGCTTGGAATCGCCGAACAAACCCTCCACACTGCACGCGGGCGCCTAACCCATTTGAAAAATCGGCAAGAAAACCTTCCACAACAGACACAAATTTCGGAAACTCAGAACTACCATCCGATCTGGCTATCTCTGCGCGAGAAATTAGATGACTTGGAATCCCAACGCATTGGTGATAGTAAAAAAGCCGGAAAAAGTTCACATGAACTCAGTGGACAAGACGCACAAATTGCTGAACTCCAGGAAAAATATGATGCGACACCGGAAATGGCTAATATTACCACTTACGGTACTTCTCCACACTATATTTATATACAAAATCAACTAATTGAGTTGCCTCCAACTATTGAAGGTTATGAAAACGAAACAGAACAACTTAAAAAAGAATTGCAAAAAACCTATAGCCAATTGCAAAAATTATTAAACCAAATTCCGGTTAATCAACATACATTTACGCAGTTGCGCACCGAACTCGAACTTGCTGGCACCTTAAAAGAAGAAATTGAAAAACGCTATCTTGAATCTGAAATATTAAGTGCGGAGTCCGGCGTTACCGACACGCAGATAGGCGGTATTGAAATCGTTGATATCGCGGTCCCCCGGAAAATCCCGATCAGTCCACAATTCAAATTAATTGTTATTCTCGCGGGGGTTGTAGGGTTATGTTTAGGTGTAACGCTTGCCTTATTATTCGAATACTTTAAGAGCTCTTCGCTTAGTTTACAAAACTGAATCAGTCCTATTATTCTGTCGCGCAGTTAATAGGGAATTCAGTTTTTTGTTTGCATTGGGTGGAGGATTTTCAACCCTATTGGACAGTCCATTCTAAAATTATAGGTAATAGTCGGGAATCCAAATCAAGAAATCAACGGTATGAACAGAATCAACGCCGAATGCGCGTATGGCATTCGGCGCCTGTAGGCGTTCCCCGGGTATGAATGCCATTTAGGCATTCCCCGGAGTTCCCTCCTACAATAGATAAGATTTCTGTAGGAGCGATCTCCGAATCGCGACACACCTCACTGATAGTCGGGAATCGGAGTTTCCTCCTAACGTCTCAAAATGTCTCGTTAATTCTAAAGTTTACTATAAGTAACCCAAGTTGCTACCTATCGCCATAAAGTTGTTTTATATTGGTTGCGATGATAAA
>JAPPCZ010000040.1 GCA_028824685.1 Candidatus Poribacteria bacterium
ACTGCGAAATTGGAAAGGCAGGTTGCTACACATCTTGGACTATGATAAAATAGAAAGTAGGAGGGATAACCGTTATGGCATATTTTATTACTGACGAATGTATAGGATGTTTGCAGTGTTTATGTAAATGCCCGGTGGATGCAATTACTGGTGATCGTGGTAAATTGCACATTATTGACCCGGATGTGTGTATTGATTGTAGTGCATGTGGCATGGTATGTCCAGTGGAAGCAATTCACGACCAATTCGGTGAAGTGTGTAAATTTATCCCTGAGCGTAAGCATCGTCCCATCGCCGTTATTTACGAAGAACTTTGCTCTGGCTGCGATTTCTGTGTACAAATCTGCCCGTGGGAGTGCCTTGAAATTATAGACCCGAATACAAATCAACATGCTGATAGTTTCTTTGGTATCTGTGAACTTGTGAAACCGAAGGATTGTGTCGGTTGTCTGCTTTGCGAAGAAGTTTGCATCAAAGACGCTATCCGAGTCGAATCACCCGTGTTATTGGAACTTGCAGAAGCTGCTGATTGAGATTTACCGATATACCATAGGTTTATAAGTTTCCTATAAACAAAGAACCCCAACCCATTTATCGTGGGTTGGGGTTCTTTATTGGAAAATACCCCCGACGAGATTTGAACTCGTGTCGCCGCCGTGAAAGGGCGGTGTCCTTGGCCAGGCTAGACGACGGGGGCAACAGAATGTGAGCCGTACAGGGATCGAACCTGTGACCACCTGATTAAAAGTCAGATGCTCTACCAGCTGAGCTAACGGCTCAAATTCACAATATATTATGATACACTCATTCTGGGCAAATGTCAAGTTAAAATGCAAAACTTTAGAAGATATATTGTGGGAAAGTTTAGTGAGGCATTCCTACCAGAGCGGGGCACCCAATGCTACAATTTGGTTTCTATCCGGTCCGACAGAGATAATCGGAATTCGCACATTGAGATAATCAGCAACATACTTGATGTAGTCTTTGGTTCGCTGTGGGATATTTTCAGCGGAACGTGCTTCAGTCAAAGGTTGTTGCCATCCAGGCAATGTTTCATAAACCGGTTCACATTCTTCCAAAACTTTCAGACTACTTGGGAAAGTGGTCGTTTCTTTGCCTTTATAGCGATAGGCGACACAAACTTGTAGATCAGCAAGTGTATCAAACACGTCAAGTTTTGTGAGTGCAATAGCAGTTAATCCGTTAATTTGCGTTGCATATCGGAGTGCCACAAGGTCAAGCCATCCGCAGCGTCTCGGTCTTTGCGTTGTGGCACCGTATTCCTTGCCGATATCGCGGATTTCTTCATCTAAGTCGGGCGGCATTTCAGTCGGGAATGGACCACCACCAACGCGCGTGACATACGCTTTTGAAACTCCCAACACTTCACCAATTACTTTTGGACCAATGCCGAGTCCTGTGCATACAGCCCCTGCAGTACAGTTAGACGAAGTTACATAAGGATACGTACCAAAATCTATGTCAAGCATAGTTCCCTGCGCGCCTTCAAACAGAATCCTTTTATCGGCAGCAATTGTCTCGTGCATGAATGCTACCGTATCTGTTACATAAGGAGCAATTCGTTCTGCATAGTTGTAATATGTTTCAAGCAGGGTATGTCGAGCAACATCACCTACTTGGAGTGCGTCAGCTTTGGTTTCAAGGTTGTAATCAAGTTTCTTTTGGAAATGGTCAAACTCAAGCAGATCTCCGACACGAATACCCGCGTGTCGATTCATCTTATCGGAGTAGGTCGGTCCAATACCGCGTGAAGTTGTGCCGATTTTTGTAGCACTTCCCATCTGCTCCCACTGTTCAACAAGTTTGTGGTAAGGCATAATGAGATGCGCACGATCACTTATCTTCAGATTCTTACTACTGACCTCAACACCTTGTGCTTGTAATCCGTCAATTTCACGGAAAAGCGTTTCCAAATTGATGACGACTCCATTGCCGATTACATTCACGGTGTTAGGTCTTAGGATACCAGACGGGATCAGATGAAGAATAAACGTCTTTTCGCCAAGAACAATGGTATGCCCGGCGTTATCGCCACCTTGATAGCGCGCGACAACATCCGCATGCTCAGCGAACACATCGGTGAGCTTTCCTTTACTTTCATCACCCCATTGAGCACCTAAGATAACAATGTTTGACATACTAACCCTATTACATCTCGTAGGACATGAGTCCATATACGAGAGATTACATAAACGCTACGAATTCCATTGAACGCACGAAGAAATTAACGTTTGGAGAATTGGAATCTTGCCCGTGCGCCTTTCTGTCCATATTTTTTGCGTTCTACCATCCGTGGATCACGTGTTAAAAACCCACCTTTTTTTAGAGGCGGCTTCAACGATTCATCTGCCTTAACAAGTGCACGCGCCAAACCGTGTGAAATAGCACCAGCTTGACCGGTATTTCCTCCGCCACGGACATTCACGTGGACAGCGAATTCACCGGTTCGCTCAACGTGCTCAATAGGTCGACGAGCAGCTTGCACATGATCAGAACGGTCGAAGTATTCCTCAATGGGTTTTTTATTAACGAGAATACCGCCTTCACCACCTGGGATAATTCGGACGCGTGCCACAGAGGTTTTACGTCTACCAGTGCCCCAATATTGTTCAATAGCCATATATTTCCTCAACTGTTAAAATGTTAAAACTTCCGGTTCCTGTGCCTGATGCGGATGGTTGGGGCCAGTGTAAACCTTTAATCCCTTCATCAATTTCGCCCCGAGACTGTTTTTAGGCACCATCCCTTTGACTGCAGTTGTAATAATAAATTCCGGACTGCGTTCCATCTGTTCATTGAAAGTTCGATATCTGTCACCACCAGGATAACCGCTATGTCGAAAATAGGTTTTCTGCTCAGCTTTATTTCCTGTGACAACGACCTTTTCGGCGTTAATCACAGCAACACGATAACCTAAATCCGCATGTGGTGTAAAACCGGGGTCGTGTTTCCCTCTCAGCACTTGCGCGATTTGGGATGCTAAACGTCCGAGTACCTGCCCGTCCGCATCCACGACGTACCATTTTATCTGTTTATCGGATTTAGGAAAAAAAGTTTTTGTTTTCAATACCATAATTCTTACCTTCTCTAAAAATGCTTGCATTCCTAATGATACTTGTTCACATGCATAATTGTATTATACTATAAAAAGCATAGGTTGTCAAAATTAAATAGATTATGTCACACACTTGACAAAAAAATGTGTCTTGTGATAAAATATTAAAAATTGTCCTAATGTTACTATACCATCTTTGAATGTTCAAAATCCAATAGTTAGCAAAAACTAATACCTCAAATTTCTCATATCAGAACTATGAATCTATTACGAAATCTTATAGAACGTTGCCACGAACGGCATGAAAATCCGCTTCGGCAACGACAGACATTGATAAAACCTGCCATATACAATAAGGGTATTCCTTACGAGTATACCGTGTATTGTGCACATAGATACGCTGTGACTCTCCATGCTCTGGAGGAAGCAAACATCTCCTTTATGCCGATAGGGCGCGCACCAGAGAACGACAGAGGCCCAAGAGCATTGGGTAGTAAGTGGTATGGGCGGTTCTCAAAACGCCAAGTAACGGGTAGTTGGGAACCTCGACGGTGGCGTGAATCGTGGGGAATTCAGGTGTATACAGGTATTCCTTCCGAACGGTACGGGGCACGATGGCACGACATAAATTTTACATATCAAGCCATCTGCACTGCCCCTGATGCTGTTATTACCTGTATTGAGGCACTTGCTGATGCTGTTGTGAATCCTCTTCTAACAATGACAAAATCCGGTGGACTTCGCTTTTCTTGCCGAATACCAGACTACCTACATCCAAAGATTGAAAAGGAAAGGCTATATATTTGTAAACACACCTCGGACAAACAAGCCGTGTACCTTGAAATCTTAGGAGAAGAAGGATACAACCGTTGGGATGCTCGCTATGAAATTCTCATGGGTGATTTGTTAGATCCGCCTATCATTTCAAGGGATATTCTCTTTGCGCCGATTGATGTCCTACGCGCCGTACTTCACGAAACTATCCCCCCTACGGAAAAGAAGCAGATATCTACACTGTCTAAGGCAGAATATAAGAAAAACGATACCACTGCGCCATTTTCTCTCGGTACACATAGACTTGATCTTGCAAGAGAAGCATTTGTTCGACGCGGTTTTTCTTATATTCATCAAAATAACGGCATTCACCAGTGGACACTAAACTCGGTGGAAGATCGTAACAAGAACGTGTCTTTATGGGAGCGTGACGGTACCGTGTGGATACAAGCATCTGTCCCCGACTTCGGACTGCCAATTGAAGCTACACCGATCACGGATGTCTGGGACGATACTGGAATTTTGCTGCCTTCATCCCCTGAAGGGATAACGCTATCCGGTGATTTCCTGGCGGTTCAACAAGGTAAATTGAGTCCGTTAGCAATAAAACGGTCTAAGCCTCTGCTACGTGAACAGGGAGATACGACAAAAAGTTATGGTATTTTAACAAAAGATACCTTTCAGATACAGCGTTTTTTTAAAGGAAACGCCCGTATTCTCGGACTAATTACTGAGACGGGTGCGGAGGAATACAGTGAGATAGCATCTAATCTTCCTGAGGGGAGCACTATATGTTTTAATACATCAACCATTGAACAATCGGAAGAAGTAGAACGGCTCTTAAAAAATCGAAACCTACCAAATAAGCGTTGGAAGCCTCGGATGCACCTGTGGGAACAAGTGAAAGATATACCTATTGACAAACGAATGGAAAATCCCTTTGAACACGGAAATGTCTGTGAAGATCCTGAACGGTGTGATGCTTTGGAGGAAAAGGGTGGAGATCCGAGTGAAAGCATCTGCCCACAGTGTCCCGTTTATACAGAGTGTCAACAACACGGATATTTGTCACAATCTACTACTCTACGAGGAGCGAACAGGCAGATTTTAGCAAACCCTCAAATGTTTTTCAATCCACAATACGCTGAAGTGACAAAAGAAATCTTTGAACAAAGTAATGAAACAGACCGATTTTGTATTGTGGACGAGTCGAAAGTGCATGATCTATTTCTTAGATGTGAATTATCAATAAAGATGCTAAAAGACTGGGTTGTGAAGTGGCAAGGAGAACCTTTGGGCAACTTTGCAAATTTTTTATTGAATGCGCTTGAACTCAAAGGAAGGTTTTATGACGATTCAGTTAGACGGATACGTTCTGCGGTCCAGGCGTTTCAACGACAGGAGAAAGTAATCGTTCGGCAAATGTGCCAAGTTAATATCCGAGGGAGGGTCGTAGAACAAGGATTTGTTGATTCTGAAACCGGACAGCAATTGGCACGGTTTAATATAAAATTCAAAGGTGGTGCGAACGCTTATATTCCGTTAGACAATAACGCTGCGAATATTCTAAAGACAAAGCAACTCCCCTTTTCTTCGCTCCGATCCTTTGTAGTTAACGAGGATATGAAAATCCCGATGTCAATGACACAAGCGATCCAATTAGGTATATTAAATACAGAAACAGTTGAATCCATACAGAATTTTCCTACAGTCTGTCCAAATCCGAACTGGACAGTCTGGCATCAATTGAAACGTTTCTTTCAACACTATACGAGAAATGAAGATGCACGGGTGAGATGGGACAAGAAAGTACTTGAGTTTTGGATACCACCGATGCTGCATCCAAGCGTCAAACGTTTATTAATAACAACACCAATCCTACACGAACAACATCTCAATAGAATATTTTCAGATGAAGTAATTAAGTTCAGATACGTCGAACCGACACCGTGGAAAAAGGAAAACAGAGTCTTTCAAATTCGTACAGGTCTCTATCCACGAGAAACGATTTTAGCCTATAACGGTAACTGGGATGTGCTTGGGATTAGTGAAACAGGGCAACATTTCTTTGCAGGTATCTTGGCAGAAATTAAGAAAGACTCAAGTGTTTCACATGCGGTTATCACTTATGCTGGAGCAATTAGACAGTTAAAGGAAATTGTAGACAGAGAGAATGTCTATTTTCTAAAACATTTTAAAAATATACAGGATTTTGAAAATATTAATGAGTGGGATGCTGTTCTTGAAAAAGCACAAGTTATCTGGATCGTCGGTGCACCGGAACCACCCCAAGGTAATATTTGGCGGCACGCACAGATTTTGTTTGGAAATGACGAGCAACCGCTTCGTTATGAAAAGGATATAGAATCCGGTCTCTATAAAGATGAAAGGTTACAGGGTGTTTATGAACAGAATATCGCTTTTTTACTCAGATCGACTATAAATTGCGCTGCATTGGACAGATCGCCAGGTAAAACAGTTGTCTTATCCTCTGGCTTGGCATTGCCTGGTATTACGGATAGACCTGAAACACTCCTTTTTGACTGGGAAGATTTTGAGGTTGCCGATGGGCTTGATAAGCTGCCTGAAGTGATTGCCACAAGGCAGCGTTTTGAAACAGAGCGGGCGAATCTAACTGCCAAATCAAGCAGGGAAAAAGTGGAAGAAGTTTTGGGATGTTCCTCAAGACAGGCAAACCGTTTCTTACAAAAACTTAGGGGTGGTGCCCCGCTACGGGTGCCTTTCCGCACACAAATACTCTCACTCCTGGCAGATGGCAAGAAAAAAACAACCGAATTGGTCAGTGCCATTGAAGGAAATCCAGAAGCAGTAAAAAATGAACTTACACGTCTCGTAGATAGAGGAGAAATTGTAAGAGTTCAACGAGGTGTCTACGATATACCACCAAGAAATCAATAATCAGATAAACCAACCGCTTCAAAAAATAAGATCTTTTATCAATTGCCCGATATATAAGGGCAATTATTTTTACAGTGATAGCCTTCCAACACTATCTATCATTGCGAAATACTATAAGAGCGTTCGGTATTGATTACAAGGAAATAGTATGGGCAATGCAAGGAAAAGCATGAGTTGCAACAAAGTCGAAAACGAATATATAACTTTTAACTTGCCTTGTCCAACAATCCATGTTAAACTGCACAAACTTGTCATGGTTCACTGTGTTTTAAGGATTGCAAGAACAAACTTTCTTGAAACACCAACTTTTTTAACTTGCACCTATTTTATGGAATATGTTAAACTAATGACAATTGCCGCATCTGAGACATTTTTTGGCGAAATTCACCTAATTATTAGGAATTATTCATAACGTATTTTCTAACCAAAGGCATTAAAAATTCGCAAAATTAGTTTGAAATGTGGTAAACTCTATCGTAAAGTCAGCCCTTTCAGTCTGAGGAGACGTTCAAAATGAACGATAAAGACAAGTTTAGCAACGATAAAGACAAGTTTGGCAAGACTGGCAGAAACCGGTACGATCATAAATCTATTAAAAACGAAGATGAGTTGGAACTGGATGAGGATATTGAGGATGAGACAAGTTCTGACTATTCTCAGCGATTTATTGACTCGCACGAGAACCACTATGATCGTAAGTCTTTTGAGGACGAAGATGAGTTGGAACTGGATGAAGATATTGAAGGAGAGGCAAGTTCTGGCTATTCCTTGCGGCTAATCCACCACATCATCTCGGAAACCCCAGTGGAAGACCGACGGCGACGTTGGTTGAATGAATTACGCCGCTCTATCATCAATGATGAAGGCGAATTCCGCCAGAGAGTCCGTGCTATTGAGCAGGAAGCGATCCGTATACACACTGAGATGGAAGAACAAATTGAAAAACTAACAGCACCTGCAAACCGCATTGGAACGCTTCTCGCTATCCCCGAAGACGACACTGCACGCGTTACTGTTGGCGGTTCCGAATATTATGCTAATATTGACCCGCAATTAGAAACACAAAACCTGAAAAAAGGGATGAGTGTCCTCCTAAACGAGGCTTTTGTCGTTGTTGGGGAACTTGGCTATACTGAATCAGGTCCAATTGCTAAAATTGCAGATGTGCTTCCCGATGGTAGACTCCGCGTTGGGTCTGAACCGAGCCTTCAATCCGTTATTATAGAACGTGCTTCCGATTTAGTGGATGTCAAACTAAAGTCCGGTGACGAGGTTCGCCTTGATGCAAGCTTAAAAGTTGCCATTGAACAGATCGCTTCAAAAGAGCAGAAAGACTATGCGCTTGAAGCAGTTCCCCAAATTCCATGGTCAAAAGTTGGTGGACTTGATGAAACGATTCAACGGATTAAGGATACTATTGAACAACCGATTCTGCATCCTGAACTGTTTAAGAAGTTTCAGTATACTGTGCCAAAAGGATTTCTCCTCCACGGTCCCCCTGGTTGTGGAAAAACGCTTATCGGGAAAGCAACAGCGTACAACTTAACCGAACGGCTCAAAACAGAAACAGGTGAAGAGATTGAAGGAACTTTCCTTCATATTAAGGGCCCCGAAATCCTGAATATGTGGCTCGGTGAGTCAGAGCGGAAGGTCAGAGAAATCTTTCAGATGGCACGCGAAAAACGCGATGAAGGTAAACTTGCATTTGTCTTTATTGACGAAGCAGAATCCATTTTGGGCACCCGCCGTGCTATGCGCTCACACAGCATCTCTAACACACTTGTACCGATGTTCTGCGCGGAAATGGACGGTATTGAACCGTTGCAAGAGGTTGTCATCATTTTAGCTACCAACCGCCCCGACTTAATTGACCCTGCTATTCTTCGACCAGGACGAATTGATAGAAAAATTAAAGTGACTCGTCCAAATAAAGACGCTGCCAAAGATATTTTCAGTATCTACCTAACCCCGGATCTTCCCATTGAAATGGAAGGTGGTGAGACTGCAGACAAAGAGGTCATTGATGGCTTGATAACACAAGTAACCGATGAAATGTTTCGCGAATCAACAGAAAACCGATTTCTTGAAGTTGCGCTTCGCAGCGGTAGGCGCGACATTCTTTATCGTGGTCACCTTTGTAGTGGTGCAATCGTTGAGTCTATTGTTCAGAGGGCAAAAGAAACTGCAATGAAACGCGCCATTGCTGACCCCAATACGGAGACCGGCATCTCCTTAGACGACCTTTTAGATGCACTCAACGCCGAATATAGCGAAAATGATATTTTCCCGCCTACCGAGGCTACTGAGGATTGGCTCAAACTTCTTGACTACGATCCTGTGAATGTTGTCAAAGTCACACCTATTCAGTCTGAAAAGAAAGAGTCTCGAAAAACACCGAGTCCGGTGATTTAGTTCTCTACCTTTTATCGTGGAGTTCAACACATATACTGTTTGGATATAATAGAAAGCAAATAATGCACAGACTTTTTGGAATCGAAACCGAATACGGTATCACACTTGAAGGTGCTGAACAAATTGATCCCGTTAAGGAATCCATAGAGCTTATAAAAAATTATCGGCGTGATCCGTTCTTGCCTCTCTGGGATTATGATGGTGAAGATCCGTTTCGAGATGAACGTGGTTTCCGAGCGGAACATCTCAATAACCATCCTGATGAAGTGGAGGAAGAAAAAAAGGACAAGGAGCGATTTGCGAAGGAACCGGGACGTTCTTTCCGCGAGATTAAGAGTGACCGTATCCTTATCAATGGTGCACGACTTTATAATGACCACGCACATCCGGAATACTCAACTCCAGAGTGCCAAAACCTTTTTGATCTCGTCGCACATGATAAAGCAGGGGAACGGATCCTCCAAAAATGTGCTGAAAGCCGTAGTCAAGAACTTGGTGAACGCGTTATCCTGTATAAAAATAATACTGATTTTTACGGACATAGTTACGGGTGCCATGACAACTATCTCATGGATCGCGAAGTGCCTTTTGATTATCTCAAAACTTGCATCTTGCCGTTTTTCGTTACAAGACAAATTTTCGCTGGAGCGGGCAAGATAGGTATTGAAACCGAAGCAGGACTCGCAACACCCGGGCATTTCCAACTCACGCAACGCGCAGACTTCTTTCATGTTGAAGCGAGTGTGGATACGATGCACAAACGTCCTATCGTCAACACTCGAGATGAACCGCATGCTGACCCTGCTAAATATCGCAGACTTCACGGAATCGTTGGTGACGCAAATATGTCCGAGTACGCAACGGCACTCAAGATCGGAACAACAGCACTTGTAATTGATCTAATTGAACAGCGACTTATACCCAAAACACTTGCAATCGCGAATCCAATTGATACCATCAAGACAATTTCGCACGACCAGACGTATCGGTGGATGCTACAGAAAGTTGATGGGAAAATGATCAGTGCTATTGATCATCAACGTGAATATCTCGCGCTTGCTCAAAAACATCTGGCAAACCAAAATAGCAACACTGATTGGGTCTTGATACATTGGGAGGAAACACTTGACGCCCTTGAAAATGACCCGATGACACTTACTGATCGTATTGATTGGGTTGCAAAAAAATGGTTACTGGAAACCTTTGTTGAATCCGAAAATATTGAATGGGACGACCCTTGGCTACAGAGTATTGATTTAGAATACCATAACATTAACCTTGAAGAGGGGTTATTCTACGGATTACAGATGCAACAAGTTGTAACGGATGAACAGATCCATACCGCTATGCACACACCCCCACTGAACACACGTGCTTATTTCCGTGGCAAATCGCTCAACAAGTTTGAAGACGCCATCAAAACTGTCCAATGGGACAGTATTACCTTTAATATTAAAGGTAAACCTGTTACCGTTAATATGAACTCGCTCGCAAACCCTGAACTTGCACGAAAATATAATGAAGCACTTGACTTATCACCTAACCCGCAAACCCTCGTTGAAAAACTTGGTTTACAATAATCCTATTTGTGGAAACGATGTAATTCAGAAACTGCTTCCACAAGCAAATTAAGGAGAATATTCCAATGAAAGACAAGATTGCCTACTTCCCTGAACGCAAGGAAAGACCTGTCAAGCCGGTTGAACCTGGCGATGGTGGAGACGATAGCAACGCGCCTAAACGCCCCGATGTTAACAGACCAGACACACAAGAACTTCTCAAACGGATGCGTCGTGTTGACAAAGACCAATCCCGGCGATACCGTCAAAGAACGGGGGAATAATGAACCATAAAGGCGACTTTCTCAGCCTTTTAAAACACAAGGACACCTTGCAAGTTGATGGTGAAACGTCTCGTGAACCTAATACGAAAGCGTTAATTCACGATGCTTTTCAGCTACCATCACAGGAAAAAGCGACCTACGGTACAACGTTAGAAATTCCGGAAGCCACGACGGTTGTCGCGATGCGTTACAATGAAGGGATTATTATCGCAGGTGACAGGCGTGCCACTGCCGGTACTGCCGTTGTTCATGACCGTGCTGAGAAAGTCCTTCCGATTGACACACATTCTGTTCTCGCCATCTCTGGCGCACCAGCAATGGCTTATGAGATCGCGCGCGTCTTAAAACACTCGTTCCAATATTTTCGGCGTAGCCAACTCCAAGAACTCAGTGTTGAAGGAAAGCTGCGGACGCTTTCACGTCTTATCCGGGAAAACCTACCGATGGCAATGCAAGGCATTGGTGCGGTGATTCCTATCTTTGCTTTGTACGCGCCACAAACTGACGAATCGAAGAACGGTGGTAAAATCTACTTTTACGATGCGCTTGGTGCACACTTTGAAAACGTGGATTTCGCAACGACGGGTTCCGGTTCCATCTGGATCCGTGGGGTGCTACGTTATCTTGACCGATGGGGTGAAACCCAGTTAGAGAATATGGATCAACAACAAGCAACCGTCACTATTTTAAGATTACTTGATACAGCAAGTGAATACGATGCAGCCACCAGCGGATACAACGCAAAAGCCGAGATTTTTCCCACTCTCAAAACTATTACGCGACAAGGAATAGAAACACTTTCTGACCAATACTTAGCAGAATGTTACGCGGAGGTTACTTAATGCGCGATCTGCCGTATCGTTGGATTGAAGCAATTCAGGACCGACGCGACTATATTGAAGACCAACTTAGACTCGGAAGTCCCGTCGTTGGACTACCGTATACACACGGTAGCCTCCTATTGACCGTAAGTAAAGGGGCACAGAAAATTTTTGAGGTTCATGATAGAATTGCACTTTCCGCTATTGGACATCCTGCTGACATTGAACGTCTCCGAATGCTCGTGACAGATACTGCAAGCGTCCAAGCCTTTCAGAGTGCTACTGAAGATGTAAACCTCCACCGATTAACCCATTATGTTTTAGCACATACCTTCAAACAAGCGTTTGAGGCAATAGTCGGTGAGGCATATATTATAAAAATGCTCCTCGTTGAAATCGGAAATGGCGATGCCGCAACACAATTTACACATATAAACTACGATGGCAACGTTAAAGTCCAACAAGAAGCAGCAGTAATTGGCGGCACCACAGAAATTGAAGACGCGATGCAAAACTACCTTGCATCCGAACAAAACGATGCGAAACCGGATCTCCCCACTGCACTTCAGTTAGCACTCAAAACATGGGCAGTTGGTAGAGAATTGAGCCAACGTTTTGAAGAGGCAGAAGACAATACAGAAGTAACAGACGAACAGATAGACGAAATTATCAACACGGAATTAGAGAATGGAGAAATTGAGGTAGGTGTGCTGGATTCTACCCTATCTGGAGATACAAAATTTCGTCTCTTAACTCAGGATGAAATTCAGGCATCCCGCAGTACAAATTAACTTCTCAGTAACCCGTAGGTTGGGTAGAGCGTAAGCGAAACCCAACAACAAAACAAGTTCTGTCTGTTTGCAGAGACTCGGTTTTATATTGTTCTACCCGACCTACAATATTGAGGCAGACATAGTACTACAAAGGGTTCTCTACTGTATTATCAAAATTTGGAGGTTCACAAGTTATGAAATTGTCTTATGTTGTACTATCAATTACGTTCCTAATGTGTTTAGTGGCATGTTCACCTGAAAATGCCGATGACGCGAAAGAAATAGAGGCTCTATTAACAGAAAACCTAAGAGCAACAGAAGCAGAAGATCTAAATGCAGTATCTGATACAATGCATTCCGATTCTCCAGCTTATTCACAGACGCAGCAAATTATCCAAATGGCGTTTGACAATTATGATCTAAAATATAAGCTGCTAATGTTCCAATATATTGGACAGGATGATGAGTACGCACTCGCCAGATTTAAGTTTTCCACGGAAAAGGTATCTGGACCGGATTTCAAAAATAACATTCTTGATACAATTCATGTTTTTCGCAGAGAAAATGACAAATGGAAGATTTGGAGCCAAGCAACCTTAGAAATAGACTATACAGACTAACAGATTCTGTAGCCGAATCAAAATAACCCAAGTTGCTACTTTTCTATAGACACGACATTCCTAATTTCAACTGATTACTGACACCGATTTGTGGCAGCCTATAGCCATTAAGGAACAAACCGTGACACACAGAATAATGGGAATCGAGACCGAATTCGGATGCATGATTCAGTCTGAGACGATACAAACACAACGTGTCAAAGTTTCACCTGAAGGTGTCGCTGCGCGCGTCAGAGACTATGTTTTCAAAACACTTGAACTCGGCATCCCCGATCTCCACTATCGCGATTGGGGTGAACCACCCGGCAACGGTGGTTTCCTCTTCAACGGCGGCAGACTCTACATAGACATGGGACATCTTGAATATGCTACACCGGAATGTGCAAATCTCTTTGACCTCATTGCCTACGATAAAGCCATTGAACATATTATAACTGCGATTTTACGGGATACTGGTCTTTCCACACATGTCGCCTTCTATAAAAACAACATAGACCATTTCACAGGTGCAACTTTCGGATGCCATGAGAACTTTCAAGCCCGTCGTGATGTTCCCTTCTATAGAATTGTCATTCCAACTTTGCTCCCCTTCTTTGTAACGCGACAAATATACGCGGGTGCTGGCAGAGTCGGTGGATACGATGATATTCTTGAATTTGGAGATGGCCAATACAGCGTTGACGATTTTCACGGATATCAGATATCCCAGCGGGCTGACCACATCGTCACTGAGATCTATGAATGGATTCAGTTTAGCCGAGCAATAATCAATACTCGTGATGAACCCCTCAGCGACTATACGAAATACCGTAGACTTCATCTCCTTGTCGGCGATTCAAACATGTCGGAGTATGCGACCGCACTTAAAGTTGGGACAACTGCACTCATTCTTGACGCTATTGAGCGGCACTATGAAATCCATGGTGAAAAACTTCCGATCCCCAATCTTGACCTTGCAGACCCTATTGCTGCAATCAGACATATCTCACGAGATACTTCCCTCAGATGGGAGGTTGATTTACAGAACGGTAGTACTGTTTCTGCAATTGACATTCAACGCGAATATCTCAACTTCGTCCAGAAGGTGTTAACAGAGCTTGATGAAACCGCTGAGTGGATCCTCACCGAATGGGAAACTGTACTCAACGAATTGGAAACAGATTGGACACTGCTCACGACGAGGCTTGATTGGGCGGCAAAAAAATGGTTTCTTGATGCCTTAGTCGCCGAAGAGAAGTTGACGTGGGATGATCCATGGCTCAAAAGCCTCGATTTAGAATACCACAATATTGACCCTGAAAACGGTATCTTTTACGCACTGGAAAGCGAAGGGTGTATGAGACGAGTTATCACAGACCAACAAATTAGCCATGCCATCAGTAACGCACCTTGTAACACACGCGCAAGGGTTCGGGGCTATCTCATGCGGAACCTCAAAAAACAGAAAATGCCGTGTATTGTTGATTGGCACCACATCTATGCGGGACAAACCGAATGTTATGAGATGAAAGAACCCCTTGACATAAGTATACCTAAAGCGCAAAAATGGCTCAAAATCCTTAAACTTCGGCAAAGAATGTAGATGATTCTTACAAGCAGATTAACTGGCACTGTTATCATTTGGATGGGTGTGTAAAGTTTTTGTCACTAATTATTTTTTGAAAATTAACTTGACAAACCAATCTATTTATGTTAATATTATTATCACGCAATTAAATATCGTTCTCAATACACTCAAAATTTCTCATGAATAAAGAGAAGAAAAACAAAAAAGCTGAAAAATCACGTCACATTCCTTGT
>JAPPCZ010000080.1 GCA_028824685.1 Candidatus Poribacteria bacterium
CTATAACACGCTATAATTATACGCTTCTTTTTTGTGTGGTTCAAGATTTAGATTGTGTTTCTTATTGGGATTCTATTGTGATTTTATTGGAGTTTCAATTATGTGCGTATTTTTTTCTGTATTTCGGTTGACGCGTATTTTAAGATTAGTGTTATTGTATTTTTTGATAAGATAAGACTATCTGTGTATACTTTTATGCGTTTCTGATAAAGTTAGAATTGTGAGGCATAGAA
The DNA here is from genome assembly GCA_028824685.1 of Candidatus Poribacteria bacterium. GTDB lineage: Bacteria > Poribacteria > WGA-4E > WGA-4E > WGA-3G > MSPOR6. Next base: position 234 of record JAPPCZ010000080.1, read on the forward strand.
ACATTGGACTACAAAGCAGGGAATGAGCAACACTCAGATTTTAACAAAAACTTTACACACCCCTCCCTTACAGGGTTATTCAGTTTTCGGTTTTTCTGGTGTGTTTTATCACAAACGTTAATTTTCTATAGGAATATTGTAGGTCGGGTAGAGCAACGCGACACCCGACCTACGATGTAAACTCTCTGTAACACTCATCAACTGACAATTCATAGAACTAAATAGTCCTACCTCTCTTACAATTTCATTTCATATCTATCGCGTATTGTGCTATAATGAATTACAGAAAAACTTTGCATGAGGAAGTAAATGCGTTTTGAAAATCGGGTTGCATTTGTAACAGGCGGTGGCGGACCTTTAGGTATTGGCAGAGCTGCATGTTTAGCATTTGCACGTGAAGGTGCGTCAGTGGTAGTCGCTGGTGGAAGGAATGCAGATGCTGTTGCCGCAGAAATTCGTGCTGAAGGCGGAAATGCTATTGCTGTACCGTTAGATGTCACTGATCCTGCACAAGTTCAAGCTGCTGTTGATACAACAGTGGACACATTCAAACGAATTGATATTCTCTTTAACAATGCTGGAATTATCAATCGTCAAACGCTTTTTGAATTGACACCTGAAGGATTTGACAACGTGATGGCAGTTAACGTCAAAGGATGTCTACTTTGTACACAGGCGGTTGCCAAGGTGATGATAGCACAAGAGATACGGGGTCGGATTATAAATAATTCGTCTATCTATGCAGAGGAGTCGCACGCTGGGGTTTTGAGTTATTGCGTGAGCAAAGCTGCAGTCAATCGTTTAACGCGTAGTCTTGCGCTGGAACTCCGCCCACACGGTATCACTGTGAATGCTGTTGCACCGGGAGGTGGTGCACCGACAGGTATGAATGCGCCACATAATCTTCCTACCGATGATAGCCTCCCTGAATTATTACCTGCTTCACCAGATGCCCCGCTTGAACGTGGTGCGACGGTATGGGATTATATTGGAGCAGTGTTGTTTCTTGCTTCTGATGATGCCGCCTACATTAGTGGTGATATAATGACGATTGATGGCGGAGCAGTCTCGCGCAGATAGGGTGTTAGGAGAAGAATCTCTTGTGGTTGATTGATGCGTTAAAAACTTGTTGGCAGGTACTCAGTGGGTGGTTTATCGCCTTGGTGCAGTTAATTGCAGATCATTGGTTATTTGTAGGTATCTTCTCAGGAACAAGTTTAGTATTGAGCATTGTTGGTTGTGCTGCGTTGATAACGTTCCTGCCATCGGACTATTTTACTGAAACAAAACAGGGACAACATATCAAAAATCCGATCTTACGTATTCTTGTCTCCTTGTTGAAAAATTTGCTGGGTGCAGTGCTTATCATTGTCGGAGCATTGCTGGCGGTGCCCGGAGTTCCAGGACAAGGTCTACTGACAATATTGACTGGATTGATAATCAGTGATTTTCCCGGTAAAAAGCGGTTGGCACGTCGTATCATTCGGATGCGTGCCGTTTTTACAGCTGCTAATAAGATTCGTGAGAATTTCAAACGTCCACCGCTTCTTTTAGATGAAAAAGTGGAATAAGATACACATCACAGCAAAATCTATAAAACACGTTCAACATTTAGGGTTCGGATTCATCATCACTTTTTATATCTTCATTGACTTCTTTGAGTTGTGTCTTCTCAAACTCTATTTTCTGAATCGCATTTGCCTTATGTTTTCTCAACGCTTTAATTTCATTTTTCTTTTTTTGTATACTATGCTTAAGCGCGTTGATGTTACCGCCAACTAACCAACCAGGCATATTAAGCACGTGCATTGCAGCAAGAACAGAACAGAGTAGTAGACATCCTACAAACAAGATAGAAACAATCGGTGTTATCAGTTTTAAGCTTTTGTTTAAAGGAATTGGAATTCCTATAAGTTTACCGTAGCAGAGCGCATATCCTCCCTTTCCGTGCCAAGAACCCAGTGTCAATTGATAATTATTAAGGTTATCGTGGTCCAAGAAACCGGGTGGTTTTGAATGGTCGTGCCGACCAACGAAATAGTGACGGCGATCTTGCCATCTTAGGCTACCATCTTTCGTAATTCGGTATTCGTTTCCAAGCGTATCTGACTCTTGTGCTTGGTCATCTGTAGCTGGTTTGGAATCATTTGCGGGTTCACGAATTATATCAAATATATCCATCACATCATCTCTAAGAGACATCTTGAGACCGGAGATAAAATCGTCCAGTGAACCACCGTTTTCATAGTAGGCAACGATATCGTTCCAATCGGCTATTCTTACCCCTTCGCCCAATTGGGATTTACACTCTGCGTTGAGGTCTCCCATTTCATCTAAATCGTGGGCAATGACGTGAAAATTTTGGTAACTGGCTAACGGTGCTCCTACTGAAAAGGAATTTGCCAACGACTTGGAATGATCAAGTACATACCTTGAAACAAGAAAGGCACCAAGTAGTAGGCAATAGGCTAAGATGATTGCTATGATCCGTTTCTGTTTTAGCATCATTACACCTCAGTTGCTTTGTCTATCCCAAATTTATGGGTATAGGTCGCGATTCGGAGATCGCTCCTACCAATACCGTGTGCTCTTTGTAGGAGGGAACTCCGATTCCCGACTATTGCTGATACTTACAATTTTAGAGTGGACAGACCACTATATTCATTTTATAGATAAGACTTTTGCAGAAATTCTAATTGGATAGTTGTGTGGAAACTCAGTTTACTGTAAGTGGGTAGGGAAATGATAGCATATTTTGAGAAAAAAGTCAAAATACAATCGTTTTTAACCATTTTGTCGGATACCGTGAACGGGAGGTTGTTCCTAATAGGAAAAGGAATCAATTATTGAGGAAAGATTTTTTTGTGAATTTCTAAGAGCCGCTGGAGTTCTTCGATCGGTTTTTCCGCATCGTCAACGCGTAGATCAATATAGCGATCATTGAAACCGCCATAACCACCATTTTTCCGAACAACGAGCAGCGCAGCAGACTGCTGTCCACGTTTATCACCGCCTTTTTCTTGTCCGGCAAAGAGTGCCGCCATCAACTTATCTGCCAATTTACCTTCTGTTTCTTCAAACACTGATCCCATTGCCTTAACAACATCTTCTCCAGCAAGGATGTTGCCTTGCGCAGTGTAATTTTTTCCAGAAACAGCACCTGCCCAATCGTGACATTCTTCACCTGTATAGTTAGCAGGGCTGCCATTCGCGTCAATGATGCCGACTTGACGTGTTTTGCTACCAGGATCATCTTTGATGAGATGGTCTAAGGTCTGTTGTGCTGAAAGTCCAATCTTGAGTAACTCCAATCCTCTGGGGCCATAAGTTGTGTTTGCCCAAGACTGTGTTGCAATCGCACCAACACCAGCCTCTGCCCACGGCACCACAGCACCTACAGCAAAAAACTTTGATTGCACAGCAATACCCAAATCACCATTTTCTGGGTCATACCCAACGATTGAAAATGTTGCGATTGGAGAAGTTGGTATAGTAAGTGACGGTATAAGAAGCATTTTAGTTCTTTTTGTCATAGAATCGGGTTTACAAGGTGGAATGTAGACTAATGTTTTGTCAACATATTATTGTCGGTCGCGATTCGGAGATCGCTCCTACTGAAATGTATCTTCTTGTAGGAGGGAACTCCGATTCCCGACTACATTCAAGAATCATCAATTAATTGGCTAAGCACTATTCGTCTTCAAAACGGATTTTCATGGCTGCGGCATGTCCTTCCAGACCTTCTACCTCGGCAAGTTTGACGACATCAGGTGTAACTTTCTCTAAAGCGGTTTTGGTATAAGAGATTAGACTCGTCTTTTTAAGGAAGTCGTGAACGCTCAATGGGGAGGCGTAGCGTGCTGCAGTGCCTGTAGGAAGGATATGGTTTGGTCCGGCAATGTAATCCCCTACAGCCTCAGGAGAATAAGGTCCTACGAGAATAGCACCCGCATTCCGTATTTCTCCGATCCAGTCAAGCGGATTTTCAATGTGTAGTTCAACGTGTTCTGGGGCAATCTGGTTTGCGAAGTCCACTGCTTCTGTTATATCTTCAACGACAAACGCAGCACCATAATTTTCAAATGCCTTTTCAAGTTCATTTTGTCGTGGAAGAGTCTGTGCTTGGACTTCAACTGCCGCTTTTACCTGTTCAGCAAATCCACGTGATGGCGTAACAAGAATTGCGGAACATTCAGGGCTATGCTCGGCTTGTGAAATTAAATCTGCCGCGACATAATCAGGGTCTGCGGTGCTATCTGCAATAACAAGGATTTCGCTTGGTCCGGCTATTTTATCAATATCAACGTGTCCAAAAACCTCTCTTTTAGCAAATTGAACATATAAGTTTCCTGGACCGACAATTTTATCAACGGGGGGAATGGTCTCAGTACCGTAAGCCATGGCTGCAACCGCTTGTGCGCCGCCACATTTATAGATTTCGTTTATGTCACATTCAGCGGCGGCAACCAGCATGTGTGGGTTAATCTTCCGATTCCGCATCGGTCCCATGCAAACCGCAATTTCTTCAACACCAGCGACAACTCCAGGTATTACAACCATGAGCAGTGAAGAAACAAGTAGTTGGCTAACAGAAGGCACACAAACACCAACGCGTTTTAACGGGCGGATAATGTGTCCTAACAAGACACCGTCTGCTTCAGTAGAAAACCAAGAAGTTCGCATCTGCTTTTGATGGAAACTTTCTATGTTCTTCTTTGCGTGTGCGATTGCCTCAATAAAATCAGGGTCTACTTCAGCATAAGCTTGTTTAAATTCGCTTTGTTGAACTTTCAGTTCTTTTACAGAAATTCGTGGTGCATCAAGTTTGCGGGTATACCGAGCGACCGCTTTGTCGCCCTCTGATTGTACCTCGTTTAACGTACGGCGTACAGTTTTTAAAATGGTTTCATCCATTAACCTGCCACGCTCGTTCAGTTTTGCGATAAAGGATTCACTTTCTGGGGTCTGTGTTTCAATAATTCGCAACATGGTATTATTTTCGATTAGATTTACAAATCCTTCCTAAAATCGGGGTTGCAAACCCCTTCTACAATTGCGCTTAAAAATCTTTCTATTCACTGTCGTTGACTCTCTGAATATCAGCACCGATACTATTGAGTTTTTTCTCAATTGCTTCGTAGCCTCTATCAATATGGTAGATACGCGAGACAACGGTTTCACCTGCAGCTGCCATTCCTGCTACCACAAGTACAGCCCCAGCACGCAGGTCGGAAGCCATCACAGGTGCACCGCTGAGAGACGAAACACCATGAACTTTTGCTTTACGCCCCTCAAGCCTTATATCTGCTCCGATCCGGTTGAGTTCGGCGACATGTATGAAGCGATCCGTGTGAACATTTTCAGTGATGGTGCTTGTTCCTGATGCAAGACTGAGCAACCCCATCATCTGTGCCTGCATGTCAGTTGGAAATCCAGGAAACGGGGCGGTTGTTACCTCAATTGATTTGAGTTGTTGAGGTGTTGTGACGCGTACGCCTGTATCATGCCAATCTAATTGCACACCTGCTTGCGTTAGTCTCTCTGAAACAGCGGAGATTTGTTGCTTAGCGATGCCTTCAACGGAAACATCACCATTAGTGATAGCAGCTGCGACTATGAAAGTGCCTGCTTCAATATCGTCTGAAATGACACTATGTTCAGTACCTCGCAACTGCTTGACACCGCGAATTGTCAAAGTCGAAGTACCGATGCCTTCTATATCTGCTCCCATCGCATTGAGAAATTGTGCAAGATCATTGATATGGGGTTCACACGCGGCTCCTTTAATAACGGTTGTTCCTTCAGCTAACGTTGCCGCCATCATAACATTTGCCGTTGCGCCAACACTTGGACCGTGCTGTCCAATTAAATTCATTTTAGCACCTACCAAACGTTCCGTTTGTGCGAAGATGTACCCTCTTTTCACCTCAACTTGTGCGCCTAAATGCTCCAAACCTTTGATATGTAAATCAACCGGTCGTGGACCAATTGCACACCCACCGGGGAAAGAGACTTTTGCACGACCAAGTTTAGCGACGAGCGGTCCCAAAACATATATAGATGCGCGCATCTTTCGGACCAGATCGTAAGGTGCTTCGTATTCCATGCGATTTATTGGTTCTATATAGAGGGAGCCGTTTTTTCGTGTGATTGAAGCACCAAGACCTTCCAGAACTGCACTAAGCGTTTGGACATCTGTAAGATTTGGGACATTATGAAGCACACTGACACTATCGCCAAGAATCGCTGCAGCAACTGCAATAGGTAGAACAGCATTTTTTGAGCCACTTACCTGAATTTTACCTTCAAGTCTAGTACCGCCGTTGATTACAAATTTTTGCATTGTTTTCTCCGTGATTAATATTTGAGTAGAGCGTATCTCATAAATAAGATTTGTAGGTTCATTATCAGTTGATTCTCTATGTAGGAGGGAACTCCGATCCCCAACTATTAGTGGTTTCGTCGCGATTCGGAGATCGCTCCTACAGGATTTTGAAATCGGGCTTCGAAGGTTTCCCTCCGACTATTTATGAGATAGGTTGTAGAAATTATTGTGTATTTTTAAGTTTGTTATCTATTGTCTTGCATAAACGATGCCAACTGCGTACCTGTTACAAATATAAGTATATCGTAAAAAACGCAATTTGTGAATTGTATTAAAAAAGACACATGTAATTTTTTGATTGCATCTATCCATTGTTAGAATTGGCTTGCAACACATATCAATTTTTGATAAACTTTCAGATTAACATCAACATTTTTGGTAGATTTTGGATTATTTATACGCTTTGCACCAGCGAGGTTAAGAAACCTCGCCTACCGAGGGTAAAAGTGTCTATCTGTTTTTTATAATTCACCGTATATTCTAATTGAGGTAAAAAGATGGCAGAAAAAACATATCGTGTTGGCGTTATCGGTTGTGGCGGCATGGGGCGTGCCCATGCACGGAGTTGGAACGGTAGTGGTCGTGCTAAAGTTGTCTCCGCATCGGACATTAGTGCTGATTCTGCAGCGAAATTTGCTGAAGAGCTCTCACTCTCTTCACATTACACTGATTTTGAAGAAATGTGTCAAAAAGAGGAACTTGACATTGTCAGTATTACCACTTGGCAGAGCGTCCGTGCTGAACCGACAATTGCCGCAGCAGAAAATGGGGTATTGGGCGTTATCACCGAAAAACCCATGGCTGCCTCCGTTGGCGATGCACAAGACATGATGGATGCTTGTGAAAAACACGGCACGAAATTGGTTGTTGGACATCAACGGCGGTTTAGTTCCAACAACTGTGAAGCACGAAGACTTATCCAAGAGGGTGCAATTGGTCAACCTCAAGCAATGCTGCGTCGGGACGGACACGGATTACTAAATCGTGGAACACATGAAATCGATGAAATGCGTTTTATCCTCGGCGATCCTGAACCGCAGTGGCTTATCGGGCAAGTTGCACGCAAAACTGATCGTTGGGAACGCCGTGTCCGAACTGAAGACCTGTGTATGGCAGAGATATGCTTTGAAGGCGGTATCCGTGGTATTTATGAAAGCGATTTGCCGGGACCAGGACTCCGAGGCGATGCGGTGTATGGCGATGATGGTCAACTCCGCCGTGGCGGCGATGGCACAATTGAACTTCTGAACAGCAAAGCCGCTGGATGGCAGACCATCAAACCCCGTCAAAGCGAACCGAATCAGTTTTCAGAGATGTTAGCATGGATTGAAGGCGAAGTTGATGAGCACCGTAACGCTGGTAGACACGGACTTTGCACAATTGAAATTCTGATGGCATTCTACGAATCTGTGCGTCTACAAGACGTTGTTACCTTCCCGTTAGAAACACGTCCGAATCCGCTTGATCTGTTGGTTGAAGGTGGTAAACTGCCAGTGTTTAAAGAGGGACGTTACGACATTCGTGCACCGTTTCCAGAACAGAAGTAGGGTTGCAAAATCCTTTCTAAATACTTCAAAATCTAATTCAAGTGTGTTGAGGGCGGACATTCCGCCCTTTTCCTTAGCAATCTACGTCTTTTCCCTCACTTCCGTATACATCCATCCGTTCTTGTGTGGTAATATCTTCAGAACTTGCGGGTTTATAATGCAACTGGAGTGCACGACGGCGTTGCGATGAGTGATTCACAGGACTCCCATGATGAGTCAATCCGTGCCAGAATAGACAACCGCCAGGTTTTAGCGGTACCATCGTATCACGAGCAACTGGAACATCAGTATCACAAATTTGCCAGTCTCTCCGTTTGAAGTGAATCATCGGTCCCTCGTTATGGGAGCCAGGTATGATGTGCATGCAGCCGTTTTCAGGCGTGGCTTCGTCTAATGCAATCCACACACCGACAACGGTTGTGCCATGCTCCAGATTAAAGTATGCACAATCCTGATGCCAAGGTTTTTCAGATCCGTGTCGTGGTGGTTTAACCAACGCCATATCTTGAAAAAGTGCTGGTTTGTCGTCCATAATTCGCTCCAAGACTCCGAGAAGTCCAGTGTGTGCTGCTATTGCGTTCAGACGGGGTTCGTAGTCAACATACCTGAAAATCTTCCTAATAGCATCTCGGCGTTCATCAGCGTCCATCTCATCCTTGAGTTTGGCGAGTTTCGGCTCAAATTGGATTGCCCGGAAGTCGGGGTTTTTTCCATCCATCAGATGAACCATGCCTGCTATAGCATCCTTTACTTCATCCGTGGTGAAGGCATCTTCAATCACAAGATATCCATGTTTATGAAAGTATTCGATTTCCGTATCGGTTACCGCTGAAAAACCACCAGAAATACTGTTCGCTACCGTGTCAAAGCAGTATAGGTCATCCGGGTAAGGAATTGGTCTGGTAGCCACAATGTCTTTAGGTTCGGCAGTCGCTGAAGGATTCATATCAGTTCTCCTTAAATTCGCCTCGACTTTCTTGTTCAAATAACGTTAAGAAATCGTTGACACGATCAACGGCAGCTTGAGCTCGTTCGCGTGCAGATTCACTTTTCTCCTCCTCAACTATCCACTGCTGTCGTTGTGGAAGCCATTCGGTTTGGAGATAATTGAGTTGATTCGCGAAATGCGGGTCTTCTGTTTCACTGACAAAATACTCAATTACTCCGAGTAACCCGTATTTGCGATTGATTTCCATATCGTCCAATTCATCTACCATTTGGGCAAAGAGTCGTTGATTTCGATCCTGTCTGATTTGCCCTACTTCACGAGACGACTCGGTAAGCAGTTTATCAACAAATTCCTGCTTAGAATTGATCCAACGTGGTAAATTTCTGACATACTCCTCTAAATCAAAATTGCCGCGTTGAAGTGCAAAATAGGCATGAATATGGATATTGCGGAAAAAGCCAGTATAGCCTACATTCGGATCCATAGTGTCTGCATCATAAAGGATCTGGTTTTCAATGCTGCCATACAACAGTTTGAAGTCTTCAGCAGTAAGATTCATTGGTTTCAAGTGTGCCAAAACAACTGCCGTTGCGGCTTGCACAAATTCTGGCTCAAAGTCGTACATCGCTAAAATATTTTCAGTAATGACAGCGCCAGATTCATGATGGACCTTACCGTGAAGATTGTGTTTTTTGTAAAGATCAGTAACAATGTTCTGTCCAGCGGGGGTGAGCGTTTCGTTTAGCCAAAATCCGTTGTGGTCAAGAATGCGTTTTCCGTTGTCATCAGTTAAGATGACACCATCGTAACGTTTTGTGATGTCGTGTAGCGTTCCTGCAACTTCAAGCAGCTTGACATCACCACCTTCGCGCCTGCCAAGTTCCATACTCATTGCACGGACTCGCATCGTATGGTTCCACGTATAATGCCGCCATTGAAATCCAACTCTGTTGTGTTCCCACAGACCAAAAGTTTCAGTAACCAACGTTTCCAATTCATTCAAGACTTGGGCATAGTTCATAAAGACCTCGTTTCTTATTTGTCATTATACTCAACACGAATAAGTGATAACCCGTGAGCAGGGACTGATGGTCCCGCTAATGCTCTGTCTTTCGCCTCTAATATGCTGTGAAACTGATCACAAACATTCTCCATATTACCTGTGACATGCCTGATACATTTCAAGACTGTGCCGACAATGGCACGAACCATTCCTCGCAAAAAGGAATTTGCTTCAATCTCAAAATAGATATGTTGATCTTCTTTCCAGCAGCAAGCTTCATATATCTCACATACAGGGTTCAGTCTATCACTTCCTGTTTTTTGAAAAGAAGAAAAATCCCATTTTCCAACTATACTTCGGCAGATAGCATCAGTTAACGCTACATCAATTGGTACAGAATACAAATAAGTACTGTGCCGCAAAAGTGCTGATGGATATGGACGATTTAAGATTGTATACCGATAACGGCGACTCGTTGCACTGAAGCGGGAATGGAAGTCCGCATCTACCTCAGTAACAGAAGATACAACTATGTCACGTGGCAAAAAGGTGTTCAACCCTTTCTGAAAAGCAATAATAGGGATCTGCAAATCGGTATGAAAATTTGCGACCTGCCCTTCTGCATGAACACCTGTATCTGTTCTACCCGCCCCGACGATTTGTATTGATGTTTTGGTTAATTGTGCTAATGCCTCCTCAACTGCTCCCTGAATAGTCGGAAGGTTAGGTTGCGTCTGCCATCCGTGGTAATTAGTGCCATCGTATTCAAGCACAAGTTTTATATTTCGCATCATTTCACGCTGAAACATTTGAAGCACGCTAATAGATACAGATTATCACAGTCTGTATTTAGGTGTCAAATCAATTTTGTTTTTAGCATACCGTTACGAATGGGAAATGAAGTGCATCTATTTTTTATATATGATAAGATAAAGACATATTCAGAAAATTTGCTGTTGGAGGAAATAAGATAGTGAGTCGTGTAAAGATAGGTGTTATTGGGTGTGGCGCAATTGCACAGGTTCACCATTTGCCGAACCTAAATCAACTTCACCGAGAATTTGACGTGCGGATTGTTTGCGACTTATCGCTGGGTGCAGCGGAAGCAGCTGCCAAAAGATTCAACGTCCCCCAATTTGTAACAGATTATACCAAACTTTTAGACAGTGATGTTGATGCTGTGCTGCTATGTCATGGAGATCCAAAAACGGAAGTTGCACTCGCTGCGTTTGAGGCGGGGAAACATGTCTTTATTGAAAAACCTGTCTGTTTTTCCTTGCAAGAGATTGATTCAATGATTGCAGCAGAAAAGAAAGTGGGTAAAGTCGCACAAGCGGGTTATATGAAAGCACACGATCCCGCTTTCCAAGTCGCTAAACAGGAAGTTGAAACAATGGAAAGCTATCGGTTTGTTCAGATAAATCACTTACATCCGAACAATCGATTGCACCTTAGCCAATTTGACGTGGAACGTTTCGACGATGTGCAACCAGATGCGTTTGCACCCGCACATGCGGCGCGTGTATCAGCGCGCAATGATGCTATTGGCGACGTGTCTCCTGAGGCAGAACGCGCGTTCTTCCTGCTTTCTGGTAGTATGATACACGACATTTATAGCTTACGGGTGATGTTGGGTTCACCGAGTGAAGTTATAAGTGCTGAAGTATGGTCTGGTGGACAAGGTGTTAGTATTGTTTTTGGTTTTCCGAACGGTGCTCGTTGCATCGCAACTTGGGTGGATCTGCCTGACCTTTGGGACTTTAGAGAAACATTAGAAATCTATGGGGATAATAAACGGGTGTTGGTGTCGTATCCTACCGGTTTTTCACGAGGCATTTTGTCAGAGGTAACAATCCATGGCGTAGACGTTGATGGGACAACTTATAGCAAAACGCCTGCGATTGAATGGGAGAGTGCATTTGTGCGGGAGCTGCGTCATTTTCACGCATGTATTACAGAAGATGAAACGTGTTATACTTCTCTTGAGTCTGCACGGGATGATATTGAACTGATTATAAACATTGTTAAATGTTATGTGGATAGATCACCTGTTAAGTGTGAATAAGTGCTGAATGAAGAAAGAAGCATGGGCAGATCCAATGGACCTGCCCATACATAGATTAGATGCGAGTTTAGGTTATTCCACCTTTGGTTCAGCCTCAGGTTCCGGTTCAACTTCAACTACTGCGGGGAGAACATCTATTTCCACATCAGTATCGCCAGTCACTATAAAGCGATGGACAACCAATGCAGTTCCAGTAATTGGAATTGGACGTGGGGTTGGTGCCAGTTCCTCCATCAACTCTTCTTCATCTATTACTTCAATTATTTCACCATCTTCTGGTGTTTCACCATCTTCTGGTGTTTCACCATCTTCTGGTGCTACCTCTTCGTCTGTTACTTCACCATTTTCTGATGGAAGTTCTCCATCTTCAGGTGGAGTATCAAATAGGTCTGCGAAAAGCGCTTCAAAGAACTCTTCAAAAAATGCCTCTAAAACAGGGTCTATTTCTTCAGGTTCCTCTTTCAATGTAACAAGCGTCACCAGGACTAATCCTTTATCAAACTGCCTATCCCTCAGTTGTCCGATCAATTCATCTAAATTTTCTGGGGATGGGGCGAATGGATTACTGAACGGATTAAAGCCATATTCAGTTGCAGCAGCTATAGATATACTTGCTGGTCCAGGAATGAAATTCTCAGGAATCTGAAGTTTCACTTCTCTGTACATCTTGCGGTTTCTTCCGGCAGCACTCCAGTGTGGTAGCATCTCAACAACGAAAGTCGCTTCTTCACCTTGCTTAACGTCCCCTATGACATGTATATCAGTAATCTCTGTATGGAGAATGTTCGGAATGTCAATGAGAGAGATGTTAATTTCGTCTATAGTAGCCCTACCGGCACCATTTGCAAGGATATGGGTGAACGACTGAACAATTACATCCATGTTATGCAGTACCGCTCCATACGGATCTGGTGAAATGGTTCTGAAAGATTCTGTGTAGACGTTTTTAGTCTCTTTAAAACTAATCGCTACGTTCGCCTCAATAGTCCCCGCACTAATCTCACTACGAATTGCATCCAATGTTGTAGCAGCGACAACCGGTATTGCCCATTCTTGTCCGTAAGCCACTTTGTGTTGTGTTTGAATTGGCTCTTGACTATTGACAGGTTGATAGATGACATTAACCGGAATCATTGAAGGTAATTTGCCAAGCTCGCCAACAACTCCGGCTCTGAGGTCTTTCGTTATCGTGCCGATCGGATTTCCATAAGCACTTGCAGATTTATAGGCTATTTCTGCATTTGGAACGATTCCGTCCACAACAGCTCTGTATACAGGCAATGACGCTTTTCCGTCACGGAACATATCATGACCGAATGCAACAAATTGATCACCATAAACTTGTGTTACTGTCCCAAAACCTATACTGTTGACTATATCACCTGTTACAAGAGCGACACCGATCATGTCCCCTGCTGAAAGAATAGAGGATGCATTGGCTGGAGGTGCTCCTGGCGCTCCACCGATACGGGAAAAGAATTCAACATTATTAAATCGTGTATCGGCAAGGTGTGAAGAGAGTTGTTGTAGCCTATTAGAATCAACTCCAGAAATCGTAATCGGTGTTTTCACTGCGGTATAAGTCGCGTTTACGACAGCACCGGGTGCAGCGGGTGGATTCAGGAATTCTCCAAATGTAATATGATCAAGTGTTGCTTCCATCGCATCAATAGGTGTAACCCAGAATCGATGTGGTGCTTCTGCCCATGCCTCACCATACGCAAGCGCGCCAAAAACGCGTCCAGAAGTGCCAACTGGGCTTCCGGACATGCCTTGCGCAAGACCGCCCATTGCAGTCACTGCTTCATCCGTCAACACACATTCATAAAGCGGAAATCCAAACCTGGAGGGTTGAACTCTGCGAAATTCCGCCTCAACTATCACCTTACTTGTGCCTTCAATGGCAGTAATAATTTCAATTGGGGTTTTTGTCGCGAGTCTGCGGACTTCATCTTCATACATACTTTCGAGTTTAACTTCACCTACTATTGGTGCAGCGATAAACCCATCTGTGGCATCACCGATCGCAGGATTCTCAATTTGTGTCTGCTCTTCATCAGAAGAACAACTCATCTGGCATAGAATCACGATAGCGATCCCTGCTAAAACAAAAAAACGTTTCACTATATATCTCTCCTAACTAAAGATTTCTATCTGTTTTCTAAATTTTTAAACTTGATATTGAATATGGCTAATCAGAGTCTACTTTATAACTATAAATTCGGCTATTTCGAATTTGAGATAATTTCTAACGGTTCTCTTTGTTTGGGTTTTAACCATCATTTGTAAGACTCACAGTAGAAATTAGAATAGTCATAATTAGCACAATATTAAATATCTACTATCTTGAAAATTATACTCTATACAATATGGTTTTGCAAGGAAAACAACGGAATATTTGAGGGAATTTAATAGAGAGAAGAAATGGGGAGTCGTGGGGTTTGTAATGACTCACCCATAGGTGTCAACTTAAGCAATTTTCAAACATGGAAAACCCTCTTGAGCCCCGTAGGGG
>JAPPCZ010000082.1 GCA_028824685.1 Candidatus Poribacteria bacterium
GCAGACCACACCTCTTGAGTTCCGTAGGAACGACATATTTATCACAACGCGATTCGCACACACATATCACCCCCGACAAATGCCAAAAAGCGCATTTGGCGTTGATTCACGGGGTTCAAGTGCTCAATAACATCATATCTATAAACATTGCGTCCCTACCAAATCAACGCTATGAATGCCTTTGGTAGAATGCGCTTTTTGGCATTCTACATGATTCAGCGGGACTAAAGAGCAGTTCTGATATTCAGATATTTTAGATTCTTCAATAAACTCACTTTTCTTCAGGAATTTCAACCGGCAAATCCAGCCGGTCTCCCCATTCTTTCCAAGACCCAATGTAGTTGCTTACTTTTGGATAACCGATAAGCCGCAACGCCAAATAGGTTTGGGAAGAACGGTATCCACCCTGTCAGTAGCACATTACCTGCTTCTCTGGTGTAATACCTACTGTTTCATACATTTGCCGAAGTTCATCAGCAGATTTGAATGCACCCGTTTCATCAAGATTATTGAGCCACTCTATATGTATAGAACCGGGAATTGCGCCAGCACGTTCAGCACGAGCAACTCTACCGTAGTGTTCATCATCTGTACGGGTATCTAAGGGGACGAAATCGTCTTGATTTAGCGAGGTATGAATCACATCCGCATCCATGTGTATACTACGTTTTGCTTCTATCGGAAATGGTGGTACTTCAGGCGGTTCAACGCCTTCAGTGCTGACTGCTCCGTCTGCTGCTACCCATGCTTTGAAACCACCATCAAGTAAACGGGTGTTTGAGTGTCCTAAATATTCGCAAAACCACAAACCGCGAGATGCCTTCGTCCCTGAAATGTTTTCATACCATATAATTGTTTTCGTATGGTCAAGACCGCGTTGTTGAAACAGGTAAGCAATCATCCACATAAAAGCGTCATAAGTTTCTTTGCGGGTATTGATGAGACTCAACCCAAAAAGATCGAGATGAAGCGCGCCCGGAATATGTCCGCTTAGATATTCATGTGTCGGACGCGTATCAACGATACAAAACGATTCATCATTAAGATTGTCTTTCAATTCCTCAACTGAAATAACAAGTTGAGGATTCACGTAACCTTTGGATGCCATTTTCAAACTGCCTTTCTGGTAGGATTTTCACTACCATTTTTTATAATTTTTATTGTTTTCCATCTTCCCGTGCGATACCAAAGCCACATGGCGGCACCTTGCACCGTATTTGAAAGTGCAATTCCGAGCCAAACCCCTTTCAATCCGATAAAATGTGACAACAGCATAACAAGTCCTAAGCCAACTCCCATCTGAGCAGCGAGGGTAATAATCATCGGAGAAAAAGTATCACCAGCACCGTTAAGTGCCTTGCCCAACACTAAAGAAAATGCTATAAATCCAAATGTGAGCGATAGGTACTGGAGGTAAACTGATCCGATTTTTATGACTTCTGAGTCATTGCTAAAAATCTGAATAAACATCTGCGGAAAAACAAGAAAAAGCACACCAATTCCTGCCATAACCGTTGTGCCTAAGATGTTTCCCATCCGAGCTGATTTTTCTGCTCGCTCTATCTGGTTTGCGCCTAAATTCTGTCCGACTACAGGTGCAACAGCATTCGCAATTCCAAAACCGGGATTCATTACGAGTATTCGGAGGCGCATGCAAATCGTATACGCAGCAACAGCATATTTGCCGTAAGGACCTATGACCCATAGGAAACCGAGACGGGATAAATGTCGCCAGAATCCTTGCATAGAACTATAAATGCCTAATCTTAAAATGTCAAGCATTTCTACAAGATCAGCGCGAAGCCGGACATGTCGTAACGAAATTGGGGCGCGTCCGCTGAAACAGAGAAAAAGCAAAATAAGGACACCAACTCCTCTGCCAATGAGTGTAGCGTAAGCCGAACCTGCTACGCCTAATTTCGGGAATTTCCAAAGTCCAAAAATCAGCAGTGGATCAAGTGTAATGTTAATCAATGTGGATAGAATTAGCACAATCATAGGCGTAACTGCATCACCGCCAGCGCGAAAGATTGAACCAAGTGTCATTGACAAAAACATCGTACTGATACCAACAAGAATTATATGCATGTAAGTTGTGCCGAGTCGTATCACCTCTGGGTCTGTTGTTCGGACTGCACGTAAACCGACTTCTGCTAACGGGTAACCTACAATACCGATACCGATGGCAAAGAAAAAGGCTAATAGAATTGCCTGCATCGCTACGTGTCCCGCTTGCGCGTGATTTCTTGCACCGAGGTATTGTGCTACCATAATCCCAGCACCCGTTGAAATACCGAGAGAGAACACTGCAATTAACCGAAGCAAATTGCCACTTATCCCAACGGCAGCGATTGCAGCAGGTCCTAATCTGCCAACGAAAATCATATCAACAACATTGAACGCGTCTTGGAGAATATAACCGAACGTTATCGGCACTGCAAGTTGCAATAGGTGGCGTAGGAGACTTCCTTGGGTCAAATCACCTCTTGTTTTATTCATTCATATCCTTACTGTCCAGTAGGATGGGCAATTTTCTTGCCATCCCAATTTTATCCTAATACCATTCTAAATAACTATGTAGCATCATTTCGTAGGTCCAAATCAACGCAGCATGCACTGTTGGCATGCTGCGGGTAGAGCAACACGAAACCTGACAAATGCCAAAAAGCGCATTTGGCATTGATTTGGACACGTATGATTTTAGATAGAGTTTTCATGTCGGGTTTCGCTTCGCTCTACCCGACCTACAGTTTATTATGACAATTTATCAATTAGAAATGAAATAAGTTACTGATCCATTTATGCTTGAATTTAAAGTGCGACTGATTTATACTCAAACTAAAACACAAGATTATAAATAAGAAAGGAATAAAATAGTGCGCGTTTTGATTATGTGCGATATGGAAGGTGTCAGCGGCATTGTTGTGTGGGATCAGGTTGATGGCGGTGCTGCGATGTTTGAAGAGGGTAGACTCCTCTATACCGAAGAGATTAACGCTGCAGTGCGCGGTGCTAAAGCCGCTGGTGCTACGGAGATTGTTGTTGTGGATTGCCACGGAGCAGGAAAAGGTTGGACATTTAATTCGCTTATCCCAGACAAAATACATCCGGATTGTGAGTGGGTGGCACACCACGGATGGGGACGGTTTGACGACATGTGGAATGATGGGTGCGATGCTTGTTTGCTTATCGGGATGCATGCTCGTAATAACACTCCCGATGGTGTGTTGTGCCATACTATTTCTACTGTGCGATATCGTAACCTTTGGTTCAATGATGATCTTGTTGGAGAAACGGGCGTAAATGCGGCACTCAACGGACATTACGGTGTTCCGATTGCACTTGTTACAGGGGATGCGGCAGTTTGTAGAGAAGCCAAAGAACTACTCGGTGAAGCATTGCCAACGGTTGCTGTTAAAAAGGGACTCAGTCGATACAGCGCAAGACATATCCCACCCGTACGTGCCCGCCAAATGATAGAAGACGCAGCCAAAGATGCCCTCTCAGATTTAACAAGCGTGCGTCCATACATACCTGCTCAACCAACAACGATCAAAATTGAAGTTTCAAGTGTAGATAAACTTGCAGACTTCAAAGGACGACCCGGTGTTGAAATAACGGGATCCGTCACCGCTGAGAGTCGTGCAAAAGATTGGATGACAGCGTGGAATCAGTTCTGGCCTTTTGTTTAAGATTTCCTTGCTTATCACCAAAATTTTGCGGGTAAATGTCGCGATTCGGAGATCGCTCCTACAGAACCCTCTCTTTGTAGGAGTCGCGATTCGGAGATCGCTCCTACAGAACCCTCTCTTTGTAGGAGTCGCGATTCGGAGATCGCTCCTACAGAACATCCTCTTTTTATAGGAGTCGCGATTCGGAGATCGCTCCTACAGAACATCCTCTTTTTATAGGAGTCGCGATTCGGAGATCGCTCCTATCGGACATCTAAATGTCGCGATTCGGAGATCGCTCCTACAAAGAGGTCTCGATTCGGGGATCGCTCCTACTGGACATCTAATGGTCGCGATATAGCACGTGATCATATAAGCCCTAAGATTCTTCAAGCACGTCAAGCGGGTCGCCAGAAGCATCTTTGCGCTCCAAGAGTTCAACCTCGTAACCATCCGGATCAGTGATAAATGCCATCTTCATTCCACCGGAGGTAAATTGTTTACGCCACTCATCCGGCCAAATTTCCAATCCTGCTTTTTCCAAACCGTCGCAAAATTCGACTATATCTGGGACACCAATTGCAAAATGCATCAGGTCTTCCTGCACCTGAAGATCAAAATCAGGTGAATAGGTTAACTCCAATGTGTGAGCATTGCCCGGTAGTTCAAGATGCACAATCTGGTTGCCTGCGGGGGATTTATCGCTCCGACTCAAAACTTTGAAACCTAAATGGTCACAATACCATTGAATAGAATGATCAAGGTCGCTGACGCGAACCCGTGTATGTAGAAAAACTGCCATATTTGTCTCCTTATTTTCGTTATGTATGAAGGTCAATCAACCATTTAGAGATACTAACATACTCTTATAATTTTGGCAAGCACATTCCCAACACCGTCAGGGCTATTTCGTATTAAGAATTATCGGTTAATGAATTTTACTCAGAGTTTATATTGTAGGTCGGGTAGAGCGAAGCGAAACCCGACACGTTTAGCCCATGTCGGGTTTCGCTTCGCTCTACCCGACCTACAATACTGATATTCTCACTTCGTGGTTTAATTAATTCCTAATCAGTCGTATAACTATTTACATGTTCATGGATTTGCTGTCGTTCAAGGTTAGCATGCGGGTCTGCACGGCGCGCAATGCCTGTAATTGCATCAACGGACTCGTCTGCTTTAAATCGCAAATATAGTTTTTGTGATTTCTCAGCCATAGATTGATTTTTGAGTGCACGATAGCACCGCATCATATTGTAATGTGCATCTAAATCTTCTGGATCAACCTCAAGCGTCTTCTCAAATTGTACTAAAGCGGTTTCATATTCACGTTTCAGAAAATACATGCGTCCCAATTCGTTGCGAACGCGGGTATCACGCGGGAATTGTGAGGCAGCCTGTAGGAGATGTTGAATTGCTATGTCATAGTTACCATAAGATTCTTGAACGAGGGCATAAAAGTAGTGCACCTTTGCGCGATGCAAGTTTTCTGGAAGCAACGTTTTCTGAATCTCAAAAGCCTTATTGAGCATTGCTTCGGCACCGCGCATATCCCCCTCTTTGATGCGACATCGGGCAATATTCACCCACCCATCCATATAATTAGGGTCAATTTCGGTGACTTTTAGAAAGGCGGTTTGTGCGGCTCTGAGATCACCTTGTAGGAGAAGTCCGATGCCGTAGTCGTTCCAACGTTCACGCGCGTTTTCTACTTCTACTTTCTGTTTAGGTGTGTTTTGTGATGACGTTATTACATGAAGCGTCGCATTTGCCTCTGCCATCATAGTAATTGGCAGATTTGGAATCGACTTGATTTTACCAGCGACATTAGACATATCACCTGTCCAAACCCACTTACCATCGTCGTAGCCTTTATCCACCTGAAAATCTGTATCTTCTGGGTCGCGAACCCCAGCATAAGCCCACTGTGTATGCCACCAGTTAAACTTACGATAATTGAGTTTCGCTTCCAAGTTGAGAATTTCTCCACAATCGGACGGAAATTCCAGACGATACCGCACAGTATCAGCAGCACCTGGCGGAATAGTTCGTGAATATAGCACAGTCCGCATTGCCCATGCATTCCGTTTGTTGATTAGGTTGCCGTGTGCATCCAACATATAAGCACGGTAAAAATGCGCGCTCGGGTCAACAGGCCCATTACCATCAGGCGCATCAATTCTTCCGTTCCAAAACACGATTTTGCCGTCTTCATCCGTGGCTTTCATCTCAAGCCAGATGTCAAATGCATCAATTGTTCCCGCGGGGAATTGATGACCGACACCTCGCGTTCGCACTACTACCTCAATAAGTGGGTCTTCACCTCGTATTATTTC
Source organism: Candidatus Poribacteria bacterium (assembly GCA_028824685.1). Classification (GTDB taxonomy): domain Bacteria; phylum Poribacteria; class WGA-4E; order WGA-4E; family WGA-3G; genus MSPOR6. The sequence continues at coordinate 6,008 of JAPPCZ010000082.1, forward strand.
AATTCCGTTTTTGGGAATCGGCATTCCATTGGCAAACAAGTCTAAAGTTATCACATCATTTTGCAAAAAGTCTATTACTACTTGGAGCTGTTCTTCATGTTTATTTACAAAGGGAAGGGCAGTGTTTGCAGCAGGAAAACGGTGGCTATGTACTTTGCCGTTGATATTACCCGCATCCGTAGAGTCTACAAGCGGCATGTGGCAATCAGCACACTTCTTTGCTTTTTCGGGATAGTAAAATGAGAGCGCGCCTTGTTGGGAGACACCACTTTTTTGCCATTGGTCATAGTCGTTGAAACCACGCACCCATTTAAAATTATTGACAGGAAAATCCAGATGCACCTTATGACAGGTTGAACAGAATTCTGCAGTATTGTCTCGGTGAAATGGTTTAAGAAAACTCTTTTTATGTGGCTCAGGGTCAAGGCGAATGAGATAGTTGTGCAAACTTCGGATAAAACGATTATCACTTGATGCGATATCATGGAGTGGCGGGTATTTAATCACATATCCACTGTTACCCATCGTGTCCTTTACCTTTTCCATAGAGTGGCACGCAGTACATGCTAAACCTGCTTGCGCAGCAGGTGTATGTAGATTTTCCTCAATCGGTCTATCCATTATACCATTGAGTAGAATCGCTGGATCGTGGCATCCACCGCACCATTTGGAAGATTCAATCCCGTTCACCTCCTGCATATAGACGATTGACTTTCGGTACCACTGGTTATTGAAAGATGAGAAATGATGTGCAGATTCGTTCCACTGCCGAAAAATATCAGGATGACATCCCTTTGTGGCACATGTTTCTGATGTAAGAAAGAAATCAGTCGGAATTAGGTTACCTGTCTCAGTTTCAACGGATGCTGGGAAAAAGTGACCAGTTGTTCCGCCACCTTCCTCGTACATACTTGTGGGTGGCAGTGCGGGGTTTTTGACAAGATAGTCCTTATTTGGAAAATAGTGTTGGGAGAGTTTTGCGCCAATCGGGAAAAACACTACGCCAACTAATACACAGACAATTACGTTTTTGAATCTTGGTGAAAGATTTGTGCTGTCCTTCAATAAGTGAACGGTGAACAGAAGACTTCCAACGCTAATACTAATAATATGCGTAATGAGAAGCCAACGATAGGGCGTAGTCGCGCCGACTACCATCAGATAACCACCCGTAGCGATTCCAACGATTAACCCGAAAACGCCAATACGACCAAGAGATGATATGTCTTTGGATTTTTGAAAAAGGTAGATAGCAAATGGAATTATTAATACAATTCCAAGTGCTAAATGAAACAGGATATTTAAAATGTAGAAAAGTGTTGGTTCACCAAAACTGAATAGATATGCACTGTTGAGTAGTAATATGAGAAAAACCAGTATGGATAATTTTCGCATGAATTCGCCTGCAAAAGGTTTGTGAGTTTAGTTGCTCTGCATATTACAACTTTTCAATATATTTAGTAGTTACGCAATTTCTGATATTTTGGCATTAATTATGGTTAAAATGGCGTGATTTTCAGCAGAATTCTGAATTACCGGCGCGTTTACATGAAGATTAAGTAATTAAATCGGTAATTTTCATTATACATATTTGGTACATTTTAAGTGCTCTTCAGTCCCATGAATCAACGCCAAATCAACGGTATGAATGCCATTTAGGCATTCACCGGGTATTTGGCGGGGACGATATGTTCCGAAGCACATCAACAATAAATATGCCGTTCCTACGGAACTCAATAGGCGGTGGGTAACATTTTTCTATAAACATTTCGTCCCTACGGGACTAAAGAAATTACCGAAATATTTATTTAATCTTCATCAAAACGCGCCTACTATTCGTGCGTAAGTCCTAATATTTTATCCTGCGGTATAGCCGCCATCAATTGGCAAAGCGATGCCCGTAACGAACGCAGATTCATCGGAGGCGAGGTATAATGCGCCGTAGGCGATTTCTTCAGGTTGGCCAAGTCTACGCATTGGATGTTTATTGGCAAGTTTCTGATATTCATCTGGTGTTTTGATGACTCCAGCAACTAAAGGTGTTTCCACGAAACCCGGACAGATGCAGTTTACACGTATATTGTCTTCTGCATAATCAAGTGCCATGCCTCGTGTCAAGTTTGTGACAGCGCCTTTGGATGCGACATACGCTGCGCGAACATCTGCCCCGACAATTCCGTAAATGGAGGACATATTGATGATTGATCCGCCTCCGTTTTTCTGCATCGCAGGAATAGCTGCCTTTGCACACAGAAAAACACCGTTAAGGTTCACATCTAAACAACGATGCCAGTCCTCTTCTGGCAGTTCAGCAACAGGTAAACGCATGGCAATCCCAGCACTATTGAGCAAGGTATCAAGTTTGCCATAGTTTTTTAATGTTTGCGCGACCATCTGCTCAGTGTCAGCTTTAATTGTTACGTCGGTTTGAATAAAAATCGCTTCGTTACCTGCGTCTTGAATGTCTGTGACGGTCTGGTTCCCGCCATTTTCATCAATGTCAGCAACAACAACTTTTGCACCGTGTTCAGCAAAAAGTTTTGCAGTGGCTTTTCCGATTCCAGATGCAGCACCTGTGATGATAGCAACTTTATCTTTTAGTCGCACAGTCACACTTTTTCCTTCCAAGCGGCAGGATTCTTTTCAGGTTCACCGATACGATTTTTCAGTACACCGATATTTTCAACTTCAAGTTCAACGACGTCTCCCGGTTGAATCCATCGGTCAAGTTCCCAACCGCACCCATTTCCGACTGTGCCAGAACCTAAAAACTCACCTATAAAGAGCGTTTCTGACTGAGAGACAAACGAAATCATTTCTGCGAAGGAGTAATACATATCAGAGGTACTACCTTCCGCCCAAACTTCTCCGTTAACCCTTGCTGTCATTTTTAGATTATACGGATCACCAATTTCATCAGGCGTAACAAGGCACGGTCCCATAATGTTGCTGTTATCAAAGTCCTTGCCTTTTGCGGGACCGAGTGAAAGTGTCATGTGTCGGAATTGAATATCGCGCGCGCTGATGTCGTTATAGATAGTAAATCCGGCAATATGGTCTGGGGCATCGTCTATTGAGATGTTCTTACCCGTTTTGCCGATGTAGATACCCCATTCAAGTTCAAAATCAAGTTTTTCCGTGTAATTAGGCCAGGTCACTACAGCCTCATGTCCAGCAATTGAGGCAGGGCTTGTGCTGCCGCGATAATAGTTAGGAAGTTTGAACCATTCTGGCGATATTTCCTTTCCTGTGATGCGCGTAGCGGCATCCATATGCGTTTTGAATACGCCGAAATCACGCAGGCTTGCGGGACGTGGAAAAGGGGCAAGCAGTTGCACATCAGACACGGAGAAAACAGTATCGGACAAGTCTGACCCATCACTGAGTTGTTTTTGGACAGTGTCAATCTGTTTTTGTGCCGCTGCGGTACAATCCTGTTCAAAGAATTGGATCATATCTGAGACATCTAAGTTGAGATCAATAATCTTATCACCATCAACCCATGCACCGAGTCGGGAATGTTCGTCTAACGATGATTTTTTGAATGTAACAAGTTTCACAAGTATTCCTCTCCAAAAGACGTTTCTGATTTTATACCACAGATTGCTTAAAAAATCAACATTTTTGAAATATCCCTACTGTAGGAGCGATCTCCGAATCGCGCCCACCTCAAAAAGTTACCATTTGGTAACTTTTTTGATACCATGGTAACTTTTTGAAATTCGGTATAAACCCAGTCTCTGTATAGGTTTATAGGTGTTTTTCTGGTTTTCAATAAATTTTAATTTTTCCATTATATATCTGTATTGAGGATTCACGGTTTTCCTTGCGTTTTGCAGCTTCAGGGTCTGTGTGTTTTTGTGTTTCGGGATCGGTTGTTTTTTCATACTGATATTCTGCCTCTGTGTGTATGGTGCTTTGTGAAAAACATTGCGAGAGATGGTAGATACGGCCCGTATCCGTTCACACAAACCGCAAGGTGGACAGTACGCGGCGCGTATCTACGATCTATACTTCACGCGAAATGCCCACATGATAGCAAATGGCGCGAAGGTGCGGAATGCAAAGCCCAAATACAACTGGACGAGCCCCAGCTTTACGAACTGACGTGCAGCTTATGGGCGTGGGGTTGCTGTTTTTGCGTAGCTGCGTCCCTCAAAAACACCACGACTCTGTGAGATTTTAATCGGTCCTTTTTACGGAAGGCATCGTCTTTCAAGTAGGCATTGGGCTGCTCCCAGCACGGGGTGAAGCGCGCCATGAGACAACGTGCATACTTGGGACTTTGCTCTTGTTGGTTCAGTTGCTGATGCCGATTGTGTCAGTATGAACCTCCGCGACTCTGTGAGTTTTTACGCGAACTTTTCCGTGTTGGTATTGTTCCGTCTCTGTTTGGCGTCGCGTCTCCAAGGAGACTGCCCACGGCTCTTTTCGAGTTTTCGAGCGACTGTTGTGGTTGTAAAGTTGTGTTCCCGTGTTGTCGCTTCTTCAGGGAACTCACCACCTCATTGAGTATCGATGGCTCGTGTTGCCGTATTGGGCGTTTGCATTCTATAACACGCTATAATTATACGCTTCTTTTTTGTGTGGTTCAAGATTTAGATTGTGTTTCTTATTGGGATTCTATTGTGATTTTATTGGAGTTTCAATTGTGGGTGTATTTTTTTGTAAGAGAAGTAATACCATTTCCATTAATTATTACCTCATTTACGGTTGTTATGATTGTAATGTTTTAGGACACAAACTAAAAGTTTGTGCTACAAAAAGAGACATTATATGTTAGAAATGGTATTACTTTACAAGAAATAAAAAGCACCTTCCAATTAGGAAGATGCTTTCTGTATAACAAACTTAAAAATGATGATGCAATCTGAATTTACATCAATATCATATTGAAATTAACGCGTTGTTTTGAGGTGTCCCCATGTCGTTGTTGCTTTTCCAGCAGGTTCAACGGGCGTAACCAAATCTGCTTGCTGTGAAATAAAGTCAATCATTTCAATAAGGACTTGACCACGCGGAAGAGATCCGTTATTTGGCTCCTGCATACAAATACCGACACGGCCGCTACTGTCATTCAACTTAATGATACCTGGATCAAAACGTTCAGCACCGTTGTCACCAAATGCAGCCTCAACGCTCCACGGATCAACGATCTGGTTGCTTTTGAACGGACGCTCGGAGGTAAAATCAACCAGTGAAGGTGTATGTTTTTTACCGAGATCAGTAACCTTGATCTGCGTGCCACCACCCCACATGTCTGCATTGATATTGATAATAGTCTTCAACCCGTTTTCACCGTTTGCACCGCCGCCTTGCGTAACATAGAAAGCGTAATCAGCGCAGTTTAAGATGATATTGCCGCCATAGAGAAAACGTTCGGCGATAGAATCATCAACTTGAGAATTTCCAGGGGTATACAACGTTGTTGGAAACCATCCGAAAATGATGAGGATATCTGCATTCCCATCGTCAATTCGTTCTTCTGCATACGGACCAATTTCGTCATCGGTTTTATAAACGACTTCGCCAACAGATGGCACATCATTTTTTAGGTTATCAAAAACAATTTTGCGCTGAATATCAGCATTCTCTTTAGAAATCCATCCTGTTGCTTCACTGAAAATAGCAACATCACCGAGCCCTGCCCAACTTGATGCTGTGATGGTGAAAGCGAACAGAATTGTAAATAAGATTAACAAATGTCTAATTTTCATTATTTTCTCCTTTTAGTTTTAGCAAAATAATTTGTAGGGACGTAACCAGTACATCCCTACAGATATAGGTTAATTAAATATCAGATTTGATATGTGCCCACGTGGTAGTAACTTTCTCATTTGGATCAACGGCTGCGGGACCGAGAACCTCAAACAGATAGTTATCTATCATTTCGGCTAATACTTCTCCTCGTGGGAGTCCAGCGTTATTAGGTTCTTGAAAAAGGATACCGATTCGACCACCGGTGTCTGTATCATGAACAATTGCTGGGTCTATACGATCACCGCCGTTGTCACCGAAAACTACCTCAACTTCCCACGGATCAACAATCTGACCTGACTTGAACGTGCGTTCTGAGGTAAATGCCTTGAGGCTTGGTGTGTATTTCGCACCGTCAGCTGTTGGTTTGATGCCAGTACCACCAGACCACATGTCAGCATTGATGTCCATCATATTCTTCAAGCCTTGTTCTCCGTTTGCACCACCACCTTGTGTGACGTAGAAGATATAATCCGCTGTATTGAGGAAAATATTTCCGCCTTCAAGGAACAATTCTGCAACGGAATCATCAGGATCAGCATTTCCTGGGGTGTAGAGTGTGGTTGGAAACCAACCGAACGTAACGATAATATCTGATAAATCGTTATCGGTACGTTCTTTTGCCCAGGGGCCAATATCCTTGTCGGATAATGTGACAACCTTCTGAGGTTTCTTGAGAAGTTTTGCTAATTCTTCACCTTCTTTTTTTGCGGTGGGTTGCGCAATCCAACCAGATTGTTCGGTAAAGATTGCTACTTCTCCCATAGGTGCTGCTATGCTAATATTCGGGATAGCGGCTACTATAAGAAAACACCCCAAGGTGAATGCCGTTAAAATAACCACACTTTTCATGAAATAACTCCTTTTATAAAGTTTATGTAAAGTTTATAAATAACATTATATACCTTAAACACGTTAATGCGTATTAGGTGAGAGATCTCACCTTCTGTAAATAAATAAACCTGAACATTAACGTATATCAAGTTCACATCACGTTTGTTTGCGAACTTAACAGCAATTATACAAAACTTTCAAAAAAATGTCAAGAATTTATTTTGAAGTTTATATACAATAAATTATATTAACTTATGGCAAGTCAGGTTTTCTTAACAAGTGTTCAGGAAGGGATTCGCCTGTCAAAGTAAGGAGAAATTCGACTAAATCCTTTGTTTCTTGTTCATTCAGATTGAGGGGTTCAAGTGTGCCTTCACGCATGCCGACAAATCCAGACGGAACGCCACCTGCATTATTAAAATCAATAATAGATTCTAATGTTGGAAACTCGCCTGTATGGAAGTACGGGGCAGTGCGTGCCACATTTCGAAGCGTAGGCGTTTTAAACTGTCCTTGATGTTGCTGTGTCGGTTCCAAAAAATCCAATATTCTTTGCGGAACTTCCGGATCGTCGCTATAGATACCACCGCCATTAAACGGGTTGTTCAAGAGTTGCTTAATGCCGTCATATCTCCCCGTGTCTTCCGGGAGTTTTCCTTGTGGAACACCAAGATTATGAAATTCGTTGTCCGTAAAATTCGGGTTATCGTGGCAGAGAATACAAACGCCTTTGCCAATGAAAAGCTTTAAGCCACGTTTTGCTTCAATGCTGATCGCATTCAAATTACCTGCTACGTATTGATCGAACGGTGCATTCCGACTAATCAAGAGGCGTTCATAAGCCTCAATTGCTTTGCCGATATTTGCAAAAACGGTATTAACGGCAATCTTATCCTTTTCGGACATATTATCAAACTGCGTATCGCCGGGTTTTCCGTCAAGAGGAAATCGGCTTGTGTCTGTTAAATTGGGAAGTGGACCAAAGACGGTTTCATATTCGTTTTGATACAGTCGTTTGATGAGGTGTGCATACTGAAGACGAGTGCCTGCTTGTTCTTTTTCTCCTTCAAGAGCGATTAGTGCTTGTGACCAAAGTGTATCCGCTCTCCCATCCCAAAACTGCCATTTGTTGTAAGCGACATTGAGTAGCGTTGGTGCGTTTCTCGTGCCTCTCCCTGCACCTAATGATGTTGCTTCAACGTCTGCGAATCCGTGAAATGGGGAGTGGCATGTTGCACAAGCGACGGTGCCATCTTTTGAAAAACGTTCATCAAAAAAAAACATCTGTCCTAATCGTGCGGCATCAGGATTGTCGGCAACGCGATTAGTCGGATTTGGTGGGGGTTTCTCAGGGAGTGGTGATAAACGTTGAATTATTGCCCATTCACGTTCTGTAAAGATATCTACTTCTGTTTCAATATCTTTATTTATTGGCATAGAATTGTCATCTCCACAGCCAACGATGGATATTGTGATGCAGAAGAAGATCCAAAGAGTTATACCATTTCTAAAAAATGATGTCGCATTACCCGTTTTTGTGAAATGTGGTGTAGGACGGCACAAACTAAAAGTTTGTGCTACAAAAGAGAGAAATATTATCAGAAATGGTATTATTATGCTGATGCGCTGCATTTCCGAAGTAGAAACAAGAAATGACATGCTGTATTTCCTTGTTTTAGCAAGCTTGGAATCGGAATTACTCCGCTTTAGGTGCATCCATTGCACACCGGAATCCAATAATCTGTCCACTGGCGACAATATCGTCATAATCTCGGTAAGCACATCGCATGTGGTCTAAACCGGCAAACCAACTGGCACCTCGCCATGATTTTTTCCCCATTCCACTATTTTTGGGTCCCTTTGGATTTTCTCTTGGGCTCACCGAATAGTAATCCGTGTCAAACCAGTCGGAGACCCATTCTGCGACATTTCCGACCATATTGAGCGCTCCATAAGGGCTTGCACCTGGATGAAAACTATCTACTGGCGCAGCCATTGCGAAGCCGTCTAAGTGTCCATCAAATTTTCCTTCGTCATCAAAGTTGCATTTGGTAGGATCGAATTCATTGCCCCAGGGCCAGATACGTCCGTCTGTTCCACGTGCTGCTTTTTCCCATTCTGCTTCTGTAGGCAATCGTTTTCCAACCCATTCTGCATAAGCTGCAGCATCACCCCATGTTACACCGACAACCGGCTGATCTGGATGATTGAATTTTGGATTGTCCCAAAAGATGGAATTTCTATGTCCTGTTGCTTCAACAAATTTGGTATAGTCTGCGTTAGAGACTTCATATTTGTCAATAAAAAAAGCATCTAAATATACTTTATGCTGTGGGAGTTCATCAAGTGGATCTGCCATTGGGTCTTTATCGAGATCACTTCCCATAATAAAATCACCTGCCGGAACAAACACCATTCCATCCGGAATCTCTATTGTATTTTCCTCATCTTTTGGAAACTCCTCTATAGGTTGGGTTTCATCGGTTGGTTCTAAAACTTCTTCTACAGGAAGTTTCTCGTCTCCACCACAACCGTACAGGGCGAACATCAATATTACTATGACATGTATCAGAGATTTGAATGGAACTTGTGCTTTCATGGTTAGATGTAGTGTAAAAAAAGCGGAAAACATCTGTTGCTGTAAAAGCGTTAAGGGTGTGTAAAATTTTTGGCAAATAAACCACCGTTATTATGGGTATGTGTTACTGTTCCTACTTAGGTGTTGTCTTTATGTTCTTTATCGTTTGAAATATGCCATTCAGTCCCGTGAATCAACGCCAAATACGCTTGAACTATTTGGCGGGACGATATGTTTATAGCCACTGGTTGTCCTATCTGTCTTTAGTCCTGCTGAATCATGTAGAATGCCAAAAAGCTCATTCTACCAAAGGCATTCATAGCGTTGATTTGGTAGGGACAATATGTTTATTTTTTATGCCGTTCCTACGGAACTCAAGAGAGATGGACAACATTTTCTATAAACATATCGTCCCTACGGGACTAAAGAAAACAAAATTTTGTGCCTCTGTGCCAAAAACTTTACACACCTAAGTGTTAAGGTGTTTTTGCACAGCGGAATCCAACGGAACTACTGTGATCGCTGCATTGCGCGGGATAGATATAAAAAACGGTGGTACGAGTATCACCAGCACCATTTGTCCACGAACCGCCACGGATTGTGTAGATTTTTCCGTTGGTTAATTCTTTAGTGTGTGCTTCTAATGTACTATCATCAAGCACACTTATCACCCATTCCCACACATTACCTGACATATCATGCAGTCCGTAAGGACTAATCCCATTTGCGAAACTCCCTACTGGAGCAGTTTCCATTGCATAACCATCCAACTTGCCGTTCATTTTTTCACCGTCATTGAAATTTCCCAGCGATGCGTCAAAACCATCACCCCAAGGATAGATACGACCATCTGGACTACGTGCTGCTTTTTCCCACTCAACATCAGTCGGTAATCTTTTCCCAGCCCATTTGGCGTAAGTTTCAGCATCTTCCCAATTGATGCCAACAACGGGTTGATCAGGGTCATTAAGCGTTGGGTTATCCCAAAATTTCGGTATCCGATGACCTGTTTCGGACAAGAATTTCGCGTATTGACCGTTTGTGACTTCATATTTATCTATATAAAACGCTTCAACAAAAACGACCTGTGAATCTGCCTCGTTACCAAACGTCAAGTTAGTTTTTTCATTAGTTCCTATGGTTACTTCGCCAGCAGGAATCAAAATCATCTCTTCAACATCAATTATGATAAGGTTTTCTTGATCATCAGATTGGATAGGGTGCTCTGGGTTATCTTCGCTGCTGCAGGCAATCAAACCAATACATAATACTATAAGAAACAGTGAATAGCAGTAAATTTTCACAATCTTCGCCAGGTACATTCTCTACTCTGCGGTTTCGGAGGTTAAAGATAGGAATAACTCTTCTAAACTTTTTTCATCAGTGCGCATTTCAAGCAGATTCCAACCACGATCAACAACAGTTTTTGCTACCGCTGCTCGAATATCGCCTGTGGGAGCGGACTGAATATGGAATGTTAGCGTGTCATCTGTGCATACTTCAGACTGTTCTACTGAAATAACGTCGGGGATATTGCTGAGTGTTTCTATTATTTCATCTGATTCACCGTCAGCCACCACAAGGGTAAAGGGTTTTATCAGAGCATCGGTTTCTTCATTAGTCGGGGTTAGGTTTGAAACAGCGCGGCCGTTCGACAATTGAACATCACCCGTAATTTTGCCTTTACTAATAATCAGTAGACGTTCACATGTTTGACTTGCTTCGGGAAGAATATGGGTGCTAAAAAGAATAGTGCGTTCTTTTCCAAGTTCTTTGATTAATTCTCGTATTTCAACGATTTGGCGAGGGTCTAAACCGGAGGTCGGTTCATCAAGAATTAGGACTTCGGGTTCATGAATCAAAGCCTGTGCTAAACCGACGCGCTGTCGGAAGCCTCGTGATAGTTGTCCGATAATCTGATTGCGTCTTTCAATTAATCCACAAGATTCAATAGCAATATCTAACCGTTCTTTGATGTGTTTACGTGGAACGTTTCGGATTTTCGCCATGTAAGACAGATATTTCGTAACTGTCATTTCAGTGTAAAGTGGGATGTTTTCGGGGAGGTATCCAATGCGTTTGCGTACTTCGCGCGATTCTTTGAACACATCGTAACCTGCAACGGATACTTTTCCAACACTTGCAGGCATGAAGCACGTCAAAATTCGCATTGTCGTAGTCTTTCCTGCCCCGTTAGGACCAAGAAATCCTACAATTTGTCCTTTGTCAACGCTAAAGGATATATCCTTGAGTGCTTGAAATGGACCGTAGTTTTTTGAGAGGTTTTGAACTTCAATCATTTTGGCAATTGGTTATCGGTTGTCAGTTATCAGTCAAAAAGTAAAATACATCAAAACACAAGGTTTTTTAGTTTTAAGAATTATCGGTTAATGGGTTTTACTGAGAGTTTATATTGTAGGTTGGGTTGAGGCACGAAACCCATAAATCAACGGTATGAATGCCATTAGGCATTCCCCGGGTGTCAACTTAAGCAATTTTCAAACATGGAAAACCCTCTTCAGCCCCGTAGGGGCGGTATGTTTATAGAAAACGGATAATCCATCTCTTGAGCCCCGTAGGGGCGGTATGTTGTCGCCTCAGTCCACCAGTCAGATATGTCGTTCCTACGGAACTCAAGAGGCGGTGGGTAACATTTTTTCTATAAACATATCGTCCCTACCAAATCAACGCTATGAATGCCTTTTGGGCATTCAGCGGGACTAAATATGGGACAGTCTCAATCATAGTGGGTGTTAAGCAGTGTTAGAAAAATATATAGATTTTCTTAAGTTGACACCTATGGGGTTGAGGCGCGAAACCCAACATGAAACGCCTTGACATACTGAAAATGTTGGGTTTCACCTTCGGTTCAACCCAACCTACGAGAACTTTCCGATTGCCAATCGCTATTTGTCGGGTTTCGCTTCGCTCTACCCGACCTACGAAATAAACTGACTACTAATCCACAACACTTTCATTTTTCCGTTGGATGGTAAATTCTTGATCTCTGGGACGACCCGACAAATACAGATTGTTATCTGGATTAACTGCTTCAGATTCGGCAAGCACTTCTGGCAAGTCAACAGGCACAGAATTGACCTCAATTCTATCAGGATAAACATGAACTTGTCGCCACATCATCGGATAGCATATAACGCCAGCAGTGACGATACATAATAATCCTTGTTCTCTAAAAACGCGATTGAGGTGTTGGTGTCCACAGAAGAAACCTAAGATATGTTTTTCAAAGGGGGCAACAATTTCCAATATTTCAGCCGAGTTTGCAATTCTCGAACCAATTCCCTGAAATTCTACACTTGGAAAAGGAAGTTGGTGTGAAAAGAAGAAAATTTCTTCGCCGTAATCTACGGCTTTTTTCATTTCACGTTCTACCCATGCAAGCTGATTCGTGCTGACATATCCATGCGTCAAGTCTTCGGGCACTTCTTGTGCATCAATTAGGATAAACCGGATGTTTTCTTTAACGAAACTGGCGGATCCTCTGCCGTTTATACCGAATCGCTCCAAATACGAAGCTTTGGAACCGGTCTCTGGGTCAAGATCATGGTTTCCGGGGATATAGTAGCACGGTGCATTCAAACGTTCACCAAGTAGTTGAGCAGTATTTAAAGCTTCTACATATTCCTCAGCAGACATATCAAAACTTTGTCCACCGCACACAATATCTCCACCATGAACTACAAATGCAGGATCAAAAGCGTTGAGTTGTTCAATCATCTTTTCATAAAGCGCTACACTGTTCATTTGCTGTTGTAGTCCACCTGCAAAGTTTTGTGTGGCATTAGGATAAAGATGTGTGTCAGTAAAAAAAGCAAATTTAAAGGGTGTCATTGTCTAACTCGTTTTTTCAAGATTGCAACATAAGTGGGTTTGCCTGAGTCAATATAACGTTCAATTGTCCAACTTGTGCCAATGAGAATTTCTTCCAACTCTGATCTTGATACGAACAGATAGTCGAACCAGGGGGTAGCATATTGTTTGTAACGTATCCGCAGCCTTAGTTGTCCGCTCATTCTGCCACGCTCTCGGTTATATTGATGATAAGCGAGATGGGCAGGATTTTCTGTCTGATACGGGTCCATTGTTTCAGCGATAATCTTTGTGTCGTCTGTTGTCATACTCGCGAATCGTTTCAATAACCATCTTGCTCTTTTAAAACTGCCAACAAGTCCAAAATTGTGTCCCATCATGATAATCGTATTGAAAACACCGAGTTTGGAATTGAGTTGTGTAATCGGTACAACCGAGGCGTTTTTAAGTCCACGTTGTTGGCAGAGCCGTATGGCTAAAGGTGAAATGTCAGTAGCTAAGACATCATGCCCTTTTTCTTGCAGGTAGAGGGAATGCCGTCCTGCACCACAACCGATGTCCAAAACGCTCCCAGTAGCATATTTCATTGCAAGTTTTTGGTGCTCTGCCCATTCAGGGTATTCAGCAAGATAGGCGAGAGGTCCCAAGCGACTTATGTCAATATAACCATCCTCTCGCTCAACGATTTCAACGTTCTGCTCTCCATTATGATTATCTGAAAGAAGGTGTCCGAAAGCATCTTGTTTGTCGGTTAACACATTACTGCCTCACGTACCCGGTCATACCGTTCCGCTCTTCCTTATGTGCTTCCCAATAGTCTTCAATCCCTTGCCTCCATGTTTGTGCCGCTTCAGTCAACTCTGCAGTAAGCTCTGGATGTTCGTCTTTCAAATTTGTCGTTTCACCCATGTCGGTTTCAAGGTCAGCAAGGTGAACATCATCTTCTGGCGGCGCGCCTTCTACCAATTGACCATTCAGTACTAATTTCCACTTACCTCGACGCATAGCAGTCTGTTTCCCCATCTCCCAAAAAATATCAGTGTGCGGCGTGAATTGACCATCACATACTACAGGTATTTGATTTAGTCCGTCAAGTTCATATTTGGAAAGATCGCCATCGGCAGCGGACAGAAAAGTCGGAAAAACATCCATTGCTGCACCATATAGATTTACTTTAGTCAATACGTTTCCGGGAGGAATTTCGTTAGGCCACTTCATAATCCCTGGTGAACGGATACCCCCTTCATATAGACTGAATTTATGTCCTTTGAGTTTTCCTGCGCTGCCGCCGTAGTAGGGGTCTTGTGTACCATCTAACCAATTTCGTGTTTCACGCGAAGGACCGTTATCACTCTGGAAATATGAGAAGGTATTATCTGCAATTCCCTGACGTTCTAATTCAGCGAAAATTTCTCCGACACTATCGTCAACGGCACTCAACATGGCAGCCATAATTTGTCTGTCCCAAGGTAAATTTGGAAACCTATCTACATATTCTTGTGGTGCATGCATCGGATAGTGTGGCGCGTTATATGGCACATAGAGGAAAAACGGTTTACTAAGTTCAACAGATTTTCGGATATATCTCACTGCATATTCGGTTATCAACTCAGTAAAGTATTCACCGTTTCGGTATATTTCCTCTCCGTTTTCCCAAAGGTCATGTGTTTGGTCAAAATCGGGTCGTCCCAATGCCCAATAGAAGATATGTGAATAGAAATCAATGCATCCCGCCATAAAGCCGAACCAATCATCAAAACCGTGATCCTCAGGTCGTGAACCTTCTGCGAGTCCTAAATGCCACTTCCCAGACATTGCGGTGTAATAACCGAGTTCCTTAAGTGCAGTTGCAAGCGTAGGAACGGAAGGAGGCAATCCGGTTGCTGTGCGATGTCCGGCTAAGATTGACCGCACCCCTGCATGGCACGGATACCGTCCTGTTAACAACGCAGCACGAGATGGTGAACAGACAGGTGAGTTGGAGTACCAATCTGTAAAACGGATACCTTCAGCTGCCATTCTATCCAGATGCGGCGTTTTAAAGTTTGTTGCTCCCATGCAGGAGAGGTCACCGTAGCCTTGATCGTCAGTCAAAAAGATTATAAAATTAGGTTGCATTTGTCCTCCTCGTTCTTGCGTCTGTCGTTTCTTTGATCCTGCTTACGGCATGGCAGAGCGTGCCTACTACCTTTAAGTGCTTTATTTTTTCCAGAAACTTCGGTCTAAACTCCGATATTGTATCGCCTCAGAGACGTGGGTCGTTTCTATATTCGGATTTTCCTCCAGATCAGCGATGGTGCGTGATACTTTCAAAATGCGGTCATAGGCTCTTGCGCTCAATCCTAACTGGTTGATGGCAACGCGTAGCAGGTCCTGTGCTTGCGATTCAATCGTACAATATTCGCGAATTTGCTTAGATTCCATGTTGGCGTTCGCGTGAATTGTCGTACCGTCAAAACGTTGATGTTGAATTCGGCGTGCTGCTTCTACTCTTTCGCGCACGGTTGCAGAGGCTTCACCTGTTACCTCTGAAGAAAGTTCAGCATATTTCACTGCTGGCACTTCTACTTGAATATCAATCCTATCTAACAGCGGTCCTGAAATCCGAGAGACGTACGTCTGAATTTGATTAGGAGAACATTTGCATTCGCGATTTGGGTCGCTGAAAAAACCGCATGGACACGGGTTCATCGCTGCGACTAACATAAAATTGGCAGGATAGGTAAGCGATGCAGCAGCACGCGAGATTGTCACGTTACCATCTTCCAATGGCTGACGCATAACTTCAAGCACATTCCTACGGAATTCGGGTAGTTCATCAAGAAAAAGCACCCCATTATGAGAAAGACTTACCTCTCCGGGACGAGGGACATTTCCACCACCGATCAATCCTGCGTCTGAAATGGTGTGGTGCGGAGAACGAAACGGACGCGTTATAACCAACGGGGTATCACTTGGCAAAATGCCGACAATACTTTGAATCTTTGTTGTTTCCAAAGATTCATCCACAGACAAGGTTGGCAGTATTGAAGGAATTCGCTTGGCGATCATCGTTTTACCGGAACCGGGCGGACCAATCATAATTAGATTATGTCCACCAGCTGCTGCAACCTCAACTGCCCGTTTTACATGTTCTTGTCCTTTAACATCAACTAAATCAAGAAGTGGTTCTATGTTTTCTTTTTCTACCGTAGTGCCAAGTGTATGGGGTTCTGGCGGTATATCCTTAGCAGAATTCAGGAACGCAGCGGCTTCTGATAGACTTTCAACGGGAAAAACTTTCAGCTCATCAACAATTGCAGCCTCTTTAGCGTTCTCAGCAGGTAGGATGAGATTCTGCACACCATTTTCTTTCGCTGCAATGGCTACTGGGAGTCCACCCTGTATACTCCGAATGTTTCCATCAAGTGCCAGTTCACCTAATACCATCGTGTTTTCAAGGTTGCTTAATTCTACCTGATTCGTGGCGGCCATCACACCAATGGCGATGGGAAGATCAAACGCTGAACCTGTTTTGCGAATATCCGCGGGTGCTAAATTAGCGGTAATTCGGCTCGGTGGAAAATAGAAACCTGAGTTTTTTATGGCTGCAGTGACTCGATCTCTGCTCTCCTTGATGGCACTGTCCGGCAAACCAACAGTACTGAATGCAGGCAGACCGTCCGCGACATCCACCTCTACTTTGACGATATAAGCATCAATTCCAAGCACTGCACTGCTTAGGACAGTTGCGAGCATACAGTTTTTCCTTCTCTTATTTGTTGGATTTTCCCATTCAAATAGTTTCCAGCTTAGACCTACACATATAAGGTAATTTAGTTTTACGAATTATAGGTTAATAGGTTTTACTGAGAGTTCATATTGTAGGTCGGGTAGAGCGAAGCGAAACCCGACATGATCGCACTATCATACTAAGATTGTCCAAATCAACGCAGCATGCGCGTGTGGCATGCTGCGGGTTTCGCTTCGCTCTACCCGACCTACAATACTAACCGCACCAAGTCCAAAAATTCGATTTATCAAACTCACCCTATCATAGGTCTATGTGACGACAATTTCGATTTAGACAGATGATTCTATCTACCGTGTATCTTCAGTAAGTTTATGGAGAGTCTGCAGCTGCCTTTGGTCAGATATTACAAAGAGCGCGTCCCCTGCTTCAATTTTCAAGTCTCCAGAAGGATTATAGATATATGTTCCGTCCTTACTGCGAATTGCTATCACAACCAATCCTGTTTCTTCTTTTATATTTGCTTCCTCTATTGTAATACCATTCAGTTTAGAGTCAGGTTGGATAATAGACTCTGCAAACCGCGTTGTTTGTCGACTGACCTGCATTTTAGCAAAAAAATCAATTAGATGCGGCTCAAGTATGCCAGAAGCGAGTCGAATTCCACCGATATGGTCTGGTAAAACGACTTCATCTGCTCCTGCGGTTACAAGTTTATCAGGAGAATTATTCTCCACAGCTTTGGAAACAACTCGCAAACTTGGGTTGAGTTTTTTTGCAGAAATCACAACGAATAGATTATCTTGGTCTCGACTGAGGCATGCCACAAGTCCCTTAGCACGCTCAATACCGGTACGAATAAGCACATCATCGTCGGTAGCATCACCATGCAGAGACAAAAAATCGTGGGTTTCAGCGAGATGTTCCAAACGCTCCTCATCCACTTCAATTCCGACAAAACTGGCTTCTGCCTTAAGCATCTCCTCAAGTACGTGCAAACCAGTATCCCCTAATCCACAGATAATATAATGATTTGATAATTTTTCCACTGTTCGTATCATCTTTCTTTGTTTAAAAAAACTTAACAATTGTCCTTCAATCAGAATGGCATTTGTAATGGTAATGCAATAGACGAACAATCCAACACCACCGATAAGTAGAAACATGGTGAAAATGCGTGCAGCATTACCCATTTCCATATCACCATAACCCACTGTTGTTACGGTAATTACAGTCATCCAAACAGCCTCAAGAATCCCCCACTCACCCTGTGGATTATTCTTTTCAAGCACTGAATAACCGATGGTTCCTATGATAAGGAGAACAAACAACAGACTGAAGGCTACAATGATCCTGTGTTGATAACTCATTATCCTCCGTTTTAATGTAGTCTATGTGAAATTTCAAGACTTCGGTTTATTATCTGACAACCGACATGGTCAGAAATCAGTGTTTTCTTCTTCTTTTATAACTTGTTCAGTCTGGTCTGTTTCTGTTGAACTATTGTCCTCGTTAGGTGTTTCCTGTTCAGGTGCATCCTCTGATTCGTCTTGTTCAGGTGTGTCTGGCTGGCTATTGACAGCACGGACATATCCCATTCTCAAATCATAAAGAGAATTTGCTAAAAAATTGGCTTCAGGAGCAGTTAAGTTCCCTTTTGTTTTCTCCTCCAACATCTCTAAAGTATCAATTACTCGCTTAGCCAAACCGAGATTGACAATCACTTTTTCAGTTTCCGGGTCTCGGAATCCTTGCAGGTAGAGATGCGCGGTTGTGATTAGATCAGTGGTAAAAGATACAAAATCTACTGGAGGGAGTTGTGCCTCTTCCTGGGTTGTGTTTTCTTCCATTTAACTTCTCCTGATTTGACGCAATGATTTTAATATGACTATCAATTACTTGTGAAGTCAGTTTTAGTGTTTTGTCCACATGAAAAAGATGTTATAGTCGTATTTCACGCTGAGACTCGTTTTCTGCTCGTTTCTTTTCATTTTCGTTTCATGGCTGCTGATTTTGTTTGTCTAAGTATTCAAGTAGACTGAGTTGATTGATATTTTTGTCTGGTTCATCCGTCTTATTACGGCGTTTTTGGCGTATGAATTCGCGTTTTTTCATGGGTAAATCCGCAGCATTAAAAAGTGGAATTATTTCTTGCTCACCCGTCATTACCTTGATCGGATTTTCCATTGCCTCTATTTGTTCTTCGACCGAACCGCGCAAGGCACTTCCTAAACGTCTTAACTTCACCATCGCCTTTTCTAACTTATTTCTAATACTGTGGCGACTGTATCCGAGAATTTCACCGATTTCGCTGTTCGTCATTTCTATCGGAATGCCGTAGGAACGTTCTACAATAAACCTTTCGTTTGTATCCAGTTTAGAAAGAAAAAAGTCTAAATCCGCTTCTAGCTCAACTTGATAATAAGCGTTTTGGGCATTTTCATCAACGACGATATCTATCCCTGTCGGTGCGTCTTTTTCTTCACCGACTTGCTCATCAAGCGACATCACATACATAACATCGCTCTCAAGGTGTTTCAGTCGTTCAACTTTCTCCAGTTTAATCCCTGTTATTTCAGAAAGTGCCTCAACAGAGGGTGTACGGTGTTCACGTATTAATGTCGACTCCGCTTTATTGATAACACGCATCTCCTGGCACACATACTCGGGTAAGCGGATAACGTTGTGAAGAAAATGACTCCGCGCAACAGCTTGATGAATCCAAAGCGTTGCATAAGTAGAGAGTCTCGTTCCAAAACTTTCATCATATCCCGAAATTGCTCGGCACAATCCAACAACCCCATCTGCCATGAGGTCATCTACAGTTATACCCATTTCAGGTTTTGCATACCGCTGTACAATAGATCGTACAAGCCGTAAGTTACAAAGAATAAGTCTCTCACGCGCAAACTCATCCCCCGCTTGTGCTTCACGCAGCAGTTGTTCCTCCTCATAATCAGCGAGCAGTTCATGGTCCAAATCTTTCGCGTAGACTGACTCACTCCTCTTTGATGATACTGAGGACGATTTTCTTAAATAGTTTACGCCATACTCATCATAGAGAGACATATTGAGTTCTCACCGCTAATTTATTGACATTGGCATGGAAAAAATTATATCTGATATTTCTCAACATAGTGCTTAACCTAACGAATTGTGCTAAATAACTTTTTGTTCGTGTTTCCTATTGGTTGATATGCTCTTCAGTCCCGCTGAATGCTATAAAAGCATTTGCCGGGTATTTGGACGGAACTCAAGAGGTGTTGATTTTTTTTCTATAAACATAGCGTTCCTACCAAATCAAGAAATCAACGGTATGAATACCTTTTTGGTATTCACCGGGTATGAATGCCATTTAGGCATTCCCCGGAACTCAAGAGGTCCGAGACGCTCGGTAAACCGTAATTCAAATTAAATCATTATAATGTCTATTGTAGGTCGGGTTGAGGAACGAAGCCCTACATGACGCTATAAAAAGTCGGGTTTCGTTCCTCAACCCAACCTACGAAATAATGTAAAATCATTATTTAGAAAGGTATAATATCTGTGAAAATAACAAAAATAACGAGTAAACTGGCACAAGTCGTGATATATCGAAAATTATATGAAATTCTTTTATGTATTAAACAAAATTATTCATCAAAAATAATTATTTGTGTGAGTAGACTTCCCGCTTGGTTATTGTTGTTTGGGTTTTCGTTCATAGCCAAAAAAACAACGCCGTCTGCGGGGGCAGGATTATCATAGCGTGACCCGACAGCGAAAACGTCGCCTCCGATTTTTGCGATGAGCGCGCCGATGTTTGTGCCGGGATGCAAATAACCATCTCCAGCAGGAGTTTTAGGGACACCGTCAGCACCGCACCACCCTGTTCGATTTTGTAGGTCAGGTGACCATGCGCCATCAGCATCAATTACGAGACGTTGTCCTTTTTTCACGCGTACATAACTTTCTTGCCATACTGGACTCGGACGTGCTGTCCGAACAACTGTTAACGCCATTCAATTCTCCTTGCTACTTGAGATTGGACGGTCATAGCGATATGCTTGACCGCCCAATTTCTTACTCTGTGCTGCGTTCGCGAATAGTGATATTCACAATTTTATCATCTTGTGCAATACTATCTAAAACCTCTAAACCCTTGGTTACCTTGCCGAGGATAGTCCAGTCTTCATCTAATTCAATAGCTTCTTTACAAATCATGAATTCGTCTCCATCAGCAAGGTTTGAACCCTCTTCCGTTATCATTAACACTGTTCCTTTTTCAAGAGGGTGTTCGCTCGTTTCAATGGGAAGCTTTTCATTAGAATAAGTGTAACCTGCTTGTATAAAGAGAGGATCTACATTATGAAATTTCTCACCCCGATAATACCCGCGGCTTGCGTTAGTAATGAAGTTTTTCGAGGCTTTGGGTGCATCGGTCGCGTAAAATTCAAATTCGATGTTGCCTTTTGCCGTTTCAATCACAGCGATTGCATTCGCTGGTTCAATCATTGGCTTGGCTTCTGGCTCTGTCTTCTCAGTATCTTCTGCTGGTTTAATGACCTCTTGTGGAGTCGTTGTTTCTGTAGTGGATTCCGTTGCCTTTTGATCTTGTGGGGCACAACCTACCACAACAGTAACGTACAGACATACTAACAACAAGATTACGACGGGGAATTGATTAATTTTCTGCTGCCTTAACATATTTTGATTTCGCCTCCAATCGGATTGTAGTCATGACATCGCCTATCTGTAAAAGATCGACGACATCCATCCCTTGAATGACGCCACCGAAAGTGGTATATTGTCCATCAAGATGCGGCTGCGGTTTGAGGCAGATATAGAACTGGCTTCCGGAAGAATCTGGTATACTTGCCCGTGCCATTGCCACCGTGCCTCTAATATGTTTCCGCTGATTAGGATTTGTGTATTCGTCCTTAATGGTCCAACCGGGACTACCTGTTCCATCACCTCTCGGACATCCTCCTTGAACAATATTCAAACCGGGTGCGTCGACTATTCGATGAAATGTTAATCCATCGTAGAACTTCTGTTCAATCAATTTTTTGAAGTTTTCGACTGCCACAGGGGCAGACTCAGTATAGAACTCAATCACGAATGTGCCTTTTTTAGTTTTAACGACTGCGACTTCCTCCTTAGTAGCTTCGCCCTGCTCCTTAGGATCTTTGCTTGAGAAAAAGGGGAGCACGCAACCCGTTAAGGTGAATGTAACTATAATTAGTGGTAATAAATAAGTCAATGTCTTCATTATTTCCTTTGCTATATGAGTTATTTAGATTTAAGGAGAGCCCATGTTGTCGTTAATTTGTCTTGAGGAAGGACATCTGATGCATTCGGATTATCCATATCTCTTATGAGCTCATCTTCGGTTAACGGATAATTGTATATTTTGAGTTCGTCAAGAGCACCGTTGACAAAACGTTGGTTACCCCCGCGTGCGCCGATAAAAAGTGGGTCATCGTTCGGAATAAGTTTACCCTTACATTCCAATTCTTTATCCAGTTTACCATCAATATACAACTTGATCGTGGTGCCGTCCCATGTGCCTGCCAGAAAGTGCCACGTTTCATCCTGTATATTGCCGCCAATGTTTAGGTCACGACAGTCTGCGGGTAAATCGAAAAATTGAAGGAGCGAACCGCCTCGGTACCATGCAGCAAGCGTATACAGCCCCGCCTTCCATCCAGTGCCTTTTTCAAGCCCCGTTTGTACATCACTACCTGGACCACCAGCACTTGGCCGTAAATTTGCCCAGAATTGAACCGTAATACCATCAACAATATCCAGACTATTATGGTCGGCAATTTCTCCGTAGGATGCTCCATCAAAGTCAAGTGCCTTTCCATACTTCCCATCAACCAATTTAGTTTTACCTTTTAAGGTAGCATCATTACCAAATTCAGAGAGATCTTCTGCAACGTCTCCCTTCAATTCATCAAAGGAAAGGTGTAATACAAGATCATTTGCAAAACACACCTTGGTTGTGAAGGTGATAGTCAACAATATAACACAGATTACTATGTTAGTTAGGATTTTATCGTTTAGTGCCAAATACTTCATGTCTAAACTCCATTCAAAATTTTTATATTGTTCTGCTCATTAGTTGTTTCAAATCTTAAGTGAGTACGGTTGACATGTAAATAAACCAAACATCTCAACTATACGACCTTAAATTAAGAATACCAAATGTATCTGAAAAAGTCAAGAATTTTCTCAAGTGAAGCCTTTGGGCTAATTATTGGTGCCAGTCACTGAATCGTCTGAACCATGATTACAAGATTCGTGTTTTTTATTCTGGGTGTGTAAAGTTTTGTACACAGACTTATGCGGCTTCTGTGTTTGGATACCAGTATCTGTCCCAAGCATTATTTTTGGACAAACGCCGCCATTTCAGCACGGCATTGATACCCGGTTTCTCCTATCTCATTGATGCTTGCTTACATCTTTGCCCCACAACATGTTTACACGCACTCTCAATCACCTCGCTGCCGATCTGATACTTTTTTTCACGAAACGTTTTGTATCGCATCCGTTTCGCGTGTTTTTCAAAATACCTCGTTTCTCTTTCTAAAATATCCAAAACTTCCGGGTGCTGTGCTTCTAATACCAAATTAACAGGATTAATCTTATTTTCTTGGCATTAGGTGCGGTTAGGAAACCGCACCTACCGAAACGAATCGCGTTAATTTGGTATAAGCCACGAATGTGTGCTACTACTGCTGTGATGTTGCCATCAAAAAGCAGCGGTTCTGTCGCTTTTATCCAAGACCCGATAGTTTCAATTTACACGCTTGTTCACACTTTGGACACGTAACAGGTTCACTCTCCTGCTCACTCGCTCTTTGAGATATAAACATCTCTAAAAACCTTTGACGCAACAAACGAAAAACCTCTAATACTCGAAACTCCGCTTCTGACAATGATAGCGTCCGGTCTGTAAAAATATCTACCGCAAAAGTGTTGAATACTTCTACAAAACTTTGACAGGTTTCTTCATTCTCTTTGATTTCACAATGATCTAATGATATGCTAAACATCGGTATCCTCTCTTCTGTTATAGGTTTATTAGGAAAGGATACCACTTTTCAGTATAACTCACAACAACTCTACAACTCGTATCAGGGTTATTTAGTTTTCAGTTTTTCTGCACATTTTATTGCAAACGTTAATATTTTATAGTCGCATTGTAGGTCGGGTAGAGCGAAGCGAAACCCGACAATCTTAGTGTGATAGTGCGATCATGTCGGGTGTCGTAAACTCAACCCGTTGAATGCCATAAAGGCATTCATAGCGTTGATTTGGACCTACAATATAAACTCTCAGTAAAACCTATTAACCGATAATTCTTAAAACTAAATAACCCTGCAACTCGTATTTGGACAAAAACTTCACATACCCCATTTGTCAGAGGCATTCAATTGTCGCGCAGTGTTCTTGTTGGAGGGAATCAACGCTGAATACGCGTTTGGTATTCAGCCAAATCAACGCCAAATGCGCGTATGGCATTTGGCGGGTTTGTAACCCCGATTTCATTTGTAGGAGCGAGTTCCAACTCGCGACCGTTCGGAAGATGTCGCGAGCTGGAGCTCGCTCCTACAGTAAGAGGTTTTAGAGAAAAGAATAAATTATTCGAGAATTGAATGGCTCTGCCCCATTTGTTCTTGAATCTTGCGAAAATCAACTGTCTATGCTAACATTTAAGAAGTAAAAGGTTGTATTCTAAACCTAATTTTAGGTTAATTCGGTCAAACAAAGGGAGTGGTTTTATGACATTAGATCAAGTCAAATCTTTCGTGGAAGCGCGTAGGATTGAGTTTTTTCTCTGCTCTTTTGTAGAGATGAGTGGGGCACCGAAGGCGAAAGTTATTCCAGCGACACATCTTGAGGACATGGCAAAAGAGGGGGCAGGTTTTGGTGGTTTTGCCGCAGGTGAGATAGGACAATACCCTCATGACCCAGAGATGGCAAGCATCCCTGACTTCAATTCGCTCACAATTGTCCCCTGGTGGGAAAACTTGGCATGGGTTGCGGGGGATATGTTCGTTGAAGGAAAATCTTGGCACTATTGTCCACGAACCATCCTGCGACAGCAATTGGAAAAAGCAAAGCAGAAGGGTTACGTCTTTAACGTTGGCATTGAGGCAGAATTCATGTTGTTAGAGCAAGATGAGGACGGGCAATACATCCCATGGGATAAACTTGATACGTTGGATAAGCCGTGCTATGACTTACAAGCATTATATCGCAACCTTGATATGATGACAACCTTGATTAAATACATGCAGGAATTGGAATGGCAACCCTACGCCAATGACCATGAAGATGGCACCTGCCAGTTTGAAGTCAACTGGACATACTCAGATGCGCTTACCACCGCAGACCGACACACTTTCTTTAAATGGATGGTCAAAACGCTTGCTGAAGAAAGCGAGTTGTTAGCAACGTTTATGCCGAAGCCGTTTACTAATTTGACAGGCAATGGTGCTCACTTCCATATGAGTCTCTGGAATGAGAACAATAGGACTAATCTGTTCCTTGATGAGAACGATGTAAATGGTTTATCTCAACTGGCATACTGGTTTACGGGTGGTATTCTCAAACATGCAAAAGCGGTCACAGCGGTCACAAATCCGCTTGTGAACAGTTATAAACGTTTGGTTCGGAGGGCACCGCGTTCAGGAGCATCATGGGCTCCCGTTTTCGTCACTTTTGGTGGGAACAATCGGACGCAGATGATTCGAACTCCTGCCCCCGGACGGATTGAGAATCGATTAAGTGATGGCGCGGCAAATCCTTATCTCGCGGCGACTGTCCTGCTTGCAGCTGGTTTGGATGGTATTGAAAATCAGATTGATCCTGGGGAACAAAACGTTGATAACCTTTACGAAGTGCCGGAAGATGAATTACAGCGGCGGGGTATCGATTCACTACCTACGACGCTCAGCGAAGCCGCAGATGCGCTTGAAGCAGACGAAGTCATTAAAAACGCACTCGGGAATGAGTATGCCGACTATTACATTCAGGTCAAACGTGACGAATGGCGTAACTATCATTTAAGCGTCAGCCAATGGGAGACTGATAATTATTTGACGGTCTATTGATTGAGAATGGGAAATAACGAACTGATTAGTTTTGACAATGAGATATTTGAATGATATACTATTTTTACTGAACATAAGCATCTGCAACGACAATTCTGCTTTCATAAGTAAGGAACGTGAAATCCTATTGATACTAAAAGGAATTGTATAATGTCTTTACAACGACAAGCAATGATAAAAGAAAAAGTTAAGGATTGTATGCGCTCTAAACTACAGTCCTATCGTCCTGAAACAAGTTACATGCCTTTTCACCATCGTTTGCTTGGAAAAGAGAGAATAGCACTATATTCCTTCATACAATCCTTAAATACAACATTTGGTATCTCAATATATGAACCAGTAACAATCGCATTAGCCAGTAAAAAATTTAGTGTTGCCAAAAATCAAGTGAAACCTGCTGACCAGATCAGTTCCGAAGCCCATCAGCGAATTGTGATGATTATGGATGAATTGGTGATTGCAAGTCGAACACCCAACAAATCTGTTGAAATAGAGGAAATTAGAAAAGTTAGCCTAAAAGGAACTTTTAATCGTGTAAAACCCACAAAGGTAAACGTCTGGTTAGAAAATCATAACGGTGAATTATTTTTGATTGATTTAAAAACTACAAAACCAAGTTTTAGTCATTACGAAAGATCCAAACGCACTTTTTTAGAGTGGACCGCCGCTGAATTAGCAAGAGATCCACAAGTAGTCGTGAATACAATTTTTGCTGTTCCTTACAATCCCTATGAACCAGAACCTTATGAACGATGGATGTCAAAAGGGATGTTGGATCTTGATCATGAAGTTTTAATAGCAGAAGAATTTTGGGATTTTATCGGAGGCGAAGGAACTTACGAAGATCTTTTGGATGCCTTTGAACAAGCAGGCATTGAGTTAAGAGATGAAATTGACGAGTATTTTAAACAATTCAGCTAATCAGACCAAAATTGGAGGGCAAATAATGTCTCAAATCAAATCGGTGTTTCTATGGGAAAATCAGCGACGGTATGTCCGTGAGGCGATAGATGCTGGCACTCTTAAAGGTGCAATCATTCCCACAGGCAGCACAGAGCAACACAACGAACATTTGGCGATGTATCACGATACACAAAGCGCTGTATATGTATCAAAACTGGCAGCAGAAAAATTGTTCCCGCAGGTGATTGTCACAACACCTTTGGCAATTGGTGTGTCGGAACACTGGATGGACCACAAAGGCACACTGACGCTGCGTGCAGAAGTGTTCGGTGAGGTGCTATACGATGTTGCTGATAGTATGCGTAGACACGGTATTGAAAACATCCTGATTGTCAACGGACATGCGGGTAATGCTGGGCCAGTGCATCAACGGTTGGATGGTTACCGGGAAAAACTCGGCATTAACATTGCATTCCATTCCTATTGGGAAGCGTATACGAGCGAGTTGGTCAAAGAACAGATGGAATCAGGAGTTTGTCCGGGGCACGCAGCGGAGTTTGAGACTGCGTTTGCTCTTGCCGCTTTTGCAGAAAACGTCGATTGGAACGGTGTGGATTACGACAGCGCAAAACTCACTATTTCCGATGAAGGGCAGGCAAAATCTGACCGTGAATATCACTATCAGGCAAAACTCGCCAAAGTAGAGAATGGACAAGTTATGATTGATGTTGCAGTAGATTGGGTAGCAGAAAAAATGCAGGCTATGCTTTAATAGTTATCAGTTATCAGTTATCAGTTATCAGTGGTCAGTTAAGAGGCGCGTTTGTTGAATCAAAGTCCTCTTTAACTGACAACCGATGGCTGACGACTGACAACTATTCTAATGTCCCTCAAGCGCCTTCCGTAATCCATCTCCATGCTCACGCCACCAACCGTAGAGAATTGAAATATCAGTGCCAATGCAGAAATGCCGCACCCCCATATCAAGAAAACGTTTCGCGCCATCGGCACTTCCGATTTCAGCGCGCGGCGGCACCCCCATCTTTATAGCAGTTTTGAACACCTTTTCTTGTGCTTCGCGGACTTCAGGGGACCCACTTTGACCAACCTTCCCGATGCTCATAGAGTAATCTGATCCACCCCACTGGATCATGTCAACGCCTTCGACAGATAGAACCTCTTCTAAGTTTTCAACTGTTCCTTTCTTCTCAATCATAATCACAACGACAACATTACGCAGTGCTTGAACGTATTCCGTTCCACCCCCGTATCCCATATAAGAAAACCGGCGGGTCGCCACGCCATAGCTGCCGCCATCTTCCGGTGTATCCGCACGGGTAATCTTAACACACTCTATTACATCTTCAACGTTTTGACAATCGGCATAAAGCACACTTTGGAAACCAGAACCGATTGCGCGTTGGGCGATGAAACCGCGCGGCTCTTGGTCAACTTTAATCATAGTTGAAATGTTGTGAAGTTCCGCCGCGCGACATAAATTATCCAAGTCGTGCAGGTCAAATGGACCGTATTCCCCCACAAATTCAACATAGTCATACATTCCCGTGTGGCCAATCGCTTCAACGACGGAGGGCCAAGTCGTATGGATGTGCGTGCCAACGGTTGGTTTGTCAGCATTGAGTAATTCTCGAAAGGTATTTTTTCTCATCAATTTTCCTCTTTGTATTGTAAGAACAATCTACAATTGCTATTTTTCGGCTTCTAAACGCACCTATCTTAACAGGATTCCGTACTTTTTTCAACGCCAAAATTACGTTTACTTGTGACCGCAAGTCTGTTAAACTGATACTGCATCGCAACTTGGAATAGAACGGAGGAATCTCATGGAAAATAAAATTAAATTGCCCACAAATTTCGCTGATTACTTACAAATTGAAAACGCTGACCTACGTTTTACGGAAGCAACCGACGTTGCAAAACATATCACGGGTGCAGGTGTCCAAATCTATCCGAACATGGATCATGCCGCCATTTTCTGTGACCCGCCGCATCTTGTCGCAGACGGTTTGAAACAACTCGGTTATGTGAATGGATGGGATGCACGGTGTTATCCATCGCCTGTTGATGGATGTGATTATATTAATGTATCTGCCCAACTGTCCGCGGATAGTTCAGCACACGATGTTGGGTGGTTTGACTACGTCGCCGTTGTGCATCCTGTGGACAAAGCAGCACTTGAACACATGCTTGGACAAGGGTATGGTAATCCGTTTATCCATCACTTGACGTGGGGACTTGTTCCTCCAGAACGCACCACCGCAGACGATTTTGAATATGCATGCCGCGTTGTGCCGTTTATGGTAGAAAAACGAGAAGTTATTGGCGATGCAATTGGTGATGCACCCGGAACTTTAATTATAGCACTTCCAGAAAACGTCATGGCACATCCGAAATTTACCGATGCGCTCCCAGAGTGGATTGGTGACCTTAACGCGGAAGAATATCAAGTTGAATCTATGCAGGGTGGTGGATTTCTAATCCAGTTTTTTGTGTTGACAGGTGGTAGGATAGAGGTAGCGCTGCGTGTAGACACGACCCAGACGTTCAACCCAAAAAGTGTCCACAAAATCTCTGAAGATGAGATTAGTGCTGTGCAAGGGGAATAGCGTAATCTTTATCTCTGTGAATTCTGATGTTAATAGTGGTATAATATCGATTAACCGTTGATGTCATGTGAAATGGAGGAACTGATGAATCGCACAAAAATTCCGCAAACCGATTCTATTCGAGAACTCGCTGATTTCTGGGATACACATGACTTAACCGATTTTGAAAACGAACTTGAAGAAGTAAGTGAACCTGTCTTTGACAACTCAGTTTCTGTTCAGTTAGAGTCCAAAGAATTAGAGATAATTGAGACTCTTGCTAAGTCGCGTGGCATATCACCTGAAAATCTAATTCGGGAATGGGTTATTGAACGTATTGCGGCAAGGTAGTCATTGGAGGAGACATAAATGGACGAAAAAGTACCTGAATTGCTTGATTTGACAAAAAAACTTTTAGATCTATCAAAGGATATTTTTGAAGAATCTCTTACACCACATGAATCTTTAGAACGTATAAATGCTTTATACTCAGTTTTCCTCCGAGTTCAGATGCAGGAGGCTTTAAGGTTTGGCTACGGTGCTTACTATAGTTGTTATCATGGCTGGGGACACGGAGGTATTGGAGCATCTCGCTCCATATATGAAATTCTGCTTGACATTAAGTACATTAATCAAGATGAAACGCTTAAGGAAGAACGCTTTACGAGATTTCTTGATCACGGTGACGAGTATCTCTATCACAAGATGAGAATAATCCTTGAATCAGGACAAACAGTATCTCAAAAAGATCAAGACAAGTATACAAATGCATACAACCAATTAAAGAAGAAATATAATGATAAGCACAAGCAGGAGGTTGACTCAAATGTTGAAAAAGCAAATGCAACACCTAAGCATAGACCATACAACTGGGCAGGAATCGATCTGAGCGAAAAAGTGAAGATGGTTAATCTGGAGCAATTTCACCAATTGTACAAAAACCTTTCAAACTTATCTCATGTTAGTATCGGTGCCACGCTTGCTACCATTGCGGATTCTACTGAAAATCAAATTGAAATGGATTTAAGTCTATATCCAAGTCCTATTCACTGTTTCCTCGTCTTAAAGGTAATGTTCACTTGTATTTCTGGGATATTAGAGGAATATATGACCTACTTTAAGATTGAATATTCTGATCACCCAATCCTTGAAAACCTTTGGAAAAATTACCAAAAACTTTTAAACGAATAAATGGATTTTCAGAATTTAGCAGCACCTTTTTGGGGTGGATAATTAACAATTGTGGTAAACGCACAACCTAAAAGAAAATGAATACTGTGAAACGACTTCACTTCCTCATTTCAATGCTATTTCTTGTCACAATCCCTTTCCTCCAAAGCGGTTTTGCACAAGATTACGTTCACTATAAAACCC
Organism: Candidatus Poribacteria bacterium; assembly: GCA_028824685.1. Taxonomy (GTDB): domain Bacteria; phylum Poribacteria; class WGA-4E; order WGA-4E; family WGA-3G; genus MSPOR6. The sequence goes on from JAPPCZ010000082.1 coordinate 36,725, forward strand.
TTACCGGATCTAATGATGATGGGTGGGTTGAATGCGTTACGTTTAGTCCTGATGGTCAAATGCTCACCAGTAAAAATTTTAACAGCATCCATTTATGGAACGTTGGGACAGGTAAGCACATCCGAACTTTCGTATTTTCTGAGACCATGTGGGAGGTGATGCCCCAAAACCCCACATCGTTTAGTCTTGATGGTGAGATGCTTGCAATTGGGAGTTTAAATGGATCTATCTATTTGTGGGATCCTACCACAAGTGAAACAATCTTAAGAGGTGGTGTTTTCTATGATAAGATAGGTGATGCTTTGATAAGTAAGCACTTGAACACCATCGTAGGACACACAGAAAAGGTCTTAGGCGTTGCGTTTAGTCCTGATGGTCGGACGCTCGTGAGTGGAGGTTATGATAATATTATTCATCTATGGGATGTTTGGACAGGAAAATCCAAGAAAACTCTCACAGGGCATACGCGTGGGGTCTCTACCGTAGCATTTAGTCCTGATGGTAAAATTCTTGCAAGCGGAAGTTGGGACGATACCATTCGTTTATGGGATGTATCCTCTGGCAAACTCCAAAAAACGATCATCACAGATCATGGAGGAATACGTTGTGTAAACTTTGCCTCAGATGGTCTTATTCTTGCAAGTGGTGGTGATTTCGGTAGTGATAATACAGTGCGGCTCTGGGATGTAAAAACTGGAAAGCACAATACCACGTTGGAGGGACACACAGGTTCGGTTACAAGTATTGTTTTCAGTCCTGACGGTAAAACCCTCGCAAGTGGGAGTGGGGATTGGACAGTGCGGCTCTGGGATGTAAAAACTGGAAAGCATAATACCACACTCACTGGACATACCTCTGACGTGTGGACTGTTGCATTCAGTCCTGATGGCAGTATCCTTGCAAGCGCGGGACATGACAAAACTATCCGATTATGGAAATTAACTTCCCCTCACCCACCAAAAACCACCGCAAACCAAATCTATAACAACGCCATCCGCGCAGTCATGTGGATAGTCAACCCTGGCATAGGCGAAGGCAGCGGCGTACTACTTGACAAAAAATCCAAACTTGCTATCACCAATGCCCACGTCACAGGCAAACAGAATACAATAGACGTATACTTCCCCGCACCAGACGAAAAAGGCGAACTCATTAAAGATCGGAATTTCTACCTAACAAACGGCGGCGTGCTAAAACGACTCGGTTATTACACAAAAGGACACGTCATCTCAAGAAATGAGAAAACGGATTTGGCAACCATCAGACTTGATGGATTACCCGAAACTGCTCGCGAAATTGATTGGAAACTCACGCCACCTGCAACAAAAGCAGGCGAATTGGTCTATATCCTCGGCAATCCTGCGAAACAGGACCTATGGCGTTGGACACTCGGTGAATTCCTAAACGACCATCAAGATTTCTTGCACATTCAGTCTGATGTGTTCGGTGGCAACAGTGGCGGTCCCGTGCTTAACAAACAAGGCATCTTACTCGGCATTGTGGCACGGAGCGATCAACTCATGAATGCAGCTGCTATTCCTGCAAGACACATAAACCAGCTACTATCTGAATCGAAGGTGAAACACTCACGGATTAGCAGATAGGGTTGGACACGCGGTAGCACATTTTTTTATACTATCTTTAGTCCCGTGAATCAACGCCAATACGTGTGTTATTTGACGGGGTCGTAGTCGCGCAATCTATAACGGCTTTTTTGTTTTTAAACACTTGACTATTTTTCTACTTTATGTTATGTTTGACAGTGAGGATGAACTTTATTTTATATAGGAGGTTATATTTATGTATCGGATTATATTTTCTATTTTAATCATCGGGTTAATGATTGCCCCATTTTACGCCGAGGCGTTTAATCTAAAGGATAAGGAACTACTGCTTTACTTTTCTTTTGATGATGACAAAGGAAATGCGGTAGAAGATCTATCACCACATGGAAACGACGGCGAAATCGTCGGAGGTGCTGAATTTGTTGATGGTAAAGTAGGACAGGCTCTAAAGTTCAGCCAAAATGCAGAGGTTAAGGCGCCTCATATTGCACTGAATGACAAGAGTTTTACAGTGACATTATGGGCGAAGCCGATGTTGACAGGTGGTGACCAACAGTGTGTCTTTTCACAGACACAAGTGAATGCTGGAAACACAAGTCTTCATTATCGTATTTACAACAATGGCACCGTCCGCATGGGATTTTATGGTAATGACCTTGACGCTGCCGCTGCAGTTAAAGCAGACGAGTGGGCACATATCTGTTTCTGGTTGGATGCGGATAAGAAAACCCGAAGGGTCTATATTAACGGTGAGCAGAAAGCTGAAGATAAAGACAAATCTCTTTACAAGGGAACTGCCGGTAATACGATGGTAGGCTCCTGGGGAAACACCGGTCAAAAGTTTAACGGTCTCATTGATGAAGTGATGGTATGGGAACGTGCTTTGAGCGAAGATGAAATTGAGCAGAGCATGGAGCCTGGCGCTGCTGCTGTCGACGCAAACGGCAAACTTACTACCACATGGGCTAATGTAAAAAGATCGAATTAGATTTCATCCAAGTTTGATGAAATCACGATATAGACACATTTATGTTATATGCAAATCATCCATAGGCGCGGTTTGTAGCCGCGCCTATATTGCTTTTGTTTGATATTTAGAAACCTGCTGATTCCTATAATGAACCGTCCCCAAACTTTTTCTGGAACAGCGATACCGTATCGTGATCAGGGTGATTCGGTAGTTCAGCGGGAGACTCCCACTCTTCATCAACGTCCGTCAGTTTCACAGGTTTCCCATCATTTTCCAAAATTGATTTCCACCCCGCAAGGAAGACGTTGGTCTTGTGCTGAAGCTGCCCAAAGGTTTGCGGCATTTCGTTGTGTAGTGCCATATTCTGGAATGCCCAGATTGTCGGCACCCAGATTTCTGTCTTATCATAAGGATAACCTGTACCAGTATGGATTCTAAAATTTTCGCCACCGTAAGCTTCACGCGTGTGAATCTGCACGGTGCCCCATGAACCGCTTACCTGATGGAGTGTCCCATAGAATTGGTGTCCCTCGCCATTAACGTGCTCAAAAGTGATGACACCGGGAGGGCTATGCCAACTATCCGCCTGATATGCTACGGACACAACGGGGTTACCTGCTTCTGCTATTGCTTTGCACACCATATAGACACCGTGAATGCCGTGTGTGGGATAGTCATCAAACGAGTTAGTGGCTGTGTAGCAGACGATTTGTTTGTCACTTGCCCATGCCTTAGCGCGTGAGATTGGCTCGTTATGTTCGTGGCTTGATGGTGCAAGGATTGTTGCACCGTGTTTTTCTGCCAACGTTATCATTTTCCGCGCTTTGGCAAGGGAATTGGCAAATGGGCGATTGATAAGGTTCGGCAGACCCGCTTCAAGATAGGGTTCGTGTAGGATATGGTTCCATGGATGATTATAATATCCACCGGAAATTACGCCATCTACCTTTCCTAACATATCATCAAAATTTTTGACAACTTCGCATCCGTAAGATTCAGCAATCGCTTTTGCTTTCTCATATTCAATGTCCCAACAGTGTGTGATGCGCATTCCTGTAAAAGGCGTATCTTTCTGACCGGCGCGCGGGTTAATGGCAGGTGCCCACAACGGCATATGCGAATAAGAATCTACGTTCAGAAATCCAACGCGGAAAGGTTTAGTGTTAGGTGCTTGCATGGTTGTCTCCTTTTATAGTTCTCAGTCTTCAGTTCTCGGTTGTCAGTTAAAAGCAGTATCTAAGGCACGTTGTATCTCTCTTTTCTATTTGCTGACTGCTATTTACATTGAAACCCAAGTTGAGCCGTTTTCACAAGACTCAACCGCTTTGTAAATGAACTGCATCCCTCTAAGTCCGTCATAGACTGTTGGAAAATCATACGCTTCGGTTTTCATCGGGTCGCCATCAATGTGTCGCCGGATTGCCTCAACAATACCCACATAGATAGTCGCAAATGCTTCCAAGTATCCTTCGGGATGTCCAGTCGGGATACGCGCACCTGCAGCCGCTGCTTCAGATAGATAACCCTGACCGCGGGTAAGCGTTTGCCTCGGTTCACCATAACGATAGAGTTCGAGATAGTTCGGATTCTCCTGCGCCCATTTCACTGCGCCCTGTTCGGCGTAAACGCGGAGCGTGAGTCCATTTTCTTCCCCGGTGGCAACTTGACTTATGCTTAAAACACCTTTACCACCACCTTTGAAACGGAGCAAGGCGTTGACATCCTCATCAAGTACCCTGTCGGGAAGGAAGGTGCTTTTATCAGCACAGAGTTCGGTAATCGGATCGCCGGTGACGTATTCAAGCAGGTTAACACAATGTGTGCCGACATCGCCCATCGTACCACCAATACCTGACTGTGCTGGATCCACCCGCCACGCAGCTTGCTTCTGACCGAGTTTCTCGTGCGGCACCATCAGGAAATCCTGGAGGTATTCGACGATAACTTTACGGATTTGTCCCATTGAACCCTCGGCGAACAGATCACGCGCATGCCGTACGAGCGGATGCCCTGTATAGTTGTGTGTCAGCGCAAAGACAAGTCCTGAATCTTTGACGAGTTGGACAAGTGCTTCTGCCTCATCAAGACTGTAAGTCATCGGTTTATCGCAGACAACGTGGAAACCCGCGTCTAAAAAGGTCTTCGCGATGTCAAAGTGGGAGAGATTTGGTGTGACAATGCTGACAAAATCAATGCGTTCATCTTCGGGGAGCGCTGCTTCGGTTTCCGCCATCTCTGCGTAACTGTTGTAGCAGCGATTTGGGTCAAGATACAATTCTTCACCTGTGATTCGCGTGTTTTCGGGGTCGCGCGAGAAACACCCAGCGACAACTTCAATCTGCTGATCAAGCGTGGCAGCGATGCGGTGAACACCACCAATAAACGCTCCCTGTCCACCACCTACCATACCCATTCGTAATTTTCGTTTCCAAGATTCCATAGTCATTACTCCAATTTAGTTGTCAAGAATTCAAACCAAGAATATCTCTATTCCGTTCCACGTCTGTCTCACCGCCAGCAAAGTCATCAAAGGCGACATCGGTTGTCTCAATGATGTGTTTAGCGATAAACGGTGCGCCTTCTGCCGCGCCTTGTTCTGGACTTTTGACGCAGCATTCCCATTCCAGCACTGCCCAACTGTCGTAGCCTGCTTCGGTGAGCAGTGTGAACACTTGTGTGAAATCCACCTGTCCATCACCCAGCGAACGGAATCTTCCCGCGCGACCTGCCCATGACTGATAACCACCGTAGACCCCAACTCGACCTGTCGGACGGAATTCGGCATCCTTAACATGAAATCCTTTGATGCGTTCTCCGTACAACCGAATGAAGTCGATATAGTCAAGCTGTTGCAGGAGAAAATGGCTTGGATCGTAGTTGAGGCAGACGGCGGGATGATTGTCCGTATAATCCAGGAACATCTCATAAGTCGCACCGTCATAAATGTCTGAACCTGGGTGGAGTTCGTAGGCGAAGACCTGACCGTTATCGTGAGCCAGATTCAAAAGAGACAGCCACCGTGCAGCGAGTTCTTTGAACGCCTCTTCAATGATTCCATCGGGACGTTGAGGCCACGGGTAGACGGTGTGCCACGCGAACCCCCCTGAAAGTACGGGAATGACATCCAATCCCATGTTAACCGAAGCGTGGATACATTTGGTCAATTCGCCTGTTGCCCATGCTGTCCTTTCGGTACCGCGCAGACCGGGTGGATGAAACGCCTCGAACATCACTTCATACGCGGGATGTATAGCTAAGACTTGTCCAGCAAGGTAACCTGCCACCTCTGTAGCTTCAAGTCCAATCTCATTAAGCATTCCTTTGAATTCATCGCAATAGGTTTTGGACTCGGCTGCTTTTCCAAGGTCAATAACGCGATCGTCCCATCCGGGAAGTTGAACGCCTTTGTAACCTAAACTTGCAACCCATTTCCCAATATTCTCCATAGTATCGTATGGCGCCTCGTCCCGCATGAATTGGGCGAGAAAGATAGCTGGACCTTTGATTTTCGGCATTGTTCCTCCACTTTTATATCCGTGTTGTAAACGTCAACCAATATATAGTAAACTTTAGAATTAACGTGGCATTTTGAGATGTAGGAGGGAACTCCGATTCCCGACTATCAGTGAGGTTCGTCGCGATTCGGAGATCGCTCCTACAGATCAGGTTTAAATCCATGAAATCAATTACCAAATGTTCACGTATATTGAGTATAATATATAAAAGTAACCTTGAAATGTCAAGAGTTTTGGAGGCTGTTGAGTTTAGTGGTACAAGAAAAAGTTAAACAACCTGTATATGGACTAACTGTCCGCGGTGTTAAGAAACATTTTCACAGAAGAAAAAAAACTGAAGAAAAACTACGTTTTCATCAGAAGATTCGGCACTGGTTAAAGCGTGAAAAGGAAACGATCCGGGCTGTTGATGGCATCTCCCTTGATGTTAGTATCGGTGAAATATACGGTATTTTAGGTGCTAACGGTTCTGGCAAATCAACCCTTATCCGTCTTATATCAACGCTTCTTTTGCCAGATGCTGGGAGTATCCACGTTTTCGGAGATGATGTCGTTACCAACAGTATGAAGGTGCGACGTGTCATGAACCGTGTCTCTGTTGAAGCGTCCTTTTTTAAACGTCTTTCTTCAGCAGAAAACCTGATATACGCCGCGCGTCTTTACGGGATCTCGGCAGCAGAAGCAAATAAAAAAGCGCGCAACATTTTAGAGAGACTCGGTTTTGAAGCGAAGCGGATGGATGGAGAGATGGAACAACTCTCACGCGGGATGCAACAGAAGGTTGCGATTGCGCGTGCGCTTTTAACTACGCCTATGCTTCTATTACTTGATGAACCGACAACGGGACTTGACCCGAAATCTAAGCGCGATGTACAAGCCTTTATTGAGGAAATCCGAAACGAGCGAAATGCCGTTATCGTGTTAACGACACATGATATGGTAGAAGCAGAAAAGTTGTGCGATAGGATCGCTATTATTGACAACGGTAAGTTTATTGCGGAGGGGACTGTGAAAGAGTTAATTGCCAAAGTGCCGCCAAAAGATAATTCACCTGTTACGCTTGAAGATGTGTTCATTGCATTGACAGGAAAAGACTTAGAGGAAGGAGAAGAATAAAACGATGCTGAATATCAGGCGAGAAACTATTATTTCTTACGCTTTTATTGAGCGGAACTTTAATCTGCTGAAACGATATCTGAATTGGGAAATTCTGTTTTTTAGCTACTCTATCGTCAACGCGCTAACAATCGGCTTAATTATGGTTGGACGGGGAAGTAGCCAAGATGTGCTTTACCTTGTTATTGGCGCGTTGATATGGGGATTTCTCTCTATTATGATGCGTGAAGTTAGCGATGCGATTACATGGGAACGATGGGAAGGTACAATTGAATATACCTTCATGGCACCGATTTACCGCATCACGCATCTCGTAGGTTCTTGTCTCTTTGCAATCTTATACGGACTGTTGCGGACGGGCTTAGTTTTGGCAATTATGCCACTCTTTTTCGGTGAACATATTGATTTGGGTAGCGCGAATTGGATCACGATGGGTGTGACCGTTGCTGTTTCAAGTTTATCGTTTATCGGTATCGGTTTGATGGCTGCTATTTTTCCACTGCTCTCACCCGAAAAAGGACAAGCAGCGACAGGAATACTCCAATCTGTGCTGCTGTTGATTTCCGGTATTTATTATGAGATAGAGGTTTTACCTGACTGGCTTCAACCTTTCTCAATAATTTCCCCTGCAACCTATACACTTCGATCCATCCGTGCAGCAATGTTGGAAAACGCATCGGTACAAAGCCAAGCAGAAAATCTATTACTACTGCTCGTTATCGGAATTGTGCTAATTCCGTTGGGGTTTTGGGTTTTCCATATCGCGGAAAGATATGCTAAACGTGTGGGGCGACTAAAGCGAAGTGGGTAGGATTCATAGGTAAATATAAATAGCTATTCACAGGTAGGTGAGGTTTTCTAACCGCACTATAGGCGTTAATTTAAGGGAATTATCCTATATTTTTTGAGTTATTTCAGCCCCAGCGGGGCGGTATGTTTATAGCAAAGGTCAACATCCCATATTGAGCCCCATCGGGGCGATATGTATATAGTATGTCGCTCCTACGGAGCTCAAGAGAAAGCTTGACTTTGCTTTCTATAAACATATTGTTCCTACGGAACTCAAGATTTAATATCGGGTTTACAAAACCCTCCCACAGGCATCGTGATCTATCAAGGATATTACCAAGTATCACGCACACTCACACCTTCATCTGCCAGATAGGTTTTAATGCCCTCAATTGTGAATTCGCCATAGTGTGTGATAGAGGCGACAATTGCAGCATCGGCATTGCTCTCAACAAAAACATCGCGCAGGTGTTGTGGATTTCCTGCTCCACCAGAAGCAATAACAGGTACTGGCACAATGTCTGCGATTGCCCCCGTTAACTCCAATTCATAACCTGCCTTCGTGCCATCCGCATCAATGCTATTGACCACAATCTCGCCTGCACCTAAGTCCACACCGCGAGCAGACCATTCCAGAGCGTCCCAACCGACAGGTTTCCGTCCACCGTCAATATAGATTTCATAGCCGCTTGGAATCTGTTCACTTTTAGAAACCTTTTTCACCTGCATGCTTAACACAACACATTGACTACCGAATGCACGCGCGCCTTCAGAGATAATATCGGGATTTCGTACTGCGCCAGAATCTATACTGACCTTTTCTGCACCAGCAAGCAGGACGCACCGCATATCTTCAAGCGTACGCAACCCACCCCCAACAGAAAACGGGATAAAGATTTCTGCGGCAACAGCAGAGACAACATCAATCATGATGTCGCGCCGTTCATTGCTGGCGGTAATGTCGTAAAAGACGAGTTCGTCTGCACCACCTTCGTAATAAAAACGCGCCATTTCTACAGGGTCACCTACGTCAACATTGCCTTTGAAAGCGATACCTTTAGTGACCTTTCCAGCACGTACGTCTAAACATGGTATTATTCGTTTTGTTAGCATAATTCTCCTTTTCAAATTCTACTATCTGAGCAAGTCGCATGGAAAGTATAGAGGTCTGGGAGTTAGATATTACCCTTAAAATAAATCATGGAGACGTATACTTTTCATTTCACCCCATTGCGTAGGCAATTTTTCCTGCGGAGATACAGACAGTGCACCTTCTACCCAATGCGGTCGAATGTCGTCATATCGATGGCGTGTTAAGCGTCTGAGTTTACCGGTTGCAATCTCATACCGATAGATGTCATGAAACCGCTTTTCACGCGGCACTTCAAGTAACCCCGCAGAAAAGAGAAATGCCTGACCATGATCCATTGAACACAACCCAGAGCCAACCCATTCTCCACCCATTTTCTCATTCACATCAATTTCCTTTTTCGCACCGTTGGGACGCATAATAACGAATCGTTTTATCGGAAAATCTCCTTGTAGTCCGCCTACTGATTTAAGGAACAGTATCCGCTGTCCACCTGATGACCATTTAGGGTAAACTCTGAACGACAGATGCTGTCCAGGGTCTTGATCCGGCAAAAAGGGGCGGTGGTTTGTTCCATTTGCTGACATAACCCAAATATTCTTGTTTGCTATGCCGGACCCTCTTAATATGAATTTTTCGTAAAGAATTTCTTTCCCATCTGGTGACCAATCAGGAGAAGTAGCGCCGTGCGATTCCTTCCCGCCCGTCACCTGTTTGACTGTATGATCCACCAAGTCTATAACATGGATCTCAGTTTCTCCACTCCGGTTGCTTGTAAACGCCAGGTGCCTCCCATCTGGTGACCAAGTCGGCGATCCATTTCTATTCCCTTGTCCATCATGTGTGAGTTGTTGTTGGTTCGTGCCATCAGCGTTCATAATAAACAGCTGATACTTTTGTATATCTTTCTCAAGGTTCCTCATAAAAGCGATTTGGGTGCCGTCTGGCGACCAACGCGGGAAATCCTCCCAAAACTGATTGTCTGTCAATCTGCGGATACCGGTGCCGCCATCGTTCATCACATAAATACTGCCATTATAGACAAACACGATTTTAGCATTCACGCCGCTTGGGGAAAACAGCACAAACAAGCAAAAGCATACTGTATAGGCAAACATCTGCGAAAGTATATATGTTATTTTATCTTTATTTGAAAATTGTCTCATATTGTAACTCCTTAATACCCTAAGCATATTTGACGGTGAGGCTTGCACGCATCAGCGCGCGAGCCGGTAAGAAAAGCATAATCCGCTAAATACGTACTTGTAGGTGAGAAGATCACCTATTCTACACCGAGAGGCTCGTTCTTGTGGGGAAATGTCTCATCAATTGATGCCCCCAAAAATCACTTGCATCCCAAACCCCATCTCCATCGTGATCAACTTTCACAGTAAATCCCGATTCTGCTTGGATAGTAATTTCTTGCCAGACTATTTCTGAGAGGTCGAAACTGAAACTACGACCTACTCCATAGGTGTCCCAGCCAGCTACCCAACCTTTTTCACCCCAATCCTGGGACGGATTAAACCAACGTGGAAAGTCCCCGATTAGCGTGCTCTCAAAGTCGATGTAATAGCGTACAGGCACTTTTCTTGGCCAATCTGGATGATTACCGGAATCGTTAGCAATATATGCGCCATGACTACTACTGACCACTGGGAATGTGTAGGAATATCCTACATAGGCATATCCATATACAAACGTCATGAGCGGAACTTCGCTCATCCGAGCATCCGTATCCGAAGATGCGTAGACATCTGTTGTAACAAAACATGTCAATCCTATTAGCCGATGAAGGCTATCAGAACTAAATTTTTCACAAATTTTCTCCTTTTTTGTATTATATCCAAGGAGACGCATCTATTATAGCGCGCCTCCGTTACTGTATAAACAATATACACAGGACTTACGTAAAATCTCATCATATTTTCAAAAAGTGTATATGATGCTTTTCGTAACTTAAAGACACAAATTAAATTGAAAAGGGTGCATAAAATTGAAAAGGAAAAGAAAAAATTGAGTTTACGCAGTTAATTTAGATACTTGAATTTGAAAACATTCAGTTAAGTATGAAATTTGTGTTTAAATATATTTAAAATATCATCAAATTCAGTAACTTTTAAGATTTTATACATGCCTGCGAGTGCCAATACGCTGCATACAATCGGCACAAACACATTGGCAATACGTGGAACGATACCCTCAGTACCAAGCAAATCTTGTTCAATAAAACCGTTTGTTACCCAACACACAACACCCATTACCGCAGAAGCAATTAAGATTTTGAGTGTCAACGGAACAACTGCCCGAAGTCCTAATTGTCCAACCTTGCGGCGGAGTAGTAGTAATAAAACCGCACTATTCAGTGTCACAGTCAGCACAGTTGAGAACACCACTGCACGCGGGTCTAAAAAAAGTTCGCGGAAGATAAATAGGTAATTGAGATAGATGTTAAGTGCTACCGCACAGACGCTGACGATGACAGGGGCGCGAATATCCTTGTATGCGTAAAATCCATCTGTAACGATTTTGAGAGTAGAAAATCCGCATAAACCGAATGCATAGACGAACAGAAGTCCTCCTGTTTGAATTGTATCCTCCTCAATAGTGACACCCCATTCAAAGAGAAGTCTACATATAGGTTCAGATAGCATCATAAGCCCAATTGCGGCAGGAATTGTCACGGTAAGTAAAAGACGGAGCGCATAAGAGAGTGAGTTACAGAAATTCTCTGTATCTCCTGCGGTTGCGAATTTTGCAAGTTGCGGGAGTGCCACCGTTGAAATTGCAACACCAAAAATCCCAATAGGGAGATGCACAACACGGTATGCCCTACTAATCCACGTCAACCATCCAGAATCTGAGGTAATAAAGAACGTATTGGTAAATTGATTTACCTGTACCACTGCGACACCTAACACCGCAGGTCCAATCAGATGAATAACTTGAAGCACTCTCGGATCTCGCAAACTCAAGAGTGGACGGTACCGAAAACCGACGCGATACATAGACGGTACCTGAATTAGAAATTGAGCAATCCCCCCGACGATTACACCGACAGCCATACCTGTTACGGGATGAATTCCTGCTAATGGAAATAAATAGTAACCACTTATCCCAATAAGGAGTGAACTCAAGTTAAAGAAAGTGGACGCACATGCTGGTATACCGAATTTTCCCTTGCTGTTCAATAACCCCATCGCAATTGCAGCAAGTGAAACAAATAGCAGGTAGGGAAACATCAACTGGGTGAGATAGATTGCCAGTTCAATTTTACTGGTAAATCCTTGATGCTCGACAGTGTCTAAATCTTTGTCAAAATTGTGTTGTGCCAAAACATCAACAATGGCAGGCGCAAAAACAATACCTAACCCAGTAATGCCAATTAGGATGAGAGACGTCAAATTAAAGATTCGGTTTGCCAAATTCCATGCCGCTTCTTCACCATCTTCGGCTTCTGTCGTTACGAAAGTGGTAATAAAAGCCTTGCTTAAAATACCTTCGCCAAACATATCGCGTAGAAAGTTTGGGATGCGGAAAGCGAGGTAGAAAGCATCCGCACTGGTCGTTGAACGAAAGAAATAGCCGATTGCTGTTTCACGAGCAAGTCCCAGTATTCTCGACCCCATCACAGCGAGGCTGACTATTCCTGCAGCACGGGTGGCGTTTTGGTTCTGCTCCTCAGCAGATTGTGTTTCATTTTCTTCCATAGTTAGTTTTCAGTTATCAGTTGTCAGTCATCGGTAACAAATCAAGATTAAAGGTAAATACTATCAGAAGCATTCAATTCTCCAGTAATTTCACATTTTATCATAAGTCTTTTCTTGTAGGAGCGATCTCCGAATCGCGACGAACCTCATTGACAGTCGGGAATCGGAGTTCCCTCCTACAATATAATTAATTGGGAGAAACTCGACAATTGAATGGCTCTGTAAATACTATTTTCAGTAAGTGTTGACAGGTATCAAATTTCTCTTAATTGATTTGATGCTTGACATCTTCTCTGAATTCGTATAAATTTATAGCAAGATGAACAAGGAGACCTATTCATGCAGGAAAAAAGATATTTTACGGTTGAAGAAGCAAATGAATGCATTCCAGAATTGATTACAGACATTTCGGCACTACTTGAACTGAAAGAGGAATTGGAAAAACTACACGCCGAACTCACACCGTTCTTAGAGGTCATTCCATCTAACGGCGGCAGTAAAAACGCACTTTTGCTAATGCAAACCGGAGATCAGTTTAGAGAGATCGTTGAACGTATCCAACGTCTTGGCTGCCATCTCAAAGGACTTGATCCAGTCTTAATTGATTTTCCACACATGCGCGATGGGAAAGAAGTTTATCTCTGTTGGCGGTTTGGTGAAAAGGAGATTCGTTATTGGCATGAGATTGAGAGCGGTTTTGCAGGAAGAAAGCCTTTGTAATTAAGTTAAAAAATAGAAATGATTTGTCGGTCCATGTCCTTTGCCGATATCCAATGCGTGTTGAATAGCATTCGTAATATATTTTTTCGCAGCCCGAATTGCCGCAATTAAATCCTTTCCAAGTGCCAGATGTGTTGCAATCGCAGCGGAGTAGGTACATCCTGTGCCGTGTGTGTTTTTTGTTTCAACCCGTTCCGCGTCAAAGAAAGACCAATCGTCATTGTAATAAAGCACATCTATCGCCTTTTCATTGTCAAGATGTCCACCTTTGACAAGTACAGCCTGACAACCGAGGTTAGCAATAGTTTCTGCTGCTGTTTTTGCATCATCAATGTTTCGGATTTCCTGTTCTGCAAGCAGTTCAGCTTCATAGACGTTTGGTGTGATTACCGTTGCAATCGGAATTAATGCATGTCTTAGACTGTTAATGGCCTCTGCTTTCAACAGCGGAAACTTACTTTTAGAAATCATTACAGGGTCAACCACAATTGCCTGAGGCGTATATTCGCGTAACTTACTTGCCACCGTTTCCACAATCGTTGACGATGAAAGCATTCCTGTTTTGACGCTGGCTACGTCAAAGTCCGAAAAGACTGCATCCAGTTGTGCTTCAATCAATGGAATTGGCAGATCGAAAGCGTCTGTGACAGCAACCGTATTCTGTGCGGTTACGGAGGTGATAGCGGACATTGCAAAGCCTCCATTCGCCGAGATCGCTTTAATATCCGCTTGTATCCCAGCACCCCCACCTGAATCTGAACCTGCAATTGTTAAAATCTGTTTCATGTTCTCCCCTTTTTCTGTTTAGAAGCCTCTAAGCAGAATCCCCTATTCTACTGTTTTTGGATTCTTCTATAATCACAAATTATATCATTGTTTATTGACATTGTGCAAGTCCTCAAGTTAAATTCCACTTGATATATGGCAATGTATTTGTTAAAATGACTCACAATTCATTTAAAATTGGAGACCCTAATGATTTTTGGACAAGGAACGCACCAGTATACGGTGCAGGAAAATTGGTGGACACTACCAGATGGCTGGGAATTTGGATGGATTCCTGCTGTCGCTGTTGATTCTCAGGACCGCGTCTATGTTTATAGCCGCAGCGAACACCCAATGGTAGTTTTTGATCGTGATGGTAATTTCCTAACCTCTTGGGGTGATGACATTCTCAAGGACGCACACGGTATTTTCATTGATGCTGAAGATAACATCTACTGTGTTGAACGTGAAACGCACGTTATGCGCAAGTTCACCACGGAAGGTGAACTCTTGATGACACTCGGCACGCCAGATGAAGCCGGTGCGGAGGGCGAACCCTTCAATCTACCAACGGATTTTGCACTTGGTCCTGATGGTGAGATGTATATTAGTGATGGCTATGGCAACGCACGTGTTCATAAATATTCACCCGATGGAGAGTTGATTAAGTCTTGGGGAAAGCCTGGAACGGGTCCAGGGGAGTTTGATCTGCCGCACTGTGTTAGAGTTGACCCTCGCAATCGACTTATGGTGGCGGACAGAAGCAACAATCGGATTCAGTTTTTCACTTTGGATGGAGAATACATTGAGGAATGGGGTGATCTGCTGCAACCCGACACGATTTTTATTGACGAAGACGAATTGGTCTATATTGCGGAGCTGGATCAACGAATCTCAATCATGACTTTAGATGGGGAAGTAGTTTCCCAATGGGGTAGTGAACGCGGTAGTACTGTTCCCGGTGAATTTCTCGCTTGCCCACACGGTATCTGGGTTGATTTGCACGGTGACATTTACGTTGGAGAGGTTCAAGCGGACGCAAGGTTACAAAAATACATTAGACAACGATAAGTCATTTCATTTTCTTTAATATAATAAGGTTTAGCCTGATTTAATCTTAAAACATTCGTCACAAACGATGTCGCTAATTGATCTGAAGGGTTGACACAAATGGTAGAAAACCTCTCGTTTTTTCAAAAAGTGAACCAGAATTTTGACAAAGCAGCACAGTTCACAGAATATCCGCAGGGGCTTTTGGACCAGATAAAAATTTGTAACAACTCTTGCCATTTCACCTTTCCGATTAAACGGGATGACGGTACCATTCAAACGATTCACGGATGGCGTGCTGAACATAGTCACCATAAACTTCCAACGAAAGGAGGTATCCGCTACAGCACGCTCGTTAACGAAGACGAGATAGTGGCACTTGCTGCGTTGATGACCTATAAATGCGCGCTGGTAGACGTGCCGTTTGGTGGTGCTAAAGGCGGTATCCAACTTAACAGAAATGAGTACTCTGAGAGTGAATTGGAACGAATCACCCGCCGCTATACCTATGAACTGATTCAGAAAAACTATATCGGTCCCGGTGTAGATGTGCCTGCCCCGGACTTCGGCACCGGTGAAAACGAAATGGCATGGATTCTTGATACATACCTCACAATGTCGCAAGACAAACTTGATGCCATTGCATGTGTGACGGGAAAACCGATTGATCAAAACGGTATACATGGACGAAAAGAGGCGACTGGGCGCGGTGTTGTGTTCGGGTTGGAAGAGGTTTGTAGTTATGAAGATGATATGAAACAGATTGGACTTCATCCCGGTCTGCGGGGGAAAACCGTTGTCCTTCAAGGCTTTGGAAAGGTCGGGTATCCTGCCGCAAAATACTTAACTGAAGTAGAGGCGATAGTTATTGGCATTGCCGAGTCAGATGGTGCCATCTATAACCCAAAAGGACTTGATATTGAAAAAGTATCCACGTTTCGTGCTGAAAACGGTTCAATTCGGCATTATTCAGACGCGACATTTATTGAGAATCCGAACGATGTTTTGGAGTTAGAATGTGATATCCTTATCCCAGCTGCACTTGAAAACCAGTTAACTGCGGAGAACGCGCCGCGTATCAAGGCACACATAATTGCCGAAGCAGCAAATGGTCCTACAACGACCAAAGCCGATGAGATACTCCAAAAACGTGGTGCACTGATTATTCCTGACACTTTTCTAAATGCTGGAGGCGTTACTGTCTCCTATTTCGAGTGGCTTCGCAATCTCTCACACGTCGGATTCGGAAGGCTTGCCAGACGATATGAAGAAACCGCGTACAATGCAATGCTCCTCTTTATTGAACAAGCCACCGGATATCAATTTTCCGATGATGAACGCGGACCTTTACACGGCGCCGATGAAACAGATTTGGTCAACTCAGGACTTCAAGATACGATGGTAAACGCCTATCAGGAGATTCGCGAAATTCGGTTGAAACACGGAAAAGATGTTGTAGATAGCAGGACAGCTGCGTTTATCAGTGCTATTCATAAAATTGCGCAATCCTATATGCAGCTTGGCATTTTTCCATAGTTCCATTTGTAGGCGCGGTTTGCAACCCGCGCCTACTACGCGCATTCACATTTTCAGATTTACTGTAAAGGAGAAAAAATGATCTGTCTGAGCGTTAACGTAAACAAAGTCGCAACATTACGAAATTCGAGAGGAGGTGACATTCCGGATGTCCTTACTGCTGTTGATACCTGTATTGATGCAGGTGCACAGGGCATTACGGTGCATCCCCGAGAAGACCAACGTCACATCAGACCGACAGATGTGTATGAAGTAGCCCAACGGTTAAAAGATATAAACGCTAAAAATAACAATAACATTGAATATAACATTGAAGGTGATCCACGCCCAGACCTTATTGATATGGTGCTGGATGTGCAGCCAACACAATGCACGCTTGTTCCTGTAGTCAGTGGAGAGATCACCAGTCACACCGTATGGGATATCCAAAAAGATGGGAGCATGTTGAAATCTGTAATAACCTCTCTGAAAAATGCTGGTGTTCGCGTCAGTCTGTTTAGCGGCACTGACCTGGAGCAGATAGAACGGACGCGTGACATTGGTGCAGATAGAATTGAACTTTATACAGCACCTTATGCGATGGCACAGTCAGAAGCGGAAATTTCGCGAGAATTTTCGCTCTTGAAGAACGCTGGTGAGAAGGCACTTGATTTAGGTCTTGGCACTAATGCGGGGCATGACCTCAATCTTGACAATCTTCCTCTGATGCAGCAATTGCCTGGGCTACTTGAAGTTTCTATTGGACACCATTTGATGGCTGATGCGCTCTATATCGGGTTGGAAGCTGCTGTCAAAGCATACCGGAAGGCGTTAGGACAGAATATACAATGAAAAATACATGTGCAATTTTCGACCTTGATGGAACACTCATCCGTCAATCTTCAGAGAAAGTCTTCCTTAAACATTTGCTAAAACATGGTGAGATTCCAATTTCAAATTTGCTTGCGTGGACATCCCATTTTTTGAAGGTCAGATCTTATACTGAGGCAAAATCGAACAAAATTCATCTTTCTGGTTTAGAACAGCATCACCTTTGTGAACTTGCACGAGATTGTTTTGTTGATTCACTTCGTGATAGTATTACACCTCACATTTCAACACTAATAGACACCCACCGCGATGAGGGACGAACGGTTATTTTGATGTCTGGTTCGTTATCGTTTTTAGTCGAACTTTTCCATGAGCATTTTCAAACTGATATCATGGTCGCCGATGAACTGGAAGTGGCTAATGGGAAGTTTACTGGTGGGCGCGTTGGGATACGGCCTTATGCACAGAACAAAGCTGCCCTTGCACAAGAACTTGCAACGACGCATGGATTTGACTTAAGTACTTCTTATGCTTATGGTAACCACCATTCAGATGTTTATAAACTGGAATTGTTTGGATATCCAGTTGCGGTAAATCCTGATCGGGAACTTCGCCGTATAGCAACAGAGAGAAATTGGCAAATAGAACTATAATCATGGGTGGGATTGCACAGTGCGGCTTGAAAAATATATCGCTACTTCAGGAATTGCCTCTCGACGTGCAGTAAAACGAGCAATTCGTGAGGGACGCGTCACTGTTAACGGAACAGAGATACTTATTCCCGGCCACCCGATTAACGTGGAATTGGATAGTGTTGAATTTGAAGGAAAACAGGTTGAGCCACTCACAGAACGGATCTATCTGATGTTGAATAAACCTGCTGGTTATTTGACAACGCGTCGTGATGAACGTGGTCGTCCTACCGTGATGGATCTTTTAACGGAACTACCTGAATCCATTTATCCGGTGGGGCGTTTAGATTTAGAGACTGAGGGATTGCTATTATTTACCAATGATGGTAATTTTGCTAATCGGTTGATGCATCCGAGCCATGAGGTTGATAAGACATATCTTGCATGGGTAAACGGTGTTCCAACCGACCGCGCGCTTGATCGCTTACGTAACGGCATCTCTATCCCTGGCGGAACAACATCTCCAGCAAAAATCAAGCTGTTAAATGTAAAGCACACCCAGGCATCAACCGCAAAGAAAAAAACAGGTAAGAACGAATCACTATCAAAATTTAGGGTGATTATCCACGAAGGGAAAAAACGACAGATACGTTTGATGTTTAAGACGGTAGGACATAGAGTTATCCGCTTGAAACGGACGCATATTGGGGAGTTAGGATTAGGCAATCTCCCACAGGGGCAGTATCGATTTTTGACCCCTGCGGAAGTTGCTCAATTGCAAACTTAGTTGTCGCTTTTTTGTTCTGCTTCCGCAGCCAATTCCTTGACTTGTTTTAAGTTCGCTTCAGCGTTCAGTTTCACCCGCTCATCTGTTGCATGATTTACTAATTTCTCAAGCACTTCAATTGATTTGTCGTACTGTTTTGAAATTGAATAGGTTACACCAAGATAAAGTTGAGCAAGTTCGTAAACATCGCTTTTTGGATAGGTGTCAATCACCTTTTGGAAGTGCATCAACGCCATTTTGGTATTTTCTGCTGCAATATCTTCAGTTTTATCTCGAATTTGATTGCCATAAGCGACTCCGAGTTGTATGTGTAAAGTAGGAAGAAGTCCCGAAGTATTTTTCGGATCATTTTCAATGACCTTTTTGCTGAACGGAAGCGCTTTTTTTAATTGTCTCTGTCCCAAATAGGCTAAAGCGACTTCATTGTTCAACTTGACATCATCAGGGATTTTCTTGTTAATCAGGAGTGCTTTTTCCAATTGTTCCCGTTTTATATAAAGAATTGCGATTTCACTGTTTAGGGTGGTATCATCAGGCATTTCCTTAAATTTTGCCAATTTTGCCTGGAATTCCATCTCTTTTTTAAAAGCTGCTTCCATCACAGGTGCAAATTCTTCAGGTGGAGCGTATCCCACCTTCTTAGTGATGACACCGCCATCCGGACCGATGAATAAAATTGTCGGATAGCCTGTAATTCCATACTTCTTGCGCGTTTCGTCGTTTATGGGCAGTTCCGTGTCTTGTGGATTTACCTTGACAGTAATGAACTTTTCAGAAAGAGTAACGACGTTTGCATCAGTAAATGTTTCGGCATCCAGCCGATCACACCAACCTCACGAATCTGTATAGAAGTCCATCATAATCGGTTTACCGGTTTCAGCGGCTTGTTTCGTAGCATCCTCAATGGATTTTCCCCATCGGACTTTTTCGCCTTCTGCAAGGACAGGAATTGATACTGTCATTAGCAAGAGGACGGTGAGTCCTGCTACATAGGGAGAGTAGCGGTGAAAAACAGAATTAATCATTTTATTTTCTCCTTTTAGACTTAAGCGATAAAACAAGGCATTTGCTTAAATTGTAATATTGACGGAAATTCCAGTAACTTTTTATCGCAGCATTCTTGATTAGTTGTAATATATTATCACATTCAACAGAGAATGTCCAGAAAAACAGTGTGTAAATACAGAGCCATTCAATTCTCGATAATTCTTCTTTTCTCTAAAACCTCTTACTGTAGGAGCGACCTTGAATCAACGCCAAATGCGCGTTTGGCATTTCGCGGGTCGCGACCAGGAGGTCGCTCCTACAAAAGAAATCAGGTTACAAATCCCTCCACAAGAGCAGTGCGCGACAATTGAATGCCTCAGTGTGTAAATAAAGGTTGCAGTTACTATACGCATACTTGTTTGTAAGACAAACGTGCTACAAAGAGGCTTTGTTTACTTGCCGACACAGAACTGTGAGAAAATTCGGTCCAAAATATCTTCAGTGGTTGTTTTACCAACAATGTCACCGAGGGCATCAAGACTAATGCGCAGATCAACCGAAACAAGATCAGGTGGCATCTCGTTTTCTAAACTCACTATAACATCATCAAGTGCTTCTTGCGCACGGCTTAGCGCATCTTGATGGCGAGCATTCGTAACTATAGGAGATTCACCTATATTGAATTCTTTACCAAGCAATTCTTCTCGGATAGCAGTTTTCAGCGCATCAATACCTTTGTTTTCAGTAATTGCTGTTTGAACAATGCGAACCTTTGGACAATGGTTAGTAAGAGTCTGTGGTTGGACGATGGCGGGAAGGTCAATTTTATTTAGAATCAGGATTGCGCGGTGTGAATTCGCTATCTCCAAAAGTTCAGTATCCGCTTCATTTAGGGGTTGGGATGCGTCAAACATTAAGAGTAGAAATTCGGCTTTATTGAGAACGTCTCTACTCCGTTGAACACCTTGTTGTTCAACAATGTCCTCTGTTTGTCGCAGTCCAGCGGTGTCAATCAGATTAATAGGTATACCGTCAAGATTTATAGTTTCATCAATCGTGTCCCGCGTCGTGCCGGGAATATCTGTGACAATAGCGCGTGCTGAGCGGACAAGCGCATTGAATAGGCTTGATTTTCCGACATTCGGTTTGCCCAAAATAGCGACGTTTATACCCTCCTTGATTAGACGTCCTTCCGAAGCAGTTTTGAGTAAATGCACCAGATCTGTTTGGACAACACGTGCAGTCTGAAGCTGCGTCTCGACCTTCATAAAATCAAGGTCTTCGTCGGGAAAATCGATGGAGGTTTCAATTTCTGCGAGCAATGCTGCAAGTGTATCGCTGAGTTGATTTACACTTTCAGAGAGTTTGCCTTCAAGTGCCTGAATTGCGATTTTTCGGCTAAGTTCTGTTTTTGAACTGATGAGTTCTGCTACTGCTTCAGCTTGTGCGAGGTCAAGTCTACCGTTAAGAAAAGCACGTTTCGTAAACTCGCCCGGTTCAGCGAGCCTTGCACCCGCCTTTACCACTAATGCTAATACAGTTGTTAGCGGAACAATTCCACCATGGCAATTAAATTCAACAATGTCTTCGGTGGTATACGTTTTCGGGGCGCGCATAATACCCAGCATCACTTCGTCAATAATTTCATCGGATGCTGATGTATCTATAACGTGTCCGTGTGTAAGTGTATGTGATGGGAGTTCATCAGGTGAGATAACGCGTGAGGGACGAAACAACTGAGATGCGATTGGGATTGCCAGCGGTCCACTGACGCGTACTATACCGATACCGCCTTCACCGCGCGGCGTCGCGATGGCGGCGATAGTATCCTCAAATTTCATATCGCAACCCCCGTTTTCAGCACAGCGTGAAGTTACCGGTAGTTTGATGTTTCTCAAACTCGGTCATACATCTATGGCTCAATAGGTATCTTGTCTTGCAATAACAATACGACGCATATCACCTTCACCTTGGCTAAACGTTGAAACGTTATCGTCTGATTGTAAGGTAAGATGGATCACGCGTCTATCTTTAGCAGACATAGGGGCAAGAACAACATCTTGACGCGTCCGTTTGACTTTTGCAGCAACTTGATGTGCTAGGTCTACGAGCGTCTGCTCTCTCCGTTCACGATAACCTTCGGTATTGACGAACACCTTTTTTTTAGCGAGTGCATTCTTGTTGACAATGCAATTAAGAAGACGTTCAATAGCATCAAGTGTCTGTCCATGCTTTCCGATAAGAAGTGCTGGCGAATCCGTAACCATGTTAAGGTGCAAACTTCCCTCAATTAAGTTAGATTCAACTTCACCATTAATACCTATTCGCGTGAGCATTTCCTTCAAAACGGTCTCTGGTGCGTTAGAAATATCTTCCTTTAGCGTAGCACGTATTTTTGCGGGTTTCGCACCAAAACTCAAAATGCCTTTAGTCGGTTCATTTATGATTATGATGTTGACCTCTTCACGCGTTGTTTCAAGTTGTGTGAGCGCAATTTCAATTGCCTCTTCGACAGTTTCTGCTTCAGTTTCAATATAATTTTGCAATTGGCAGTACTCCTTTGTGCTGTTGAAGATTCACGCATATAAGTGGAAAATTTAAACGATAATAATTGATAAAAAACTTATCTAAAGTTTAACAAGATTAACTAAAAATATCAATTCGGTTTGCGCTTTGGAGTATTTTCCTGTGTTTCGGATTCGCCATCGTGGAAAAATTTCGTTTGTATTTGTTGTTGTGCTACAGTAAGGACACTATTACATAACCAGTATAACACAAATCCCGAAGCCCAGTTATAAAACATAAAGACGAAGATAAGCGGCAAAAACTGCATGATTTTTGCCTGTGTATTACTGGTAGCGGGCGTAGCAGACATTCCACCGACATATTTCTGCTGGAGCCATGCTGTAAGTCCATTCAGAAGCGGTAAGAATCGGATAGAGTCTATTTGTATGAAGATAAGCGGTATTGTAAATGGGAGTTTATACAATGTATCTGGTGCCGAAAGATCATTAATCCACAAGAAGAAAGGTGCACCGCGGAATTCAACAGCACTCCCAAGTAGTCCGTAGAGTGCCCAGAAAATAGGGAGTTGCGGAAGCCAAGGGATACAGCCACCCAAGGGGTTCACACCATTTTCCTTATAAATACGCATTGTGGCTCTATTCAGTTTTTGCGGGTCGTCCCGAAATTTTTCTCGTAATTCAGTCAATTGCGGTTGAAGTTCCTGCATCTTTTTCATAGAGACATGTGCTTTGCGGGTAAGCGGAAAAGAAATTATCTTTACTAATGCTGTTAAAAGAATTATTGCTAACCCGTAATTCCCAAAGATGTTGTGCAACCCCTTTACTAACCACAGCATTCCCCATACCACAGGACCGAGAAATCCGAAGTCAATGGCTTTAGACAAGTTAATTTGAGTTTCTGGCACATTAGGAGCAGTGACCTGCTTCAACAATGTATCATCCTTTGGTCCGACGTATAAACGAAAAGCATGCGTTTGCTTTTGCTGAGATGGTAGTGGAAAACGAGGGATTGTCAAAACGGCGGTCTCAGTAGGTGCAGCCACAAGGATATTTGTTGACTCATTTGCTTTTGCATTATCATCCAGTGCATAGGTAGCTTCAAGTTGCGGGTCAGGAATCATTATGGCACTAAAATATTGACTATTCATACCTGCCCAGCGTACTGTCACTAAAGCATTTTCTTGTTTGAGTTCGCGTGTAGGTTTTCCTGTACCAATATAAACTTTAGCACCTTCGGAACCACGGCGTCCTGCTTTACCTGTCTCTTTTTCGTGTACGAGTAGGTCAGCATTAATCCCTGGTCCCCAACGTAGTTCATAGCCATTCGCGGGATTATTGCCACCGATTACCAAAGGTTCTGAAGCATCAGAAACATTTTCGAACGTTAAGTCCAAATCTACCGTATAACTATCGTTGTAAAAGGTAAATCGTTTGACAACTCGTAATTGCTCGCCAATCGTAGTTGTGAAGGTAAGTGTTCCTTTCTCTTGTGTATCTGATAGTTGAATGCCTTCCGGTTTATCTACTTTCCATAAAGCGTGCCGTAAATTGAGTTCATTCTGAAGATACGAATTTCCAATCTGAAGTTCAAGACAGTCATGTGCTGTCTCAGGGATAAGATTCAACGGCACGTCTTCAGTCGTGTCTGATCTGTCGGGAAAGCGAAGACTCCCGTTTTCTTTTTTTTCTATCAATCCCCATTTTTTGGCTATTGCCAGTTTTTCGTTAAAAGTAATGTCGTAAGTAGATGTTCTGACGCGGACCATCGGATCATCGGGACTCTCCTGAACCATCATCAGTGGGTTTGTATCAATGGAGTCTTCTTCCTTTTCTCCAAGATCAATTCCATCAGTTGTGTCACTTGGCGGAGTTTGTTCGGTTATTGCGGGGTCGTCCTGTTCAGGGGTAAGGGGTTTGGGTTTACCAAACATCAGAGTCCATGTAATCATTACAGCAATCATCAGAACGAGTGCGAGAATGTAACGGGATCCCATTTAAATTTAGATGCTCCTCTTTCATGTTTTATAGCGCGAGGTTTTTACGGCTCGCCATTCACTACATGTCAATTTATGTTGAATGTTATTTGTTACTGAAGTGGGTCAAAACCCCCTGGATGGTAAGGATGGCATTTTACCAGTCGTTTTAAAGTTAACCAGCTGCCTTTGAAAGTACCATATCGCTCAAATGCCTGTTGTGCGTAGTGTGAACAAGTCGGATGGAAACGACACGTTGGAGGAAAAAGTGGGGAGATAAAGCGGCGATACCCGCGGATAGCGTAGAGAATTAATCGGCTCATTTTCTTTTTATAAACCGTTCACTTGCAGGAGATGTTTTTTGACCCAACAAATTTTTTATTCATATTGATTCGGCTATATTCCAATCTTTACAGAGGTTTACGCTGCCAATATTTCTATAAATCTGTCTTTCTCGTTACCATGATTGATGCTCGGCAGAATAATTGGTATAAACTTTCTTCAGCTTGCTGTCCTGAAAGGGGCAAGGCTGCTTTTCTACCCACAACTACAATATCAAAATGTGGCAGAACTTCAGGCTTAAGCAGGCGGTAGGCTTCACGAATAAGCCGTTTCACGCGGTTCCTCTGGACACTCTCACCTACCTTTTTACTGACTGTTATTCCTAACCGTGGCTGACTGAATTCTGTGTGGTAGACGTAGATAACGAAGTGAGTATTCCAGTTCTTTTTCCCTTTTTTATATGCTCTCTGAAATTCCCAAGTCTTCTTCAGTCTTTCTGGATGTGGTTGATACGGCATAACTTCAGGATTTATTCAGATTGAAAGTACCTTCTCCTTCGCGCAATTCTGAATGGTTTACTTTCTGCTTACACACATAACCGAAGAAGAATAAGCAAAACAACTGTCTTTCAGTTTCAATTTATATAAAGATACTTTTTCCAAGACGGATGGTAACCCCGAAAATGACGGTTGAGTTGCAAATACGTTAAGATTGAAGGCGTTTTCGGCATTCGTTTCAACTTGAAGTGCGTCTCATGAAGCATCTGATTGCCTTTGTTATTGTTACAGCGTTTACAAGCGGTCACAACATTATCCCAAGTTGTCTTGCCACCCTTTGAAATTGGGATAACGTGGTCGAGCGTTAGCAGGGAAGCAGGAAACTCTCGGTGGCAGTATTGACATACATGTTGGTCGCGCGCAAGTACATTCTTACGGGAAAACTTGACAACACTGCGCGGCACATGCACGTAATTCACCAAGCGAATAACATGCGGCACTTTGACAATAGCAGATGGTGACCGTATTTCCGATTCAGACACTTCCTCTGTCTGAGCGGTTCCCTTAAAAACCATCTTCAGAGCGCGTCTGAGATTGCAAACATTAATTGCTTCATAACTGGCATTTAGCACTAAAACAGGTACTTCCACTCGCCTGTCCTCCTACAAGCAAGTATTCTGATTTTAGTCAAATAGTATTTTAACACATCTACGCGGCATTTGCAACTAAAATCTACATTCTTCAGGGTTATTCAGTTTTCAATATTTTGGGTGGTTTTTTGCTATGACGTTAATTTTATGTGTTGCCATCTTGTCCATGTCTTTAGCCCGTATGAAGAATAAATAAATATTTCGGTAATTTCTTTAGTCCCGTAGGGACGCTATGTTTATAGAAAAATGTTACCCACCGCCTCTTGAGTTCCGTAGGAACGGCATAGAAGACTTAACATATCGTCCCTACCAAATCAACGCTATGAATGCGCCAAATCAACGGTATGAATGCCATTTAGGCATTCCCCGTATGGCATTCAGCGGGACTAAAGAACAATGTTCATGTTTATGGATATTAACTTTCAGTAAATCTCAATACCAGAAAACTCTTAAAACTGAATAACCCTGTACATTCTTTCAGGTTCAAGTTTTTGAGTTTTACTATAAAATAGAACTGTGGTATAATTGTCACGAACATACAATATTGGATTGGAGGATATGGATTGTTAAAAGTATCAAAGTTTGGGGGGAGTTCCCTCGCGACAGCAGAGCAGGTTCGTCAAGTTTGCGACATAATTACTGCCGACTCAGCACGGCGATTAATTGTTGTGTCGGCACCCGGTAAACGTCACAGTGAAGATATAAAAGTAACCGATCTGCTAATCGCAGCAGCGTCGGAACGACTGATGGGAAAAATCGGTGCTTCGGAATGTGCTGAGGCTATTGAACGTTATCGGAATATCGCTGCTGAATTGGAACTCCCTGATGAGGTTGTTGACCCAATTGCTCACGACTTAACAGAACGTCTTGAAAACAGTACAGATGATGCTGATCTCTACATGGATACGATGAAGGCAGGTGGAGAAGACAATTGTGCTCGTCTCATAGCACAGGTGCTGCAGGCGCGCGGTGTAGAAGCACACTATGTAAACCCGAAAGATGCGGGTTTACTACTTTCAGATGAACCTGGCAATGCCCAAGTTCTGCCCGAAGCATATAACCGCTTGCGAAACCTAAGCGAACGTCCCGGCATCACGATTTTTCCAGGATTTTTCGGTTATTCCAAAGAAGGACACATTGTAACCTTCTCTCGCGGCGGTTCGGATATTACAGGTGCTATTCTTGCCAGTGCGGTTCGGGCAGAAGTCTATGAGAATTTCACAGATGTCGACTCAGTGTTTGCTGCAAATCCGTCAATTGTATCAAATCCTGCTCCAATTTCGGAACTAACCTACCGTGAGATGCGTGAACTCTCTTACGCTGGTTTTTCAGTATTTCACGATGAGGCGCTTGAACCCGTGTATCGTGCTATGGTGCCTGTCCACATCCGAAATACGAACAACCCTAAAGCAAAAGGCACCTTAATTGTTCCACATCGCACTTCAAACGAAATGCCTGTTGTCGGTATCGCCGCCATGAGCGATGTCTGTTGTGTCTATCTTAGCAAATATCTGATGAATCGACAAGTCGGGTTTGGTAGACGGCTGCTACAGATATTGGAAGGTGAAAATATCTCTTTTGAACATATCCCCTCTGGTATAGACAATATGTCTGTCATCCTTCGCGAAGAAAACCTACCTGCAGAAAAGGAGAAAAGGGTTGTGGAAAAGATTCGGCAAACACTTGCGCCAGAAGATGTTTTTGTAGAACGCGATCTATCTCTCATTATGGTTGTCGGTGAGGGCATGCGGCACACTGTTGGCATTGCTTCACGAGCGACGGGAGCATTAGCAGGTGCAAACGTCAATATAGAGATGATCAACCAAGGTTCTAATGAAGTCAGCATGATGTTCGGTGTAAAGTCAACAGATATGGATACAGCAGTTCAAGCACTCTATAAGGAATTTTTTAATGGTAGTCGTAGCAGCTCAAGTTAAAGAATTAGCCGCTGGTAAACTCTCAGAAACGCATCTCAAAAAAGCAATTGAAGCTATCCGTGTTGATGGGTGTGTCGTCATAGAAAACATTATCAACCATGAACATTTGGATATATTACGTGAACGGATGGATGCTGATTCGCGAAAGTTGATTAAAGCGGAAAAATGGGGTGGTGCAGGAATGCTTAAAGGACATCTTCAGCAGGGACCGCCGCCGTTTGCACCTTATATCTTTGGCGACATCGTTGCGAACCCTTACGTCGTGCAGGTAACAAAGGAACTGCTCGGTGCTGGGGTCTACAATAATTTCTATAATGGCAACACAAACTGCCCTGGCAGTGGCACACAACCGCTCCACAGAGACGGCGACCATCTGTGGCTACATCAGGAAGTTGCTCACCCTGCAGCTGAAGTGGTTGTCAATATCTCTCCACAGGACACAACGGAAGAGAACGGTAGTGTGGAGCTTTGGCCTGGATCGCATCTGGACGTAAGTGATCGACATATCGACGAAGAACATGAAGCGGAGCGTCGCGAAATAGCACCACCTATTCGGGGGAACGCGAAAAAAGGGAGTGTTTTGATCCGAGATATGCGGCTCTGGCACCGTGGTGTGCCGAACTTGTCCGACGAACCACGCCACATGATAGCGATGATCCATCGCATCCGTTGGCTCCGTTCTGGCAGGCGACTGAAGTATCAAACCGGATGTGAAGCCGCTTTTGAAAACAGTGAACTTGACCACAATGCCGAATTCATAGACGAAAAAATGGATGATTATCTCTTTAATCCAAAATTCTAAATCGCTGCGTAAAAATTGTTCATAAATGAATCACGCGAATTTACAAAGTGAGTATCTCATGCAAAATAACACAAATTGGCTTCCAGCAGAACCTGATCTAAATGCGATTTGCGAAAAATATAGGGACCCGATCTATTCGCTCTCACAAGCGGAAATGCCCGCCATTATTTTACGCAATGCCTATTCCCCCGCACAATGCCAGGGACTCATCAATAGATTCAGCAACATGGGATTGATGCGCGACGAAGCGGATACCAACTCTGCTGATAAGCGTACTCGTATTGACATCGGCACAAGTCTTGGTAATCGTGGTAGCGAAAAAACCCGTTTTTTAGCGCATGCTGAAGCAACACATCATCTATTTCAATTTCTATTTGATGGATATGGTAATCCTGTTGACTTGATTTATGAATCCCTTGCTGCGCTTTCTCCCGGAAAAGAGGTTAAAGTTGCGCGAGAACCTGACGGGTCACTTTATGGTCCCGCTATCTTCCGCGTTCACTACGAAACACATAGTTATAAACCGCACATTGATAGTGTCAAATATCGTGAACAACGTACCGATTACGCTGTTTACCGCTTTGAACATCAGTTTGCGGGTGTGTTGTGCGTGCAAAATGCGGACGAAACCGGAAAAGGAACACAAGCTATCCTACACCGATGTCTTTGGTCTGAAGACGTTCAACCACATATTGCTGCAGAAACGTTTGATAGTTACGCAGCTGAGAACGGAATAGAGAACTGTCAGGTCAATTTGGAACAAGGAGACCTTTACTTTTTTAATACGCGTTGTATCCACGAAGTCCCACCTGTTCAAGGCACGCGTGCCAGAATAGTTTTAGCAGTATTCATCGGATATTCCCCAGACGATGATGAAGTGTTTGTCTGGTCTTAAACCCTATCATACTGACAACACCAAAAGCATTAGGAATTTGATGCCTACCAATATTCTAACCTACACTCCCACGTAAAATTGGCATTCTCACCTTCTTTGTGGTATACTTTGAAAAGACATTAATCAAATTGTTTTCATACAACATATAGCAGCCAATTACCTTAAAAGGAGTATCTTCCAATGAAAAAGACGTTATTTTTTATTTTTTTAACCCAATTTTTTGTTCTGTCACTTTTTCTAACCCAAACCTCTGCTCAAAACGCCTCACAATTCAATTTACCCGAAAACGCGAGAGCACGTCTCGGTAAAGGTAGAATAAGTGAGCTTACATATTCGCGAGATGGTACACATTTTGCTGTAGTCAGTTCCATCGGTATTTGGCTCTATAATGCACAAACCTATGCAGAAATAAGATTGATCACTGAAGATACACAAACTGTTTACAGTGCTGCGTTTAGTTCGGATAGTCAAACACTTGCCAGTGGTCATGGTGATGGTACAATTAAACTCTGGAATGCAACAACTGGCGAACATCAAGGCGATCTTATAGGACACACAGATGTAGTCTTAAGCTTAGCATTTAGTTCGGATGGTCAAACACTTGCCAGTGGAAGTAGTGACAGTACTGTCCAACTTTGGAATTATATTACTCGTGAACACCAACAAACACTTCCTGGGCATTTTGATGCTGTTACGAGCGTTGCATTTAGTCCAGGTGGAGGAGCTCTGGCGAGTGGGAGTTTAGATACATCAGTCCAACTATGGGATGTTACAACTGGTGAACAACAACACATTCTGACTGGGCATGAAGATTCTGTTTACAGTTTAGCGTTCAGTCCAAATGATGGCACACTCGCAAGTGGCAGCCGTGATGGCACTGTTAAACTTTGGTTTACAGCCTTCGGTGTACTCAAGCAGACTCTACTCGGGCATCTGGGGCCTGTGTACAGTGTGACATATAGTCCAAATGGAAATACGATTGCAAGTGGCAGTGCGGATGGGACTATTCTTTTATGGGATGCTGTTACTGGACAGCCTCAGCAGGAACTTCCTGGACATACAAATGTTGTTTTGAGTGTAGCGTACAATTCAAGTGGAGGCACGATTGCAAGCGGCAGTGCAGATGGAACTATCCGATTGTGGGATCCTATCTTTGGAGGACAGCGGCAGGTACTGACTGGATATACAAATTATATTTTAAGCGTTGCCTTCAACACTAATGGAAATATAGTGGCGACAGGTGGTGCAGACAATACGATTAATCTATGGGATGCTGCTACGGGGCAACACCAACAGATGTTGATCGGGCATGAGGATTGGGTCTGGAGTATTGCCTTCAGTCCTGATGGAAATACACTGGCAAGTGGTAGTGACGATGGGACTATCCGATTATGGAATGCATTTACCGGTGAACACATTGATACACTTATTGGACATGCGGATTGGGTCTGGAGTATTGCCTTCAATGCTGACGGATCCAAGATTGTGAGCGGTAGTGAAGACGGCACTATCAAATTATGGGATACCGCTCTTGCAGAAGAACTGAGAACACTTGATGGACACACAAACGCTGTTCTGGGTGTTGCTTTCAGTTCAGATGGGTCCACGATTGCAAGTGGTAGTGCAGATGATACCATCATACTATGGGATGCCGATTCAGGTAAACAAAAGCAGACACTTATTGGACATACGGATTTTGTGAGGAGTGTTGCGTTTAGTCCAAATGGCGATATGCTTGCGAGTGGTAGTGACGATAACACTGTCCGAATCTGGGACACTGTCTTTGGCGTAGAACTCCAGACTTTTACTGAACATACGGATTTAGTCTGGAGTGTCGCTTTTAGCAACAATGGTGAAACGCTGGCAAGTGCCAGCGGTGATCGTACTCTCCGTTTATGGGATACAGTATCTGGTCAGCAGATACAAATGTTTTCTGGGCATACAGGCGGCATCCTTGACATCGCGTTCAGTCCGGATGCAAGTACGCTTGCCAGTTGCAGCTCAGATGGCACAACACTTCTATGGAATTTTACGCCTCCAATCAATAGTTACGCGACTGTGAGTCTTTCTCCATCTTCTCAGCAGTCTCCTCCCATAGATGGGCAGCTTATGTTCTCACTTGACATTGCAGACGCGGGTAGCGTAGCCGGATATCAAGTAACTATTCGGTATGATACCTCAGCGCTTCGCTATATTAATAGCACGAATGCAGATTTTTTACCAATGGGAGCATTTTCCGTGCAGCCAATTCTTAAGGAAAATACTGTTACGCTTGCTGCAACATCTCTTGCTGGAGATGGGTTTGGGGCAGGAACACTGGCAAACATCACCTTTGAAGTTGTTGCTCCTAAGGCATCTAAGCTAACTGTGTCTAATGTGCGGTTGACTGATAGCATTGGTAACGTTTTCTATGCGCGCGTTAGAGCTGGGGAGGTAGCAGAACCTGTACGTCAACAAGAGGACTTGAATGGCGACGGTGTTGTAAATATACAAGATTTGACTTTAGTCGCATCTAACTTTACACAGGAAGGCGAAAATCTCGCCGACGTGAATGGTGATGGAGTTGTCAATATCGTAGACCTAACGTTGGTGGCAGCTGCTATGGCAAGTTCTTCAAGTGCAGCACCTGCAAGCTGGAGTTACGACCTTAAAAACGCGCCGACAAAAGCGGAGGTACAAAAGTGGTTACAGGATGCCAAACAACTTGCACTTACCGATCCAGCTTTCCAACGCGGCATCTTTGTCTTGGAACAACTATTGGCAGCGCTGACTCCAGAAGAAACTGCTCTTCTTCCAAACTATCCAAACCCATTCAACCCTGAAACTTGGATACCGTATCAATTGGCAAAATCTGCGGATGTGTTAATCCATATATATTCTTCAGATGCTAAATTAGTTAGAACATTAGTTTTAGGACATCAGTCTGCAGGACTTTACCAGTACAAAGATAGTGCCGCGTACTGGGACGGTAAAAATGAAATGGGTGAACCGGTTGCAACTGGAATCTACTTCTATACCTTAAAAGCAGCAGACTTTACAGCCACACGGAAAATGCTCATCCTGAAATAATCTATAATCATATCGTAGGGCAAGTACAATGCTGCCGTGAAGTGGAACGAAAACCCTCTTGCCCTACGTTCCTCATAATTTTTGGTTTTTAATCATCCTTTTCTCACACCCTCCTAAATTCCATTAAACCCTTTGTATTTACTTACACTTTTAGCATTTGCCCAAATAGCACTTTTTCTCTTTATCTGCCACCTGCCCTAAAATGTGCAAATAAAAATAATTTGCCCATTTTCGTGCAGATTGCCCTTTGGTGTTATACGCCTTGAACCATTGAAGTAAGTTGCAGTTAAGTGTTCAAATTATGAACAATGATACCACTTTTTTGACAATATAACCGAATTTCAATGTTCAACTTCCTATCATACTGACATTATTGTGTTGTTGACAACAACAAGTCAAATTGGCATCAGTTTTGCTATATGTTCAGTAGTAGAAACAGTATGAATAGGAGTCCAAACCTATGCGGTCTACTAAATTCCACAACACTCAGACAAAATGTAGGAAAAATAATTTACGGCACAAGGGTTTTTTGCAATTTTTAATTAAGAATCCGATTTTACTACTGTTTGTAATTTCAACCCTATTTCTACAGAATA
Organism: Candidatus Poribacteria bacterium; assembly: GCA_028824685.1. Taxonomy (GTDB): domain Bacteria; phylum Poribacteria; class WGA-4E; order WGA-4E; family WGA-3G; genus MSPOR6. Next base: position 69,993 of record JAPPCZ010000082.1, read on the forward strand.
CCTTTGCCCAGAACTATACACGATGGGATTTACCTGAAGGTGCTAAGATGCGTCTTGGCAAAGGAAGTGTTGGTAATATCACGTTTTCACCTGATGGCAACCGTTTGATCGTTGAAAGTTCCATAGGTTTTTGGATCTATGATGCACACACAGGTGTGGAACTGGATTTTGTTGCAGAGAATCCTTCGAACGTACTTGGTGTGAGTCCAGATGCCAGTATGTATGTTAGTAAGGGAGCAGACGATACAATACAATTGCGGGACTTAACAGATGGTAGCGTTAAAGTAACTCTAAAAGGGGATACAGAGGATATTCACCGTATCGCTTTTAGTTCGGATGGGCAGATGCTTGCAGGTGCCAGTAACGAAGATATCCATCTTTGGAATCTTAATACTGGAGAACAGAATGCGACTCTTGAAGGACATACTAAATGGGTAGGATCTATTGTCTTTAGCCTTGATGGTTCGACACTTGCAAGTGTAAGTTCGGATCGCACCCTACGACTATGGGATGTTAACACTGCTACACACAAAACCACTTTGTCCAAGTATACGCGAGGAATACGCTATCTTGCCTTCAGCCCAGATGGGAACACGCTCATAAGTGGAGATACGAACTATAACGTACAGGTGTGGGATGTTAACACTGGAAAGAGGAAAATTGAATTTGACGCGCTATCGCTCCGGTGTATGGCTATAAGTCCGGATGGTAGCACGCTCGCAACCGGTGGTTTTTCAGGTTTGCATCTGTGGGATGTTGCTACGGGAACGCACATAGCTGAGCTTGGTAGAAGTTTTTCATGGGTATCTTCAGTAGCCTTCAGTCCGGATGGTAGCACGCTCGCGAGTGGAGGCATCGATGAACTATATCTGTGGGATGTTGAAAGTAGGACGCGCAAAATGTCTATTGACGGACACACACGAGGCGTTTCTGGAATGGCACTCAGTCCAAATGGTAACATTCTCGCCACTTCGGGTGGGGACAATATCCATCTATGGGACCCTATCACAGGTGAATATAGAAAGTTGATTTATGGACGTGGATGGTTGACATCTCATATTGATTTAGTTTTCAGTCCAGATGGTAATACGCTCGCCAGTTTAGCTTTTTGGGCAATTCATCTTTGGGACGTTTCCAGTACCACACACATTGCTGCACTTACTAAATGGTATGGTCATGGAATAGCAAACACCACAACCGCATCTCAAAAATATAGGTCTATTGCATTCAGTCCAGATGGCAATCTCCTCGCTGCAGCACATGAGGATTCAACAGTACATTTGTGGTATAAGGGACGTACCTATATAGACGCGCTTAAAGGGCATACCGATGAGGTAACCTCAATTGCCTTTAGTCGTGATAACCGCACCCTTGTCAGTGGAAGTTGCGATGGTACAGTGCGTCTCTGGGATTTCATTTCCCGATCAAATATAGAAACTTTCTCTGGACATACAGACAAAGTCCATAGTGTCGCATTTAAACCGGATGAAAGCATAGTTGCCAGTGGAAGTGAGGATAATACGATTATCCTATGGGATGTTAAAACCAGTAATCCGAGTGTTATCCATACTGAACACACCAACGGGATACATCAACTTACATTCAGTAATGATGGTCAAACACTTTTAAGTTGTGGAAATTGGGAAGATCCAATCATACAAATATGGGATGTTGCTACTGGTGATTTGATAACTAACATTACAGCACACACGCGTGGTGGTCCCATTGTTGTCTTTAGTCCTGATGGGAGAACACTTATCAGTGGGAGTAGAAATGGTACGGTTCTTATATGGGATTATACTTCGTTGTTAGGCACTGAAAATGAAATACAACAACTCGCTGAGGATGTGAATCGTGATGGAAGTATAAATCTACAAGACCTTATTTCTGTAGCATCACAATTTGGGCAGCCGGGAAATGATAATGCAGCCGATGTGAACGGGGATGGTATCATCAATATCGCGGATATCTTATTAGTTGCTGCTGCACTTACTAATGAGAATGGTGCTCCGTCATTAGAACCGGCAGCTATAGAATTGATCTCCGCTACAGAAGTAGAACAGTGGTTAAGTCAAACGTGGCAAGTTAACAGCAATATGCCGAGATTCCAGAAAGGCATCGCAGTGCTTGAAGGACTCTTAGCAGTATTGACTCCAAAAAAGACGATGCTCTTATCCAACTATCCGAACCCGTTTAACCCAGAAACATGGATACCGTATCAGTTAGCAAATCCAGCAGATGTCACACTCCGCATCTATTCTACAGATGGACAGCTGGTACGGACATTGCTATTAGGCAATCAACCTGCGGGAAACTATCAAAATCGAGATAAAGCAGCACATTGGGACGGTAAGAATGAGTTTGGTGAACCCGTCGCGAGTGGTGTCTATTTTTATACCCTTTCTGCTGGAAACTTCACTGCAACACGGCGCATGGTCATACGAAAATAGGAGACTAAAAAATGAAGACGATACGATCCACCATTTTACTACTTGCTCTTATTTCAATTTGTTTTTCACCAAATGCTTCTTCGCAAGATTACATGCAATGGGGCTTGCCTGAAGGGGCAAAAATGCGTATCGGGAAAGGAGAGATAACTGGCAATATCACTTTTTCGCCAGATAGTTCTCTACTTGCAGTTACCACTCCAATTGGGATTTGGATTTACGATGGATTCACTGGGAAGGAACTAAATTTGCTATCAAGTAATTTAGACTATTACTCCAAAATAGCATTCAGTCCTGATGGTAAAACACTTGCATGTAATGATTCATCCAAACTTTTTTTATGGGATGTTGATACTGGTAATCTCAAGCTAACTATATCTGGGCACACAAGATCTATCTCAAATATAGTATTCAACCCTAATGGAAAAACGATCGCGACAAGTAGCGGGTATTATAAAGATGAAACAGTCAAGTTTTGGGATGTCTCAACCGGAGAGCTGAAAAACACCCTTGAGGTGCATGAGGGAGATATTGATACCATCGTCTTCAACCCAGATGGAACGGTTCTCGTTAGTGGTGGTTATGAAGGGGAAGACACTACAATGAAATTATGGGATGTTGCTACTGGTGAACTCAAAGCAACTTTTATATTAGCAGAAGATAAGAGGGCGTACGACGCGAATATCGCATTTAGTCCAGACAGCAGCACAATAGCAATTTGTGGTGGTCGATATGCCGCTCGTATCTATCTTTGGGATATAGCAAGTGGCACCCTGAAAAACACCCTTATAGGACACGTAGGCGGCGTCAACGATGTAGTTTTTAGTCCGGATAGCCGTACACTTGCGAGTGGTAGTCTGGATAATACGGTGTGTCTGTGGGATGTTGCTACAGGTAATTATAAGACAACGCTGATAGCACATACTGATGATGTCGCGAGCGTTGCATATAGTCCAGATGGAACTACTCTTGCAAGTTATAGTAAGGATGGCACTATCATTCTGTGGGATGCGGAGAAGCTTGAGCGAAGAACTACCATCACAGGACATATATCAGGGTTCTCACAGATAGCGTTCAGTCCAGATGGACACACAATTGTGAGTGGAAGTAGGGATACAAAGGTGCGACTGTGGGATACGACAACTGGCAAGAACCAAAAAACCTTGATAGGACACCTCGGTCCAGTTATATCGGTTGCCTTTAGTCCAGATGGACGCACTATAGCCAGTAGCGGTGGCGTAATTTATGAGGATAGATGGTTTGCTGATGACTACCCGATAAGGTTATGGGATGTTCACTCCGGATCCCAGAAAGCAACAATTATTGGACATAAACATGACATCCATCGTGTCACCTTTAGCCCGGATGGACGGGTTCTCACAACTTACGCTTCTAATCTAAAACCCATTTTTTGGGATGCTGCCACAGGTGATCTTCTTTGGACGTTCACTGGAATTGAGAAAGGAGTTGGGGACATTACGTTCAGTCCGGATAGTCGTAAGTTCATATATGGAGATAGTACCGGAATCCATTTGTGGGATTTCGCAAGTAGAAAACTAATTAAAACGTATACTGGTTTCATACCCAAAACCAGTAAAATCGTATTCAGTCCGGATGGGAACACAATTGCGGCTGGTGGGAGTGGTCAGGAAGTACATTTGTGGAATGTCTACACTGGCGAGAGAAACACAATTATCACTGGGCATGTTGGCGAGTTTAAACATGTCCTTTTCAGTCCTGATGGGCAGACGCTCGTAACTACAAGTTTTTGGGAAGATGGAACATTGCGGTTTTGGGATCCAGAAAGTGGTGCACTCAAACTAATGCTCAAGGACATACCAGATGGTGAATATCATCTTGCGATTTGCCCCGATGGTAAGATACTCGCACTATCTGTCGACACGGGAATTATACTATTGTGGGACTATGCTTCCTTAATCAATCCATCAACTCATGAAACAGATGTAAATGGTGATGGTATTGTTGATGTTTCCGATTTGGTCGTAGTTGCTGCAAACTTTGGACAAACAGGTCCAAATTCTGCAGATGTAAATGGAGATGGTGTTGTTAATATTGCCGATCTTATCAAGGTAGCTGCAGCGTTAGATAACGCGGGAGCACCATCCTTGTATCAAAAGACACTTACCGCGTTCAACGCAAAAGATTTGCAACAATGGCTCATACAGGCACAGCAGCTCAACCTGACAGATGTAACATCACAAAAAGGTATCCGTTTTCTTGAGCAACTCTTGCTTACATTAACACCGAAAAAGACAATTCTGTTACCTAATTATCCGAACCCATTCAACCCAGAAACTTGGATACCGTATCAATTGGCAGAGGCTGCAGATATAAAAATCCAGATTTATGCTTCCGATGGACAGTTGATTCGCACTTTAGATATGGGACATCAGCCTGCAGGACTTTATCAGCAGCGGAATCGTGCTACGTATTGGAACGGTAAGAATGAGGTCGGTGAACCTGTTGCAAGTGGAGTCTATTTCTACAAACTCTCTGCTGGACAGTTCACAGCAACGCGGCGCATGGTAATACTGAAATAGGAGAAAAACAATGAAAAGGATGCAACTCTCACTTTTAACGCTACTGTTAGTTATGATGGCTTTTCCATTGAACAGTTTTGCGCAGGACTATACACGATGGGATTTACCTGAAGGGGCTAAATTACGTCTTGGCAAGGGAAGTGTTAGTAATATCAAGTTTTCGCCCGATGGCGATCATTTGATCGTTGAAAGTTCCATAGGAATTTGGGTATATGATACACACACAGGTGCGGAATTGAATTTAATTGCTGAGAATCCTACAAATTTATTGGGTATAAGTCCTTATACCGATATCTTTGTTAGTATCAATAAAGACAACATAGCAAGTGTACGAAACATGTCAGATGGCACTGTAAAAAGCACACTAAAGGGTGACACATTAGATATCCGCTATGTCATCTTTAGTCCTGATAAGAACGTACTCGCGACTGACATTGGTAATGTAATTAGTATCTGGGATATTTCTACTGGAGAACAAACAATTACAATCCAATTAGAAACAGATAGTATTGAGTTTGTTGAATTCAGTCCTGATGGTAAGAGACTTCTTAGTTCAAATGCAGAGGGTTTGTTACAATTCTGGGATATTACCACAGGTTCACATATAAGTACTTTGTCCAAGCGTGCACGCCTCAGAAATTTCGTGTTCAGTCCAGATGGAAACACGCTAATATCTGGGAATTCGTCCGAGAAAATAAAGGTATGGGATATTAATTCTGGAGAGAAGATAAAAGATTTCAACACTCTATCCGTCAATAGTTTTGCTATAAGTCCGGATGGGAAAACAATTGCAACTGGTGGTTTTGACGGTTTATATCTATGGGAACTTGCTACTGGCACTCTCAAGGCGGTACTCAGTGGACATCATCGGTGGGGAATAAATTCTGTAGCATACAGTCCTGACGGTAGCACCCTCGCGAGTGGGGGAGGAGACGAGTTGTTTCTGTGGGATGTTGAAAGTGGTGCGCGTAAAATGTCTATTTTTGGTCATACAAGGGGCGTTGCAGGAATGGCGTTAAGTCCCGATGGCAATATCTTGGCTACTTCGAGTCGACATAAAATTCATCTTTGGGATGTTCCCACAGGTGAATACAGAAAGCTGATATATGTGGGGGATTGGTCATTGATTTCTGATTTAGCGTTCAATCCGGATGGCAACACACTCGCAAGTTTAGAAGGGTTGCAAATACATCTTTGGGACATTACAAGTGCAACTCATACTGCTGCACTCTATAAGTGGTATGGGGGAGGAGGAGGCAGCTCTTTAACTGCAGGCTATACTTCCATTGCATTCAGTCCAGATGGTCAGATCTTCGCCGCAGGAAATAATGATAAAACTGTACATTTATGGTATAGGGGCCGCACCTATATAAACGCGCTTATAGGACATACAGAAGAAGTAACTTCAATCGCGTTTAGTCGTAGTCTCCTTGTCAGTGGAAGTAATGACCACACGGTGCGTTTGTGGGACTTCGCTACTGGTTCAAACTTAGCAACTTTCACCGGTCATACGGAAAAAGTGTTAAGTGTTGCTGTTAATGCTGACGCGAGCATCGTTGCCAGCGGCAGTGAGGATAATACCATTATTTTATGGGATGTTGCTACTGAAGAATCAAGGGTAATCCATACAGATGATACCAACGGGGTACGTAGCCTTGCATTCAGTGTTGATGGTAACACACTTGTGGGTAGTAGTGGAGAATGGCGTAACTCTACAGTACAGATTTGGGATGTTGCAACTGGTGAGCAGATAAAAACCATCACAGACCATACGGGTAGTGTTTACAACATAAATTTTAGTCCTGATGGTAGCATCCTTGCTACTGGAAGTTGGGATGGAACGGCTCTCTTATGGGATTACACTGCCTTTTTAGGCACTAAAAATGAAATACAACAACTTGCTGAGGATACGAACCTTGATGGTAGTGTGGACCTGCAAGACCTAATCTTTGTAGCGTCACAATTTGGAAAGCCGGGAGATGGAAATGCAGCTGATGTAGACGGGGATGGCGCTATCAACATCGCTGATATTTTGTTAGTTGCTGCTGCTCTGGAAAATGTAAATGGCGCACCATCAAGATATCCACAATCAATAGACTTACTCACTGCTGCAGAAGTACAACAGTGGTTAAATGAAACGGCACAAGTTAACAGCAAAATACCAGCATTCTATAAAGGCATCGCAATGCTTGAACAACTCTTAGTAACGTTAACACCAAAAAAGACGATGCTTTTATCTAACTATCCGAACCCTTTCAACCCAGAAACTTGGATACCTTATCAATTAGCAAACTCAGCAGATGTTACACTTCATATCTATTCCGCAGATGGACATTTGGTTCGGACATTGGTGTTGGGTAATCAATTTCCGGGGATATATCAAAAGCGAAGTAGGGCAGCATATTGGGATGGAAAAAATGAGCTTGGTGAGCCCGTCGCGAGCGGTATCTACTTTTATACACTCACTGCTGGGAAATTTACTGCAACACGACGAATGGTTATACGAAAATAGGAGACTAAACTCATGAAAATGATGCGACTTTCGATTCTGATTCTATTTCTTATTTCAATTTGGTCTTTACCGAGTACGTTTTCCCAAGATTACATGCAATGGGGGCTGCCTGAGGGTGCCAAAATGCGCTTAGGGAAAGGGGAGATATATGGCAATATCACTTTTTCGCCAGATAGTTCTCTTCTCGCGGTTGCAAGTTCAATCGGAATTTGGATTTACGATGGATATACAGGTAAAGAACTCACTTTACTTACAAATAACACAGGCTATCCCTCAAGTGTGGCGTTCAGTCCTGATGGTAAAACACTCGCAAGCAGCGGTTACACTAAATTTCATCTATGGGATGTTGCCACTGGCGATCTACAACGCACTGTTTCAGGAAACATAGGCTATATCACAAGTATTGCTTTTAGTCCAGATGGCAAGACGGTTGCGACTGGTAGTGAATCGGAAGACAGAACTGTAAAACTATGGGATGTTTCAACTGGCGTGCTAAAAGCCACATTGATGGGTCATGAGTACGGTGTTGATACCGTTGCCTTCAGTCCAGATGGCACCATTCTTGTTAGTTGTGGTTACGAGGACGATGAAACTGCGATGAAATTATGGGATGCTGCTACTGGTGAACTTAAAGCAGCGATTAGATTAGCAGAAGATAGGTCTCCTTACGATGCTAATATCGCATTTAGTCCAGACGGTAGTACAATAGCAAGTTGCGGCGGTGTATGGAAAGCCCAAGTTCATCTTTGGGATATAGCAACTGGTACGCTGAAAACCGCCCTCATTGGACACATGGGGGGTGTCAACAGTGTCGCGTTTAGTCCGGATGGCAGCACCCTTGCGACTGGTAGCACAGATAAGACAGTGTGTCTGTGGGATGCTTCTACAGGTAGTTACAAAACAACCCTTATTGAACATTCTAACGAAATCACAAATGTTGCGTTTAGTCCGGACGGGACTACTTTGGTGAGTGGAAGTAAGGATGGAACACTTATTCTGTGGGATACGAAAAGTCTTGATCAGAGAGCGACAATAGTCGGGCATGTGCATGATTTTTCCAATATAGCGTTTCGTCCAGATGGACGCACAATAGTAAGCGGTAGTAGAGATAAAACGGTTCGGCTTTGGGATACGACAACCGGCAAAAACATAAAGACTTTCATAGGACATATAGGACCTGTTGAATGGGTCGCCTTTAGTCCAGATGGACACACTATCGCCAGTAGCGGCGGCACAATGACTGATAATCTATGGTTCGCTGATGATTACTCGGTAAGACTATGGGATGTAAACTCTGGTAAGGAAAAAGCCATTTTGTTGGGTCATGAGCGTGGCATCTATTATGTCACCTTCAGTCCAGATGGACGCTTTCTCGTAAGTAGTAGTGGAGATAAAAAAACTATATTTTGGGATGCTGCCACAGGTCACCCGCTTTGGACGATCATCAGAAATGGGCAAGGTGTTTCGCGTATTACATTCAGTCCGGATAGTCGCAAGTTCGTATATGAAGATAATACCGGAATACATTTGTATGATATCGCAAGCAGGAAACTCATTAGAACTTTTACTGGTTTTATATCCGAATCCAGCAATATTGTATTCGGTCCGGATGGGAACACCATTGCGACTGGAGGCAGTGGACAGGAAGTGCATTTGTGGGATGTTTACACTGGTAAGAAAAACACAATTATCACTGGGCATGTTGGAAGGTTTAAGAATATTATCTTCAGCCCGGATGGGCAAACGCTTGTAACTACAGGGTATTGGGAAGATGGCACCATGCGGTTCTGGGATCCAGAAAGTGGCGAACTCAAATTAACGCTGATGGGAACACCTGATGGTGTTTTTAACCTTGCGTTTAGTCCTGATGGCAATACTCTGGCAACAATGGGAAGTGGCGGGACAATACTATTGTGGGACTATGCTTCCTTAATCAACCCATCAACTCATGAAGCAGATGTAAATGGAGATGGTGTGGTTGATGTTTTCGATTTGGTCGTAGTTGCTGCAAACTTCGGACAAACAGGTCCAAATTCTGCAGATGTGAATGGCGACGGAATCGTTAATATTGCGGATCTTATCAAAGTGGCAGGAGCCATAGAAAATGCTGCGGCTGCACCCTTGGCAGTAAATCTCAATCAAAAGTTCGCTCCTACAAGAGCAGATGTACAGAAATGGCTTACCCAAGCACAACAATTGAACCTTACAGATATAACATCACAAAAAGGCATCCGTTTTCTTGAACAACTTTTACTTACATTGACTCCAAAAAAGACTGCACTCCTTCCAAACTATCCGAACCCTTTCAACCCAGAAACTTGGATACCTTATCAGCTGGCAGAACCAGCAGATGTAACAATCCAGATTTATGCTTCTGATGGACAATTGATTCGCACTTTAGATATTGGACAACAGTCCGCTGGACTCTATCAGCAGCAGAATCGTGCAGCATATTGGGATGGTAAAAATGAATTTGGTGAACCTGTCGCAAGTGGAGTCTATTTCTATACACTCTCTGCTGGACAGTTCACAGCGACACGACGCATGGTCATACAAAAATAGGAGAGAAAAAATGAAAACTATACGACTTCCATTTTTAATATTCTTGTTCATGTTAACCCTTTTGCTTCCAAGTGCCTTTGGGCAAGACCCTTCAAATTGGGATTTGCCTGAAGGGGCAATAGCCCGTCTCGGCAAAGGATCTCTTGAAAGTGTAAGATATTCGCCCGATGGAAATCGATTAATCGTTAGAAGTGCTATTGGGATATGGATTTATGATGCACACACAGGCATTGAACTGGATTTTATCTCCGAGAATGACACTGACATTCTCGGATTGAGTCGAGACACTCAGACGTTTGCGAGTTTAGGTTCAGACAATACGTTGCAGCTCCGTAGTTTCCCTGATGGAGATCTTAAAATAACTCTGAATGGAGATGCGGAAGAAATTAGTCGTGTCAGTTTTAGTCCGGATGATCGCACGCTTGCTGGTAGTGCCGGAAAAGAGATTTATCTTTGGGATGTTGCTACGGGGGAACAAATAGCTACGCTCTCGGCACATAATCGATCGATAACCTCGTTTAGCTTTAGCCCTGATGGAGCAGCATTTGCGAGTGCAAGTTGGGATGGTAATATTCATATATGGAATGCTGCCACAGGTGCTTATCAAACATCTTTAATGCCCTATACCGGATCACTCTCCTCAATTACCTTTAGTCCTGATGGAAAGACATTAGCCAGTTCAAGTTTTAACAATAGGAAAGTGGTATTTTGGGATGTGGACACTTGGGAACCGAAAGGTACATTAAATTTGCATTCGGGGTCTTCTGTCACCTTCAGTCCTGACGGTAAAAGCCTTATCACTAAGGGCGGGTGGGGTAGATTGTATTTGTGGGATATTGCTTCAGGAACATTGAAAACAGAACTTACCGGACATGTGTCACGTGTTTCATCAGTTGCCTTCAGTCCTGATGGAAGGACGCTTGCGAGTTGCAGTTCAGATCAATTGTATCTGTGGGATTGGAAAAGTAGTGAACAAAAAATGTCAATTTCTGGGCATACTAAAGGTATTTATGCAATTGCCTTTAGTCCGGATAATAGCATTCTTGCCACAGGTAGCCGAGATAAAATCAACCTCTGGGATATTTCCACTGGAACACACAGAACAGCATTTCTTGATGATGACTGGTCGCACAATACAAGTATGGCATTTAGTCCAGACAGTAGAATCCTCGCAAGTGAAATCGGTTGGCATATCCGTCTGTGGAATATAACCACTGAAATACATCAAGCTACAATCAATGGATATCGGGGCACTGGTGCATCGGGTTCAGGCGTCAGTTCAATAGCCTTCAGTCCTGATGGTAAATATTTCGCAAGTGCAAGTAGTTATTCAACGATTCTACTATGGTATTCTGGTCGTATATTCAAAAGCGAGCTTGATGGACACACTGACAGTGTTAATTCAGTTGACTTTAGTTACCACAGTCGCATCCTTGCCAGTGGAAGTGACGATAACACGGTACGTCTTTGGGATGTAATGACCGATACACTTATTGATACCTTCAAAGGACATACAGATGAAGTTCATAGTGTAAAATTTAGTCCTGATGCAAGCATCCTTGCAAGTGGTAGTAAGGATGGAACAATAATATTGTGGGATGTTGGAACAGGTGAACGTTTAGTTACGCTCCCTGGACATACAGATGGTGTGAGGGACGTTGCGTTCAGCATTGATGGAAGAACGCTTGCAAGCTGTGGATGGTGGTATGATAACACCGTGTATCTTTGGGATGTTGCAACTGGTCAAAGGCAGGATGTTCTTTCTGGACATACGGGTAGTATCTACGATATCGCCTTCAGTCCAGATGGAAAGACACTTGCCAGTGGAAGTACGGATGGAACGGTGCTCTTATGGGATTTCACATCTGAAACTTCAGATGGCACTCCAAAGTTAGTAGAGGATGTTAATGGGGATGGTATAGTAGATCTTCAGGATCTTATTTTTGTTGCTTCGCAATTCGGACAGCCGGGAGCTGACAATGCTGCTGATGTAAACGGAGACGGCGTTGTTGATATTACGGATATTTTAACAGTTGCAGCCGCACTTCAAAATGCCAATGGCGCACCAGCAAGATATTCTCGATCAATAGAATTGCTTACCGCTGTGGAAGTGCAACAATGGCTAAGTCAAGCGCGACAAGTTAACAGCAAAACTCCTTCTATCAAAAGAGGTATTGCTATGCTTGAACAGCTTTTAGTCGTGTTGACACCGAAAAAGACGATGCTATTGAATAATTACCCTAACCCGTTCAATCCAGAGACATGGATACCTTATCAGTTAGCTGAAAACGCGGATGTGAAACTACGCATCTATTCTGCTGACGGAAAGTTGATTCGAACACTATTTTTAGGACATCAACCTGCAGGACTCTATCAGAGTCGGAATCGAGCAGCATATTGGGATGGTAAAAATGAATTGGGTGAACTTGTAGCGAGTGGAATCTATTTCTATACACTTTCTACTGGAAAGTTCTCGGCAACGCAGCGTATGATCATACGTAAATAGGAGGTTGAATTGATGAAAACGATGCAATTTTCGATTTTAATATTATTACTTATTCTAACGCTATTTCTGCCGACCGCGTTTGGACAAGACTACAACCAATGGGAACTTCCTGAAGGTGCAAAAATGCGTATCGGGAAAGGTAGAATAAATAGCAATATAGTATTCTCTCCTGATAATGCGTTACTCGCCGTTGGAAGTTCTATCGGCGTATGGATTTATGATGGACGTACAGGTGAGGAGTTGAGATTGCTGACAGGGAATACAACAACAATAAGATGCATTGCTTTTAGCACAGATGGACGTTACGTTGCCGCTGGTAGTTCTGGGGAGGTGCATCTCTGGAATGTTGAAACAGGAACACTCAAAACAACCCTCACAGAGCATACAGGTTATGTCTCTGGTATTGCGTTCAGTCCAGATGAAACCACTATCGCGAGTAGTGGATACTATAAGGATGACACGATAAAGTTTTGGGATATTGAAACGGGAACACTCAAATCTTCCATAGATGGGAAGGCTGGAAAGATTACTGCTATTACCTTCAGCCCTAATGGCAAAATCTTAGCAAGTGCTGGAGCAACTGATGACTACACAATTGAACTCTGGAATGTGGCTACGGAAACACTCATTACAACGCTAACAGGACATACAGACGATGTCTCTGACATCACGTTCAGTCCCGATGGGCAAATCCTTGCAAGTGCTGGAGGTTGGTTAGATACAACGGTGCGGCTCTGGGATGTCGCTAAAGAAGAGTTGAAAGTAACCTTTTATGGACATTTTGAAGAAGTCAGAAGTGTTGCGTTCAGTCCAGATGGCACCACACTCGCCACTGCCGCTGAAGATGGTGTCGTATGCCTATGGGATGTAGCGAGCGAGACGTTTAAGACAGCACTGTTTGCACACAAAGGTGGCGTCGTGAGTGTTGCGTTTAGTCCCGATGGACGCATGCTCGCAAGTGGAAGTTGGGATGGTAATGTGATACTGTGGGATGCTGAGAGTTTTGAACCGATAAAAACTATCAATGGACATATTGTGGATTTCTCCAGTATAGCCTTCAGTCCGGATGGACGTACCCTCGTAAGCGGCGGGTGGGATAGAAACTTACAACTGTGGGATACAGCGACAGGTAAAAACAAAGCAACTCTTGTTGGACATGTAGGTGGTATTGAATCAGTAGCCTTCAGTTCTGATGGACGCACTCTCGCGAGTGGGGCTGGCTTTAGTTCTATTGTCGGTATTTATTCGGATGATTACACGGTAAAATTATGGGATGCAGCCTCTGAAACACATATTACAACGATTCTTGGACATAAAAGAAGTGTCGATAGTGTCGTCTTTAGTCCGGATGGACGCATACTTGCTACAGGAAGTGCAGATAATAGAATATGTCTGTGGGACGCTACGACAGGCTTTCACCTGGCGACATACCCCGGTCATACAGAAAGTGTCCATAGCCTCGCTTTCAGTCCGGATGGGAGGACACTTGCATTTGGAGGCAGCGACTATAAAATCCATCTTTGGCATATTAACAGTAGACACAGTCAAGAAACATATTTCAACCACACTTATGCTATTTCAAGCATTGCTTTTAGTCCTGATGGCAGGACACTTGCAGGTGCGGGTGGCAGACAAATCCGTCTTTGGGATATCCTAACCGAGGAACTCAAAACTACTATCGGTGATCATTCTGTCAGTTTCAGAAGTATCGCGTTTAGTCCTGACGGCAAGACTCTTGTGAGCGGAGGTGGTTATAGTGACTCAACAGTGCATCTGTGGAATCCTGCTACGGGAGAACAGATTGCAACACTTCCAGGACATAAGAGCGGTGTTCCGACTGTTGCCTTTAGTCCTGATGGTAGTATTTTCGCAACTGCAAGTAGCGACGGTACCATTCTTCTGTGGGATTTTACCACAATAATTATACCTCCATCTTTAGAAACAGATGTCAACAGCGATGGTGTTGAAGATGTCTACGATTTGGTGGTTGTTGCTGCAAACTTCGGACAAACAGGTCCAAATCCTGCAGATGTAAATGGTGATGGTGTGGTTGATATTGCGGATCTTATCAAGGTAGCAGCAGCGTTAGATAACGCGGGAGCACCATCCTTGTATCAAAAGACACTTACCGCGTTCAACGCAAAAGATTTGCAAAAGTGGCTTGCCCAAGCACAACAATTAAACCTTACAGATGTAACATCACAAAAAGGCATCCGTTTTCTTGAACAACTCTTGATCACATTAACACCGAAAAAGACAGTACTTCTCCCGAACTATCCGAACCCGTTCAACCCAGAAACGTGGATACCGTATCAGTTGGCAGAACCAGCAGATGTAACAATCCAGATTTATGCTTCTGATGCGAAGTTGATTCGAACATTAAATGTAGGATACCAGCCTGCAGGACTCTACCAGCAGCGGGATAGTGCTGCATATTGGAACGGTAAGAATGAGGTTGGTGAACCTGTGGCAAGTGGCGTCTATTTTTATACGCTAACAGTAGGTAATTTTACAGCAACACGCAGGATGTTGATACGGAAATAATATATTCAGATTTATTGAGGGCAGACTTCGGTCTGCCCTCTTTTTTTATTGACAGTTGACATTTAATCTTCTTTAGGAGATACTTAACTCATAAACAGAAATCACATAAATTGCATGTGGCATTCTGTAAACTACAGCCAATTCCTACAAAGGAGAACACTACATGAAAAAGTTATTATTTCCTCTCTTTTCAACACTATTTCTCTTTTTAATACTATATCTTCCGAACACTTTTGCCCAATATTCTACACAATTCAGTTTGCCCGAAGGAGCTAAAGCACGGTTCGGTAAAGGCACTATAAATCAAATACAATATTCACCGGATGGCACACGTTTTGCAGTTGCTGGTTCTATCGGAATTTGGCTTTATGATACTGCAACCTATAAAGAAATCGCTCTGCTGACAGGTCATACGGAGAACGTAAATTGTATTGCTTTCAGCCCTGATGGTAACACGCTCGCAAGTGGGAGTGCGGACAAGTCTGTAAGACTTTGGGATGTGAAAACGGGCAAGCATAAGCGCACACTTACAGGGCATCTACATGGAATTTACAGTATTGCGTTTAATCCAAATGGTCGTACACTTATAGGTGGAAGTACGGGGGAACGTGGCGGAAGTGAAATATTTGGTGCTCAAGTCCTAATGTGGGATACCGCTACGGGCAAACACATACGCACACTCACAGCACAAGGACAAGTCAATTCTTTGGCGTTTAGTCCTGATGGTAAAACATTTGCAAGTGGTGAAGGTTGGCCCGGGTATATTGTCCAATTATGGGATGCTGACACAGGTAAACAACTACATACACTTGCAGGACATACAGATTGGATAAACAGTGTTTCATTCGGGCCGGATAAAGAAACGGTAGTAAGTGCAAGTAGTGACAATACCATCCGAGTCTGGGATGTTGACACGGGTAAACTGAAACGCACACTCACTGGACATACGCATTCGGTCAGAAGTCTTGCGTTCCGTGCTAAGGACCATACGTTCGCAAGCGGAGGTTGGGATAATATTCGTTTATGGGATGCCGCCGCGGGTAAACAGGCACGCGTACTTACAGACACTGGTCAAAACATAAGCATTACCTATAGTCCGAATGGAGAAATGCTTGCAAGTGCAAGTTCCGACAATATTATTCGTGTCTGGGATGTTGCCACAAGAACGAACAATCATACACTCACAGGTTTTACTGACCCAGTTAATAGTTTAGCGTTCAATTCTAAAAAAAATATCATTGTGAGTGGTGGTGGTATCATATTTGTGTGGGACGTGGAGTCAAAAACACTCAAGCACACACTAATAGGACATGACCGTGATATTAGCAGTGTAGTGTTTAGTCCAGATGGTAGCACTTTGGCGAGTGGAAGTTATGAAAGTTCTATACGTCTATGGGATGTGGTTACGGGAAAACTCAAGCAGACACTTACTCAAGATTCGGGGAGTGTTTCCAGCTTAACGTATAACCCGGAGGGTAGCACATTAGCAAGTGGGAGTTATGCTTCCGTCCATCTTTGGAATGTTGTGACGGGTAAACATATACTTACACTCCATGGACATGAAGAGCAAGTCAACAGTGTGGCGTTCAGCCCAGATGGGAAGATGATCGCAAGTGGAGGCAAAGCAACGTATAATGGAGAGGATAATTTTGGGAACAAGGCCATCCATCTTTGGGATGTTGGGACGGGTAATCTCAAACTGACACTTCCGGGTAATATGGGAGAGATCAATAGTGTTGCATTTAGTCCGGATGGAAAAATACTTGCGGGTGGGTGTCATATAGTGTGGAGTGAAGAGATGGATGCTATTCTATTGTGGGATGTTGCGACAGGGGAACAACAACTCATATTCAAAGGACATGCAGGTAGTGTCAAAAGCGTAGCGTTTAGTCCGGATGGTAGTACACTCGCGAGTGGGAGTGCGGACAATACTATCCGCCTTTGGGATGTTGAAACGGGGAAACACATTTGGACATTCAAGGGACATATAGGGGATGTCAACAGTGTCACTTTCAATGCGGATGGAAGGACCCTTGTAAGCGGGAGTTCAGATGGAACGATACTTTTATGGAACATCGCCACTGCAGATGGGGCGAAATAGCGAAAATATTAATACCTATAGTAATGCATCTGCCAATTCCGTAAAATCGTTCACGGTCACATCGGGTTGAAACTGTGTATCCTCATAAGGTAGATTATAGCGGTTAACAAATGCCCCTCTATACCCACACGCCCGCGCGCCCATAATGTCAAATGAATTGGCAGATACCATCAGACATTCACTAACTTCAAGACGCAGCTTCCCAGCAGCACTACGATAAACTGCTGGATGCGGCTTAAATGCGCCAACAGATGTAACTGAGATAACATCGTCAAAATCCCATGCAACCCGTTCTGTAACAAGATATTCTAAAAAATCTGGATCCCCGTTGGACAATACTACTAACTGATACCGAGATTGCAGTCGTTCAAGCGCAGGTAAAACCTCTAAAAAAGGCGACAAGTGTTGCCATCCCCGCATGAATTCTTCAACCGTACTACTTGAAGCATTAATGCCGTTCCGTCTTAACGTGTAGTGGAGCGCGCGGCGTACCGTTTCCAGATACCCACTATGCCCAAGCATCATTATTGTGTCCTGATACTGCTCTATCCGTTGTCGGTAACGCCACTGTTCCCAAAAATCACCCGCAAATATATCGGAAGCATCGTGATTATCTAAAGATTCGCGGATAAATGGCGTAAGACTGCCGCCTAAATCTAAAATTGTCCCGAATAAGTCAAAGGTAAGTGCTTTCGTTTCAGCAAAGTTTGCCATGAAATATTCTCATTTAACTTTGTAGGGTGGGGTCCCCGTGCCCCACCAAGTCTGTTATCCTGGGAACGGGCGGGCACAGGGACCCGCCTCTACAGACTATTTACTATCCTAATTCAACTGTTTTGCCAGTTGCCATTGCCTCAAAAGCAGCATCAATGACGCGCATCTGATTCACGCAGCTTTCGGGTGAGATACGGTGCGGTTGTCCTGTTTTTAAACATTCGCACATGTGCTCAAGCTGCAATGCAAACTGATTAACAGGATCAATATCAATCACTTCACGACCATCCCTGTTCTGTAAAACAATATTAACAGGAGAACCTCCATTATTCCATGCGGCATCAATTCGAAGCATGCCTCCTAAACCTGTAATTTCAGCATACTGCCCACCAGCACAATTAAAACCAGTAGAAATCTGGGCAGTTTTTTCATTGGGGAATACTAAGAGTAAGTAGGAAGCATCATCAACTTCCAATCCAGCTTGAGACGCTCCCGACACTCGAATCGGTTCAGCACCGAACATAAACCGTGCGTGGTGGATATTGTAGCATGCCAAATCGTAAATACTACCACCACCCTTTGCTTTGTTAAACCGCCAATTTGCTTCAGGTTTACGGCTTTCGGGACCGCCACCCCCGCCACCAGTGCAGAAAGTGCTGCGAAGTGTCATAAACTCACCGATTGCACCAGAGTCGACCAATTCTTTTGCTTTTATGTGCATCGGATGATGACGAAACTTAAACGCTTCAGCGACAAGAACCCCGTTCTCTTGCGCTGCGCCAACGAATGCCTCTGCTTCTGCGGCTGTTGATGTGAAAGGTTTTTCACACAGAACCGCTTTCACTTGACGGGACTCGCATATTTTTATGCCAACTTCAGCGTGAAATGCGCCCCACGTGCAGATGACCGCAATATCCAAATCTTCAGATTCCAACATCTCTTCCAAAGAGGTATAACGATTTTCAGGAGCAACATCGAACTGCTCGCCAAAACCGGCTAATGCGCCTTCCGATACATCATGGATTGCCGCTAATTCAGCACTCGGTGCTGCTTGACACGCACCGCCATGGGCACGAGCAATTCCGCCAGTCCCAACCAATCCAACTTGGTAGATTCCATTTTTGGGCATAATAGTTCCTCACTGTTTTTCTTTATGGTTAATCTGCTGTTAATGTATAACCGTTTTCAATAATAGCCTCACGCAAAAAATCAAAAGGAAGTTCACAAGGCTTGTCAACTCTTTTCCAACGTGCAACCGCTTCTGGACGCACTATAATCCGCCCTAACGGAATACCTAAATATGCTTCAAGCCTTTTGAGTGTCTCCTCCTGTTTCAGCACGAAATCCTCAAATCGGATTTGAATTACATGTTTCGGTTTCGGTGTGGCTTTCATCAACTGATATTGATAGTACCAAGAAATCGCACGCCTTTCGTAAATATCATCCGTTTGCTGATATTCGATGCCGAAGTCGCGTAAATTATCTGTTTTGTGACTCCCCAAAATACAATCCCTTGGATCACGAATCCAATGGATATAGCGTATCTCTGGAAACATACGCGTTATCCAAGGATAAACAAGGGTTGTCTCAGGTATCTTCCATCCTTTATTTTTGGATTTGTCGTTCAGTACATCCGATAAATAGGTATTGATAAGCTGCTCAAACTCTGGGTCAATCGACATTGTGAACAACGGATCGAAATTCCACGATAAACCACCCTTCCATTTGACATATTTTGCCATTACTCGACACGCATCATACATTGCGTGCGGCGGAATCTTGTCGCCAGAGGGATTTAGTTGGCTACCCATAAAAACGCCGCTGGCGTACAACGTATGTGAAATGGCACGCGTCCCAGAATGTCCACGACCAATCACTGTGATTAAGGTTTCCATAAATTCATTAACCTATACAACGACATAGAAATAACTTGCTTATTTCACAAATTAATGATAATAATTATATAAAGTGCGCTTAGGCAAACCTTATTCTCGTTGCTAAATTTTATGGATAACGAGACAAGCAATGCTGTCAGCATAAGTTTTTCCATTTTAACAGAAATCTAAAACTAAGAAAAGGTATTTTTTACATTAGAGAAGGAGTAGGCATACTCGTATGCCGTAACAAAAGGAACTTTATATGCAGAAATCAATAGCAACATTATGTTTAAGTTTGTTAGTATTAACATTCATTGGATGTGATAACGTCAAAAGGGTTCTTGCCCCCACGCCAGAGCCAACTGTGAAAATCGGTTTTATCGTTGCTGGACAACGTGTTACCTATCCGAACGGTGCAGAAATGGCGGTAACAGAAATTAACCAGCAAGGTGGACTATTTGGAATGCAAGTTGAATTGCTCGGTCATATCAACAAAGAGGCTGTCCCAGAAGTATCTGTCCAACTCGCTGAATCACTAATTGTTGACGACGAAATTGTAGCACTGATTGGACCAAACCGTTCTTCTCACGCTGCTGTTGTAGGTCCCGTAGCACAAAA
Organism: Candidatus Poribacteria bacterium; assembly: GCA_028824685.1. Lineage (GTDB taxonomy): Bacteria > Poribacteria > WGA-4E > WGA-4E > WGA-3G > MSPOR6. The sequence goes on from JAPPCZ010000082.1 coordinate 90,435, forward strand.
ACATCGGATTCCGATGGTTACCACAACTGCAACGAACCCAAATGTTACACAAGCAGGTGATTTTGTGTTTATGGCATCCTTCACGGACAGTTTTCAAGGTGCTGTTATGGCACAATTTGCGAAAATGGAACTCGGTATTTCAACCGCTGCCATCATAACACGAAGCGGTGACCTCTATACAGAAGGGATATCCGAATTTTTTGCGTCTAATTTTACTTCACTTGGTGGAAATGTCGTTGCCCATGTGTTCTTTGAAAGTGGTACAACAGACTTCACAGAGCAGTTAACACAGATCGCTGAAATGAAACCTGATGCACTCTTTACAGCAGGTTTTGTTCAAGACATTGCGGATATTACACAACAAGCACGGGCAATTCCATTGCAAAACGCCGCTGGTGAACCCACAGTTTTTCTCGGCGCAGATTCTTGGGATAGCACCCTATTGTTTGACGACGAAAATGCGAAAATAGAAGGCAGTTACTTCAGTGGTCACTTTTCGCCGGACACAAACGAACCGAATGCCCGCGCTTTTGTTGACACTTACATGTCTGTTTATGAATCTACACCGACTGGGGGCGTTGCTGTAAGTTATGATGCGGTCAAATTGCTTTTTGAAGCGATAGAACGCGCAGGCAGTCTTGAACCAGATGCGATACGCGAGCAACTCGCTGCCACAGAAAACTATATTGGTGCGACAAACATTGCTCGTTATAACGAAAACCGTCAACCCACCAAAAGCGCTGTGATCTTTACTATCAAAGATGGAGAAAAGCAGTTTTATCAGCAAATTGATCCTTAAAATATGCTTTGAATGCTGGTATCTAAACAAAAACAGGAGATTTATATGAATAGACCACCAGAAGAGTTTATCCGAGTTGACGAAGAACGACTTCTCAACTTCAGTACTGCTTGCTTTGAGAAAGCAGGCATTACACACGAACATGCTGCGCTTATCAGTCGTCTGCTTGTGAATTCCGATTTACGTGGTGTCCGTAGCCATGGCACACGGACGTTAAGCGGCTACTGTGGTGGCTTTGAAAACGGAAGTCTCAATCCCAACCCGAATATCCGTGTTATCCATGAAACACCCACGGCCGTTGTGCTTAATGGAGATGGCACACTCGGTTACCTGCCGATGGTGCGTGCTACTGAACATGCCATCGCCAAAGCGAAAGAGGTCGGCATTGGCATGGGACTCGTCCGCTACATTGGACATTATGGTTCAGCAGGACACTATGCCCGACTCTGTAATGAGGCGGGTTGTATCGGTTTTTCGGTACAAGGCTATCAGAACCATGGGAACGCGAGCGGTCAGGACCCAAAACCACAACTCGGCTACTACGGCAATCCACCTATCTGTTTCGCTATCCCTTCAGGCGATGAACCGCCAGTTGTGCTTGATGCCGCGACATGTATTATGGCAGATTACCAACGCGGTCCTGAATTTGATGAACTGCTTTCGGTAATTCCAGCCGCTTTCTTTAAGAGCATCGGCTACACCGCCGTAGCATGCCTACTCGGTGGTGCATTAACCGGTTTCACCGAACCGGCACCAGAGGATACAGCAAAATGGAGTGGTGCCCATCGTCATGGCGGTATGGTACTCGCCATAGATATTGAATCTATTTTGCCACCCGATGTTTTCCATGCTGAAGTTGATCGGTTGGTACGTGATGTCCGTGAAACTTATGAACCTTTGCCCGGAACAGATCAAGCACTGTTACCTGGGGCAATTGAAATAGAACGGACAGAATTACATAGACGTGAAGGCATACGCTATGGCGAAATGGAGCAATCATCCGCACGTGCAGCGAGTGAACGTCTCGGCGTGCCGTTGCCTTGGGATGAATGATTTTCACATCGCAGAGTTTCTAAGGAAATAAAGAGGACAGATGCAATACTTCTTGTCTGTTTGGCAGAGCCATTCAATTGTCGAGTTTCTCCCAATTAATTATATTGTAGGAGGGAACTCTGATTCCCGACTATTAGCGGTTGCGTCGCGATTCGGAGATCGCTCCTACAGAATATATGTGAATTAATTTACATAATTTACTATAACATATTATTTTCATCTTTGAATAAAATACTTTAAGTGAGGTTTTCGTTATGCATACTCGTATTAGAACCAATTTTTTATTTTACACGTTTACACTGTTTATATGCTTTAATGCATTTTTTCTCATGAACATCGCTGCTCAAGACACCGAATCCGGCAGCACTAACTATACTTATGAAACGATTGCTGTTCCAGGTGTAGATTTTTTAGAGTTGACGGCGAGTAGCGACTTTGGAGATTACGCAGGCTACACGAAAAGTGCTGATGGTGAAAAAGAAATCGGCTTTACGCTCATAAATGGTGTTTTTACGACCTATGATTTTCCCGGTTCACAGAAAACGCATTTCTTTGCGCTCGGTAATAATGGTGTTGCTGCAGGACACTATAAGGATAGTGATGGGCTTTACCACGGTGTCGTATTAGACGAAAATGGTGAGTTGAAACAATACGATTTTCCGGGTGCCGCCCAGACGTTCATCTACGGTATTAGTGATGAAACGGGGGCACTAAGCGGTAATGCCGTCGATGAAGCAGGGGTCTCTCGCGCTTTTTCAGGGGATCTGTCATTTATGTTCCCTGGAGCAGTAGCAACTTATGGTGACTTTGTCAACGCTGCGGGTGTTGTCGTTGGCAGCTACAGGGATGCCGATGGAATGTTTCACGGATTTATGCGTAACCCTGACGGTAGTTTTATCACTATAGATGTTCCAAATGTGCCGAATCTTGAATTTCTATTTGTGAACACCATCACTGATGTCGGTGTTGTAGGATTCAGAGCCAAAGCTGAAAACGATATTCTACGTTCCTATATCCTTCTGCCCAGCGGTGACCTCCATGAAATACGGATCCCAGGCAGTGTTATCACTGTCGTCCGAAATGTTAATCAGGATGGAAGTATTGTCGGCTTTTACGACACAGCGGATGGACGCAGACACGGCTTTGCCGGAACACCCGTTGACAAAGCCGTAAGCGATCATTTTAGCAACCATTTTAATGTTTCGTTAACGAAAGGATTGAATATGCTTTCTGTGCCGTTAGCATCGCCAACACCAATGACTGCAAAATCACTCGTGGGTATAGCTGGTGCGACAGTTGTAATAGCACTTGATGCTGAAAATCAACGTTTCATCGGGTGGACACCAGACGCACCCAATGACGGTTTCCCAATTGAAGGGGGACAAGGCTATATCGTCAATGTGCCACAGACGCGCAACTTTGCTTTCGTTGGAGCACCTTGGACGAATCAAACCGAGATTGCTGCAGCACCTGCCATATCCAAGGCACAGGAAACGTGGGCGTTTGTTGTCAGTGGGCATTTGGAAGGGAAATCAGCGTTTGACGGCTATCAAGTCATCGTCCGCAACCTGAGAACAAACAGCACAATAACAGCCGCCGTGCAAGGTGATTATTTCGCTGCTGCAACTGCCGACTTAACGCGGCGCAGCGTCGTTCAAGTTGGAGACATCCTTGAAGTTCACGTCATCGGCACTGATGGAAACTTTGAATCACAGACCCGCAGCTTTAAAGTGACACCCGCGCACCTTGCAAACGCTGTTCTGTCTATCAAACTTGATAGCATCGGTAAACCGAATCAGAATCAGTTGTTACAGAACTATCCGAACCCGTTTAATCCGGAGACATGGATTCCATATCAACTTTCACAAGACAGTCCTATATCGGTCTCCATTTATGATACAACCGGTAAGGTGATACGGTCACTTTCGCTCGGTTTTCAATCCGCAGGTTTTTATAATAGTCAAGGACGTGCGGCGTATTGGGATGGGCGTAATGCCCTTGGCGAACGCGTTTCGAGTGGTGTCTATTTTTACCAGCTGACAACACCCGCTTTCCAGCAGACACGGCGGATGCTCATTCTAAAGTAGGATTCATTATCCACAGGCATTTGTGTGGCGTAGTTTGTTAGGCTGTGTTACCCTTGCTTGTGAGGGAATCCATCATTAAAGGAGGTTTTCGTTATGTATACTCAAATTAAAACCAGTTTTATGTTTTACACGTTCATGTTGTTTCTATGTCTCAATTCTTTTTTCTTACCGACCACCACTGCACAGGTTGGCGATGGACCCGGTGTCGGATCCGCCAGTGAGAACTATACATTTGAAACGATCGACGTTCCGGATGTAGATTTTTTAGCACTGACAGCAAGCAGCGACTTTGAGGATTACGCTGGCTATACGAAAAGTGCTGATGGTGAAAAAGAGGTCGCTTTTACACTCATCGATGGTGTTTTTGTGACCTACGAATACCCTAGTGCTCAAAACACGTATTTCTATGCGCTTGGTAATGATGGGCGCGCTGCGGGCTACTACGAAGATAGCGAGGGGTTACACCACGGTATTATCTTAGAAAATGGTGAGTTACGTCAATACGATTTCCCCAATGCTGTGCAAACAGAGATATACGGGATTTCTGACGCGACGGGAGTATTGACGGGTACTTGGATAGATGTTGATGGTGTTCCGCGTGGATTTACAGGAGACATAATCCTTGAGTTCCCCGGGGCAACAGCTACATTCGCCGATTTTGTCAACTCGGCAGGTAATTTGTTCGGCAGCTACATAGATACTGACGGGATATTTCAAGAATACGCATATTCCGCTGATGGCAGGTACATAGCTTTCGATCTCGCAAACGCAGAAAATCTTGAATTCTTTTATGTGCATGGTTATAACGATGCCAAGACAAGGGTTGCCCGAGGTAAAGTGTTCGGTGATGTCACACGCACTTATCTGGGTACATTTGTTGACGGACTGCGTGAATTGA
>JAPPCZ010000003.1 GCA_028824685.1 Candidatus Poribacteria bacterium
TGTTTATAGAAAAAATGTTAACCTTCTCTTGAGTTCCGTAGGAACGATATGTTTACCTAATGTCTTTGTTCTCACATATCGTCCCTACGGGACTAAAGAGACCTTGTTCGATCGTGATCTATAAACATATCGTCCCTACGGGACTGAAGACACTACCACAACAGATTTATCCGTTAAATTGACGGCTGCGGGTTTCGCTTCGCTCTACCCGCAGCATGCCAACAGTGCATGCTGCGTTGATTTGGACCTACGAAATAATGCCATATAATCATAAGGTTGAGTTAAATTGGTTAGTTATCCTTTGAATCTGGAGTTGGAGTAGTAGACACTGCATCAGACTTGATTTTAATATAGGCGTTTTCAAGAAGCGAGTCAGTATAGGCAGTCCATTCTTTTTCAAAAAGTTGTTGACGTAAAATAACGATAATTTGCTGCTTCTCTTGCTGAGTCAATTCGGGCATTTTGCGCTCATCAACTTTATAGATGTAGACACCAATTTCGGTTTCAAATGGTTCACTGTGTTTTCCAATCTCAAGAGATTCAATAACTTTACGGGTTTTAGGATCTAATTCAGTAAGGATATGCACCCCAAGGTCACCACCCTTTTCACGAGTTTCCATATCATCTGAATGTTCCTTTGCCAAAACATCAAACTTTTCCCCAGCGTCTAATTTTTTGTAAATTTGTACTGCTCGTTCGCGCGCAGCCTGTAAAGCCTCCTCACTAAATGGAAATGGAACAATCAAATGACGAAACATAATTTTCTCATCAGTCCGTGTTTCAATCATAAAAACATGGAAACCTGCTTCTGTTTCAATCGGATCGCTGACTTCCCCTGCCTTGAGTTTTGCCAGAACATTCAAAAAAGCCGCCGGATATGTGAGTATTTCAGCGGGAGTAGTCTCTATGAGGGATCCTGCTTGGGAATCTGGATTTTCCTTTGAGGTAATACGGCGTGCAATCTCTTCAAACCGAGTTTTATCTGATCGTATTTCTTCAAATGCTTGATTCACCGTATCCGCAGTTACTTTTTTGTCTTTTTCGGTCGGTTTGAAAGCAATGAATATTTGGCGCAAACTGATTCTATCAGCTTTAGTTGGAAGTTGGTCCCTGTTTTCTTCATAAAATTTCTGAATCTCACTGTCGCGCACTTGGAGCCTTGGCAAGATTCTGCCCATAACAAGTTTTTCCGCCATCAGATCCCGTTGAATTCGTTCACGATATGCTACGATCGTCAAGCCATCACGGTTAAGCAGTTTTTTAAACTCTTCGTCTGATGAAATCTGGAATTTTGTCCTAAACTCTTGGATATGGTTCTCAATTTCAGCATCGGTGACTTGGATCTTTAGCGTTAAAGCTGCTTCTAACAGTAGCCTTTGGCGGATGAGTCTATCAAGCAGCTCAGCCCGTTGTTTTTCAGCTTCTTTTAGTGCTTCACTTTCGGTGTATCGATGAACTTGCTGAAGTTCAAAGGCATACTCTTTAACCAATGTATCAAGTCGTCGCTTAGTAATAACATCATCGTTAACGTAGGCGATAATTTTATCGAATACCCTCGCGAACGTAGGGGTCAAACTACTGCAGATTAGCACCGTAATTAGCAATAAAAAAATGATCGTCTTAGGTTTCATGAGAATACCTCCACAGTGAGACAATCTGTAAAAGTAAGACGGGCGGATAGCTTAGTGCCGCCCGTACTATCTAACAACTCTCTGAATAAGAATCTATTCCTCTGGTGTTGTTTCTTCAGAAGGATTTTCAGATTCCGCTTCAACGGGTTCATCTTCCGGGATACGGTCTATGAAGGTTTTAACTTCGGCACGTTCTCGGAGTTCGTCAATCCATGCTTGCATTTGAGCATCCCGTCCTTCCCGTTCAACTTTTCTTATGACGTTTTTACGGACATCCTCTTCTTCAAAGGGTCTCTGAAATGCATCTCTTGCCTCTTTCTTAACAAACATCATGTAGTATTTCTCTCCCTGCACCTCAACCTCAATGACAGATGGATGGAGTGTGTCAATCTCTGCCGCGAAGGCTGCATCCATAAAAGGTTCCGTTCCGGGAGGATAAGAGTTTTTACTAATGAAATCGGTATCACCAGGTGAGGCTGGATTTGCACCAGGTCCCACTAATTCACCTCTGTCAGAAAGTTCTTGTGCTGCGACAGCGAAATCTTTGCCCGCTTTGATTTCAGCAAAAACCTCATCTGCACGCTCTTTGTTCATAAGCGTGATGCACATCAACTTAACCTGTGCAGGACGGACATAATCTTCTTTGTGACCATCATAATAGGCTATATAATCATCCTCAGAAAAGAAAAGTTTGCTATCAACTTCCTGTTCTGTAATCCTGTCAACCATTAACTCATGAAGATAATCTTGGACCTTTTTGATGATTTCCTCATCCTCGTTGAGTTTCTGGTCTTTGGCAAGACTGAGAATTAAACGGCTTTCTGCCATGAGAGTCATGTATTCTTCAAGCCCCTCTTTGTCTTGGTATTGACGTTGTTTGTATTCAGGAAGTTCGCTAATTTCCTGCATCATTTCTTCAAGTGTGATTCGTTGTTTTCCGTTCCACTCGAATTCAGCGATGACAGTTCCATCTGCCCCAATTGCTTTATCACCACAACTATATAAGAAGGGAACTGTGGCAAGAAGAGCAAATAAGAAAATGAAGGGAATACTCGTATATTTTTTCATTAATACTATCTCCTTAAAAATAAATGTTATTGAAACTACTCCTCAGATGTATCGGATTCCTCTTCCACTGCTTCGGGTTGAATAGGTTCAGGAATGTTCTCAGGGTAGGTTTTAAGTTTTGCCATCAGCGTGATTCCTTCAACCCATGAAAGGATACGGGATCGTTTCATCTCTCGTTGAACTTTTCGTTCAATATCGGATCTGACTTCCTCTAATTCCTTTTGCCGTTCTGGCTGATGTTCCTCTTTACGGAAAATGAGGTAATATGTTTCTTCATTGACATCTGTTTCAAAAACAGCATCGGTCATTTCACCATTTTCCATTTCAAAAACTGCGTCAATAAATTCAGACCAAATCGGTGATTGGTCTTTGGTAAAGAAGAACGTATTACCAGGATCTTCTTCGCTGGTGCTGCCAGGACCGTCAGCCAATTTCTTTTCCTCAAAAAGTTTCTTTGCCATTTCAACTATATCTGTTCCCGCTTTAATCTGGTCTAAAGTTTCATTGGCTAAGTCTTCGTCATCAAGGGAAATACATGTTGCTCGCACCTTAGCAGATTCAATGTATTCACTCTTGTGGATATCATAGTATAGCTTAAGGTCATCATCAGTGTAAGACACCTTTTCATCAACTTCTATTTCGGTAAGTTTTTCAACCATAAGTTGATGGGTATAATCGTCCAATTTTTTGAGGTGTTCAAGAAGTTCGTGAAAACCTGCATCCCTTGCTTGGTGCAGTTTCAGTTTTTCATCAATATAATCCTCTAAGTATTCCGCTTTACCCGCTTTCGTAGCATAATTTCGCTGGCGGTAGGTCGGCAATTCAGCAATGGCTTCTTCCAGTTCTGCAAGAGAAATCTGGTGGAGTTCACCATCCCACTTGTATTCAGCAATAATGAGCTGGCTCTTGTCAACCTCTTCTGGTGCAGATTCGTGGTTGTCGGAACGGACAAGAGACCACGTGAGCAGACAAGTTGTAACAACTGCTGCGACAACAACAATATTTTTTTTCACTTTGGAATTCTCCTTTCAATATTTGTAGGAGCGATCTCCGAATCGCTACCAAACTCAATGTTAGTCGGAAATCGGAGTTCCCTCCCGCCAAATCATGCAGAATACCAAACGCGTATTCTGCCAAGCGCATTTGGCGTTGATTCACAAATCAAAATGTAAAGTTAATTGTAAAATTTACCATATATTCAATCAGAAACAATAAATATACTTAAAATTCGTTGTAATTCGGTTAATAACTTTTTGCCAGTTAGATTTTCTATACCAACCATCAGTTGCGCTGGTGGACGTAATTCAAGTTGTGGATTTTCCTGAACTGTCTCAACGAACCGTGCCACATCTATTCGCGGCTTGTGTTCATCAAAGGTTACTTTAATACGATTACCACCTGCCACAATGGCTGTAATACCGAGCTTTTGACAAAGCTGTTTGATACTTGAGATTTCAAGTAACATCTCAACAGGTTCTGGTATATCTCCATACCTGTCCTTAAGTTCGTTGGTCAATTCGTGCTTATCAGTATCAGTTTTTAGTGCTGAAATTTTCTTGTAGATAGATATTTTCTGGCGGCTGTCAGGGATATAGTCGTCAGGGAGAAATGCTTCTATAGGTAAATTGATACTGGTTTCTATTTCTTCTTCAACCTTTTCACCTTTTAGTTTTCGGACAGCGTCATCAAGTAGTTTACAGTAGAGTTCGTAACCAACATTTGTAATATGTCCATGTTGTTGTGCTCCGAGTATGTTTCCCGCCCCTCGTATTTCTAAATCTCTCAGTGCGATTTTGAAACCGGAGCCGAGATCTGTAAATTCTTCTATGACACGGAGGCGTTTCTGTGCACCTTCAGTAATCGGTTTATCTTGTGGGTAGAAAAGGTAACCGTAAGCCTGTTCATCAGCGCGTCCAACCCGACCACGGAGTTGATATAACTGTGCTAATCCGAAAGCATCTGCTCTATTTATCATAATGGTATTAACGTTAGGAATGTCTAATCCTGATTCAATAATCATGGTACAGACAAGGATATCGTGTTTATGACGGACAAACTCTAACATGACGTTTTCCAATTCGCGTTCAGGCATTTGTCCGTGAGCGATAGCAACGCGTGCATTCGGAACAAGTTCTTGTATGGTTTTGGCGATAATTGCGATATTCTGAACACGGTTGTGGACGAAAAAAACTTGTCCGTCTCTTGCTAACTCATTCATAATAGCATCTCGGATTATCTTAGAATTATAAGGCATAACATGCGTTTGAATCGGTAAACGGTTCGCTGGAGGTGTATTGATAATACTGAAATCCCTGATACCAACAAGCGACATGTGTAAAGTACGCGGAATCGGCGTAGCAGTAAGCGTGAGAACATCTACTGTTTCTTTAAACTGCTTGATTTTTTCTTTGTGCTTCACACCAAAGCGGTGCTCTTCATCAACGATGAGCAGTCCGAGATTGTCAAAAGAAACAGTATCGGAAAGCAGTGAGTGCGTGCCGATAACAATGTCTACGGCACCATCTGCAAGTCTCTCTTTAACAGATTTTATCTCCTTTTGGCTGCGGAAACGGTTTAACATTTCAATGTGGATAGGGAATGGTTTGAAACGTTTTTCAAAGGTGTCGTAGTGCTGCAGTGCAAGTATAGTTGTTGGTACAAGTAGTGCCACCTGCTTTTCTGCCATTACCGCTTTGAATGCAGCACGCAATGCAACTTCGGTCTTACCGTAACCAACATCTCCGCAGATGAGCCGATCCATCGGTCTTTCAGTCTCCATATCAGTTTTAACGTCTTCAATGGCTTGGAGTTGGTCATCCGTTTCTTGAAAAGGAAAGAGTGCTTCAAATTCACCTTCCCACGGCACTTCTGCTGGAAAACCGTAGCCTTCATTCGCTTGCCGAGCAGCGTATAGTTTTAGCAGCTCACCTGCCATCTCTTCAACAGCAGCTTTAGCACGTCCCTTCTTCGTTTGCCAAGATTTACCACCAAGATGATCTATGTTCGGTTGATATGATTCATCTTTGTTTCCAATATACTTCTGAACAAGGTCAACTTGGTAGGTTGGTACATAGAGTTTGTCATCTTCCTTATACTTAAGAATGAGGAAATCTTGAGATTGACCGTCTATATCCATACGGCGAATGCCTTCGTAAATTGCGATGCCGTGAGAAATGTGAACAACGTAGTCTCCAACCTTCATGTCTACAAGGCTTAAAATAGGCGCACCGTTTTTGTAGCGTTTTGGTGAGGCAACTCGCCGCTGACGATTACCAAAAATCTCATTTTCTGAGATGACAACAAGTTTGAGAGATTCACTCAGAAAACCTTCTGAGATAAACCCGACAGATACAGAAATTTGCTCAGGTGGTAGTTCGCGCTCAATTAACATCTCTAATACCCGTTTTGACTGCTGCGGTGTTTCACAGAAAACGTTGACAAAATACCCTTTAACTGACCACCTTTTGATATAATCAATGACCATCTGGTAGTTACCCCTACCGAGTCCGAGTGATTCCATATCAAAATCTACTTCTGAGACATCCGTTGATTCATTTAAATCAGCTTCTTGTTCGGATGCTAAAGACGCTAAAGAGATAGGAATGCTTGTGTAGTTCTCCAATTCAGACTGAAGCGTATCAACGGAAATCAACAGATTTTCAAGAGTAGGCATCAATTTACCTTCTGCCAATCTCCGATCATATATTTCCTGTAATTGATCGTGCATCTGTTCTGCTTCTCGTGTTTGCCACCGCGGTTCCACCATAACAACAATTGTTTCATCTGGCATGTAATCGGTCAATAGTTCTGTTTGCGGAAATAGCATAGGTAGAAATGCTTCAATCCCGTCAATCTCAACGGGCGGTTCTTCAATTACATCCAGACTTTTGGACTGTGCCCGTTTAAGAAAATCTTCTAAGAGCTGCGTCATCTCCCGAATGGTATTTATGAAATCCGGAGAATTTTCTGTTTGTTTCATCAGTTGTTCGGTTTGTGATTTCCAATGCGGCATAGAGATGTCAGCGAGGCAAACTTCAGACATCGGTGTGATAACAACTGATTTTTTTTGCTCAATTGAAACTTGTGAGGTCGGGTCGAATAGGCGAATGTCATCCAGTTCATCTCCAAAAAAATCAAGCCGAACAGGAGCATCGGAGGTAAGCGGATACACATCTAAAATATCCCCTCTGTGTGCAAATTCACCCTTTACTTCGACCAATTCAACTTGTCGGTATCCGCTGCGAATGAGAAATGTAACAAGATCATAGAACTCTATCTCATCACCAATTTCAATAGTGCGACATGCTGAAGTTAATGTATCACGTAGTGGGAGTTTGTAGGATAACCCTCTGACAGTGGTAAACACGACACTATGTGGGGTGATCAGAGAAGCATCAGTTTCTGGATTGCTATTTTTCTTTGCAATAAGACTATGCAGACAACGCATCCGATCAACGCAGATGTTTTTGCTTGGTGAGACACCTTCAAAAAGTGTATTTTGCCACGCGGGAAAGAGATGTAAGTCAATTTGTGGAACAGTTGGTTCAGCATTCCCGTGTTGAGAACTGTGGTCATGAAACGCGCGCACCTCCTCCAACACCTGTTCTGCTTCTCGGTGTGAGGGAAATACGATGAGGAAAGATCTGTTTGGGAAATCTTCTATTAGCGTCGCCAAAAAATAAGAAGTTGAAGCGTTGAGTAATCCTCTGAGCCAGGGAGGATCTTCTCCATTCTTAAGGCATTCAATCAATTTCTGATAATTTTTAGTTTTTCGTAAATACTCTTGCACGAACCGTTCCTTGTTGTTCGATAACTGGATTATAAAATGTATGTTTTTCGCTTCTATGGTAGTAATTTGTAGTTCGGGTAGAGCGAAGCGAAACCCATAAATTAACGCTATGAATACCTTTATGGCATTCAGCGGGTGTCAACTTAAGAAAATATTTCTTGTTCTAAAACCCTTCTGAATTGGTTTGACGATTGGGAATGTCCACATTTCACATTTCAGTCCCGTAGGGACGATATGTTTATAGAAAAATGAAATAAACGCCCTCTTTAGTCCCGTAGGGACGATATGTGGATACTAATGACAAGTCCATAAACATTGCGTCCCTACGGGACTAAAAAGGTGAGTTGAACATAATTCTATAAATATTGCGTCCCTACGGGACTAAAGAAGGTTACCATGTTTAGAAAATCCTTAAGTTAACAGTTATGGGTAGAGCGAAGTGAAACCCGACATGTTGGGACTGAGATACTTTTCAAAACTTGCTTGGACTGTTCCTGTGATTTCCTTGAAACCCGCCAGGTTTGACTTGAAATCTTGATATTGTCGGGTTTCGCTGCGCTCTACCCGCTGAATGCCCAAAAGAGCATTCAGCGTTGATTTGGACCTACGAACTTTAGATTTATTAGACCAATTACCACTCACAATTAAACGTAATAATGTCTTCTATAAAACAATAGAATGGTTCTGTCTTTTCACATCTAATAACCGAACTGTTTATCTTATAAATTCAATTTTTTCAAGGTTTGCTTTCATTTTACCAATTTTTGCTTCTGCCTCAATTTTGACAGGGATATGGCGAGGATCATCGGTCAACCAGAGTTGATAACCGTGTGAGGTGCGGACCACAAGTGTTCTGACACGACCTAAGCCTTTGACCTTTAACACTTCCCCCTGTCTTACACTAATGCTTACTTTTGCGACCTTAGCTTTGCTAATTAGCGGGAAGAAGTAAGTTTCGCCTGGCACCAATTTTTTACACCGAAGAAAGTAGATCATAGAAAGTTCATCTTGTGTGCCGAATGGGGTTTCTATCATTTTTTTCTCATGTTTCTCTGGTGCTTTTGAGTTATGCTGCGAGATTTTTTTATATTCCGTTTCTCTGTCTTGAAAATTGATCTCAACGCGGGCTCTATATTTTTTATCCTGAAGTTGGTTTCTGAAACTAAGTGGAAAGTACCCTACAGTGTTCAGAAAAGTAGACTGACGATTCTGAAAACGGTGTATTCTGGAGGCGACAGCACTTGTTTTTACTTGAGAGGTAATATGATATACCCTTTTCCTGTTAAACGACATCTTCCTCTCAATATGGTCAACTCGTTTTCCGGCAGAAACTGGAACCCATGATACCTTGATATTGTATGTTAATCTTTCACCGACCCTCAGCGGATTTTGAGAAACGTCTTGAACATCTATAAGTGGGATTTCCCCATTTTTCTCGTTGTTCGCATTGCCACTTGCTGTTTTTGCATCTTCAGAAAGTATATCGGATATTGGTAGACTTATCCCTATAAATAAAAAAATGATTAACAAACACTTCGCATAATTCACATTAACAACTCCAGAGATATGTCCATCTCTTATACATCAAGAACTGATTTTCATTTGCGAGGTGTCCTAACAGAAAATAGATGTCAGCCAAGATATAAGACATCATTGATTTTATCAACAACACAACATTGATCGCAGACAAACTAAAACCTATGCGTGAAAATAAGAGCGTTTCCCTGCTTAGTTTGTTGCATTTGCACGGAAATTCTTCGATTATTATAATCTTCAGCTGTTTTTGATGCATCAAGGATATTCCATGCGTGCAATCCGATACCCACAATCAGGAAAATAGACCCACGGATGCTATGATCTGTCATCCTTGATCTGACCTGGTCCTTGGTCAAGAAATTGGTTGTCCTCTCATCATAGAATCCTGTACCAAATGTATCATGGTTTCTATAATGTAAAGCACGCGCAATATTATAACTTGCTAATGAAAAGACACCTATCTCTGCCGTAAGAAAAAGTGTGGCTTTGAGGTAGCTTTCGGCGTAAGCCTGCCCTAAACCGGGCATAGTTGCTGATAACAACAATGCTTTCTTAGGACTTCGCGCAGGATAATATTGGTCGCCATGAGAACGGAATAGCGGGTAGATCGGTTCAGTATCGGCATCTTTTTTCGCACTTGAACCCCACTGTTTCGAAATCTGCTTCTTGTCAGGAGACTGATGTTCAACTGCCGATACCTCTATTTGGGTATTAACTGTAATAAAAAAAGTAAACAATAACAAAATTAGAAACTTTTTCAAAATCCCTCCTTTCGGTTTCGCGCTGATAGCATTCCGAAGTCTATAATAGATTTAAAAACAACAATCCACCTAAATTGGCGCGCTTACAAAGCAAGACGCGCCAATTTAAATGTTTCATTGATATTTACGATATATTCAAAAGCCCAAAATCAGACACTATTTTTGCTTAACGGGCAACGCAGGTGCTAATTGTATATTCTCTGGATCAGTTTGGTATGCCCAATCAAAGACAACCGCGTCATCAAACAGTTTGCGAACATGAATTTTGGCGAAGTTCCCATCAGGGGTATAAATCGCATAAATATGCCCTTCAATGAGTTCAACGAATAACGTAGTATAGCCGTATTCTGGAACAACATCAACACCATCAAAATCTTCTTGATAACCCAAATCTTGCATCGCAGTTTCGTTGTCTGAATAGAGGTAGGTAATATTTACCTCAGTATCTAAACCGAAATAGACATCTGTCGTTCTGTCATCCCATGCGGTACTTCCTTTACGGGGATGTGAAAAATCAAAACCGCTGCGATCAGGTGCAAGTTGAAAATCATCTAATGTAACGTTTCTACCTTCTGGTCGCGGTGTATCCCAAGCATTTTCAGGGCTTAGTTCACTTTCATTACCTGTTATATCGTAAGCAGAAACAGCATAGTAATATGTTCTGCCGTTCCGCACATCTCGATCTGTATAATGTGAGGTACCAGGAGGCAGATCAGAAATTGCCTCAAAGTCATTGTTATTTTCACTGCGCCAGACAGTGTAACCTTCTAAATCAAATTCAGCGTTCGGGTACCACTCAATGCGTACGTATTCATCACCTGTAATAGTTCTAACACCTCGCGGGATTGCAGGGGGTTCACGGTCAATATTGTCGTTATCATCGTCTGCATCAATATAACATCCTGTTAGCGTTGCCACAAGGAGTATGCACAAAAAGTGTGCTATGAGTACATTTATTTTTGTCAACATTTTTAGTCTCCTGTCGTGAAATCTAATTTATATCCAAGTGTAACGCTAATCACATACAAGGCGTTGACATGATTATTATACTATCATTAAATTCGCATCAATGCAAGGTAAATTTAGATTTGCTAC
Organism: Candidatus Poribacteria bacterium; assembly: GCA_028824685.1. Taxonomy (GTDB): domain Bacteria; phylum Poribacteria; class WGA-4E; order WGA-4E; family WGA-3G; genus MSPOR6. The sequence goes on from JAPPCZ010000003.1 coordinate 10,881, forward strand.
TCCAGAATTTTTGTTGTAAATCAGACATTTTTCTTCAAAAAAAATGAAATATTTTCTTAAAACTTAAGAACAAGATATACACGTTACATCTCCAAAGCCATTCAATTCTCCAATAATCGCACATGCTACATAGATTTCTTGTAGGAGCGATCTCCGAATAGCGACAAAACACAATGATAGTCGGGAATCGAAGTTCCCTCCTACAATATAATTAATGAGAAAACTCGACAATTGAAAGGCTCTGGTTACATCTCCGAAAATCTTGACATATTTATGACACTATGATATACTTAAAACATAAGAATTTATGGATAAGGAGATGAAATGTCGAGAAAGAATTGCATCCTACTAACGTTAAGCCAAATCGCTATCGGAGGTGTGATAACGGTTGCTGGCAGTTTAATATATCTACTAATTTTTAAAGCGTTCTTATGGCAAACACTTATTAATGAACGGATTATGCATGGATTTTGGGTAGGATTGTTCTTGTTAATATCCATAGGATGCACTTACGGTGTAATTGTAGTGGGGGTGAGTGAAGGAATTAGATTTGTTGGTCGAAAATTCGGAGTTGATATTCCCTTCAAACCGGTCTGCTCAGGTGCTTTTTTGGGTGCGCCTGCAATTGTATTTCTACTTGCACTACAGAATATCCCATGGGAAATTTTTGGAACGCAGAATGTTATTCTTGTATTGATTCTCCCAGTTTTTAAAACGCTTGCTTTCCTTTTATCCTTACCGATTCGAGCTTGGTTAACGCTCCAATTTCCAGTTGAAATTTTATATGTCATAGCGATACCGATTGGTGCAATTTTAGGGTATCGACTATCGAAAATAGAAGATGTAGATGTCAACGCCCAAGAAACGTAAATAATTACACATATCCGTTTCTGATGGTATTCTGTTTTTAGTTACCACGAAGATTGTGTTTTTGAATGAGGTCTGATCCATGTGCTGTACGGATTCGCTCGCGTAGCGGAGGTATGCCTGACAATGCAGTATGATAAGCCGAAGGATGAATGCGGCGTATTTGGTGTTTTTGGACACCCAAAAGCGGTAGAATTAACCTATTTAGGGTTACGCGCGCTTCAGCATCGAGGACAGGAGAGTAGCGGAATTGTCGTATCTGATGGTGAAAACATTTTGTCTCACCACGGAATGGGACTTGTTGATGCTGTGTTTAACACCGATGTTTTAGCAAAGTTAACTGGACACATAGCAATTGGACATAACCGGTATTCAACAGCAGGTGAAAGCACGCTTGAAAATGCTCAACCTTTGGTACGTAATTATAAGCAAGGAAAACTTGCTTTGGGGCATAACGGTAACTTAATCAACGCATCTCAGATTCGAAACCATCTTGAGAATATAGGCTCAATTTTCAGCACAAGTTTGGATACAGAGGTAGTCTTTCATCTGATAGCACATTCCCGTCAAGATAGTTTAGAAGACAGAATTTTTGATGCGTTTCGGGCAGTTGAGGGGGCTTACTCGTTCGTTGTCCTTGACAAGACAACGCTGATGGGTGCGCGTGATCCACACGGGTTTCGTCCGTTGTGGATCGGTAAACTTGGAGAAGCTTATGTATTAGCCTCTGAGACATGTGCCCTTGACGTAATTGAGGCAGAGCCAATACGTGAGGTTGAACCTGGTGAATTGGTTACCATGCGTTCCAAACATCTCGGGGTGGAATCTTTCCGTTTTTCACCACAACAATCCAGTTTATCTCAATGCATCTTTGAATATATCTACCTTGCCCGTCCAGACAGCATGATGTTTGGACAAGGTGTGAACAGCACACGCCGTGAATTCGGTAGGCAACTTGCGCGCGAGCACCCTGTGAAAGCGGATGTCGTAATTCCTGTCCCCGACTCAGCAACAATAGCTGCCCTTGGCTACGCAGAAGAATCTGGCATTACCTTTGATCTCGGGTTGTCAAGAAATACCTATGTCGGTAGATCCTTTATGAATCCTACGCAGGATATTAGAGAACTCATGGTGAAGGTGAAGTTGAATCCAATTCGTGAAGTCCTTAATGGAAAACGGGTTGTGGTGGTTGATGATTCAATCATGCGTGGAACAAACAGCCGAAAACTCGTCAAAATAGTACGTCAAGGTGGAGCAACGGCTGTTCATGTCCGTATAGCATCACCACCGAATAAATATCCATGCTTTTATGGGGTTGATACACCTACCCGATCAGAACTGATAGCAAGTAAACATACTACTGAGGAGATTCGTAAATATATTCGCGCTGATAGTTTAGGATATGTCAGTATTGAGGGGATGTTAAAGGGAGTGAAAGAACGTGACAATTTTTGTACTGCATGTTTTGATGGGAATTATTCTGTCACAAATGAAGGTATACCTCGCCAATTACCATTAATTATAGATTAACTTTTGTTAATTTGTGTTTAGAAACAGTGAATATAGAGTAGAAAGTTTTGAGTGAAAATCAAATAACATAGAAAACAAACCGATTCCACTGTGAATAAGGAAAATGCTATGGTATTTATTCCCCCACCATACGTGCCACCAAACCAAAATAAGAAAAAGAATTCTCCGAGAAAAACCTTGCAAGATCGCCACAATTCAATACGCGCAAGAAATAGGATGGGGATAGGGCGAGTAATGAGGACATCGCTCGGTACGGCGCAAGGCACGTCTACGTTAAAAATAGTCTTAATGTATTCTATTCTCGGTATGATTTTGCATTGGCTGCTCCCTATTGTAATTCAAAATGTGAGACCTAATATGCCAGAAGAAGATGCACAGTATTATGGAATCCTTGGTGCCATCGTCATAACTGTTTTCTTTTTAGTCGTTAGTCTTTTGAAAGGATTAATCGTGCGCCATAGGTCACAATCAGGAAAATCAAAAACCCAAGACGCTAACACCCAACTATTTGGTCCAAAAAATTCAGAAAGATAAGGTAAATAGGATGACAGATAAAAAACCGTTGACCTATGCCGATGCAGGTGTGTCATTTGAAGCAGAATCCAAGGCTATGCACCGGATACGGGGAATCATGGAAACCACGTATCGATCCGAAGTTCTCAGCAACGTAGGAAGTTTCGGTGGATTATTCGCACTCGGAACTTATGAGCAACCTATTCTTGTTTCCAGCACGGATAGTGTCGGCACAAAGTTGAAGGTTGCCTTCCAAGCTGACAAACACGATACCGTAGGGTATGATATTGTTGCACATTGCGGCAATGATATAGTTGTACAGGGTGCCGAGCCACTTTTCTTTTTGGATTATATCGGCATCGGAAAACTGGAACCGTTGGTTTTTGAACAGATTATTACAGGACTCGCTTCGGGATGTAGGGAAATTGGTTGTGCGTTAATCGGTGGAGAGACAGCAGAACTTCCCGGTTTTTATGCGCCAGGGGAATACGACTTGGTAGGAACAATCGTAGGAGTTGTAGAAAGAGACGCACTGATTACAGGAGAAAGAATTGCAGCCGGAGATAAATTAATCGGTTTAGCCTCAACGGGATTACATACAAACGGGTATTCGCTTGCGCGACGCATTTTATTTGAACGTTGTAACTACGATGTAGATACTTATCTTCCAGAACTATCGTCAACAGTCGGAGACGAACTGTTGAAACCACACAAAAGTTATGTCAAATCTATCTTGAAACTCCGTGAGGTGTGTGAAGTCAAAGGAATTGCGCATATTACAGGAGGGGGATTGCCCGGAAATGTCGAGCGAATTCTACCTGAAGCGTGCCGTGCAGTAATCCAGAAGCAAAGTTGGGAAGTTCCACCCATTTTCAATTTACTCCAGCAAAAAGGGGGTGTAGAAGAAGTAGAAATGTATCGAGTTTTCAATATGGGGGTTGGGATAGTTTTGGTAGTCCCCTCTGATTCCGTTGCGACAACTTTGGAATCATTAAGCGAATCGGAGGAGACGGCGTTCCTATTGGGAGATATAGTTTCAGGGGATAAAGGAGTTGAGTTGTGTCCGCGCCATTCTTAAATGAAGATTCACTTCAAGAACTAACTGATTTATTTCAGAAAACACCGTTGCCTGTAATTATGCAAGCATTTGAGCAGGTAGAAGATGCAGACATCGCTGTATTCTTATTGTTGTTAGATGTTGCAACCAGCAAAGTTCCATCAGAGAGTTCCGATGAGATTCGGAAAACACTTGCTCGTACTGGGGAAGAAGGGACATCTAAAGAGCAGTCAGAAGGAACACTTACCGCTTTTGCACAAGAAGTCTTCGCACAATTTCCAATTCAGAGACAGGTTCGAATTGCTGAACATTTAGCAATAACTGAGATGATTGACACCTCACGGGCAGAACAGATTTGGGATGATCTCGTCGGCACAATACAAGGTATACTACAAAGCACACTATTTTTTGGTAACGGAGCAAAAAACGTCGCAAAATTCCTCGCACAAGTTGATTTTGAAAAACAGAACCAACTTATGGAGGCACTGCAAAAAAGCCGACCTGAATTATCTGACACCGTTGCTGATCACTTATTCACATTTGAGGACCTTGCTGAGGTGTCTGATGAAGCAATTATTACGCTTCTGCAAGTTTTAGAGCCAAACACCTTAGCACTTGCCCTGAACGAAGCCTCACCTGCAATTCAGGATAGATTCTCTGAAAATATGTCAGCTGCACAAGCAGAAACTTTGGAATCAGAAACCGCGCAACTCACATTTGAGCAAAAACAACTCAGTGAAACTGCGCGGCAATCTATAGTCACTTTAATTCGCAATTTTGCAGCTAAAGGACTACTAAAAATTCGTTAGATGAAGAAAAGTCCAATATAGTGGTAGTTTCAGACAATTTGCCGCGATCACAATAGAAACCCTACTGCCAGCCGTGCAAACCACCATTAGTCGTCCAACGTAAACACTATATCTAATTTAACCTTCTTTTCAACATCTTTATCTTTTTCCTTAGCTGGAATAAATCTCCACTTTTTCAAAGCTGCAATTGCTGCCTCTTCAAAACCGAATCCAATGCTTGTTAACGCAACAATATTTTTGGGAACTCCATCTTTTCCGATAGTTGCTTCTAACGTCACGGTTCCTTCCTTATTGGCACGTTTAGCATTTTTCGGATAAGTTGGCTCCGGTGCATATTTAGCCTTAGGTGGTGAAGACCCTGGTTGCTTCGTATCAATTTCAGGGACTTTTAAAGTATGTCCGCCATCTAATTTCGTCGTATTAGAAAGATCGTCAAGCGAAGAGTTTTGCTGTGCAGGTCTCTCAAATGTAGGTTTTACTGTGGGTTGTGTGGGTTGCACAGGCCCTCTCAAACCTTTCGGAATTGCTTTGACTCTTGGTCCTTCAAGTGATGGTCCTATGGGACCTAAATCTGTATCAGGTGTGGTCGGAAGCTCAAAATCACCTGGTGTCCGTCGAATATTTGGATTCGTCACTGGTGTCCGTTTAATCGGTGCCTCTATTTGTTGTGGCTTAGCATCAAATTTCGGACGACGGCGTGTCTTAATTGTGGTGCGTTCTCTTTGGGGCGGATCTTGAGGAACGAACGCAGCTGCAAGTTGTTGACTTTCGGCTGCAATTTGGTCTTTGATATATAGAAACCCAAGTAACAAAGCGATGGCAACGTGCAGCCCGACAGAAAACGTTAAAGCAACAGAATTACGACCACCTGTTTTCTGCACGGTTATCGGTGGCGGTTTACTCCCTTGTGCGGCAGCTATACCACCTTTTTGACTTTCATCAATACTGACTTTCTTCAATTGAGCATTAATCTTCGGTTTTTTCCGTTCTGCCCGACGATGTTGGATTTGGTATACAATATCGGAACTTCTACTCATCTCTTTCCTCCCAGAATTTATCTCGTGATGTCGATAGCGCGCGTTCAACACACTTACCGGAGTTTATGAGATAGTTTGTAAATCGATAGAGTCGTTAATTAAGATTTCGTTAAAATGTCTATCTTCACATCATAGTATAACAGATATCAATGCCATTTTCAAGCGATAAAACTAATTTTTACCTTAATAAAACTGATTAAGCATAAATTATAGCATATTTAAATGTATATGTCAACTTTTTTATTTTCGTAGTTACCGTAGGTCGGGTAGAGTTTACGAAACCCGACCTACGGTAAAAACTCTTGTGCGTAGGTACTAGTGCTTTGTCAAGTGCTAATTGATGGTTCTTGAATGTAATCGGGAATCGGAGTTCCCTCCTACAAAGAGCAGACGGTATTGGTAGGCGGTGAATCATGGCGAATACCACACGCGTATTCGCCCAATGGCATTCATACCCGGGGAACGCCTATAGGCGTTCATACCGTTGATTTCTTGATTTCGATCTCCGAATCGCGACCTACAATAATATGTTGACAAAGCACTAGAATTAAGTTTCGATTACGGATTCCACCAAAATGTCATTTTCGCGACCACCGTAGAATTCAGAAATCTTGTCTTTGTCGTCTTGTCAGTGTCATAAGTTTGGTTGAATACAAAATAGAAATCGCTCCCCGGACGATAGATGTAATTGACGAGAAAGTTAGTTGACACGAGGTTCGTCTCTGTATTCCACTGTGCAAACATCTTAGCAAATAGGGTTGTTGAAAACGAATAATAGAACCTACCTGAGAAAAGGTTAGCATCAAAATCACCTACAGGTAGATTAACACGATTAAATTCGTAGTCTAAATGTAGACTGATTTGTCCATTCGGTTTCAGAGATCCATCAACAGAAAATTTGCGAATTCGCCCGTTATAAAAGTTTCCCAATTCAAAACTTGTCGTTGTACTAATAACACGGCTATCACTCGTTGAAAACCTTCCCCCGACGATGCTGTATTGGTAATCCCCAATTGGGATAACCACATCCTCTCGAATTTCAAAATCTTCGTCAAGTCGTTCAAACATACGCCTCGCAAAAAGCATAATAGAGTCGCCTGTAGCAAATGATGTCCAGTGGGTATAGGATAAGTTCCACCTTTCCAATTCATTATCTTGGGTGAGGATATAGTTTGCCTCTGGTCCAGACCAAATTTCACGAATTCCATATTTATTCGGTCTGGGTGTCAAACGAAGATCAGTTCGCATTTGGCGCATCCGTGTTTGCCGAACGTATCCGACCGCAGGATCGAAATCTTCGTCAATATCAGTGTAGGATCCTCCGAGTCGCAAGATGTCATTCCGCCACCGCGTGCCGAAGTACCAAGCGTTATTTTTCCCAGACATATCAGGCGAAAAGGTACGTGCCCACATCCCGCGCACATCAAGTCTATCGCTTGGACGAAATTCAAAATCGAATCCACCTGCACGGTTATAATTGCCGAATTCGTCTTTATTGATAGCAATCATACCGAAACGTGATCCTGCCGCAGCATCCTTTGTAACTCGGATGACAGAATAATTGGTGCGCGGAATGTCAATTGGATCTTCTTCTACTGGATCATCATAAAATTCATCTGTAAGAACATTAAGGAAACCGACTCCGTAAGAACCGATTTTGCCGCTGGCTTTTCCACCGAAGATAATCGGAATAGCGTTTCCTTCGGCTAACCCAATACGTCGACTATAAAAAAGTAGCATCGGCGGAGGTCTTCGAAAACTTTGCCGTGGCACACCGAAATCGAAAAGTCCTGCCCCTTCCAAAAAGAAGGGACGTTTTTCCGGGAAGAAGAGGCTAAAACGAGTGAGATTAACCTGTTCCTGATCCGCCTCAACTTGTGCAAAATCAGTGTTATAGGTGATGTCAGCGATTACGTTAGAGGTGATGCCGTATTTCGCATCAAACCCAAGTTTGAATTGGCGTGTAGTTTCAAGTGCAGCAGCGTCATCGTTCTCTTGGGTAATACCGGGTAGCACGTATGGAAGAAATTCCAAATTCCGAGACGGCGTAATTCCTTTGAGACCACTAAGCGTGCCAAGATTTGTCGTTCTATATTTTGCCAACCCCCCGTAGGAAGCAGGCACGGGTGCCCATATCATCTCTTCCTGATTGCGAATGAGTTCACGACCAACGTTTATCCCCCAACTCATCGGATCGCTTTTCTTAAAACGCAGCTGGCTAAATGGAATACTGATCTCCGTTGTCCATGATGTATCGTTTATTTTGGATTTACATGCCACAACAGCATCCCAGTCACCGTTGAGCGTATCTCCGTTATTCGTTATTGCTCTGTCCTGAATTGCGCCCAATGCATTCGCGCGAAAGAAGAAACCGCTCCGTTTGTCATTATATGTATCCAGTAGCAGAAATACGTTATCATTTTCGTGTATGTCGCGGGCATCTCTACGCATTTCGTTTGCAACAAGTTTCGAAATATCTGAGTCAAAACAGATAAATCCGAAGTAGATATTCTTGTCGTCGTATAGGATTCGCACTTCCATCGGTTCAGAACTGACTTCACCCTCATGCGGCTCAATTTGGATGAACCTTTTTATCGGCTCTGCTTTTTGCCAATCCGATTCGGTGAGATCGCCGTCAATCTCAATACTCTCATAAGTGCGGTATGCTTTAACCTCGCTAACGGGTGTTTCGGCACTTACAGTGGAAGCAACAACGAATAAAAATGAAAAAGTGAATGATATAATTCTGATTTTTGGAAAGGACGGAGAAGAAAATAGATGTCGGTCCAAAAGCGTTGCCTCCTTTGCACAGAAAATAAACCATTAAATATAAAGACGAAAAAGGGGGTTAATTGGATTATACAAATTTATATTTGACTCTCTTTGCAATTTGTTGTATAATACCGTTAACGATCAAAACATAAGATTTCAAGATGGGCGCCCTTCTCAACTTTATGTGTGGGATCTTATGGTTTGATCGCCAGGGTGCCCCGATCTTTATTAAGCCGGTGGAAGGTCTACCGAACAAGGATAGGGAACCCGCTCAACTTTACGATATGCTATCAAAGCATGTCAACTGAATAGGAGAAAAAATGAGATTAAAATCAATCGGCATCGCAATCGCGATGTTATGTTCCTTATGCCTTGCCCCTTGCGTTTTCGCGCAGTTAGCGATAGATGGCCACGCGGCGAAGAAAATAGTGGATGATGAGGGTCACCCACTTGTTTCGGTTTCTGTATCCATTGATAGCCTCTCTTATAATTCTGGTAACGGCGCTGTCGATCTTGGTGGTTCTTTCTTTATTTACAACTATGATCCAAAGAGAGACATAAGCTATGATGGCGAAATACGCCTCGAAATCTTCGACCTGAACGGTAATGCTTATCTCCCTCATGCCGAAGAGGAGGTAGACGGTAGTTTAGAAGAAAATGATGCGGACGCGAATTGGTGGGAGATCTCCGACAGTTTTTCTGAAAGCATTAGTTTACACATGGATTGTCTATCACCAACTGCCCATGCAGAACCCATAGAAGCAGGCGAAGAGTACAGTGCGTCTGCTAATATCGCACTCAGGGTGACTGGGTTCCGTAATAGTGAAACTTGGTCGACCTCTTACTCATATACTTTTCGGCACAATCCAGAGACTGCTGTTGAGCAACTCGAAGGTATCGGGCCGACAACGGATGGCGAAACCTTTTCTGACGATTGCACAGTCAACAGCAATGATGATGATGAACGGGAGAGTTGGCAGTCATTGATATATACAGACACCCCGTATTATGCAGTGTATTGGTATGTCAAAGCACCTGGGGATACGAGTACCTATGGTAGCAATGCGGATGTAACTTGGGGAGACGGTGCAACAAGAAATGCAACGATGACCACCAGCTTCCCTGAGGATGTCGATGATCCGAATAAGCAAGGAAATCAGGATGCCGTTTGGTATGAAATCACGGCCTATGTTTATAGGTGGGATCTAAGCGTCTACACGAAATCCTACCGTGTCTGGGTGCAAGACGCAGACTGATAAAAGCATGAAGTGCTTGTTGTTTTGATTTTATAGAGAACAACGATAGGAAACCCGTTATACCAAACGGGTTTCCTATTGATACACCTTAAAAATGGAGGGAACTCATGCGATTGCAACGTCTCACCTTATGTTGCTTGTTAGTATTGTTACCCACACTCACGCACGCAAAAATAGTTTTTTGGTCTAGCTCAGATATTTATGTGGTGGACGATGACGGGCGTAACGCCACAATGTTAGTCAAAAGGGTAGACGGGAGGAGTATCTTGTGGCCTGTTTGGTCTCCGGACGGGAAGCAGATCGCTTTTTTGCAAGACCCACCAGGGGCACCGAAGTGGCCACAAAAGTCCAATATATATATCATCAATAGTGATGGCACAGGTGAATTTTTGGTTACCGATGGAGATGATAACGAACATATAGCGTCGTGGTCGCCGGATGGGAAACACCTCGTATTCACAAGTGACCGGCTTACCAAACCGGGAACGGGTCAAAGAGATGCCTGGACAATAAATATCGCAACTAAAGCGTTACGGCGGCTGACGCGCACAGTTTCATTGACAACAGCAGTGGCTTGGTCCCCTGATGGGAAATATATTGCGTATCGTGACAAAACCGGAGTGGGTACCACAATCCATCTGATGCGTGCCGATGGGAGTGGTCAACATGAACTTGTCAAGAGTGACGGGGGACATACGCGTAGGTTTCCGCGTTGGTCTGTTGATAGCAAATCTGTTCTGTATAGGGAATGGAATGGTATTTCAACAAAAGTTGTCATTCATAATATAAAAACTAACAAACGGCAAGTTGTAGATACACCTGATAACTGGATAATCCATAGTGCCTGCTTTATGGGCAGCAAATATCTGTTGATTTCAGCCAAGCCTCCCAACGCTGAGACGCATGACATTTACCGGTATCATCTCGTTACAGGTGAAATCGTCAACCTGACAAACACGCCTGCTGTAGATGATTACGGACCGGATTGGATAGACGATGATGTGCTATCTGTATCCCCGAAAAATAAAAAAAAAGTAACGTGGGGAGAGGAAAAGCAGTAAAACCGTAAAACAGTGACAGGCCTTTTAGGTATCTGCCTATTTCTTTTTTAGAGTATGGGCATAATATAGTAAAACCATAATTATTTGGACACTACGAATCAACGCCAAATGCGCTTTTTGGCATTTGACGGGTTCGGTTTCTAACCGCACCATAGGCATCAATTTAGCGTCTAATCTTTCTTTAGAGAGAAACCTTGGAAACCCGATATTACATCTTGAGTTCCGTAGGAACGATATGTTTATAGAAACACAGTCAAACATTCTCTTGAGCTCCGTAGGAGCGACATATAAGGTTGGAGACATACCGCCTCTACGAGGCTCAAGATTGGGGCTAACCTGTATGCTATAAACATACCGCCTCTACGAGGCTATACATACCCTAAAACAGAATTAAAATCTTTAAATTGACACCTATGGTTCGGTTTCCTAACCGCACCTTGTCGCATAAACTAAAAGTTTGTGCATCCGTCCAATGGAGGTAAATAATGGTCTTACAACGCAGCATCTTCTGCTGCCTGCTATGTTTATTACCAACGCTGGCACACGCCAAAATCGTTTTTAAGTCTGGCTCAGATATTTATGTGATGGACGATGACGGGTGTAACGCCAAAATGTTAGTCAAAAAGGTAGACGGGAGGTATCTCATGTGGCCTGTTTGGTCTCCGGACGGGAAGCAGATCGCTTTTTTGCGACAGCGACCGATTGTACCAAAGCAAACGCCTACGGATGCCATATTTATCATCAATAGCGATGGCACAGGTGAATTTCGGGTTACCGAGGGGGATGATGACGAACATATAGCGTCGTGGTCGCCGGATGGCAAACACCTCGTATTCGTAAGTCAATACGATGCCTGGACGATAGATATCGCAACAAAAGCGTTACGGCGACTGACGCACACAGTTTCATTGACAGCACAAGTGGCTTGGTCCCCTGATGGTAAATATATTGCGTATCGGGAGGGTCTTACGATCAATTTGATGCGTGCCAACGGAGACAACCAACGCGCGCTTGTCCCAGGTGACCGTTTTCATTGGCGTTATTCTCCGCGCTGGTCTCCCAATAGCCAAGCTGTTGTGTACTATGAGGTGACATTCAATCAGCAACGTGATCTTGTTTCAAAGAAAGCCGTGATTCACAATATCAAAACGGGCAAACGTCGGATTGTCCAGACGCCGGACAACTGGTCAATTCATAGTGCATGTTTTATGGGCAGCAAATACCTCTTGATTTCAGCAAAGGGGCGGCATGGCAATCCCGATAAGTTAGAGATCTACCGGTATCACCTTGTTACAGGGAAAATCGTCAACCTAACAAACACGCCTGCCGTAGATGATTCCCAACCAGATTGGGTAGACGATGATGTGCTGTCTGTATCCCCGAAAGACAAAAAAAGTAATGTGGGGAACACTAAAGCAGTAAAACCATAAAACAGAGACAGACTTTTTTAGGTAGGTGTCCTTTTGGGTATCTGCCTATTTCTTTTTCAGTGTATAGGCATAATATAGTAAATCCATAATTTTTGGGACACTGTGAATCAACGCCAATTGCGCTTTTTGGCATTTGATGGGTTCGGTTTCTAACCGCACCATAGGTGTCAATTTAGCGTCTAATCTTTCTTTAGAGAGAAACCTTGGAAACCCGATATTACATCTTGAGTTCCGTAGGAACGATATGTTTATAGAAACACAGTCAAACATTCTCTTGAGCTCCGTAGGAGCGACATATAAGGTTGGACACATACCGCCTCTACGAGGCTCAAGATTGGGGCTAACTCGTATGCTATAAACATTCCGCCTCTACGAGGCTATACATACTCTAAAATAACCTAAGTTGACACTTATGTAGCACAAACTTTTAGTTTGTGCCTGTGAATATGCAAACTGAAAGTTTGCGCTACGATATTTCGCGAATAATAAATGATTTCTGTTAAAAATGGCGTTTGTCTACCTAAAATCTTGTAGGTAGCAACTTGGGTTAAAATAGAATTAAAATCTTTAAATTGACACCTATGGTTAGGAAACCGCATCTACCAAGGAGTGTGAACATATTTTCGGATTTTACTATAATCAAAATTCCAAGGTCAGTGCGATGAATGGGATTATCGGCAATTGGGCAATTTGTACCTCTTTTTCAAAGTGTTCACTATATCGCACTTGTAGGATATTTCTACGGTTATAGGCATTCCAAAGTTCGAAAGTGACTCCCGCCTTCGCTTTCTCCAAACGAATGAAGGAGCAATGAACACGTAGATCCAATCGGTGATACGGTGCGGCGCGTTTTTGGACACCCCATATAGGCAGCCATGTTTGTTTTTTTGTGAACGGATTGGTATACATCTCCCTGTCAACCAATGTTGTATATAGAACTCCACTCTTATATTGCCATTTCGCACCGAATTCCCACGACTCAAGAGCGTAATTCAGATTAATTGCGAAAACGTGAGGCGTACCAAACATAAAATCTCTTTCTTTTTCATGCGGTGAATCTTGGCGTTTGGAAACGGTGTAAGAATATGCGAGCCAACCCCGAAAAGCTTCTCCGATTTCGTGTTCCAAAGAAACTTCAATGCCTTTGACATATCCGCTCTTCTGATTTTGGTAGCGTTTCTCTAATAAATTGAAGGTAATCATATCGCTAAGGTTTTTGTAATAGCCTGCCACCTCAATTTTTGTTTCAGCCGTCAATCTTTTTTCCAATGCAACAACATAATGCCTTGCTAAACTCGTTGCAATCTCAGGATTTTCGTTTCCAAGCACGACTTGATAAAGCCGCGGGTTTTGAACATAATTTCCATATATCAAGCGCAAGTCTACTGGAAGCAGAGAAAATCCGACAGTATTCGGTTGCTCTGGTCCAAGTGTCACACCGAGTAGCCCGCGCGGCTGCAGCGAAAACGAGTCAATCAGATTAAAGTAATTTGCTCGCATGCCTACGGTGGCATAGAGGGCAGCATAGCGTGATGAAACGAGATCTTGCGTTGCCTGCAAATATCCTTCAAGTCGATGCAGTGTTTTAGATGTGAAAGTGGATATTTTCTCTCCTTGTGCTTTTAACCTAAAGTCAAAATCCCAATCACCTTCTTCAGGTGGTCGTGCCCCGATACTTGTGATGCTTGAAGGTAGATATGAAAGATCAAAACCTGATTCAATCAATGTCTTCGGAAATTTGAGCCAATACTGAAGATCGCCACGGAGCGAAAAGACACTATCTGTGTTTCCATAAGAGTACCCTTCCCCATATTGTAATGTTCTACGAGAAAATGACCGTGTCAATGATACTATAGACTTGAACGATTTCTCTTTTTCAGAATAGAGATGAATCCCTTGTGAATCGAAAGGATTTTCCGACTTCATTAGACCACGCAAATCGCTATAGGATACTTCATTGGGACCAAGGCGAAATTCAGATGAATCGCCTGCTCCAATAGCATTAACGACCAATCTGTGGCTTTTAGTTAATTGGTAAACATACTTTCCTTGATAGCTCCAGAAACGTGGTACTTGTGTCACCAAATCATCCTCAACCTTGACCAAACGCGTTAATAACTCAAAAAGTGGTCCCATAAAACTACGTCGACCAAATACGTACCAATACCCGCGTTTACCTATATTTCCCTCCAGAAAAGCTTGGGAATACACAGGATTGAGATTGAATTTACTACCAAAACGGGTATCTGTGATATTCCGAGAATAGATATCAATCACTGCTTGGGAATCGGAACCGAATTCTGCCCCGTATCCACCCGGATACACTTCAATATTTTCTATTACCTCTGCGTTAACCGTAGAGACAATGCCATAGAGATGATAAGGATACCCTAATGGCAACCGATCAAAATAGTAGAGGTTATCTTCGCGATCACCACCACGGACAGAAAGGATTCCGAGAAAATCGTTTAGAACACCGACGCTCGGGAGTTGATCTAATGCGCGTAGCGGATCTCCACCACTCCCCACAGAATTTCTAATTGAGGGTCCTTTGAAACTGTACTTCGGTTTCTTTTCTATGCGTTCAGTTTTGACTTCTACGGGCGGCAAGGTGATAATATCTTCCAATGGTTCATCTTGTATCGGGTCATCATCCTGCGGAAATGCAGCAAAAGACATGAGGAACATTAAAAGAATTAATATATGTTTCAAGGTTCAACTCTCAAGGATAGGTCATTTAGAATGAGGGATGTGCATAAATAATTTAACGCCAAATTTGCGTTTAAAAGTAGTAGGCACACTCCGTGTGCCGTACACAAGTTAGAAAACGCACAATGAATTGTGCTACTACAAACAGCACTTGGACAATAAAGCATTACTTGAAATGTGTCATTGTCTGTGTTGATCCGCTCAATAATTATGCACACCCCTCATTTAGAATGCCGCTGTAATACCTAAATAGGGAAGAATAGGTAATTGATTAATGGGGTTTTTCTCTGTATAATCAGCATTATAGTTATAATCAAGTAGATTCTTACGATTGTAGCTGTTAAGTAGTTCTAAAAAGACACCCAATTCCCAACTATTAAATCGGAAGACTTTACTCACGCGCAGGTCTAATCTGTGATACGGTGGTAATCTTTCTGAATTCTTTTCACCATAATTAGGGAGATAGATAAGCTTTCCGTTTCTTGGATCAAATATAGGTCTTGCATCAGTAACAGGTGTATATGGATTACCAGTTCGGTACTGCCATTTTGCCCCAAACTCCCAGGTAGGTGTAAGGTTGTAACTTGCTGCGAGGGTCGCTACATGTGTTTGGTCAAAAGAATAGTAGCGATACGGTTCACCTAAACGGTCGCGTCGTTTTGAAAGCGCGTAAGCATAGGAAATCCAGCCGAAAAACTTGTCGATGCTTTGGTGTCGGAGAAATATCTCCGTGCCTTGCGCATAGCCGACACCTTGATTAAGGAATACTGACAATTCGTCTGATGTCACCAAATTTACAAGGTCTTTGTAGTAAGCAGCTATTTTGATCTCTGTATCTTGTGAAAGTTGACGTTTCAGTTCAACGATGAAATGGCTTGCTTGACTGGATTTTAATTCTGGGTTGCCAACACTGGTAGAGAGTTGTGCGGGAATAGGGGTTTGATTGTAAATTCCGTAAGCAAATTGGAGTTCAGAACTGTTGGGCAGCTCAACACGTAGACTACCACGAGGTTGAATAGAAAGCTCATCAATTTGGTTAAAATAGTCAAATCGTAATCCATACACGACCGATAAAAAAGGTAATAGATTATATCTGTCTTGCAAGTAACCTTCTATACGTTGTCCACGAACAGCTTCATCTATGATTTGTTTTTCTTCAAATCGGATGTCATACTCAACTTCGCCCTCATCTGGTATACGGGTAAATGTGCCGCTAACTTCTCCAGGTTCAAGTCCGAGGATAAGTCCGGATTCCAGCTGATGTTTTTCGTTTATCTCATAAGTAAGGTCTTCACGTAGTGTATAAGTTGGTGCATCAATATTGAGAGAGAGTGTAGGACCGAAATTAACATCAAATAGGAAATTTGAGCGCGTAAGTGATAAATAAGACGTGAGTCGCTCTGTCAGTGAGGAACGCAGGTGAAGCCCACCCCCTTCAAAACCACTTTCAAATCTCGTATCTCCTCTAAAGTCTTCATCTACACTCTCGCCGTCCAATGTGATTGCAAACTTATCCCCCGACGCGAACAAATTAAAAAATAGTTGGTGTTTTTCACTGAAGTCGTAGCCAGCTTTTAGTTGATAATCCCAGAAACGGGGAAAAGCAGTAAATGCTCCTGTCGCAAACGAAAGGTTTCCGAGGATTAGGTCAATGTAACTTCTACGTCCAGCAGCATACCAATATCCGTTCTCCCCGATTTTGCCTTGAAGTAATCCCTCTGAGTAAAGTAGGTTGAGATTAAATTTTCCACGTAGACTCTCTGGACTGCTGTCTTGCGAATAGATGTCTATCACTGCCTGAGAATCCACACCGTATTCCACACCGTAACCACCTGCGTAGACATCAATGCGATCTATGATTTCAGAACTCAAAGATGAAACGAGTCCACCAAAGTGATAAGGATAACCGACAGGGACGCGGTCAAAGTAGTAGAGATTATCCTCATCAGAACCGCCACGGATATAGAGTGCCCCACTAAAATCGTTTGCTACACCGATTCCAGGGATGGCGGGTAAAGCGCGAAGTGCATCGCCCGCAGTGCCAGGGATACGGGTTATTTCTTCGGATTGAATGCTCTTTTTGATAATAGTTTTTGGATCGCGTTTTGTCTTTACCTCTACCTTTTCAAGTTCATACGTTACGGTATTAACAAAAATGTTAGGTGTGAGGATTTTACCTTCCTCAACGGTAATAGTCGTTTCTTCAGACGATTCAGAATTAGGGACAAATATAGATACAGTATATTTACCTTCGGGAATTTCCTTGAAAGAAAATTTTCCGTTTTCGTCTGTTTTTAAACGTTTGTCGAGTTCAATTATATAGACCTCTACGCCTGCTAACGGTTCATCCGTACCTCTACTATAAACTGTGCCTTCAATCGCACCAGTTTGGCAAAAAGCAATAGCGGGCATTATCAAAACCATTAGCAGGCAGATAAAGTATTTCATGATCGGGACTCCTAAGCAATATGTATTGGAAATTTAGTGGGTAATATAGCAGTTAAATTATACAATTTCTTTTACCAGAATTGCCAGAAATTGTTTGTAGTGTCCGGGTGTAAAGTTTTTGTAGAAATATGCAGATAAAATCTGTAGGAGCGATCTCCGAATCGCGAACTGTCGGGAATCGGAGTTCCCTCCTACGAAGTATATTCGGGTTAATAACAAAAACTTTACACACCCGTAGTTGTCCTGAGTTAAAATTCAATTGTTAAGCCAAAATAAGGCAACCTTGGAAGTTGATTGCCTTCCTCTTCCTCAGTCTCATGTTCTTCAACTGTGAATTCTTCACCCAGAACCTCAAATGTCCCTGCTTGCTGAATAAATTGCATAGTATTTTTACGATTGTAAACATTTAATATCTCAATGAACCCACCGATCTTCATTCCAAAAAGGTTCCATTTTTTGCTAATTCTGAAATCTAATTTGTGGTACGGTGTTAGTTTCACCCTTACGATTCTGTCCAAACCTGCAAAGAGTGGGTTTAATCCACGCGTCACAGGGTCTTGAATAGGAATGATTGTGCTAAAAGGTGCCCCAGATGTTCCGCTTAAATACTGCCACTTCGCACCTATCTCAAAATCGAGACTGAAGTTATAGTTTGCCACAATGCTAACGATGTGTGTATTATTAAAAATATACGGCTGATATGCAACATTCGAACTTTCTTGTCGTTCTGCGTGTGTGTATGAATAGGATATCCAACCGAAGAATTTATCGGGCACTCGGTGCCGTAAGAATGCTTCAACACCTCCAACAAAAGCATTTCCTTGATTCAGAAAATTTGACTCTTCATTCTCAGTTACCAATTTCTGCAAATCTTTATAATATGTAGCAAACTTAAATTCTGTTTGAGATGAGAGTTCATGTTCTATCTCCATGATATAATGTCGTGCAAGACTGGATTTTAACGCAGCGTTCCCATTTTCTGAGAGCAACTGAGAAAGTTGTGGACTCTGTTCATAGTGTCCGTAAGCGAAACGGAGGTTAGAACCTATGGGCAGTGCTATGCTAACACTGCCGCGTGGTTGAATAGAAAGTTGCTCTATCAAATCAAGATAATCAAGTCTAACACCCAAGGCAACGGAAAGTGCAGGTAGAGGATCGTATCGCGTTTGTAAATAGCCTTCAGCACGTTGTAAATCGTGTCCAAATTCATAGTCTCTGGTTTCAGTTGTGCGTATCCGAGCATTCCCATCATCGTCATATCTTATTTTCTCTGGATTTGTTTGCCTTAGTTCATGCAGTGCTTCTTCATCAAGCAGTGCTTCTTCAAATGTTGGAAAACTGAGAAATTCAGTACTATTCGCGGGACTAAAAGCGTAAAGAAAACCCGATTCAAGTTGGAGCTTAGATGATAATCCATAATATAAATCTTCGCGGAGGGTGTAAACCGGAACGTTAACCTTTAATTCGAAATCAAATGAATCTGTCGTTCTTGAGATCAATTCACCGCTTTCGTCTCGAACGGTAGTCTCTGAGAAAATGATATTAGAGTCTATATCAAGAAAGTTGAGTGAACGTGTTAGTGACAAATGTGAAATGAGATTTTGGGTGAATTTTGAACGAAGATGGATACCCTGTCCATTAAAACCGTTTTTGAAAAAGATAGAGGACTGAAATGGCACACTCTCTGTTTCATTATCTGTTGCCTCTATTTCATTATCTGTTGCCTCTGTTTCATTAACTTCTTCCTCTAACTCAAAATGAAAGTGATCAGTCGCAGCGAATGCATTAACAGTAAGTTCGTGGTTTTTAGTGATCGGATAGGCAAGTTTGAGCTGATAATCTGAAAAATAGGGAAACTGTTGTTCTGCACCGGTCTGTGCTTCAGCAATCGGGCCAACGATAAGGTCAAAGTAACTTCTCCGACCGGATGCAGATAAGTATCCCTTCTCACCGATCTTACCTTCAAGTAAACCTTCAGAATACCAGATATTGAGGTTAAATTTTCCATCTAACCGTTCTTCAATGCTATCGCGTGCATGGATGTCCAACACGGATTGCGAATCTAAGCCAAATTGTGCTCCGTATCCGCCTGCGTAAATATCTATTTTTTCTATAGTCTCTGAACTGATAGTAGAGAGCAAACCGCCCCAGTGAAACGGGTATCCGAGTGGCGTTCGGTCAAGATAATAGAGGTTTGACCCCGGATCACTGCCACGGATATAAAGCACACCAAAAAAATCGTTTGGAATACCGATACTTGGAAGTGTCGTCAATCCCTTTAGCGCATCAGTTCCTACCCCTGCAATACGGAGAAGTTCGCTGCCACGAATATCCTTTCGACTTACCGTGGGTGGGACGCGTTCCCCTTCAACGACTACTGTTTCTAACTCAAATACTTCACCGAGGGACATTCTTGCTTGCGTAGTATGTCCAGCGGTTACTTCAACAGAAGTTCTGGTCGGCGTGGTAAAAGAGGGATGTGTGATTGTAAGGGTGTATGTACCGGGTGCTATACCTGTGAACCAGACTTTTCCTTCAGCATCACTTTTTTGGCGTTCATCTGTTTCAAGGATGTGGACTTCAGCACCTGCGAGCGGTCGACCCGTGTTTTGGTCATAGACAGTGCCTTCAATCGTGCCTGTTTGTGCGAACACTGATATTGGAAACGTGAAAATTAGTAATAACCAGAAAAGACTTTTTTTCAATTTAATAACTCCTATGCGGATAGATGGTAGATTCTCATCAATTAATTCTACAATATGTTGCCTCAAGATTGCCAAACTAAAATTCATAGACAATCCCGCCAGAAATAGCAAAGGGGATTTGTGGGGCTTTAATATTCTCTAAGGTTGATCGATCGAAATCTTCGGGCAAATCTTCAGGCGCAATATTTTTAATAACAACATCTAAGACCTGCTTGGAAACGCCTAACCTCATACTGTTTCGGTGCAAAAAGAAATACGCATTCCATATTTCTATAAATTCGGTGACAGGCAAGCCAAACCGCCTACCCTTCCAACTCAACCTTAAATCTAATCGATGGTAGGGAGGTAATTCAGTCTCCAGTAATGCATCCAGGTTATCAGAGATAATCTTATTCATGCCGAGCGTAATAGGGTCTTGAATTTGGAAAAGTGCGCTTATTGGTGCTGCAGACGTTCCACTTAAAAACTGCCATTTCATTCCGAGCTCATATTTCTGACTGAGATTATAGTTTGCAACAACGCTCACAATATGGCTATTATCAAAGAGATAAGGTCTGTATGCATCATTTGGATGGTTGCGCCGTTCTGAATGCGTATATGCATAAGAAATCCACCCGAAGAATCTGTCCTTGATTCGATGTCGCAAGAAAGCCTCTACGCCACTAACGAAACCGGCGCCTTCGTTGAGATAGTTCGTAAAGGGTATATCTACAGTTGCATCTGCAAGGGACTCAGTAAGCGCTTCCAAATCAATGTACCGTGATACCAATTTCTGGAGGTCTTTATAATAGGTAGCAAACTTAAATTCTGTATGCGGTGAAAAATTGTGTTCCAATTCCATAATATAATGCTGCGCTTCACTGGATTTTAATGATCGGTTTCCGCCATCCTTTAGTACCTGATATGCTAACGGGCTTTGTTCGTACTGGCCGTAAGCAAGGCGGACGTTAGAACCTATCGGTAGTTTGAGACTCATGCTTGCTCTTGGCTGCGTTGAGAGTTCGTCTGTCATATTTAGATAGTCGTACCGCACACCGAGGGCGAGTGATAGAAATGAAAATGGGTCGTAGCGGCCCTGGAGATAACCTTCGGCACGGCGAAATTGGTAATTGAAGTTGTCTGACGACTTACTCCAAACCAGTTCACCATCATCAGAATCTTCATCCACAAATGCGCGGGTGTTATATGAAAAACTGTCGGCTGGACTGTAGGATAAAAGAAAACCTGGCTCAAACTGGAAGTTGTCTGTTATTTTGTAGGCAATATCTGTTCGAAGTTGATATGCTGGCACCTTAGTCTTTATGTCATCGAATGTTCCTTCCCGCGATGGACCTTCATCAATATTGAAAGGAGTGCCAAACTGTATATTGAGAAAGTTAAAAGAACGGGTTAGGGACAGATAGGATATGAATTTTTCTGTAAATTCTGACTTGAGATGAATGCCTGCACCTTCAAAGCCATTTTTGTAATACGCAGACAAATTATTATCTGCTTCTATAGAATATAATATGGAATTAGAGAAATCAAAATGATCTGTCGCACCAAAAGCGTTGAGTGTAAATTGGTGCTTGTCGGTGAGTAGATAAACAAACTTGAATTGATAATCTGCCAAGTTAGGAAATGTAGAATTATAGATGGAGTTTAAGAAGAGACCTAAGAGCGCGCGTCGGGCAGCGGCGGAGACATACCCTTTCTTACCAATCTTGGTTTGAATATAAGCTTGGGGATAAAAGGGGTTCATATTAATTACGCCAGCTCTCTTTTTTTGTATCCAATCTGGTGAATATATATCAATAACCGATTGCGAATCCAAACCGAATTCCGCACCATAGCCACCCGCATAAATGTGAATATCATCAATCGCACCGGAAAAAATGGTTGAAACAACTCCACCAAAATGAAACGGATACCCTAACGGTGTGCGGTCAAAATAGTAGAGGGTAGACCCCGGTTCACTCCCGCGAATATACAGAATCCCAAAGAAATCGTTCGGAATACCGATGCTCGGCAGCGTTGTCAACGCTTTGAGCGGATCAGCACCGATACCTGCGATACGTCTAATTTCTGATCCGCGTATCTGCTTTCGACTGATTGTTGGTGGCAGACGTTTTCCTTCCACAATAACTGTTTCAAGTTTGAATACCGGTCCCAAGTAGATTCTTATCTGAGTTGTATCACCCGCGCTAATTTCAACAGTGGTTAGCGTTGGTGTGTCGAAAGCAAGGTGTTTTATTGAAATATTGTAGGTTCCGGGTGGGATGTCAGTGAACCGAAACTTGCCATCTCTCTTGGTATACTGACGCTTTTCAATTTCAACAATATTTACCTCCGCGCCTGCTAATAGCGCACCGGTATCCCGATCATAGACGGTGCCTTCAATGTTCCCTGTCGCAGTCGCTTTTTCTACTTGAAATGCCGGCCCGAGGTAGATTTTGCCTTGAATCGTTTTGCCTGCACTTACTTCAATTGTCGTCTTTTCAGGTGTTTTAAAGTTTGGGTGGGATACGGATAGGGTATATGTGCCGATAGGAATTCCGGGGAACTGGAAATTCCCATTCGCGTCCGTTTTTTGGTGTTGATCAGTTTCAAGGATGTGAACATCCGCGCCTTCAAGCGGTTTCCCTGTGCTTCGCTGATAAATAGTGCCTTCAACATTCCCTGTTTGTGCTAAAAGTGGTAACGGTCCAATAGCCAACAAAAACAAAATTAGAATTAAACATATTTTCATATAGCGCGCAAACTCCTGTTTTGGTGTAACGTGTTATTGAACGTTAGATTAAGATTTTGGTTGACCTTTAACATAATAGGACTTACGCAAAAGTCCTAAACAATCAGCAAAATTGAGATGTATCACTAAAAAACGCACAATGAATTGTGCTTGGTGAAGGTGTCAAATCAAGAAATCAACGGTATGAACAATGGAGCATGCCATACGCGCATGCTGCTTTAGGCATTCCCATTCGCCATGATTCCCCGCGTAGCATTCACATTAAACGCCGTAACGCCTGAAAACAGGCAAAGTGCATCCGCTCTTTTGGTTATAATACGACACAATGATGCAACAGTCAACAAAAATAAAATAAAGTTATATGTAACTATACTATAGGATATTTCAAAAAAACACAAAATTGTTAATTTTACGCAAAAAATCACAGAATACTTTAGAATATCACCTGGATTTTTTATTAGAAAAAGTGGATATATCCTATTTTTACGCGTTGTGCCAGTTAACATTCGATATATTTTTATTTCACATGTCCCTCTTATGTGGGTTTGCATTCTCCAACTTTTCCTGCAAACTTATTGGAAATATATTGGATATCTATTGTCCCAAACACCGCAAAAACTTCCAATCACACGCCAAAATGAGGCATAATATCAATATGAAAAAACAGAACCAATCCCCGAAATACAAATATACACAGACCGCAAAACATGCAGAATACAAGGAAAACCGTGAATCTTCAATAAAGATGAAAAATGAAAAAATTAAAATTTATTAAAAACGAGAAAAACACCGACAAACCTATACTGAGACTGGATTTATAGCGAATTTAAGAAATATACCACGGTATGAAAAATCATACCGTACGGTATGATTTTGAGTAGAGGTGATTTACAAATCACGACCCGTAGTGGCAATTTCCTGATCGCCATTTTTCACTAAAACGGGTCAAATACCTAAGACTAAATAACTCTGGTTGCCTCCATTTTTCTCTGCAAAAAATGTAAAGATATGCTAAAATAGATATAAAATAAGGACACAGCACAATGAAAAACCGCATTCTAATTGGCTGCCTATTGCTTTTATCTATACTCAGTGTAATCTTTCAATATCACTACCGTGTAGAAGCAGATTCGCGAACGGAGCAGCACGCGACCGATACCCCTTTTTCTCACGACCTATTTGATCAGGTATTGCAAGAACACGTTGATAAAGGAAAAGTTGACTACGCAAAACTCAAAGCGAACCCAGAAAAACTGGAAGCATATTTGGATATGTTGGCAGTTGCAAAACCTGCAGAGATGCCTTACAACGCACAGATAGCATTTTGGATAAATACATACAATGCCCTTATCATAAAAGGCGTTATTGACCACTACCCAACAAAGAGTGTGCGAAAGGTAAAGTTATTCGGTGGGTTTTTCTCTCGGCTCAAGTTTCAGGTGGCGGGAGAAAAATACTCACTCAATCAGATTGAACACGACATCATCCGCAAAGAATTTGTTGACCCGCGCGTTCATTTCGCGCTCGTGTGTGCGTCAAAAAGTTGCCCACCTTTAGAAAACACTGTATATCTACCAGAAACAATTGAAGATCAATTGGATGCTGTCACACTCAAATTTATTACCGATCCTGAGAAGGTCCGATTAGATCGCGCGAAACGCCGCGTATATCTTTCAAAAATCTTTAAGTGGTATAAAAAAGATTTTACGGAAGGCTATGATGGTGTCCCAGATTTTCTCGCCGACTATCTACCTTCCGAAGACGCTGAATTTGTGTTAGCAAAAGATGTTAAGTTTCACTACTTAGACTACGATTGGACACTGAACGATAAAAAATGAAAGGGAATGTTGGTTATCTTCGGAAACCGACGTAGAAATAATATGATAAATACCACTGTTATTGGTTATGGATATGCCGGACGTGCTTTTCACTCCTATCTTGTCGGTTTAGCAGATGGGTTAAATTTATATGCGATTGCAACGCGGAATGATGAACGTCGTGAAGCCGCACGCGAGGCATACCCGAATGCACAGATATATCAAACAATAGATGAAGTTATTGCTGATGATAACGTTGACCTCGTTGTGTTGGCAACGCCGCACGACACGCATGCCGAACTCGCTATTAAAGCGATGGATGCTGGGAAACACCTCGTCACAGACAAAATCATGGCGATGAACACCGCTGAAGCAGATGCGATGATTACTGCAAGCGAACGCAATAATGTTATGCTTAGCGTTTTTCATAACCGCCGCTGGGATTGGGACTATCTCACCGTCAAAAAGGTTATTGCCGATGGATTGCTCGGAACACCCTATCTTTTCCAAGTAGCGATTATGCGTTACGGTGCACCGGGCGGATGGCGAGGCGTTAAAAGTCAAAGTGGTGGGATCCTTTACGATTGGCCCGCGCACTTTGTGGATCAGGCACTGCAGTTCGGAGAAGCACCCGTTGAATCTGTCTATTGCGATATTCACTACAACACAAAATGGGACACAGATATTGGGAACTACGCGAACCTCATCATTAAGTTTGAAAACGATATGCGGTATCAAATTGAGATTGGCAACCTGTCTAAAGCAGAGAAGCCACGTTGGTATGTTGTCGGCGATGAAGGTGGTTTAATCAAATACGGCTTGGATCCACAAGAGGGACCGATGCGTGATGGAGACATTGATGCTGCCGAAGAGGATCCCGCGAACTATGCGAAGGTCTGGACAGCCGCAGGTGGCGAAAATCGTGAACTTGTGATTGAGAGTGTGCGTAGCACATGGAAATCTTACTATCAAAACATAGCGGATGTCCTGAACAAAGATGCTGAGTTAGTTGTCAAACCCGAAGAAATGCGTAAGGTCATGCAGGTGTATGATGCCGCCATGCAATCTGCTGAAACTGGACAGACAGTAAAAATAGGATAAATATTCTGTAGGAGCGATCTCCGAATCGCGACCTCCTCTGTAGGAGCGATCTCCGAATCGCGACCTTTACTACATATCCAAAACTGTTCAAATTATAGACAGTGGTGTTCATTTTCTACACAATTTCGGTAAAATTTCCGTGAATTAGAACTACCACACCCGTTTTGTCTTGGCATCGTATTTGCTTAAACATTACTAAAACAACTTTTTAGGAGAAAAAGATGAAAATGAAAAACTTGATTGGGTTAATGTTGATATTGCTATTTGTCTGTGTTACCGTACATAGCGATTCACACCCACACGCAGTAGAAGATGCAGCTAAATATGAAAAATTAAACAAACAAGTCATCGCCAGTATTGACAAGGGGTTAGAGTGGCTAAAAACACAGCAAAGAGAAGATGGATTGTTTGAGGGTAGCCCTGGAGAGGGGCATCCTGGAATAACCGCTCTTGCAATCACGGCATTTTTGCGGCATCCACAGAAGAAATATTCAGATGAAAAACACCCCTTTATCCAGAAGGCAATTGATGCATTAATTGCTATGCAACATGAGAACGGTGCAATTTACGATGTGAACAAGCAACCCGCACTACCTAATTATACGACTTCTATCTCGGTGATGGCGCTTTCCTCAACCGAAAATCCGAAGAAATATGAAGACGTTATCAAAAAAGCACAAGGTTTTATAAAAAGTCTTCAAATTCAAGATGAAGAAAGCGTATATTACGGTGGTATCGGCTATGGAAGTCGCGAATCCGTACACGATCTTTCTAACTTGAACCTTGCTATCCAAGCGTTGAAAGAGAGCGGTTCCGATGATGAGGAAGTCTGGAACAAAGCGATAAAATTTCTTGAACGCACCCAAAATCGTAGTGAGAGCAACGACCAGAAGTGGGCAGGCAACGACGGTGGATTTATCTATTCACCAGACGGTGAAAGCAAGGCTGGCATAGATGCAGCAGGCAGTCCGCGTTCCTATGCCAGTATGACGTATGCTGGGTTGTTGAGTTTCATCTACGCAAATGTTGATAAAAACGACGAACGCGTGAAATCTGCTGTGCAGTGGATAGGAAAGCACTTTACGGTGGAAGAGAACTACGGCATGGGGGCACAAGGCCTCTATTACAACTATCACACGATGGCAAAAGCGTTGCGTCTATACGGAAAAGACACCATTATTGATGCGAAAGGTGTCTCACACGACTGGTACCAAGAACTCGCTGAAAAATTGATTGAGGTCCAAAAACCTGATGGATCCTGGATGAATGAGAACAGCCGCTGGATGGAAGCACTCCCTGTGTTGGCAACCAGTTATGCAGTTCTCTCACTTGATACGGCTTACCCAAACGAAAAATAAGATACAACTTCACCTCATAAGGCGGATTTCTATATCCGCCTTTTTCTTCCTACCAGATTTATACGCCTCTTTATCTTTAAATAAACGGATTTTTCTCAATGACGTTTAACACGTGTTTTTTGTGTAATGAAAAGCGAAAGTTGAGAAGATTACATGGGTTTAATTGAAGCGCTATCAATAGGGATAGCCGCAATACGCGCAAACAAAATGCGTTCGTTACTAACGATGCTTGGGATTATCATTGGGATCGCAGCAGTGCTTGCCATGATAGCAATCGGTGATGGAGCAAAAGAGATTGTGCTCAGAGATGCTCAAAAACTTGGCGGCGCGAACCAGTTCACTTTATATCGCAGATCCACTAAGAAACTGGGAAAACACAACATTCCAATCCGTACTAAGGAATATCTGAACTATGACGATGTGCTTGCAATTGAAGCAGAATGTCCAGCGGTGAGTGATGTCGCCCCAAGGATACGAGATTGGAAAGGCCAGTTAATCCAAGCACCTAATGGTGCTGAAACACGTGCCGGATATAACGGTGTAGATCCATCCTTTAAAACAGCACTGGATTGGAAAGTGAAAGAAGGACGATTTATTACAGATGGAGACGTAAAAGACGCTGCCAAAATTTGTGTACTTGGCGATGAAGTAGCAACCGACTTATTCGGCAGTAAATCCCCTCTTGGACAAGAGATAAAAATGGCTCGGCGTGTAAAGTATTACGATCATCGTGGAAAGAGACGTAATAGACGTATAACCGAACGGTTCACAGTTGTAGGTACAATGATGCCAAGGGGTAGAAGTCTACGTTTCGGTTGGAGTTTTGATAGCATGGTCTTTTTTCCGATAACAACCACCCAAGAACGTTTTACTGGCGACGATCACATCCAAGAAATCTTAGTCTACGCCAATTCTGTTGAAGATGTTCCCAATGCAGTTCGGGAGGTAAAAGAGGTCATCCGCAGCCGACATAAAGGTGAAGACAATTTCGTCAAAATCTATGAAATGCGAAAAGGTATACGCCAGTTAGAAAAGATTAGCAAAATGATAAAAATTGCACTTGGCAGCATTGCAGGTTTTTCCCTACTTGTTGGTGGTATCGGGATAATGAATATGATGTTAGTTGCTGTCACTGAACGCACCCGCGAGATCGGTTTGCGGAAAGCACTCGGCGCAAAACCGCTTGATATAATGTTTCAATTCCTCATTGAGTCTATTATCATGTGCGCTGTAGGTGGCATTATCGGAATCGGTTTAGGTGTTTTTGTGGGAGAAAGCATGTCAATTCTGGCAGTCAAGATCGCCAAAATTGTTCCTGAATGGCCTGCAGTTGTCTCTGCACAGTGGGTTATGATTTCGGTCTTATTTTCTGCAGCAATTGGTATATCTTTCGGGTTATATCCTGCGATAAAAGCGTCAATGTTATCGCCTATAGAGGCACTTCGCAAAGATTAAAGGTTTTAGTTTAAACTGATTTTAAAATTTGTATTCTACTTCTCACTTATCCCAAGAAACAATAAACCTATTTCCCTAATGACGTCTAATTGAAACCAAGATTAAATTGCAACAGATAAATTGTGATTGTAAATTCAAAAATACGATACATTGTTGATCGGTAAGCTTAGAAAGCGCGTCTATCTACTTATTATCTATGATTCTGCCCAAATAAACCTAAAATCTCTGGAGAGAAAAAATGCGTATAATAGAAGCGATTATTGTAGGGATTGCTGCTATTCGCTCAAATAAAATGCGCTCGTTACTAACGATGCTTGGGATTATCATTGGTGTCGCATCGGTGCTTGCGATGATCTCAATCGGTGATGGTGCAAAGGAGATCGTCTTGCGCGATGCTCAAAAACTTGGTGGGGCAAATCAATTTACTATTTATCGCACGTGGTACAAACGCGTAGGAACACAATGGGTAAGAATCCGTAGCAATGAGTATATGAAGTACGGAGATGTGTTAGCAATTGAGGCGGAATGCCCTTCTGTGAAAGCAGTGACCCCAAGAATTCCTGAATGGAGGGGTGCGTTAATTGAAGCTGCAAGAGGTGTGCAAACTCGTGCGGGATATAATGGCGTAGATGCTACCTATAAAACTGCAATGGATTGGGATATTCAAGAGGGACGGTTTATTACAGACGAAGATGTGGAAAATGCATCGTCCGTTTGTGTTCTCGGAGATGAGGTGGCGGCATCTCTGTTCGGCGACAAATCCCCTCTGGGACAGGAAATAAAAATTGCAAGAGGCGATGGACGTTATGACCGATGGGGACGAAGGGATAAGAAGCGATTTACGGAACGTTTCACAGTTGTCGGGACGATGATGCCGAGAGGGAGAAGCCTTCGATTTGGCTGGAGTTATGATAATCTTGTGTTTATGCCGCTAACAACTACCCAAGAACGTTTTACAGGTGATGATAAGATTCAGGATATTGTTGTCTATGCACATACTGTTGAAGACGTTCCGAAAGCAATTGAAGAAGTAAAGGCAGTCATACGCAAGCGGCATAAAAATCAAGATGATTTTATTAGAATATTTGATATGCGAGAAGGTATGGCACAGTTAGAGAAAATCAGTAAGGTAATCAAAATTGCATTAGGCAGTATCGCCGGTTTTTCACTGCTTGTAGGCGGTATCGGTATTATGAATATGATGCTTGTTGCCGTCACTGAACGCACTCGCGAGATAGGACTTCGAAAGGCTCTCGGTGCAACAAGGTTTGATATCCTGACCCAGTTTTTAATGGAGGCAGTTGTGATGTGTGGTTTGGGGGGATTGATAGGGATAGGTTTGGGGGTCTTCGCTGGGCAAGGTATGGCACTTCTCGCTGTTAAAATTGCCAAAATTGTTCCTGAATGGCCTTCAGTTGTTTCAACGCAGTGGGTGTTGATTTCTATATCCTTCTCAGCGTTGATTGGTATCTCGTTTGGGTTGTATCCTGCAATAAAAGCGTCATCGCTTTCCCCTATTGAGGCACTGCGTACTGATTAGTGTTCATTAGAAAAGATCATTGAGACTATCTCTGTAAGGTAATTTTGTACCGCTTAGGAACAGAATTCAGTGTAGAAATAACGATAAACCCATTTCCCAATTTTGACGTCAAAACATAATAATATTCCACAATATAAGTCAACTCTTGGCAAATTAAGGAAGGAGTTTATACCACCGTCCTTTTTTATTAATTGTAACGTGAGTTTGATAAATAGTTAGGACTTCCACATTTCCTCTTAAAGTCCCACTGATAAGGGGGATTTAGGGGTTAAAAACAACAAAATAACGATTTTCTAAGCAAATATGTCCGTTCTCTGTTCAATTTGTGCCTGTCTTTTTAATTATCAAACTCACGTTAATTGTCCGAACCTTATCTGCTTTTTTCTGTCTAAATAACCAAGTATAGAAGTAAGTATTTCATGGCATTGGAGACAAGAAATGCGCATATTTGAGGGATTATCCGTAGGACTTTCTGCAATTCGTAGCAATAAACTGCGCTCGCTGCTGACGATGCTTGGTATTATTATAGGCGTTGCATCGGTACTTGCGATGATCTCAATCGGTGATGGTGCAAAAGAGATTGTGCTGCAGGACGCACAGAAGCTCGGTGGTGTCAACCAATTCACGATGTATCGCAGCAGCTACAAGCGGGTAGGTAGCCGGTGGATGCCAAATCGTAGCAACGAATACTTCAAGTACGACGACGTATTAGCGATAGAAGCAGAATGTCCATCCGTAAAGGTAGTTGTGCCTCGAATACCAGAATGGCGGGGTGTACAGATTCAAACTAATGATGGTTCTGAAACTCGCAGTGGATATAACGGTGTGAATGCCTCGTTTTCAGAAGCGATGGACTGGGGAATTCAGGAAGGACGTTTTATTTCCGATGAGGATATTGAAAACAAAGCGAAAGTTTGCGTTTTAGGCACTGAGGTTGCACTTAACCTATTCGGTAACAAATCCCCCATAAACGAGGAAATCAAAATCGGTAGAGGTGGAGGTAGATTTGATAGATATGGCAGAGGAGATCAGGTTCGGATTGCTGAACGTTTTACCGTTGTCGGAACAATGGAGGCACGTGGCAGAAGTCTCCGATTCGGATGGAACCTGGACGATATGGTTTTCATCCCCATCACAACGACACAGGAACGTTTTACCGGGAATGATCACATTGTAATGTTATCTGTTCACGCCAACACCGTTGACGATGTTCCGAAAGCAATAGAAGAGGTGAAAGAAGTAATGAGGTCACGCCATAAGAATCAGGATGATTTCTTCAGTCTTAGGGATATGCGAGAAGGTATGGCGCAGTTAGATAAAATTAGTAATGTCATAAAAATTGCGTTGGGTAGCATTGCGGGTTTTTCTCTGCTTGTCGGTGGTATCGGCATTATGAACATGATGTTAGTTGCTGTTAGCGAACGCACGCGTGAAATCGGCCTTCGTAAGGCACTCGGTGCTAAACGTCTTGATATAATGCTACAGTTCCTAATAGAATCCATTGCGATGTGTATTATAGGTGGAGCTTTAGGTGTCGGGTTAGGTTATCTCGCGGGTGAAGGTATGGCAATTATCGCTGTGAAGATTGTCAAGATGGTGCCGGATTGGCCAGCAGTTATCTCTATGCAGTGGGTTATTATCTCTGTCTCATTTTCTGCATTGATTGGTGTCTCTTTTGGGCTTTATCCTGCATTGAAAGCGTCCGCGCTCTCCCCAATAGAAGCGTTGCGGACTGAGTAGGAGGAAATCTAAATGAATCTATTTGAATGTATCATTTTAGGTATTACCAGTTTGCGTCGTAACCCGCTCCGTACCAGTCTGACAATTTTAGGGATTATCGTTGGTGTTGGTTCTGTGGTCAGTATGGTCTCTGTTGGAGATGGATCCAGGTCTATGGTGCTACGGGAAATTGAACGGACCGGCGGAACAAAAATGGTAGAAATCTATAAAGACGATTGGGATAGGCAATCTGGCACATTAAGTCGTGCAGCGGGGGAAGCTGTCAGAGGCAGGAGTCGTTGGCGTAGAAACCGCGCTGAGCATTTGGAAACAGAGGATGCTTTTGAAATCTTGAAGAATGCCCGTGGTATCGTTAACGTTGTAGCAGAAGATGATATGCCCGGTTGGAGCGTGAGTTTCAAAGGGCGTAAGAAGGAATCCCGAATCGTAGCATCAACAGCAGGATACGACCGTTCATATAACTGGTTCACCTCAAGTGGCAGATTTTTCAATGCGGATGAGGTAGAAGCTGCCAGCAGTGTTGCTGTGATCGGTTCAAAAATTGCGGAAGAGGTGTTTTTGAACGAAGACCCAGTTGGGAAAGAGATAAAAGCCTCTCGTCCTTCTTATTGGCGAGGTAGAAGTGGACTCTATGAGGTGCGCCTTAAGGTCATTGGTGTGATGGAAGAGAAGGGTGATGCCATGGACACCACCGGTTGGGATGACAGATTCATCATTCCCATCACAACACTCCAAGA
The DNA here is from genome assembly GCA_028824685.1 of Candidatus Poribacteria bacterium. Lineage (GTDB taxonomy): Bacteria > Poribacteria > WGA-4E > WGA-4E > WGA-3G > MSPOR6. Next base: position 43,551 of record JAPPCZ010000003.1, read on the forward strand.
ACGTTTTAAGGGTCGTAATGATGTTGAACGGATTCGCGTTGAAGCCGTAGATGTAGATACAATTCCGCTTGCAATAGCGGATGCTAAACAGATTTTAGGCAGAATACACAATAACACAGGTGAAGAATATAACTATTGGACAGCACAAGAGGAATTGGCTACTGCCGATAAAGTCGGGTTGGTGATGAAGGCTTTAATGGGCGGTATCGCTGGTATTGCATTGATGGTTGCAGGCATCGGTGTAATGAATATTATGCTCGTATCCGTAACTGACCGCACGCAAGAAATTGGACTGCGAAAAGCGCTCGGTGCAACATTCAACGATATCATAACCCAATTCCTGATTGAGGCATCTGTTCTTACTTTATTGGGTGGAGTTCTTGGGTCAATCTTAGGGGTATTTATGGGACAAGGTACAGCTGCACTTATATCCAAGTTTGTGTGGGAAGACAGTAATTGGCCCTCGGTTATTTCATTTGAAACAATGTTTATTGCCTTGCTCGTATCTGTTGCAATTGGTGTTTTCTTTGGACTTTATCCTGCACACAAGGCTGCAAAACTTACACCTGTTGAAGCACTTAGAACTGATTAAGTCGTTATAAATGGTAAAACAGATGGGTAGATAGGATTATAGATTTTAGACCGTTTGCATATTAAAAGGTGTCTGTCTGTTATACACCTTCCAAACCTTATAGGAGGAATATGTTTTGAAAAAGTTAATTATTACTGTTGCTATCATCGTCGTTCTTATTGGGGCGGTAGGATGGGTTGTACTTAGCCGTGGCAAAAACGGAGTTGATCCGTCACTTGCACCTAAAATTGAGATCGTCAAACTCGGCGATTTCCGAACGACCATCAGAGCAACCGGCAATTTAGAACCACTCATTGACGTAGAAGTAAAATCTAACGTTGAAGGGGAAGTAATTAATCTCCTTGTTAAAGATGGTGACCCCGTTGAAGCGGGCGATATTTTAGTAGAACTTGACCCTAAAATATATCAAGAGGAACAGAAACAGGCAGAGGCAGATGTTAAGGCTGCTGTGGCACAGCAGTATCAGGCGGAATTAAATATTCTACTAAAGAAAGAACGTTTAGACAGCGAACTTACTCAGAAACAATCTGCTGTTAGAAGTGCAGAGGCAAATCTTGAAACAACTAAGGCGGAATCGTTAACACGGATAAGCTCTGCTGAAACCGACATTCAAGCCACAAAGAATTCGTTAGACCAAGATAAGATTTCTTTAGAACAAGCAAATATCTCACATGAACAAGCGAAGTTAACACTTGCAGAATACGAAACGTCACTAACTTCTTCAAAGGTTTCTTTGGATACTGCCAAATCAGAATTTGAAAGAAATAAATCTCTTTTTGAAGAAGAACTGGTTTCCAAAAGTACGTTGGAAGACGCAGAATCTCGACATGCCAGTGCAGACTCATCATACAAAAATGCCAATAAACGCGTAGAATCGCAGAAACAGACCATCAAATCACAAGAACGCACCGTTCTGGCACGTAAAACAGCAATTAAGACGCGTGAAGCACAGTTGAAGTTACAAGAACTAAACCTTGAACACCTCAAAAAGACACGTGAGAAAGCAGAAGAAGAGAGCCAAATTCGTTTGGATAATGCCGAAACACAGTTAAAGGAGCTCCAATCAACAATTGAAAATGAGAAACTGTTAACGGAACAATCCAAAGTCAGTTCTGATGCCAACCTCCTCCGCCGGCAAAGTAGTCTGAAGAATCAGGAGGAACGGCTTGGTTGGACGGTAATTAAGGCACCCATGTCCGGTACTGTTACTCAACTTGAGATAGAAGAGGGTGAGATTGTGACATCTGGACGTTCTGCCTTTTCGCAAAGTCCACCGATTATGACAATTGCAGATCTGTCAAAAATGGTTGTCAAAACCTTTATCAACGAAGTAGATATGGAACGTCTTGAAGAGGAGCAATCCGCAGATATCAAGATTGATGCTTTCCAAACAAAAAGATTTAAAGGGAAGGTGTATGAGATTTCCCAAAGTGGTCAACAGCAAGATAACATCATCTCGTTTGAGGTGATGATAGAGGTTGATGACACATCGGGTGACATCCGCCCCGGTATGAGTGCTGATGTTGACATCATTACCTACGAAGAAAAGAACGTCTTGCTGATTCCTATTGACGCAGTAATAAACAAGAATTCTGCTACCGTTACAGCTCAAGTGGGCAAAACGTCTCCCTTCAAGGTAGGTAAATCGGTGCAAATGCAGACCATTAGTGAAAAAATATTCAACGGCACTGTGCAATCTGTTGGAAATGGAAGCGTTACAATTGACTTAAATCCTGCGCAACGCGGTATTGTTCCTGGTCCCGCAACGGTCTCACTCTTAATCAATGATCAAAAGAAGGCTGATGGTGTTTCAGCGCAAGTTAATGTTTTAAAAGGGAAATTTGTCATGTTGGACAGTAATGGCAAAGGGGTTGAAACTGCTATTGAAACCGGCATGCAAAACGAAACTGTTGTCATCGTCAAGAGTGGAATTACTGAAGGCGATCGCGTAATCCTACAGCGCCGACAAAGACCACAGATGGGTTGGGGAAGATAAAATAACGAAACGTGTAGTCTAAAAAGTGTTCTGTTATAACAAATCAACACCGAATCCACTTGTGGAATTCGGTGTTGATTTCTTTAACTGATAACTGAAAACCGAGAACAAATAACAAATTATAACATAATCACTTGTCCATCATAGGCGAGGTAGGCGTTATCTGGAAGATCAATGTTCTGCTCCGCACACTGCTCTTTAAAATGCCGATGGTCAAGACGGTGCATAATATGTGTAAAATAGGTTTCTTTGGGTTGTAAGGCAGCACTGATTTCCAAAGCTTGTCCGACCGATTGATGGGTTGGGTGTCCCGGATTGAAACTTAAGGCATCAATAACAAGCACCTCAATCCCTTCCAAAAGTGCTTGCGATTTTTCTGGCAATTGTTTTACATCGGGAATGTAACCGAAGTTGTCAATCCGATAACCGTATGTGTCAACGTTACCATGTTCTACAGGGATTGGTGTGATGTCAAAACCGTGCAACTGAAACCTTCCGTCAATAACGTTTGGAAGCAGGTGGCCAACACCGCCGCCTTGGAAAGTTTCTTTGGTAAACATATAGTAAAAGTTGCGTTGCAGAATTTCAATTGTTTGTTCAGGACCATAGACTGGCATGTCCATCTGCTGTTTGCGGCATGGCATTACGATGTCGTTTGTTCCGCTAATATGGTCGGCATGGCAGTGCGTAAAGATGACCGCATCTATCCATTCAATCTTATTCCGATTGATTTGATCCATGAAGTTTGGACCGAGGTCAAATTGTAGATTTTTCCCATCCTTTTGGATATGGACAGACGAACGCGTACGGTAGTTTTTTGAGCCGACCTGCATAGAATCTTGACAAGTTTCGCACTCACATTTATACTCAGGGACACCTGTTGATGTGCCTGAACCTAAAATCGTAATCTTCATTCACAAAGAATCCTTTCATCAAAACAATGGAAAAACTAACACCTGAAGAATGTCTTATTTTAGCAGATATTATCGGTGATACGCCGACAACGTTGAATGTTTTAGACTGTCTGAAACAAGGGATGTGTCGTGCTTATGTTTTCGGTAATCTGCCAGACATAACCGCTTCCTTAGTTATTGATACGCTTTATGATGATGCATTCTGCTTTGCTACAGATGTAGATGCTTTGTGGCATCTGTTAGAATTTCAGACAGATTTGGAATCTCTTAATATAAACGTTGACCCTATATACGCCGAAACCCTTGGACAACATATATCAGCGAAAACCGACAGCTCTGTTAAGTATTACGTTGAAATCCATCAAGCTCTTTTAGAACCCGCACGTTCTTATTCCAATGAAATAGTTCGATTATTAACTTTGGCAGATGTAGAACTTTTAGCAAATGCACCTGCAGGAGTTCGGATAAACTCTTATCAAACGCCTCAAAGGACTATAACTACGGGTCCTGTTGCTGCTGTAATTGTGAACGATAGTATCGTCTCTATTGCCCACACCTATGCATGCTCAGATTTACATGGCGGTATAAGTGTATCCACATTGGAGGAATGGCGAGGAAAAGGCTATGCCACCTCAGCTGCATCCCTCGTTGCGCAACAGATCCAGGCTATGGGCAAAGTTCCTGTCTGGAGTTGCGGGGAAGAAAACATCGCTTCGCTCCGGACTGCACAAAAATTAGGATTTACTGAAGTCTCAAGGCGCATTGACATTGTCGCGACCTCTTGATAATAATGTTTAGAGACTTAACTTGAACGCTGCTCTACCCAATAGCATCGTCAACTTTATTGATAGCAGCTGCCATTAATCGTGCATGTTCCTCCTGCATGTTCACGTTAAATCCAAACCTTAGCGCACGACCAAGAATAGAAAGCGTTTCGGGACACATATCACGCGAATACTCAACATTTCCTTTGTATCGCGGGTCACCCCACGGGTAACCTGCTTCGTTCGGTGAATGTTTAAACAGAATGGAATCCCAATAGGTGTAAATATGTCTGTCGGGGAAACCTTCGTTGTAGGCAGTACCAGCCCCTAATCCTTCTGCTCTAAGTGCCTCAGTATACTTTTTGGCAAGTTCTACATCGCGCACAATTATAGCGGCACTAATACCACATTCACCGCTTGGGTCATCTACATGTTGTCTTATGTAACCTTTTGGGTTGTCGGAAAGTTCAGCAATGAACGCCTTTTTAAGCAGACGTGTATGTCCCAAAATGTCATCCAATTTTGAAAGCTGCACGCGTGCAATTGCACCTAAAATTTCACCCGGACGATAAGTTTGGCAAGAGAAAGGGTTATTTTGCCATTCAGAATCGCTCATCCACATGGGCAACCCCGGTTCTGAAGCAAACGCAGCGCGTTCATACGTGTCATAATCATCAGAAAAGACTAAGCCACCTTCTCCACACGTAATCACTTTGAAGTAGTTGAGACTCCATGCGCCTGCGTCACCCCAAGTACCAGCGTATTTGCCTTTGTATTGACCACCGACACATTGACAGCAATCTTCCACAACCTTAAGATTATGCTTTTTTGCAATCTCTACGATGGCTTCAAGTCGGCACGGTACGCCCTGCATATGAACAGGTATAATTGCTTTGGTGTGCGGTGTTATTTTTCGCTCCACATCTGCGGGGTCCAACCCAAGTGAATCGTCAATTTCTGCAATAATGGGAATTGCACCAACACCGACAATAGCCGCCGCTGTAGCGATAAAGGTGTATCCGGGTAAAATAACCTCATCACCAGGGCCTATACCCACCCCCGTAAGTGCACAGATAATCGCCGATGTGCCTGAATTCACCATCAAAGCATGTTTGGTACCAAGTCGTGCCGCAGCTTCTTTCTCAAAAGCTGCTACATTGGAATTTTCAACAAATCTAAAAAGTTTACCACTTCGTAGGACTTCTGTCACAGCATCAATCTCTCGTTCATCTATGACACTGGGTCCATGCATTCCGCCAGGAATCGGTTCTGCGATGACAGGTGTTCCCCCATCTACTGCTAAACGGTCTGACATCTTCTCCTCCATAATTCTCCGCCAACATCAAGATTTGTGACACTTTACAGTATAGTGTAATTTTTGTCAAGTTAGAATTTGTAAATGGGTGTGTAAAGTTTTGGTTACTGGTTGTTCGTTTTGCTGGACACATCAATATGTATCAAGTTGTTCAGATACGGTAGGAGCGATCTCCGAATCGCGACCTATAATATGTTGACAAAGCACTATAAAATGTAACCTTAATTATCGCATGTCGTCTTTATAATGTAGCAAAGGAGTAGATAGTGGGACCGCACCTGCGTATCATCAAAAGGAGATGACATGAACCAAGAAATCATTGAACGCTGGCAGGCAGAATTTGAAGAGGCAGATACAGAGACAGTTCAACAAATGCTTGCCGAAGCACCAGAACTCATAAACGTGAAAATAAATCGGATATCACCGCTCCATTGTGCGAGCATTAGACTCAAAGATATCAATAAGGTCAAGGCACTTTTAGAGGCAGGCGCGGACGTGAACAACAGTAGTGACCACGGCACGCATTGGCCAAGCAGTGATTACGAGATTAACCGGTATCTCATGAGTCAGGGAGTTGCCATCAATCAAGCATCCTATCTTGGGTTTCATGCCGTCGGTGTCACCAACTTTGATTCTTTTTTGCTCATGGTAGAAAACGGGTTGGATCCGAATTTTGCGTGGCCCTACAACGGCGAAACCTTACTCCATGTGCAATCCCGACACGATGACGACACGCATCTTGCACAAGCCTATATCTTGATTAAAGCAGGCGCGGATGTCAATGCGCAAGCGCTCAGTGGACTTGATGACGAACCCATCATGGATAACGAGCATTTTATTGAATACGGCAAGGAAACACCGCTCCATTTTGCCGCTCGGTTGGGTAATCTGCGGACGGTTCGGCTACTGTTGGACCACGGTGCTGATCCATCGCTGAAAACGGTTAGTCGAATGTGTCATCCGAAACAGTTCACTGAATGGACGGATGAAGTTACCTCACTGGTCTGGCCGCTACGTGAATTCAAGAGAGTTGTGTTTCAACCCTATGAAGGTGAGACACCTCTCGACATGGCGTTGCGTGAGGGCAACGAAGAAATTGTCAATGCACTCAAGCGATAGTTGAAAAATTAGTTATTTGTAACCTTTCTTTTAATAAAGGCGTTATTATCAATGTATAAGGAAAATTATAGATATTGAGGACAGAAAAATGCAAACACAATCGGTTGAATTCTACTCAAATATAAACCCACTCGTAGGACTTTCTGCAAAAACTTTACGTCTCTATAGTGCTTTGGAAGTTTTTCGGAATGAAACTGATTCCCTTGAAAAACCTGAATGGTTCCGCACACCAAATAGGGATGAACTCCTTGAAAAGGTTGGGTTTTCCAAAATAGAAATTGACAAAGGTATTACGGAATTAATAGACGCTGAATTACTGCAGATTCAGGATAGAAACAGCGATCAATGGTATTGTTTGAAATAACAGTGCTATGCCTTTTTTGAAAATTCCGCGTCTCATTTTAGCATCTGCTTCCCCACGCCGCGCCGATCTATTATCTCAAATTGGATTAATGTTTGAGATATATCCCAGCAATATACAAGAAATTACACAAAATAATACATCTGCTGAGTTTGTAACTCAAGAACTTGCCCTTCAGAAAGCACGATCCGTTGCTGAACGTCATACTGAAGGGTTTATTATCGGAGCAGATACGTTGGTTTCGTTAAAAGGTGAACTTCTCGGTAAGCCGAAGAACATGACACACGCTCAGGAGATGTTGATCCGCCTCAGTGGTACATGTCACGAAGTCGTAACTGGCGTTGCACTAATAGATGCCAAACTCAATAAAGAGAAAACATGGTCAGAAACAACACAAGTATATTTTAGAAAACTTTGCCCGGCAGAAATTGATGCTTACATAGAAACCGGAGAAGCAACAGATAAGGCAGGAGCGTACGGGATTCAGGGACGTGGAGCAGCATTTGTTAACCGGATAGAAGGATGTTATTTCAACGTGGTTGGATTGCCATTGGCAAGCCTTGTAGAACAATTAGCAGAATTTACTCGCGATGTCTGTAATTAAGCAATACAAAACTACCGATGGATATACACCTCTTGTAGATCCTGCTGAGTTGGGCACGACAAATCTGCATTTCGGTATCCTCAATCTTGACTCCGAATCAACATACTTTGATCATTCTGATGATTGCGAAGTTGCTTTGATTGTGTTAGGTGGACAATGCACCCTATTGGTTGGTCATAACGGTAACAAGGCGAATGGCATTTTGGGTGAGCGTGCCGATGTTTTTGATGGAGATGCCTGCGTTGCGTATATTCCGCATCATACTACTTATGAAGTTATAACAAATAAAGCGAGAGTAGAAATAGCAATTTGCAAAATTCCGTCATACTCGGATACAGCAGCGGTCATTTTAGATGCAGGCGAAATAGAAACTGAAACAGATTATCAACTGCGTATTATAGAAAACAACATTTTAACTGAATGGATTGGTGAAGCGATTGGTTTCTTTAGATTCCAAGACGACAATGGTTCGGCAACACTACAACTTATTGATCCTGGAAATAAAACAACACGAATTGCCCTAAGCAACAATAATCTGATTGTGTTGTCCGAAAAAACCCGCGCACGTCTGATAAATTATGAAGGTAAGTGTTATCAATTATTGATAACACTTTCTACTCCCCTTCAATAAGCTCACCGCCTTTTTTCAAAAAAGCAACAGAACTCAGCGATATATGCACCTTCATTTCCTGATTGTTCACTTCCCCGACAGAGATTAGAAGAATCTTCTTATCATTATCAACGCCAAGAATTTTACCGTGCAACCCGCCATTCGTTACAATCTCATCACCCTTTGTTAAATTCTCTAACATTGCTTGATGTTTTTTCCGTCTGGTTTGTTCTGGGCGAATCATCAGAAAATAGATGATAGCAGCCATTGGGATAAACATAAAAAGCATACTTATTAAAGGACTTTCAGCCATATTTAATTTCTCCTTCTGTTTTTATAGAATTAGCATTGCATCACCGTAACTGTAAAACCGATAGTTTTGTTGAAGTGCTTCTTGATAAGCCTTTTGTATCAATACGCTATCAGCAAAGGCACTTACGAGCATGAGCAATGTTGATTTAGGTAGATGGAAATTGGTAAGCAACGCATCTACAACTTTAAATTGATAACCGGGATAGATGAAGAGTTCACTATACCCGTTATAAGGTTTAACGGTGCCTGTTGCACCGGCTGTTTCTAAGGCACGCACAACCGTGGTGCCAATTGCGACAAGTTTTGAACCTGTTTCGCCTGCATAACAAATTCGGTTTGCTTCAGTTTGAGGAATGTGTATGTATTCAGCATGCATATTGTGAGATTGAACGTTTTCTACTTTAACCGGTTGAAACGTCCCGATCCCCACATGTAGTGTTAGCATTGCTGTTTCTACTCCATTATTACGTAATTCTTCCAACAATTCTGGGGTAAAGTGTAGTCCCGCTGTCGGTGCAGCAATCGCACCATCGTTAGTTGCGTAAACCGACTGGTAGCGCACCTTATCATCTTCGTTCGGTGCACGCCGAATATAGGGTGGTAAAGGCATCATCCCTATTTCAGCGAGGATTTCAGAAAACACGCCCTTATATGTAAAATGGACGATGCAATTTCCATTGTCAGGTTTTTCTAAAACCTCTGCTTTCAAAGCGCCGTTGCCAAATATCAGTTGTGTGCCTACTCTTAGCATCCTACGCGGCTTTGCCAAAACCTCCCATGTGTCGGTTTCCTTTTCTTGGACGAGAAGCAGTTCAATTTTACCGCCAGTTTCACTTTTGTTTCCGATTAACCTTGCTGGTATCACCTTTGTATCGTTCAACACCAACAAAACTGGATCCGGTAAAAATTCTCCTATCTGTGAAAATTGCGTATGATGAAATTCTCTTGTGCTTCGATCAATCACCATTAAGCGTGATGCGTCACGATGCTTCAAAGGGACTTGCGCTATACGATCAGGTGGTAGATCGTAATCAAAATTAGAGAGTTTCATATCATCATTACACATTACATCAAATATCTGCACAATTGGGATGAAATGAATTCAAGAGAAGTCATACCTCAAAAAGTGTCGGTTGGCTTGATTTAGGATATCCAAAGTATTCATAAGCAGCATCAGTTGCGACACGGCCACTTGGTGTAAGTGCCAAGAATCCCTCTTTAATATAGTGGGGTTCATAAACTTCAGAAATAGTCCGTTCATCTTCGCTGAGTGCAACGGCGAGTGCTTTTTTCCCCGCGCGACCATTGAAATTATTGATCAGTACTCGGAAATAAGCGTAGTCTTGTGCGTTTAAACCTTTCTCATCAATATCAAAGAACTTCAAAGCTTCCTCTACAACCTCAAGCGTTAAAATACCACTACCTTTAACTTGCGCATAGTCTCTGATGTTAGCAAGGAGCTTATTTGCGATTCGCATCGTACCGCGTGCACGTAATGCCAGAGCAAATTCAGCCTCCTCCTCTATTTTTATGTTTAGTTTTGCGCTATTGATCCGGATGGCTTGCTGGATATCTTCAGCTGTGTAGTAATCAAGGTGAATATTGATCCCGAGCCGTGATCGAAAAGGACCGGTAAGCAAGCCTTCACGCGTTGTCGCTCCAACTAAGGTAAAAGGTGCAAGGGAAATCTGTACAACTTCAGAACCGGGTCCTTGGCCCAAAGGTAGATCCAGTACAAAATCTTCAAGAACAGGGTAAAGCGACTCTTGGATTGTTGGTTTCATTCGGTGGATCTCGTCAATAAATAGGATATCGCCTTCTTCAAGATTGGTTAATGTAGAAGCGAGGTCAATACGCTCCATCACCGGACCGATGGCTTGTTTGAAATTAGTATCAAATTCATTGGCGATGATCTTGGCAAGTGTGGTTTTACCCAGTCCGGGAGGTCCGACAAGGAGAACATGTTCTAACACATCATCTCTACTTTTTGCAGCACGTTTACTTTTTGTAGCACGTCTATTTTTTACTGCATCAATGTGGATACGTAGTTGTTCTTTGGCTTTCTCCTGTCCGATGAATTCATTAAGAGTTTCTGGACGGAGGCTATATCCAAAATCATCATCACCATTATCATGATTATCGTAGTTATCCATATTGTTGCCCTAACACAAGGATGCTCATATCAGTTTCGTTTTATAGTAAATTATGTAAATAAGTTTACATATATTCTGTAGGAGCGATCTCCGAATCGCGATGAAACCACTAATAGTCGGGAATCGGAGTTCCCTCCTACAGTTCAGATGTAAAGTTAATTGTAAAATCCACTATAATGTGTGTTTGTATTTTAGCGAATTCACATTATTTGTGATAATAAAAAGATTAATTTCGGATATATCGGAGTGCTTCCTTAACCAGATCATCTCGTTCAGCGTCATCGCCGAGTGTTTGTTGTGCCTGTTCTACCGCCTGTTCCGCCTCAAGCTCTGAAGCACCCAGGTTAACCAGTACGTTGATGACAGCATGATGCGTTGATCCATCTCCGACAAGTTCCACTTTTTCCTCTAATTTGACCTTAGCTATGTTTTTTTTCAATTTTATAATAATAAGCTGCGCGAGTTCTTTACCCAACCGAGGCACCCGCATTAAAGTTGCCATATTCTCTTTTAGGACAGCTTGTTGGAATTGTGAAGGTGATAGTCTTGTAACGATATTTTGCGCAAGTGAAGGGCCAACCCCTTTGACAGTCAACGCCATTTCAAACATTTTGAGAGCATCGTGTGAAGTGAATCCGTAAAGTTTAATTTCGTTATCACGATTTTGACTATAGTAGGTATAAAACGTAATAGATTCACCGATAGCGGGTAATCCGTTGATTGTTCGCTCCGCAACTTCAACTAAATAACCGATACCGTTTACATCAACGACTACCCCTTTGGTATCTTTATGGGCAAGCGTTCCCTTTAGATGAGCAATCATACTAATGCGGCTTCCTTTCGGCTTCTAAAACACATTTAATTTTTAAATTTTTCCCGAATTTTAATCAGTTTGTGAGAACGAGCGTGACAAATTGCTAAACTCAAAGCATCAGCAGCGTGGTCAGGTTGGGGTAATTCTTTTAATTTCAGTAATGCCTGGACCATTCTTTGAACTTGCAGCTTTGTCGCTTTTCCGTATCCAGCGACAGTTTGTTTAACTTGCGTTGGTGAATAGGTTGTCACAGGCGCGCTGTTGTTCGCTGCTGCTAATTTAACTATGCCTTTCACTTCACCGACAATATAAGCGTTGTTCACGTTTTTGGTAAAGAAAATATCCTCAAGCACTACTGATTCTACGTCAAACTGTGTAATTAATTCAGATATGGTGTCATATATTATTTTCAGACGTTCCTCAGATGCAGTTTTAGGATTGGTCTGGATATTTCCGAAGTGAAGCGGTTGAACACGAGCAGCGTTAGATTGGACGATTCCATAACCTGTGTTTGCAATGCCAGGGTCAATCCCAAGAATAATCATTAACTATAGGTCCTTACAACTACGCTGCTGCCTCAAGAATGTCATCAGGAATGTCAAAGTTAGCGTAGACTTTTTGCACATCGTCCAGTTCATCCAAAGCCACCATGAGTCTCAGCATACGTTCCGCCTCTTTGCCTTCAAGTCTAACGGTATTTTGAGGAATCATGCTAACTTCCGCTAATTGAATGGATGCGTCAGTAGATTGAATAGCAGTGACAACTTTATCAAACTGTTCAAATGGGGTTATAATTTCAATACTATCTTCCAGTGGTGTTAAATCTTCAGCACCTGCATCCGCGGCAACCAAAAACAACTCTTCTTCATCAATGCTATCCGCATCAACAACAATGAGACCACACTTATCGAATCCCCATGCCACACATCCGCGTTCACCGATTCTGCCATTAAACTTGCTAAGTGTGTGTCTAACGGCAGCGATTGTGCGATTGCGGTTATCGGTTATCACCTCTATTATTAGCGCGACACCGCCGGGGCCATATCCTTCATAAACAACCTCTTCTAAAGTTTCACCTTCAAGTTCACCGGTGCCGCGAAGTATTGCTTTTTCGATGTTGTCGTTAGGAAGGTTACTTGACTTTGCTGTTGCGATTGCAGTTCGGAGACGCGGATTCATGTCAACATCTCCACCACCAAGACGCGCAGCTGCAGTAATTTCTTTAATCAACTTTGAAAATAGTTTGCCACGCCTGGAATCGTTCGCTGCTTTTTTATGTTTAATTGTTGACCATTTAGAGTGTCCTGACATAATCTGTGTCCTTTCTTAATTCAGTTCAAAAACTTGGGATGTATTAGAGACATACAAAAACTGAGGGTGTGCCAAAGCCACAACTTCTAAAGATATTATAGCACATAGCCGTAGAAGATACAAATAAAATGTAGATAACTGCAGCGGCATTCAATTGTCGATATATTATCCGTTTGAGTTATGAAGTAGCAATTCGTTGATGCTGCTACTGCAATGTGGAAATTGCTGCTACTCAAAAGTTACCATTTGGTAACTTTTTTCATACCGTGGTAACTTTTTGAAAATTGCCCTAAACTCAGTCTCTGACTGGGTTTAGAAAGGGTTTTTCATTAAGGTATTAATTTTCAATTTCGGACTTACGCAACTTTGACGATTTTTCAATAATTATGGCGAATTGGTATAATTTCAGCAACATGCTTAGTTTTCAGTGCGCTTCCGATTTGTTGGATTCTCTGCCGTTTTTTGCCAAGTATTTTCAACATTCTCACCTATATGTTTTGCTCAAGGTTTTGGTCTGGTTCTATTAGTGTTTAGGATCGTCTTTGTTTTTCTAACTGATATTATACCTTTGTTATAGGTGATAGTCAGAAGTTTTTGTTGTTGCCGGACAATAGATATCCAATATATGGACAATAAGTTTGTAGAAACAATTGGGTTGACGCGTTTTTTGAATTTGGGTTGAATGCGTATTTTGTTTTCCGCATCTCGGAGAATGGTGAGTTTAAAGTTTTGGTAAGGAAGAAATCATGGGAGAATTGAATGGCTCTGTAGATAACTGGACTATTTAGTTTTATGAGTTACCAGTTGATTAGTTTTACTACGTTAGGCATCAATTCAGTGCCTGATTTTCTTGTTGGAGGGCTTTGTAAACCCGATTTTGTGAAACTCATCCGTTAAATCGGGGTTGAAAAACCCTCCAACAAGAGGATATATCCTTAAATTGACGCTTATGGAGTGTCTGTCAAAGTTCACCGATGCAGAACACGGTATTTTTTGCTTCTAAACTCCGAATTTCGGAATAGTGGTAAACTTGGGTAACTTCCACTCCATTTTTAATGATGGCAGTGGGGCGTTCGATAACGAAGTCAGCGAAGTGCGGTGCGTTGAAAGCTACGTAAGCGAGGCTGAACGTCTCAATTTGCTGCTCGTATCGCTTTGACAGATCTGGAAATAGAACAATTCCTGTATCAACTTGGTAGATGCCCTTGTTTTCATCTATGTTCATCGTTTTAACCGGACACTCGATAATTGCCCACTGATGTGTATTGGTATCCCATATTTCTGTGTGCGTTACGATGGGTAGACATTTTTGTGTCGCATCAATAATGGCTGCGTTGGTATCAAGGACCCGGACCTGCGATGCCTCTTGAACATCAAACAGAGGACCTCCCCAATAATCCTGCGCCGGTCTATACTCCACGTAGTTATCGTTACAGTAAGCATGCCTTCTGAACACCGCTATATGTTCTTCGCCAAAAACAGGGAGGAAGTCATAGTTTGGATTTATGAAGAGATTTTTCTCCGCAAAGGTGTGTTCACTCTTACACGAACCACATTGGTAATAATCGCTGAAACTTCCATCTTTGTTATCTATGATGCGGCATCGAGATTCGACCCAAAAGCGGGGGGCATTTCCGTTGCCAACAGTGTTGATAAAAGAAAGTCCATAATCAAGGCAATTCATTGATTTTCCTTTCGGTGTAGTATATGATTTTTTACACTCAATTATTCCATAGGCGTCAATTTTAGGAAAACGCGTTTGTAATAAAAATTTTAGAAAAACCGAAAACTAAATAATACCATTTCTAATTGACAAAGTATTATTCCGATTTTGAGTTTCTTTGTAGGAGCGACCTCGAATCAACGCCAAATGCGCTTTTTGGCATTTGGCGGGTCGCGACCAGGAGGTCGTTCCTACAGAAGAGGGTGTCGCATTCGGACAACCGATTTATGAAATAATGTAATATCATTATTTAGAAATCGTATAACTCTGGTAGATGAGGAATATTGGTTGAAGAAAAACAACGGGATGTGTTAAAATTGCTACATCTATAGTTTTATGGAGTTAGACAAATTCTTATGTTGCCTTTTGTCCTCAAAACCGTTGAAGAACCGGAACAACGTCTTCATCTCCTTGGCAGCGAAAACAGCACTGTAGACGTTGAGGTGCGAACAGAACTCTATATCAGTGAATCCAACAGTTTGCATTCGGCAGGACAGACTCACAATATTCAGATTGAGAATCCATCGGTTTTGCGAGGGGTTCAGGATGCAGCGTATAAAGCTTTTACAACATTTCTCCAACAAACTTCTGAACCGGAATCTTTTCTCCCAATCGAACTTCTATCCCAGTACCCATATCAGCGATACGTTTTAATTCTGTCTGTAACTCGTTCGTATGAACTTCATGAAGTGTTTCAAAACACGCCAGACACTATTTGGATGGATCGGGGTAATTCTATCTTTGAATATGATGGGTATGAACTTTCTTTAAGTGCGAAGCATTACATACTCGATTCGTCTGCTTATTTGGTAGCACCCGGAAAATATACGGTATTCATGCGACGCGTCAATGATGCTGCAACTATCCGATTTTATCGAAGCGGATTTATTGACTTAACTGGGAATACGCCGCCGCCACTTCAACTAAACGCACAAGAGGTAATTGAGGCAGTGCAACAAGATATAGCCAGTCGAGAGTCTGCTATGCCAATAGGTCAACTACTCATGTTCCCACAGTCCACTGAAACGGCAACTCGTGAGGTTGAGCATCTCACAAGTTGCCCGGAATGTAAAGGTGAGGTGAGACGCATCAATGAAAGTTTTTTCTGCCTGGAATGCGATTGGGATAACTTACCACCTTTAAAACGTCATTAAATAGTGTTGAATTCCCACCTTATGCTTTCTTCGCCTCATCCCATGGGCGGCTGAAATATGGAAAAGAGCATCGTAATCGCAGTCGCCAACAGTGTTCCCATGAAAGTTTGAAGGAGTGTGTGACGCTCTCGGTAAACCCGTGCCCAAGCAATCAGCGGGATAAGCAGGAATAACCACACTAAATTTAAGTTAACAAGTAACATTAAGACAATAATACAACTGGTCGTAACGCTTGTGTGGAAACTTATTTTCCATAATGGCGTAATCACAGAGAATACGATGCTGTTAACAATGAAAACTTGACATACCCAAATAATTCTCTGACTTGCCCCAATTTGGTAAAGTATAATCGTTCCTAAAATCATGCTTACTAACGTCAAGCAAAGCGGTATCAGTCGTTCTTCTTTGGCAGGCAAATGGAAATTACTTACCTTTGAAAACCGAAAAAGCAAAGCTATTGCTAATATCGGCAGCACTGTTACAAATGTTGCTATAATCGTTAGCCACAGTATAACTTCTTGGCTTGTGCTTGCATGTTTGTAAATAACGAAAATAGCCGTTACAATCGGAACAATGAACGGGCTAAAAACAACCGATGTTCCCAAGGCAATCCAGGCGGGAAATGCCGAGATAGTCTTTTGTGTCATCAATTATTTTTGGGTGTATCCACGGTTTTGAAGAAATTTACTAAATCTGTCCCATGTGTGCTTGGGTTAACCTCTTTGTCAATTTTTAAGATCTTCCCCGCTTTGTTAATGATTACCGTTAACCGCTTGAAGCGTTTGTCGGACTTTTCTGCAGCAGCGCCAAAGAGGAATGCAAGATTTTTCTGAGTGTCCACTAAAAGTGGAAAGTTCAGGTCATTTTCTTCTGAAAATTTCTGATGCGACTCAGCATCGTTGATGGTAATTCCAAAGACTTGGACATCCTGTTGAGCAAAACTACTCGACTCATCACGGAGCGAGCAAACTTCAGCCGTTCAGCCACGCCCAAAATCTCTTGGATAAAACGCTAAAATCACGTTCTTTTTATCCTGTAATTTGCTGAGTTGATGTAATTTTCCTGCACCATCCTTGGCGATGAAATCCGGCGCTGGCTGCCCTACTTCTATTCTTGGAAGTGTCTTCTTAAGCAGTTTTACGACATCTTCACCATGCGTTTGCACTTTGACATCTTTATCAATGGCACGGATATATCCTGCTTTATCAATTACAAAGGTGACCCGTTTTGAAGCGTTGAACCTTTCCATGACACCACTGTACTGCTTACTGACCTCAAACTCAGTATCTGCCAGCAATGAAAACCCAAACTTTTCTTGTTCTCTAAATCTTTTATGCGAGTCAACGCTGTCTACACTGACACCAAACAGGACAGTTTTAGTGTCTTCTATGTCGCTCAATTTATCCCGGAGCGACTGGAGTTCGGCAGTTCAGCCACCGGTAAAATCTTTCGGATAAAAGGCGAGGACAACACTTTTCTTCCCTAAGAATTCACTCAGACTCCGTTCAGTGCCAGTTTCATCTTTTAATGTAAAATCTGGGGCTATCATACCCACTTCAAGTTCTTTCGGTTTTTCCACTTCATTCTCCGCTAAGGCTAATGGAATCGTTAGCGCTGTTATTAGTAGCGCAATTCCAATAGATTGAATAGATAGGTTTTGAAACATTTTATATTCCTCAATAATAGTTTGAAAAGCAATATTCTCTTCAGAGGTTAGATAGAGTGTAAGCGAAACTCAACATCAATCCGCGTAATCTGTGTAATCCGTGCTAATCCGCGATTCTGACAATTAGTATAATCGGGGTTGAAAGTCGCTACCCAAGAGGTGCAAAACATCGTAGGCAGGGAGATTTTCCACCCCCAGCCACGATTTAAGCATACCACAGACTTGATGTAATGTCAAGTTCTTATGTTGAAATAACGTCTTTCTCCTCAAGCCATACTTTCAACGGAACATCTGCATCCTTCGGAGAGAAATGACCGTTTGCGTTCGTGCCGCCACCAAGAAGTTGCTGCCGAATTGGGTCGTTCTGTTCAAATATCTCCGAAGGAATTGTCATATCGTCTTTACTGCGTAGCCATCGGTATCCGTATCCGTAAAATAGTCCTTTCCGCGTGATGTCAGAGTCGTTTTCACTACGTGCATGCCATATACGTCGGTCAAAAAAGACTGCATCGCCGGGTTTACAACAGACTGCGGTAGCACCTTCAGGTAGCGAACTGTCTTTTGGGCGCTCAAATGTGTCCCACAGATGACTTCCGGGAATAACGTAGAAATTTCCGCGTCCTGCCTCCGAGCAATCTGATAGCCAATAGACAACTTTGATTGATAAACGTGGACGTGGAGAACTCTCAATTTCGATGTTCACGCGACCGCTATCTTGATGCCAACCGAGTGGTGATCCGTTACCGCGTGAAGATTCAGGGCGCGGTGGTGTGATGATGAAATGACTGTGGTAAGAGTAGATATTCCATCCCAAAATGCCCCATACCTTTGGAAAAGTCTTATACCAATCCAAAACGTTGATAAAGATTTGGTCTTTACCAAGAAAATTCGGATAAAAAAAGTTGTCGTGTGAAGTTATCCGTTTTTTGGTGTATGGGTCATATTCAGCATCTAAATGTGTTTTGTAGATAGCATCAACTCGTTGTTCCAATTGGACAACAAGTTCCAAAGGTAGTGCGTCTTCAATGGTGAAATATCCATCTGCATTTAACGCACAGAGTTGTTCGTCAGTAATTTGATGCTGGAGATGGCGTTCATCAAGCATCTATTTACCCTCCTAATTAATCGCTAAGGTAAGGGACCTTCTATTTGGTCAACAAGACGGATAGAATGAATGACATCACGTAGGTCAGTAAGCGGAACTTTTTTATTCAGCACGCAGTCTACGAAATGTTGATGCATTGTAAGCACGCCTTCGTAACTTGGTCCATCGCGTTGGTCTACACCGTCAACTTCCCAACCTCCCATTACATTCATTTGGTTATTCTCATGAATTTCGATTTCCTCAGGGATTTTCATGTAACATCCAATTCCAACACCGTGCAATTCAGACCGTAGCACGCGTCCGCCAGATGCGCGATTTCCGAATACAACGCCTGTCACATTGTTATCAAAACGGACATAAGCGGTGTAAAAGTTGCGTTGTTCCGCGCCGAATGTGTCGCGATGTGCTGTGACTTCAACCGGCTCACCACCTGCCATATAACGGAGTAAATCAACAACGTGACAGACATCATTCCAGAGGGTTGTCGTAAACTCCCTATTACCACCTATCATCTGCTTGTTAAATGTTGTGACTGCCAACGAAACGGGACCTTTTTCAGCAACTCGCCGTATCGCTTCGCGTGTGACAGCGGCAAATCTCCGTTGAAAACCGACCATACAATAGACATCGTTTGCAACTGCTGCTTCCAACAATTGTTGTGTCTCATCACTCGTAGCACCGGGTGGTTTTTCTATAAATATATGTTTTCCTGCATTGAGACAGTCCAATGCTGGTTGCAAAATCCACTTTTCATTCATCACACAGTAAACAACGTCTAAATCCATTGTATCCAACATCTTGCGGTGGTCTGTGAACGTATGTGGAAATTCATATTTTTGCGCGACCTGATTGAGCTTACCCTCATCAAGTTCACATGCAGCGGACATTTCAACATCATCTTCAAGGCGATTGACACTTGGATAATGCGCGCCTTGACTACGTCCACCAGCTCCGATAAATCCAGCTTTTAGCATTTGAGAGGTTCTCCTAAATTTAGTAAAACTTGTGCGTATTTTACAATTTCAATGGATATATTGCAAGCAGTTTTGGTTAGCTTTTCTCTTCCTCAGGTTATTCAGTTTTCTATATTTTTTCACAAGTGTTTATTTTTTATGAAAAGCAGATATAGCGTTTTTTTACACTATATCTGCTATACTTCATCTTAAAACTACCTATTTTGAGGTGAATAATGACAAGAAAATCTTGCCACTTGTTAGATATGTTAGCAAAACTTGAAGACCCACGCAAGGATAAAGGAAAACGACATCCGTTGAAATCCATTCTTGCACTTATGGTCAGTGGCGCGATAATAAGCCACCTACTCTCTAACTCGCAGTAAACCTGATAAAATGAAAATTCATAAAACTAAATAACCCTGGCCCATTCTTAGAACTTATTGACATTTAAATTAGGCTTTGCTAAACTGCAACTATGCTTAAATATAGCGAACATGAAAGGGGCAACAATGAATATCCGATATGAAGGTATTTTTTCGCCAACGGTCACACCACTTGATGAGAAAGAACGCGTTGACGAACTCGGATTTGTCAAACAACTTAACCGCTTGATTGACAACGGTGTTCACGGCATTTATCTGCTCGGTTCTTCTGGTGAGTTTACAACGTTGACAAATGCGGAGCGTGAACGTGCATTGGACATCGCCACAAAAACTATTGCAGGACGTGTGCCTATTATCTGTTGTGTGATGGATACAAGCACCCAGCGCGTGGTCCAAAACATTGAAACAGCACAACAGTTTAAGGTTGATGCTGTTGCAGCGACTCCCGGTTACTATTATCCCTCCACAGATGACGCGGACATCATCCAATTCTATCAGGAAATCGCCGCAAGTACTGACTTACCCGTACTAATTTACAATATCCCATCTACTGCAAAGACCGCAATCAAACCTAATATCGTCGCGCAACTGGCAGATGATTGTGATAACATCGTTGGTATTAAAGATAGTTCCGGTGATTGGATAAACAGCCTCCATCTCTTAGCACTTCTTGGTGAACGTAACGATTTCTCCATCTTCATCGGTTCGCATTTTATCATAGGCGCAGCGTTGCTATTTGGTGCTGATGGTGGGGTTATCTCAATTTCAAACGTCGCACCGAAAGAATCTGTCGCACTTTACAACGCCGCAAAAGCACGCGATATTGACGAAGTTGACCGACTCCAAAAATGGATGATCAAACTTAGCAAACTCTATACCTACGGACAAGGTGTGAGCGGAATGAAGGCGTGTTTGGAGATTTTGGGCGTTTGTAAGGCTCATACAACCAGTCCGTTGCTGCCGCTTCGTGATACCGAAAAAGCCGAACTCAAAGAATTACTCACCGAGTTAGGACTCTTATCCTAAACGAAAATGATCGAAATACAACCAATTAAAAATCCTCCTAACACCACGGTAGAGGTGCCAGGCTCTAAAAGTTTTACCAACCGTGCACTATTAGTTGCCTCACTTGCCCACGGAGATTCAACGTTGACAGGCGCGCTTTTCAGTGATGATACGCACTATATGTGCAATGCCCTCCGAAAACTCGGTATCCACATTACGGAAAATAGAGAACAAGCCACCTTTCAGGTCACTGGAAATAGCGGCAATATTCCCGCACAGGGTGCAAACCTCTACGTAGGCAACTCAGGCACAACAACACGTTCACTTATCAGTTATGTCTCTCTCGGGCACGGCAAATTTGTCATTGATGGTGATGAACCGATGCGGCAGAGTCGTCCTATGTCAGATTTACTTGATGCGCTGGTGCAGCTTGGTGTTGACACGCGCTCACAGTTTGAAAACGGTCATCTCCCTGTCATTGTCCAAGCAGACGGACTTGAAGGTGGAAAAACCAAACTTGATACAAGCAAAAGCAGCCAGTTTTTAACATCGTTGATGCTCACCGCGCCGTGTGCCAAAAAAGGTATAGAGATTGAAGTCATTGGTAATCTCAACACATCTTATATAGACATAACGTTGGTAGTGATGGAAGCGTTTGGTGCAAAGGTTATCCACAAAAATTATCAACATTTCCACATTGCAGGTGGACAGCAGTACCAACCGCTTTCTTATCACATTGAGCCAGATGCCTCCAGTGCGTCCTACTTTTTCGCTGCTGCTGCACTTACCGGTGGATGCGTCACCGTCCAACACTTATCCACAAATTCTCCACAAGGCGATGTCCAATTTGTGCGGGTCTTGGAGCAGATGGGATGTCAGGTTACTATTTCTGATGCGGGTATTACTGTGATGGGACCACATCAGTTGAAAGGGATTGATGTGGATATGAAGACGATTTCGGATACTGCATTGACCCTCGCTGCAATCGCCCCGTTTGCCGATAATAAAGTCATTATCCGAAACATTGAGCATACACGTTGGCAAGAGACAGACAGAATTAACGCGATGGTGACAGAACTACGGAAATTGGGTGTGCCTGTGGTTGAACATCAAGATGGACTTGAAATCTCGCCTTCTCCCATCACCCCTGCTGCGATTGATACCTATAGCGACCACCGCGTGGCAATGGCGTTTTCACTCATCGGCTTAAAGGTGCTCGGAATTCGGATTAACAACCCTGATTGCGTTAGCAAGACGTTCCCTAACTATTTTGAGGTGTTACAAGAGTTATATTCCTGATCATTCCTCTTCTTGTTGGTGGGGTAAAGCAACGCAAAACACCATAAATCAACGGTATGAATCATGGCGAATGCCAAAAGCGCATTCGTCTTTAGGCATTCCCCGGGTGTCAACTTAAGGGTTTTCAACATTTTTTAGTTGTCTGTAAGTTGTCTGTTTTCCTGCTCTATGTTTTCCATAGTCGCTGTATTGTAAATCCTGTTTTATGTATCTAAGTGTTCTATAAAAAGCTGTTTTAGATTTGTGAAAACTCATTGTGAGTGCGCGTGCGTGCCTCCCAATAAGTTTCGCTGTTTTGATGAAATCCTGTAGTATACATTTCCATCCGGTTGCTAACATAATCCAATGTCTGAGCAGTTGTGCGATGAGTTTAGCATACACCTCACATAAGATACGCTCAGGTTTGGTGCTGCGGGATGTATTCACCTTACCGACGCTTTTGAAGCACTTAAACATCAACTCAATTTGCCATCGAATCCCGGTGATAGTGGCAAGTTGTTCAGCGGTAAGTCGTGTCGTATCAATATTTGTAATGTAGATGTCCCAACCGGCAAGTTGTAACCATTGTTGTGAGGGTGTTCGCCATCTGCGTTTAGCATCGCGTCTGATGTGTCGGCGACGCTTGTTTGCTTCTTGCTTGGAACATCGCAGCGCAACAAGGCGTGCTGACAGGCGTTTCTTCGCTCCAATGAAGCAGTTGAGGTCTATAGTGTCTAAGTTTGTTGCTTTGAGGTGCTTATGCAAACAGAAAGGTTCTCCTTGTTCATTATAGAGTTTACAATCTACTTTCAATCTTGTTATCCAGAAGACACCGGTTTGTGTCAGTTTTTCAAACGCATCAAGCGAGAAATAGCCGAGGTTGGCTAAGCGTAAACTCCCAACGGGGAGCGGTTCAAACTCTTTTTCTGCCTCGCTATCGGCAGTGATACCATCGGTGAGTTGGAAATGTTGGAAAGCACCACTGAGCACATCAAAGCGGAGGTGAAGTTTTATAGATGCTTTTTTATAGTCGGTTCTTACAACCAGTTCCTTTCCAAACAGATCGGAGTTCATCAGGGCGGGTAATCCAAGCGCTGTCTTGCAAAATTATGCAAGAGGTGTCTCCACTTTGCAACACTTTTTTAAACACTTAATACATAATATTTTCTTAAGTTGACACCTATGGGTGTGCTTTCTGGTCGCCACCAGTGGGCGAGTGAAACGCGCAGAAGTGTACCTGCTGGAATCGTTTCAAGCGTTTTTTGAAAACCAACAAAAGTTAGCGTACAACCACCATTTTCCGTTGATCGGTGGCATGCCTCTGGTGCAGTTTCCACACAAAAGAGTGCTACAACTCTTGCATCCGACTCTAACTCGTCAAGCAAGCTTTGAGGATCAAATGCATCAAGGCATTCGGCATGATAAGCTTCAATAAACGCTTCTCCAAGTTCAGTCCGTTACGTTTAGCCGTTTTTGTTGCTTTATCCGCCGCAGCTTGCTTTTCTCGGACGGCTTTTGTCGGTCCTAAGTCTTTTCTATGGATATATCGGATGCCGAGTTCTGCAAGACGCGCTTGCAACCGCTTGCTATTGGCAAATGCATAAGTCGCACCGCGTACACCGCGTCGACTCCGAATATCGCAGAACGTATCAACGTCTGCTTTGCACAAAGCGTCAAAAAAACTGTTTTCGTCAAACCTATATACGCCTATAGCACAATTTTAATCTTCATACTTAATCAGGGCGTTTCTTCCGCGAGTGAAATGTCTCCTCACCAAACAGATTCATCTGCCCACCCGTAATACGCTCAATAATCTCCTCCTGCGTCTTATGCTCACTGTTTTCATCAATATGAACCACAGGTAAATCCTGAGTCGTGAGGGTAGTACTAATCAGTTTAGTTCGGTGGCAATGTTCAGGTTTTCCCTCACTGCACATAAGCGCAACGCGCTGCTGTTGCGAAAAGGCGGTATGAATGCGTTCAATACCGCGCTGATAGAATTCTGTCTCCTTGACTTTTTCGTAATCAACTATTCCGTTGACATAGCACGATTCATCATCAGGCTTCCCACCAAGTAGGTCTCCCATATACACATAGCGAATACCGTGCTTTTCGATTTCATTAGCAAGCGGTTTTTTAGAAAATTCCGGTTTATAACCCGAATGCGGTACTGAGCGGACATCAATGAGATAAGCAATCTCATACTGCTGTAGCACCTCAATGAATTCTGCTATTGAACGGCTTCCATAGCCTATCGTATAAATCGGGATGGTTTCTGTTGTCTTTTCCATGATAGACAGATAATATCATATATTCTATCGGAAAACAATCAAATTTGTTGCTTCGTTTCTTGCTTCCAAAGTCATTCGGATTCGGATTTTCTCAACATTTCGGATTTACCCAATTATCAAACAGATTCAATATAGATTTGTCAATAGGTTCCCCTAATCCGCGTAATCCGAGCAATTCGCGATAATCCGCGATTCAGAAATTGACAAATATTGACACACCTTTACCTCAAAATACGCTTGCTATCTTTGGGCAAAATTTGTTATATTTTTAATGTCAATAGAAGCAGTCCATTATAACACATCTTATGAAAGCGTGCGTTTTAATGAAACACAAGTTTATTCTAATATCCCATCTCATTTTAGTAGCGTTCGGATTCATTGCCCAAGCAGTAGCACAAGACAGTGAAACTATTCCTGACAAACTTGTGCTGAAATTAAATGAAGCGAATTCTGACTTAGAATTATCATATTATCCTTGGAAATATCATCCGGGCGATAATCCAGAATGGGCGAGTCCAACTTTTGATGATACCGAGTGGGAATCCGGTGGCACACTTGATACATTGGTACTTCAAAATGGACGATTCGAAAGCGAGTGGGAGGGAATAGGTTGGTTCAGACTACATGTATCCGTTCCTGATAGGCAGCTCTGGAATACCCCGCTGGCACTTCTGATGATATATCATGCGGGTGCCTCTGAAATCTATCTTGACGGGGAGTTGATTTATGCCTTTGGTAAAGTGGGAACGCGGAAAGAGGAA
Organism: Candidatus Poribacteria bacterium; assembly: GCA_028824685.1. Lineage (GTDB taxonomy): Bacteria > Poribacteria > WGA-4E > WGA-4E > WGA-3G > MSPOR6. The sequence goes on from JAPPCZ010000003.1 coordinate 68,738, forward strand.
GAGGAACCCTATTGGGAGCGAAACCCACAGGTCGTCTCGTTTTCTGGTCAAACCGACCATGTGATTGCAGTTCGGTATTCCAACTTCTCATCTCCGTTTGGATTTTGGCTTGACGTAGTAACACTGAAAGAAAGTATTATAGGGCGTGTCACTATGGTTCGCCACGGCACCACTTTACAGATGGTATGGACAGCGATTACTGTTTTTCTCATGCTGCAGCATCTATTGCTGTTTTTCTTTTTTCCCCGCGCAAAGGAAAACCTCTATTTCGCGATATCAACAGGGAGCATCGGGGCATTTATTTTTCTCACGTTCCAATTTGCTCTGTGGACGACAAGCAACACACAAATTCTGTTTTTAATTCGGCTACTTATCTGCGTATATGTCCTAATATTTGTGTCGGGAAAGTTATTCCTCTATACCCTCTTTTATCCAAAGCTGCCCAAGCTCTCTTGGTTCTTTCTTACAGGATGGGTTGTTACCCTTTGTGTCAATCTATTTGGTATTGATAAATACGCGTTTAATATTACGGGTTCCTATGCGTCTAATATCAGCGCAGGATTAGGGGGTCTTCTCTTATTTCTATTTACGATTTTGACGTTTTTAGAGATTGTCAGAGTCATTATTGTTGCAATCTTTAAGAAAAAAGATGGCGCGTGGATATTTGGACTTGGCTCACTCGCCCCTATAATCCTGCCATTCATATTCGGTTTTATTGCGGCGCGAACAGGATTCAGAATTAACTGGGAATTGGGAATAATCATTTTATTTCTTGCGCCACTTTTTTCAATGTCAATTTATCTTGCTCGCAACTTCTCCCGAACGAGACGAAAACTTGAAACAGAGGAGCTTGAGCGACAACTCTTGGAAGTTGAAAACACCCGCAAAACAGAGGAATTGGAAGAAGCGCGTGAACTCCAGATGTCAATGCTGCCACAAGGCCCACCTGAACTTCCGAATCTTGATGTGGATTTTGAGATGCGTCCAGCAACAGAAGTTGGTGGCGACTATTATGATTTCAATCTCACTGACGACGGTCAACTCACCATCGCAATTGGAGATGCTACAGGACACGGTATGAACGCAGGACTTGTTGTTTCTGCTGTCAAAAGTCTTTTCAAAACATCTACACCAGAAGCAGGTAACTTGGAAACGCTTGAACGGATTTCGCAAGGTATTAAGAGCATGAATCTAAAACGGCTATATATGGCCATGACCCTTGCTACGTTCAACGACAATACACTAACGCTTGCATCCGCGGGAATGCCACCAACGCTTATCTATCGTTCAGACGAAAACATGGTAGAGGAGATACTTCTCGAAGGCATGCCTTTGGGTGGTGTGATTGGATCTGAGCGACAAGAAGCAACGTTTGAACTTAAATCTGGCGATACTCTCCTGCTTATGAGTGATGGTCTACCGGAAATGTTGAATCCTGAAAACGAGATGTTAGACTATCCAAAGACAAAAGAACTTTTTACAGAAGTTGCAGATAAATCTCCAAAGACAATTATGAGACACATCTTTAGAGAAAGCACTTCGTGGGCAGACGGGGAACCACAGGCAGATGATGTAACACTTGTTGTCATTAAGGTAAAATAATTTCTTGCATCTATGGTAGATTTTAGAATTAATTAGACATTACAGTTCTGTAGGAGGGAACTCCGATTCCCGACTAATACCATATTAACGTAATTTTTCTTGGTATATATATTTTAGATATGTTATTGTGAAGAAATGAAAAAGAAAAAACATGAGGTTTTTCCTCACTTTTCAGTAGAAGTTCTTAGACAAAAGTATCTTGAATGTGAATGTCCTCGTGAACGGACACATTGGCATATTATTTGGTTTCTTGCTGATACCACACATCCCCGAACACCTCGTGAAGTCGCTGAGATTGTAGGACGCACGCCGGACTGTGTTCGCAAGTTGCTCAAAAGCTATAACGCACAAGGTGAAGCCGCTATACAAGATAAACGCAAAAACAATGGAGGCAAGCGTTTTTTGGATGAGACACAGCAAGCAGCTCTTGAGGTTGCGCTATCAGTGTCCCCTGCTGATGGCGGTCTTTGGACAGGTCCGAAGGTGGCGGCGTGGATATCCGAAACACTACAGCGTCCTGTCAGTGATGTGTCAGGTTGGAAATATCTCAAGCGTCTCGGTTGGACTTTACAAACACCTCGTCCACACCATCAGGCAGCTGCAACCGTTGATGAGCAGCAGACCTTTAGAAAAAACGAAAAGAGCGGGTAGCCACACTTGAAAGTCAACACCCGGAGAAACCTGTAGAGATTTGGGCATAAGATGAGACGCGGTTGGGATTATTGCCGGTTCATCGGCGTGTCTGGGCGAAGCGGGGAGAAAGACCGATAGCCTCAGTGTGTCCGGTATATAAATGGTTATATAGTTTCGGCTTTGTCCATCCACAGACAGGTGAAACCTATTGGCTGTTGATGCCGAGTGTAAGTGTTGAAGTCCTGAACCTTGCGTTGTCAGAGTTTTCTCGGGATGTGAACCCGGAAGGCAAGAAACAGCTAATCCTCTTGTTAGATCGTGCGTGTTTTCACACGGGTAAGGGTTTAGAAGTCCCATAAGGGATTGAGTTATTTTATTTACCGCCGTATACGCCCGAACTTCAACCTGCTGAACGGCTATGGTCTCTGTTGCGAGAGGTCGTTGTGAATAAAGTTTTTACAAAGCTGTCAGCACTTGAAGAAGTAGTTATGAAAAGGTGTCAATGGTTCACCAGAAATAGAGAGAAGGTGCGGGCACATGTAGGTTTTGAGTGGATTTGCAAAATAGAAAAACAATATGAATTCCGTTAATTTAGTATAAGTAGTATACCTGCCGATGTTGAGATATTCTATTCTGTTTAGGGTTAACTTAACCTACTTCATAATAACCATTTTCCGCGTTTGGGTTAAATCGGAGGTAATCAATTGATAAAAATATACACCTGATGCGAGTCGTTCACCAGAATCATTTCGACCATCCCAGTAAGCAGCGCGGGATTTACCAACATAAAATCCAGTTGTTTGGAATCCAAGGTCAAGATGGCGGACAAGATGTCCTGCTGCATCGTATATATTGACCGTCACATCGGAATCATTAACTAACTGATAAGGTATCCATGTTTCTGGATTAAACGGATTAGGGTAATTGTTTAATAATACTGTCTCACCGGGTTTTAGCAAATCAGGAGTGAAGTGCAACTCGGCAAAAGCTTGTTGGATTTCTTTTCCGTTGATTTGGTGCTGTAGCGTCCGAATCAAATTGTTATTAACATCACGAACTTCAATCATTAAAACATCACCGATTGAAATAACGGGTTTTAGATTGGTGTTTGCCCAGACAGCATGTGTGTTGTTTGCGTCAATAGTTTGGGAGATGCCTGTACGTGGATTGTGTACAGTCAATTTTAAACTTTCAACATCAAATTGAGCGTGGAAGATAAATGCCCATGCACTGGCTATAGATGTCTGTGCGGGAGCTGCTGCAGTATTTTGCCATGCGCTGCCGCTGAAATGTACCGTTTGTGATTCTGTGACGTTCACAATGTATCCTTTACCCCCTTCGATCGGGAAACCGTCACCAGACGAATTCGCTGTGAACCCGATAAATTTACTAAGCGATGAATCGAGTTCAATAATCATTGTTGAGGCTGTTTTTTCCATAAAGGAACGTGCTGTATACGGTTTATCCGGCATCAGCGGTAAACTTATCATGTTCAAACCCGCTGTGAGTTGGAGGTCAAAAGCACTTTCGGCTGTCGTAGATATAGATAAACTGTCAGCACGAAATGCAAGGTTCTGAACACGTTCGTCACTTTCGGGACCCACATCAGCAATTGAAAAAGGTGTTTCTGAAAAGTTCGCTGCAAGATATTCCGCAAGTGCATCCTGCTCTGTACCAGGAGCAGCGAAAGTGGCTTTCCCTCCTGACTGATCTTCGGTCATCATTTCGGAGAGTTCTATGGGATTCGCGTTTGGAAAGCTGGGAAATGGATAATCGTCACCGCCGCCTGCAAGAAAATTAAGTGTAACAATCTTGAATGTTCTTTCAGAATCTCCAACAACATATCCATTCTGAGCAACAATATCTGTAATTGATCCATGATTATTTGTAATAACAAGAGATTGAACCCTTAAACCTTCTGGGAGTGAAGTGTCATAACTAAACGCAAGACCTGCGACTTGCGGGAAACGCCCTGGTGTAGAACCAGCATCTGACGCTGCAACACCATGTTCAATCACTTCAAGTAACTCAGATGTGGTCAAAGTTAAGAGAGTTAATCCGTTATTGAATCGAAGTGTGTTCTCAATGTCAATCTGTGAAATCTGCCCTTCTGCTTTTCCGACTAAAGGATTGGCAGGAGGTGGTAGTAAAGTGCTGCCGGTTCCAATGCCGATTGATGCGCGGATGCCTCCTCCATTTTTCAGTGATGCAACAACCGTAGTATCAATCATTTGCGCAGCAGCTAAGTTGGCATCAGCGGATAAATTGCCGAGGTTGGTTTCCTCTGTTCGCACTGAACCCCTATTACCATTCAAATAGACGTTTGTTTTTCCAAAAAGATTCCCATCTTTCAGACTTACAACATTTCGGATTGCATTGGTAATTTCAACGACGCGTGGAGATGGATCAACGTTGCCGGTGTCTATAACACCCAGTTTGTCGGTTACAAAAGCACCACTTATGTTAGCGTCAATTGATTCAGGTAGTAGGATACCAGCATTATCAAAGTCTACAACGAGTCTGCCGACATATCTATAATGTCCATCTGTTCCGACAATTGCAATCGGTTCATTCGTAGCGGATTGTGCTAAGATTGGATACGGTTTTCCTGCAGTATCTCCATCATGCAGACGGTCTGTTTCGTCAGCAAGCAATGCGTTTGAACCGCCTGCGATAATAATATCAACATCACGTAAATGCGTTGCCAATGCTTCATCAACGCTGATTTGCTGCAGGTGTGCGGTAAGAATGATTTTGTTAATACCAGTTGCTGTTAACGCATCAACATTTTCTTGGACAATAGATGCGAGTGCTGCAATATCATTTGGATCTTCAGGTGCAATCTTCACATCTCCTGGTAAGGATATGCTTCTGAGTATCGGTGTGGTTATACCGACCACACCAACCTTTTCACCTGAAGCGGTGGTAATTACAACGCTTTTGGTGATACTGTTTGGCACTGAATTTGCTTCTTGTCCGGCATCAACCACAAGATGGGCAAGGTTGCTATCACGACTGAAATCAAGGTTAGCACTTAGGAATGGAAACGCTGTGCCAACATAGTCTCTGTCTACTTGAATCACACTTGCCAGAGTACCTGTGCCAGTATCGAATTCATGGTTACCGAGCGCGGATGCCATGAATCCCATTGCATTCAGCATCAAAATATCAGCACGTCCTGACCCTTCACGTCCTAAAACGTCTCGTAGACTTCGGTCATTTCCCGCTGCGAAGAATGGTCCCGGAATAAAACTGTCCCCAGCACCAATGATAACCGTATCTTCAACTTCGGCTTTGAGTGCGTTTAGGATAGACGAGAAACGCGGCGCATTTTCAAGTGCTTCAATACCGCCTTCCATATCTGCGGCATGGAGTAGTTGAAGTGTGAAATTTTGTGATGTTTCTTGTGAGTTTAATTCTGCTTCATTATCTTGGGAAAAGGCGAGTGTAAGAAAAACTAAAATAGAGATTGAAAGAACAACACATGTTAGAATAGCAACACTTTTATTATTCATCAGCAAATTTTCTCCTAATGCATCAAATATCAAGTTTATAATACCATTTCTAACATATAATATCCATTGGAAGATTTTATATCATATTGGAACTCAACAAAAAGCAGACGTAAGAGGCGCAGTGAATTGCGATTCAATACGTTTTTGTTAATAAGAAGCTATTATTCAGAAATGGTATAATTACGTCTTGCTTGTGTCACTTGAAACTAAAAGAACGTCAATCACGAGATTGAGGCAAATCAAAGGAGTTGTTCCGTCAATAATTAGAGCGTATCTCATAAATAGGATTTGTTGGTTCATTATCAGTAGAATGATTATTAACAAATCTATTTCGGTAATTCATCCAGAAATGGTATAATTTCATAGGATTATTTACCTAAAAGTATACCGTACGGTATACTTTTTTATACCGTGGTATACTTTTGAAAACTGCTCCTAATCCAGTCTGTGTCTGGGTTTATCGGTGTTTTTTGTAGAATTATTAATTTTATATTTTTTCATTTTTGGTAACTTTTGATATTCTGCCCGAATTCCTGTTTTTTTGGCATTTCGGCAATGTATTTAATAGTTCTCTGAATGTTGGTATTTTGAAATGTTGACATAATTGTGGCGTCTTATAGATAAAACTTTATGTAATACTAATTATTACATAAGAGAACAGTGTTTGTCAAGTTAAATTTACATTTTATCAAAGGCATTCAATTTTTGGTTTGTTAACCCGTTTGGTGCAAAGGTCGCGATTCGGAAATCGAAATCAACGGTATGAATGCCATTTAGGCATTCACTGCCTACAAGGTTTTGGGATCGGGCTTTCAAAGCCTTCCAACTATTTATGAGATAAGTTGTAGTCACTATAACGCGTTGTGCCAGTTAACATTTGGTATATTTATATTTCACATGTTCCTCTTGTTTGGATTTGCATTCCGCAACTTTTCTGATATCTGTTGTCCTCAAGGTAGGAGGGAACTCCGATTCCCGACTGCAAACGTGTCGCGATTCGGAGATCGCTCCTACAAATATGAATAGTTGTGAAAAATAACAAAACTTTCGCTTAACTGACACAAGTCGTCACTATAGATTTCCATACAATCAGTATAGCCGATGAAGACTTGAAAATCATCGCAGAACCCGCGAATGGCATGCTACAGGTACACAACTTTGCTGCCCTTTTCTGTGCAGTGAAGTATTTAATTTGTTCTTTTTTGTGCAGATTCCACTCTCAATATAGCGTTTAACCTACTTATATCGTGCGTTGTGCGACTGGCACATATCTTGCTCTTAGTGGTGTAAGTTTATCTTTATATTTTTCGAGGTGAATGATGAGACCAAAAAGAACGACAGGGGCCTTAATGACTTCGCTTGTGATCCACTTCATTTTAGTTTTTATTGCCGGACTCTACCTCGTCACGCAAACGCAGAAATTTCAGAACATCATTAGTTTAGATATTGTTAAGGTTGATCCACCGAAACCACCGAAAGTGCATAAACCAATAGTCAAACCGACCGTCTCAGTAGAAAGCCCGGTTGTCACTAAACCCGTGCCAGTTCAACCTCGCCTAACAACCATTTTCGCGCGCAATACAATTTCAAATACCCATCAAACATTATTAGAATTTTCTAACCGAGCTGTCAAGGTAGATACGCCGATCGATCCGACCGTGCCGAAACTTGTTAATCCCAATACATCAATGTCAGATGCAAGCACCGATACAGATTTACCTATGTCCAATTTACCGAATGCGTTACCTTTTGCACGTCCATGGGCAAGTGCGCCATCTGTGGGTTTCGCTAATGTTGCACGCGGGATGGCAGGTTACGTGCAAGTGAAGGTATCATTTGTGCATCCACCTGGGTTATCTATGGTTGAAAACGTGGGCGTAGAGCGCAGTGCACTTGAAAGGATGGCGGGTAGCATTACACTTGGTGACGATGACATTCCGTCCTTTCCCAAGAATGATCCGTATGGGTACGTCGTCGGCAGGGGGCGCGATATTCGTGGGGGGATCCGTTTCGCACGGATACGGCACAGTCTTTCTGACTGGTGGGCAGATTCATCTGCACTGAATGCGCTGACGAAATGGCTCAATGAGAAAACCAAAATCAGAGCGGACATGAACGTTGAAGGCGGTACCATCAAACTAACCGATGCGAACCTACATAAAACGCCAATCGTTTTTATGACAGGACACGATCCGACATTCACAAGATCACGGAACCTGCTTAGCAGACAGTACGGCGGGGGTAAGATAGATAACCGGTTTACCGTAGCAGAAGCTGCGGGGCTACGAAAATATCTTGTTGAAAAAGGGGGCTTTCTCGTCTTTGACGATTGTGGCGTCAATGCACCCGCACAAGCAATGGTGCGTTTGTTCCTTGCACAAATGCGTTATGTTATGCCTGAATATCAAGTACAGCGGATTGAAAATACCCACGAGGTATACAACAATTTCTACCAAATGGGCGGTCCCCCTATCGGATTCGATATTTTCTGGTGGGGCACTCGTCCGCCGAAACGGAATTTTCTCGAAGGGGTCTCGGTCGGTGATAAATTGTCCGTTATTGTTGTGCGGCGCGACTATATGTGCGCAATGGAGACTGTCAGCATACCAACACGCAGTGTCCACTATTCGCCAGGTGTTTATCGTTTCCTGACAAACGTCATGGTATACGCATTAACAAGCGGTGCTATCTCAGATTACTCCGATTATGTACCCGAAGACGCTTTAGTGCAAAAAGAACTACCAACACGCGCGCCACAAGCCGCAAAAGTTGGTGCAACTGAATAACACTTTTACATCAAGTAGGCATTGCAGACATTATGGAAACGCCACCCTCACATCAATAGGTATCAATTTTGCACCAGAGAATCTTGTTGGAGGGCTTTGTAATCCCGATTTTTGAGACTTAAACTATCTTATCGGGTTGAAAACCCTTACAAGAAGATATTTCCTTAAATTGACACCCGCCAAATGTCAAAAAGCGCATTTAGCGTTGATTTGACTGAATACAAATAGGCATTCATAGCGTTGATTTGGATTTTACCAGTTCTATCCAACTTACAAGCTGACTTTCAGCAAAACCTCACGTTTCAATCCTTTTGTTTGGGAATAAATCAAAATGCTCAGGAATTGTCTGCAGTTAGTTCAACATCAGAACTTTCTTTACGTGTCCGTCGATCAAAATATAGAAGCGTGAGTCCGATTGTCCATATCGGAAAAACAAGAGTAGTAAGAATTAGATCGGCGCATGTCATGATTATATAAAAAAAGAAGTTACTGGTATCAAGTGCCTTATCCATTATTGACCATTCTAAAATGCTTCTTAAGTCGGTATTGCCAGCGAATTTTGTGAAAACGAACATGAATCCAAGTGATACCTTAAATATGACTGCAATTGCGTAACTCGTAAGAAGGATCAAAATTAGAATTCCAACGACTTGCCACCATGCACCACGGACAAGTTCACTACTCCGTCTGAGTGCGTATAGGACACGTGGCTCTTCAAGTAGCACAATTGGTAAGTGAAATACCCAACATATAAGAAAATAGAATGCTATTGGAAAACCAATTAATCCTAAAAGTATCCCGGATACCCCTTGACGTATCGTTAGGATAATTGAAAAACCTATACTCAGGAATGTAAAAACAAAAAACATTCTCCATATTAGATGACTGCCTAACACTGGGAAAAACCTTTTAAATACCTGCTTTAATGCAGCACTGCTTGTTATGTTTTCACCTAAGTAGACTGCAGCACTTGCCAAGACTACCCCGCCTATGCTTACTATTGCGAATGGCATCGCAGTGAGGGTTGGTATCAGTGCTTTTTGGATAGTAGCTGATATAAACCCTTTCAACGAATATTCAATTAGAATTGCGAAGAAATATATGCTTGCAATTCCTAAAAACAGTAAGAAGTGTTTCCTATATAGACTGAAAGTCGTATCAAGAATGTCACCAACACCCATTGGTTGGAGTTTAGATGTATTATTTATTTCTATATGGGATGTGTCATTTGAGTCTAACATGTGCTTTCCATACAGCAAGAATATAATTGCGTTCCGTCAGATTACATGTATTTCTACCCATTTTAATTATAGTGCTTCGTCAACATATTGTTGTAGGTCGCGATTCGGAGATCGCTCCTACTGATGGACTGCCTATGGTAGGAGGGAACTCCGATTCCCGACTACTTCAAAACCCATCAATTAGCACTTGACTAAGCACTAGCTTGTTGATATTCATAGTGTACATTATAGGCTTCTCGTAGTGCATTTAGGGCAGATTGAACAGTATCATTCATTTTGTCAACAGCTTCTATCAGTGACTCTAAACCTGCTTTTCCATCATTAAAGTGTTCTATATCTTTGGTTAGCGCTTTTGTCACTTTGTTTACCTCGGTGAGTGTTCCAAATAACTGATTGTTTACACTAATATTTTTTTCAACCAGCGGCTTAAGTTTTGCGTTTTGTTCATTGAGGCGTTTAAGTTCCACGTTGTGTGTTTTAATCGCCTCGGTTGCCTCAGATAATGCATTATTCGCCTCTATGTTCATTTTGATGAATGTCTTGAAACCTTCCTTTACACTTTTATTTATCTCTTCGAGAGTTTTTATCAGTTCGCTGGTCGTTTGAATGAGTGCTCTGCTTTCTTCTCCTGTGTTCGGGGTGTGTGTTTGATCATCATTGTGTGCATTTATAATCTTTTCTACCGCATTGAGTGCCTCAATTGCCTCATCAAGCAACTGGATTGGTGTCTGATGTTGTTCCTTTTCTTTGTTTGGAGGTTGTGCTTGACCGTTGGTAACTTTTTTTGTCTTATCTATACCCTGGAGAACTTCAATCGCTGTAACCGCCTTGGTGATAGTAGTAACTAACTTGTGTTGTAACTTTTCATTTTTGACTTGCTTAGTTTCTTGTAACAGGAGTCGTACCGCCTTGATTGCCTTTGTAAGATTATCAGAGAGATGTTTAATCTTTTGGTTTACCGTTTGAGTTGCCTCAAGTACTTTTTTGATAGCATCCGTTGTCAGTTTAAGATGTGCGCTTTCCTTCTCAATACGTTGAAAATCTTCGTTTAGGCGTTCTTGTAGCGTCTGTTTATTTTGATCAGGTTGGGGGGTAGGTTTAGGTGTATAAATGACGATAATAATCATCACTAATAATGAAATGGCCACGGCACCAACCACTTTGACCGTTTTGCTATCCATCTCTACTGCCGTCCTTATTGTTTAATATTTCGATAATCAACATATCCAAATTCACGAACTTCACCACAATTCCGTTGTACTCTCTTGTGAAAGGGTTATCCACATCGTGTGCGACAACAAAATTCTTCCCATCAGGATATTGCCTACGAAATGCGAGCAATTGACGCGGTGAAAATCCCATAGCAGTCCACTTACACTCAATGGCAACTGGGACATCACGTTTACGTGTAAGGACAAAATCGACTTCATGCCCTCTTTTATCACGCCAGTATTGTATATCGCGCGATTGTGTGTGTGCTATTATCTCGTTCAGAACAAAGTGTTCCCATAATAGCCCAAGATCTTCTTGTCGTAGTTGTGACCATCCTCGGTGATAACAGACAAAACCAGTATCAAATCCATAGACTTTCGGTGCAGCAACGATTTCAGTTGAGCGGCGGGTACTGAAGGGGCGAATGATATTGACGACAAAGGTTGCCTCTAATACAGAAAGGAAGTTTGATATTGTCCCCCGACTTACTTCGCAGGGTGCTGCAAAGCGAGTAGCCTCAAATATTCCACCACTCTGTGCCATCAGAAGTTCTGCAAATTTCTGAAATGAGTACCGTCGTTCAAGCCGAAAAAGTTCTTGAATATCCTTTGCCCAATAGGCATCTATCCACTCTTGGAACTCATACTCGGGAAATTCCATTTGAAGAAAAAATGGAGGCAATCCACCGTGCAGTAAACGATGTTGAAGGTCTGTTTGATTGAAATCATCAAGATCGGTTGTAATGATCGGGGTTAGCCACAATTCCGTTTTACGCCCGGCAAGCGTATCTCGAAATTTTGCACTTGCACCCAGTGTTGATGAACCGGTTGCGATGATATGAATCTGTGGATAATGATCAGCGGCGATTTTTAACAGTTCTGACGGATTCGGCAATCGATGGATTTCATCAAGTACAATTCGCCCATCTTTAATGCTATCAAGAAACTCTTGTGGATCTTCCATCACCCGCCTAACACGAGGTAGTTCACAGTCAAAATATTCAATGTTCGGAAGTGTCTGACACAAGCACGTTTTTCCGACTCGACGCACCCCTGATAGCCATACGACAGAACGGCGTTTCCAAGCAGTTTTAATACGATTGAGCCAGAATTGTCTTTTTACCATACAATTAGAGTAACATATAGTGCTACTATATGTCAAGTCTATTTGCAAATAGTGCTACTATATGTCAGATATACTTGCATATAGTAGCACTTTTGCATGCCGGTTAAGTCAAATTTGTTAATCGATTTTTCTACGTTGATACAGAAACCACTCAACAACACTTAGAATTACTGCAAGGAATACCAAGTATATCCAAGGCGGATAACGGAAAAATGAACCACTGCCTAAAACATCTGCTTCTGCCAATAAGTCTTCAATTCCTTCAGCAATACCGATATTCGATTCTATCTCACTTGCCAGGTTAACTGCCCATACCTGTTTCTGGTCATTGACTTCTTCGTTGTCGTTTGTAGATTCATTTTCGCTATTGATAGTCGTTTCATCTTCATTGTCAGCTGCTGGTTTATCTGAGAAAGTTAACTCGTAAAAGCCGGCATGTAAGGTCTGATCAAAAAGTATTTCATCATTCTCAACGGTAACGTCCCACGATTTTTCTCCTGGACCGTTAACTTTTAGGATTTTTTGTGAGTTTTCAGAAGGGGTAACTTCTTCTTGGTTAGTTTGGGTGTCGGAATTAGTTTGGGAATCTACCTTATAACGGAGGACTTCACCTGTGTGCAGGTGATATTCTTGTATGCCTTCACTTTGTTGAAACCACTGGATTGTGTTAGCGATAATGACGGGAAATGCAATGCGCAATGGTAGGTCAGATTCAAGTATGTTAATCGCAGCAAAAACAATTTTTCGCTTCGGTGTTACGTCAACGAAAAGCACAGGAGATTCAAACGAACGCGCAAGAATTTGTGCCGTAGATGGTGGAGTTACCTCGTATGCTTCACCAATTAGCACATTTTCTAAATGAACGTGGCGTAAGATCGGATGTGTTCGTTCCCAATCGGTGATAATGGGCGTTTCAAGTGCTTCTCCGATGTTCCATGTTGCAACAGGGTTGGTTTGGTCCTCATCATTAGGTGGATCAGTGGCTTTAGGAGGATAGATGAACATATAATTCCCATCTCCAATTGTCGTTGGATTAAATCGGTCAAAAACAACAACCTGAGCGTCTTTTGCACCAGCTTCATATTCCGCTGGAGTCATAATACTTAGGTTCAACTTTTCATCAACGGAAAGGACTTTTTGCAGAAATGGATTCTCGTTTGTTACCAATAAAACAGAGATGAGTTCTCGTTTCGGTAAAGTTGCATAAGCAACATTGTCAGTAGGAAGCGCGTCTGTAACATCTAACACTGCTTTTAATTCTCCACCCTCAAAAGTGAAATTACTAAAAATTTCGGATTTCTTCTCACCAGGGGCAAGTGTGTAAGGACGGACATCAAATAGACTCTCATTAAAGTAGAGTTCTACACTGCACTTCTTTTCTTTATTAGAAGCGTTAACGACTGTCAGCAGTGTTTCGTAATCAAAGGCATTAACGATACTTTTTCGGACTCGAAATTGAGTGATGCCAACGTTATCACTGTCTTCACCAACCCTGATGAGATGGAGTTTGATCTTTTCTTTTTGATCCTGTATTTCTTCTTCCTCGGCAGCGTTTTGTTGAATTGATTTTTGGAATTTTTCAAGTGTTTCCTCCGAAACAGACTGAAAATCGCTAAGGATAACAATTTCTGGATTAGGTTTTGTTTGGGCAACTTCAAACGCTAAATCTACCGCGGACTTTAGGTCTGTCTTTACGTCGGTTGGTTTAATTGATGCAATTGCTTCTCTAAGCGTTTTTTGGTGGTTTGTAAATGGGGTGTGGATTACTGGACGTGTATTGCAGCTGATAACTGACATTTCGTCCATAAACCGTAGTCCTTTTACCATCTCAAGTGCTTGCTGTTTCGCAGAATCCAAACGGGATTCGGAAGAAGGGTTATCAGGATCGAAATTCAGAACAGCATTCATACTTGCTGAATGATCTATTATCAAAATGAGTTGTCGGGCGGATTTTGTAATGAATGCAAACTGAGGTCGGGCAACAGCAAAAACTAAAAGGGCAAGAAACAGCAATTGGAGCAATAGGGATAAAAGGTGTTTTAGTTTTTGGAATAGGGAGGTAGTTTGCCTCTCTTTAAAAAGTTGTTCCCAAAACATCAATGTAGAGACAGGTTCGCGTCTCCGCCTCAGTTTTAGGATATACAAAGCGATTATGGGAATTGCAATGCCGAATAGGAATAAGGAGGTGGGAGTTAAAAAATTCATCAATCAATTTCAGTCGGACAATATTTGCTAAAATTGATCCGTTAAGATACAAAACCACCCATTCGGAAAATACGTAGGATGAGTTCCTCAAAAGGTGCTTTTGTCATTGTCCGCACAATGCTGATCTCTCGTTGTGTACAATATCGGTCAAGGTCATTACAATATTTTTTGAAAAGCGTTTGATAGCGTTTAATGTGATTTTCGTTAATGGTTACAGGGCGGAGTTGATCGGTTTCAATGTCAACAAGATGGTAATCCCCCAGCAGGTTGGGTTCCGCTTCCTTTTCATCAATGATGTGGATAACGAATAGATCATGCTTTTGGTATTTTAGCATATTCAAACCGGCAGTAAATCCTTTGGGATCAAAGAGGTCAGAAATCAGGACGACTAATCCACGCCGCTTGGTCATGTGAACAAAATTATGGAATGCGCTTTCCAGATCAGTTTCTCCAGTACCATCAATCTGATCAAGGAAATTGAGGACTGTAAAGATTTTTCCTTTTCCACGTTCCGTAGGCAGCCGATTCATATCTGTAGTGTTAAAAGCAGTAATCCCGATGCGGTCAAGGTTGGATAGTCCGATGTAGGCAAGCGCTGCAGCAACCCTTTTAGCATAAATCAGTTTTGGTAACTCACCATAAGTCATGGATTGGCTTGCATCAACGAGGAAGTAGATGTGCAGGTCTTCACGTTCTTCATAAAGTTTTAGCAGAAGTTCATCTAATCTTGCAAAGGCGTTCCAATCAATATAACGAAAATCGTCACCAGCGGTATAGTTTCGGTAATCGGCAAATTCAACACTCACACCGCGACGCGTGCTGCGGCGTTCAGCTTTGATTCGTCCAGCGAAAATCTTCTTTGAAACGATATAAAGATATTCAAGTTTTTTGAGGAAATCGCTATCAAATGCAGATTCAGTATCGTTCATAGGGAACCTCGCGCGGTGAGAGGGTAGAACTTACGGAATGCCTTATGTGCATTCAGTGTGGATTCACTCCGACAAAAAGGATTCAATCAATAACTTCTAACAGATGTTGGATGATGCTGTCTGGGTCAACGCCTTCAGCTTCGCCTTCAAAGCTAAGGATAAGACGATGACGCAGACTCGGCAGCGCAACTGCTTGAATGTCTTCACGGGCAACATTGTATCTACCATCAAGGATTGCGCGGACCTTACTTGCAAGAATCAAAGCTTGAGCACCACGAGGACTTGAACCGTATCGGACATATTGTTTTGTCTTTTCTGGTGCATCTTCTACTTCTGGGTGTGTTCCCATAACAATTCGTAAGGCGTATTTGCGAACGTCTTCAGCGACGAGAATGTCGCGAACAATCTGTTCCAGTTCGTTAATCGACTTACCATCGCAAACCTTATCAACAGCGGGCATTTCCCGTTTCGTAGTGCGCTCCATTACTATATCAAGTTCATCAAGGCTTGGAAATTCAACTTTGAGTTTGAAGAAGAAGCGGTCAAGTTGTGCCTCTGGTAAAGGATATGTGCCTTCCATCTCTAACGGGTTTTGGGTTGCCATCACGAAGAAAGGTAAATCCAAGTCGCGATGCTGTCCTGCAACTGTTACAGACTTTTCCTGCATCGCTTCAAGCAGGGCAGATTGAGTTTTGGGGGTTGCACGGTTAATTTCGTCAGCGAGAACAAGATTTGCAAAGACAGGACCGGGTTGAAATTCAAAGAATTTACGTCCATCTTCATCTTCAGCAACGACGGTAGTGCCTACGATGTCAGCAGGCATCAGATCAGGGGTGAATTGAATCCGAGAAAATTCAAGGTCAAGCACTTCATGTAGTGTTCGTATAAGAAGCGTTTTGCCTAAGCCAGGAACGCCTTCCAATAGCGCATGTCCACCTGTCATTAAGCAAATAAGAACGCCTTCAATAATCTCTTTTTGACCGACGATTCGCTTGGAGACCTCTTGTTGTATTTTTAGAAAGGTCTCTCGGAATTCTTCGTGTTTTTGTTCAACTTGTTCGGACATGTTCCCTCTAATGGTAGTCGTGCTTAGACATTAAATCACCGCAAAGACATATCATCTCTGCGGTGATTTGTAAAAACTCGGTTTACTTATCATCAGTCGGTTTAATCGATTCAAAGTAACGTTTCACATAGAACTTATAACCGAGAGGGATCTGTTCTTCAGTGAGCGCATCTTCAGAAAGCTTCTGATACTTCATATATGCATCTTTGTAACTGAGAGCAGATTCTTGTCCCTCTGCCGATGCCTTGGAAGTTTGAACAGTAGAACTACCTTCACCTTGGACACCCGTGAGTTGTTCAAGATTAAGGGTAGAGTCGAGGGAAGTAAGATCACCTTGTTGGGTCTCAGAAGTTTTATTCCCAATACCCTGCCCCGGTTTGTTAGATAACAATTTTGTTAGCCCTGTAGCAGGATTAATACCTTTGCTATTGCAAGCACTTGCGATACCTGCTTTGCATGCTTCGCATTCGGATAATAATTTTGCCAACCGTTGGTTGCGACTCTTGAGAAGATCAAAATCACGGATTTTTTTCCCTGAAGCGCGCAAGCCTTTTTGAGTGCCTTCGGCATCGTTTCCGTCAAGTGATTCTCCCGCACCAGATAACTCGCCTCCAAGTCCGTCAAGGTCAGTATTCTTCAGGCTTTTACCAGCGCGTTTGAGTTCATCGGACAAGTTCTGGCGTTTTTCTTGGTCAAATTTCGGGACATCTTCTGCCACTTTGTCCAGTTTGTCAGCTGCTTCTTTGTAATCACCGCGTTTCAACTGTTGCCCAAATTCACCGAGGATCGGATTACCAATGAACTGTTGTCCGAGACCCTTCATCAACTCTTCTTGTTGTGCCATTTTGTGCGGGTCTATTTTCGTTTTCAAGAGCGCACTCAATTCGGTCAATCTTGCAAGAGCGTCTTTAGGAGCAATCTGAGGTTTTTTCAACTTAAGTGTTCTTTCCTCAATTTCTTTCAAGATTTCTTTGAGTTCCTGATCTTCACTCAGTTCGGCTTCTTTCTTTACCTCTTCAATCTTTTTCAAGAATGTATCTGCCTCCGCAGCGATTTGCGGTGAAATGTCAATTTCTGTTGAGGTTGCTGGTGGGGCAAAAAATTCAACAAACGAGAAAGTGATGAGAAAAGCGACAACAATAGCAATATATTTGGTTTCACGCGGGACAGTATATCGAGCAACTTGTTTGATAGGAATTGCTTGTAACCTTTTAGAGGTATCTTGGATTTGAAGCGCGGTTAACGTTTCATTGGTTTTGCGTTGAATTTGTTCTAACCCACTTACAACACGGTCTTTAAGTGATGCGTCTATATCAATTGCGCGGGCTGCTTCCTGTAGATTGATTGGGCGAATAAGACGGACAATTAGCGCGATGACTGCGATGCCGCCTGCGACCCCGAGGAAGACCAAGGGCGGAATATTAAAAGAGGTGACGATGCTATCAACAATAACTATTGGTACACACACCAAAAGTCCAAATAATAGAAACGTCGCGAGTGTTTGAAAATATCCTTGTACGTTCAAGCGACGACGGACCTGACGAATCTTTTCAAGAATCAATTTTTCCTGCATGAAGTATACCTCCCGATGACCATAGTGCGCTGCTCTAAATAGGGTTTTTCCTTAACAAGAGTGCGGCTATGGGCATAAACGTTATTTGGGAAAATGATTAAATGCTGAGTTATTCTCCGAGTTTGTTAATAGTGTACTATATTGTTACATTATATGTCAAGTTCTTTTTAATTCTGATCAGAACTATAGATTTTTAAATCCTCAATAGGTTTTCCATTTGTGTCGGTAATACGCAGATAAAATCCTGAACCTCTGGTCTCTTCACACACCTTGATGAGAATACTATTTTTTCCTGGAGAGAGGGTCACAGGAATAATATCTCTATCAATATCTGTAGCATAGGTTCTTGTGTGTGCATGCATCTCTATACCGTTTAACCATACTTTACCTTGATCATCGGAATCAAAACGGAATTCGACTTCCCGTTCATCTGGAGAATGGACAGTTGTGAATGAATATGCAACACTCCAATTAACGGTGGGTTGGATACGGATATAACCATCTACGAAATCATCTTGACATTTTTGCCAACCCACTTGTCCATTTTTTCCATCGTATTTTACGGTGGTATCAATCTGCGGCAAGTTTTCCGGAATGTATTTAGTATTAAAGCCGATTCTATCAACATTGTCAAACGGACCAAGAATCTTCCATGCGTCTTCAGTGATAAATCCTGTTTTTTGGATAAGTGCTTCTGCTTTTTGATGCTGGTTATTGACTGTATAGAATTGGGCTAAAGCCATGATAGTATTTAATTGTGCAGGTAGATCAAAAGTCAAATTATCAATAAGTTGATTTAACAACCCAATATATCCGTCTTTGTCTTTGACATTTTTTCCTGCCTGAACAATTCGTTCAAACATGCTACGTTCAGTATATTCATAATACCCAGCATTGAGAAAACTGCTAATTTGGTGAAAAGCCTCATCGTAGAACTCATTTACGAGTAAGGCATGGGCACAAGTAATCATATATCTTGAGCCAGATATTCTTTCCAATGCAATTTCCGCCAATTCCAACGCAGTATCAGGAAAAAGATTCTTCTTAAGTAGTTTTTCAGCAAGGTTGCGATATTCAGACGCACGAGCTTGCATTTTAACTTCTTTTTTTCGGATGTTGATCCACTGTGTATAGGCAATTTCAGATTTTTCTTCCTGACCAGCGTTTTTATAAGCATCACCCAATAGTTCGTGAAAAGCAGAACTTCCTTGCATTCTTGATTTCAGTTCTTCAAGTATTGTAAGGAATTCATCTAAAGCATCTCTCTCGGTGTAAAGTTTCCAGAGATCTCTTATTGCATCGTTTTGTTCGCTTTGCGTGAGGTCTACCTTTAATGCGCGTAAATAAACCTTTTCTGCCTCTGAAAAACGTTCCGTTTTGATATATATTTCGGCAAGATAACGGAACGTTTCATAATAGTTTGTTCCCTGAGAGAGTGCCTTTTCATAAGCAGTTGCTGCTTTTGCCAGTTGTTCCTTACTGGACAAGGCAGTAATTGGACGGATGTATTCTGTCAGTTCTGAATTGCCTACCAATCTACCATCGTTCCGATTTGGTGACATATCCGAGATGATACCGTCTGTCACTTTGTTAAATTTCCAATATCCAACCAATCCGGGTTCATCCCCGTTAAGTGGGGTTACCATATCAGATCGGATATCTACATCAGTGCGTGCTATGTTCCAGATACGTACATCGTCAATTTGCCCGACAAATGGAGATTGAGCAGTCCTATTCTCATGTGACCACCCAATACGCAGCGGGAGCTGACTTCTGTAAATACTTTCTTTCCATTTAAAATCGCGATTGCTGACTTCAATTCCATTAATAAAAAGTTTCATGTAATTCTTTTCTGCATCAATAACGCCTGCTATATGTGTCCAGATGTTATGTTTGATGATACTATCTGAGGAATAAAGGGACGCTTCACCTTCACCAACAGGAGACGCTGCAAATTGAATTGAACCACCTTCCTTATAATTCAATATGAAACTCCGATGTGTGATACGGTCAACCCATGCATCGGTCTTTGATAGAATCGCTGTGTATCTATTTTGACTACTTGTCGGTCTTATCCACACTGACACCGTCAACTGTTCCGTAATATTGTTTAAAGTTTCACTGTCCACAATTTCTACATAACTTGATTTTCCGTCAAGATCAAGCGCAGTGTCCACAATTTTTCCATCATATTCGGTTGGGTTGAGCTTATTGTTCTGGATAGCATTCTTTTGATTCGCTGAATCTTGTGCAAAGATGTCATTAGAATAACTGAAGTTAAACGTGAATAACAATAGGATGCATACAAATATAAGGAAGTTTCGTTGCATGGACATTGAAATACCTCTGAATAAAGGAAATAATACCATTTCTATATGATAATATTACATTATTTCGTAGGTCGGGTAGAAGCGGTAGCGAAACCCGACAAGTAGAATTAGGTAGAGTTTCCATGTCGGGTTTCGCTACCGCTCTACCCGACCTACAGTTTACTTATGACAATTTGTCAATTAGAAATGGTATTAGAACGCACAATGAATTGTGCTATTACAACTTTGGAACGCTTGAAACTGCGAAGTGCGTAGGTTAATTTTCGTTTAGGTCAACGATCTTCAAATCATTAAACGGTTTGCCTTCAGTATCAGTGATCCGAAGATAAAATCCCCATCCCTGTGTTTCTTCACATACTTTGACAAGGATACTGTTTTTACCCGGTTGGAGTGTTACAGGAATAATGTAATTGTCAATTTCAGCAGTAAAGGTTTTCGTATGTGAAAAAACCTCAATACCGTTTAACCAGATTTTTCCTTGGTCGTCAGAATCGAATCGGAATTCGACTTCACGTTCATCTGGAGAATTTACAGTTGCAAATGCATAAGCAACACACCAATCTATATCCCCACCAAGATGTATGTGACCATATAGATTATCATCTTTACTCTTTTGCCAACTTACCTTTCCATTTATCCCGTCGTATTTTGCAGTGAGGTCAATCTTAGGTAGGTTTTCTGGAATGTATGCTGTATTAAATCCAATCCCTCCGACGTTATCAAATGGACCAAGAATCATCCAAGCATCTTCGGTAATAAAGCCGGTTTTTCTGATAAGTGCATTTGCTTTCTCATCTTGGTCATTTTCTTTATAGAATTGCGCCAAAGCAAGTGTAGTACTTAGTTGTGAACGAAGATTGTCAGGCATAGAATCAATTAGCTTATTCAACATTTCAACGTACCCTTCTTTGTCTTTCACATTTTTTCCGGTTTTGACAACCTGCGATAACAGATCACGCTCTACATACGGTAAAAACATCATGTCAAAGATGCTCTCAATGAGTTGATATGCGTTTTCATACTGTTCATTCACGAGAAATGCCTGTACGAGAGTAATTATGTAATCTGTACTTGATGGCCCTTCTGTTGCTTTAAACGCGAATTCCAAAGCCATTTCAGGAAACATGTTTTTCTCAAGAAGTTCTATAGCAAGATCGTAATATACCGATGCATCATTTTTTCTATCAACTTCTTTTTTCCTGATCTTTAGCCATTGGGAATAGGCGATTTTAGCTTCCTCTTCTTCACCAGCGTTTTTATAGGCATCCCCTAACAGTTGATGTAGAATAGCACTTTCTTCCATTTTCGGTCTCAGTTTTTCAAGTAGAATGATAAACTCCTCTTTTGTGCCATTCACAACGGAAAACTTATGGAGGACTTGAATCGCATCATCATGTTCGGATTGCGTGAGATCAGCCTCTAAAGCACGAAGATAGATTTTCTCGGCATCGGATAGACGTCCTGTTCTGATGTATATTTCTGCCAGAGAACGGTATATTTCATAAGAATTTGTATCACGAGTGAGAGCCTTTTCATAAACGGTAGCTGCTTCCTGCAGTTGTCCTGGGCCGGCAAAGGCTGAGAAAGGACGTATGTATCTGATTAGTTTTACGTCACCGATTAAGAAAGCATCGTTCTGATTTGATGAGATATCAGAGACGATGCCATCTGTTTGTTCATCAAATTTCCAATAACCTACCAAGCCTTTTTCATCTCCTACCAACTGCTTTTTCATACAAGTTCGGATCTGATTATCAGTCAAAGCAATGTTCCAGATACTGACCTCATCAATCTGACCGACAAAGGAGGAGTGAGTTTCTCTGTCATCTTCATGAGAATTCCCTATCCGTAATGGAAGTAAACTTTCATAAAAACGCTGCTGTCCTCTAAAACTTGTCCTCCCAACTTCAAAACCATCTATGAAGACTTTGATAAAATTTCTTTGTGTATCAACGACACCTGCAATATGATGCCATTTGTTAAGTTTAATTGCCTCAGATGGTGAAAAGATGTATTGTTCTTCCAGTCCTCTTGGTGATGACGCGAATTGAATAGCACCGTCGTCCCGTAAAAATATCGCATAACTTCGATTACTTATATCAGGGGTGCGTGGGTCACCTTTGTAGACGACAGAAGCATATCTGTTGGGGAAGTCTGTCGCTTTTATCCATACAGACACAGTAACCTGTTCGCTAAGTGTATTCAACATATCGCTGTCAACAGTTTCAGCATAACTAAAATTGCCATCTAAATCCAAGGCAGTATCCTCAATAGATTCATCAAATTCGGTCTTGGAATCTTGTGCTGATAATTTGATGGAATAACTGAAGTTAAAGACGAACAGTAGTAGGATACATGCAATTATTAAGGAGTTACGTTGCGTGTACATAAAATTACCTCCGTAATCAAGTAAGCAGCATTTGGTAAATATAGTGAAATCTAAAATTAATTTTACACTACGGTAGGTGCGGTTTCCCAACCGCACTCTACTCGTCTGGGTAAAAAGTGCGGTTAGGAAACCGCACCATAGGTGTCAATTTAAAAAAAATCTATATTATCGTGCCCCCTCTAAATACGCATAATTATGGAGTTTACCCATATTTAGTCCCGTAGGGACGCTATGTTTATAGTATCGTGTATTCCCCACACTCTTTAGCTCCGTAGGAGCGACATATTCTGATTAGCGAACTGATGCAACAACATATCACCCCTACGGGGTTCAAGCGGGTGTTCACCGTGTTTCTATAAACATTGCGTCCCTACAGGACTGAAGAAGGTTTCCCATATTTGGAAAATCCTTAAGTTCACACCTATGGGTCGGTGATTTTCAAATCATTGAAGGGTTTACCTTCAGTATCGGTAATCCGCAGATAAAATCCCCAAGGCAGTGATTCATTACACACTTTTACGAGGATAGTGTTCCGTCCAGCAGTAAGTGCCACTGGAATAGTTCGACGGTCAATTACAGCGCCACGAGTTCTTCTGTGTGCATACACTTTATTACCGTTCAACCACACTTTCCCTTGGTCGTCACTATCAAATCGGATTTGTGCTTTTCGTTCTTCAGGAGAGGTGAAAGTTATCCATGCATACGCGGCGTGCATTTTTTCTTCGGCACCAAAATCGAAAAACCCGTTATAGGTCTTATCAGTACCTTGTTTCCAACCGACTTTTCCAGTAACCCCGTCGTATTTTACTTCAGTATCAATCTGAGTTGTTTCTTCCTGAATATAAGCGGTATTGTAGCCGACTCCCTTCGTATTGTCAAATGGACCGAGGGTCAACCATGCAGTTTCAGGGAAGAAGCCAGTTTTCTGAATATATGTTTTTGCCATTTCTGTCATTCCAAGTTGATGGCAGAATTCGGCTAATGATAGATTAGCATTTAACGGGTTGTCTGGTTGGTAAGGTATCGCATTAACCAAATTACCGATCATCTCAATGTAAAGTGTTTTATCTTTTACATTTTTACCAATTTGAGAAATACGCGTTAGCAAATGTTCAATTCTATCTCCGCTAACTTTTTCGTTACGATTCATAAGTTGAAGACTGGACTGAAAATTCTCTAATGCTTTATCGTACTGTTCATTAACAAGATAAGCATGCCCTAAGGTTGAAAAGTAGGTTGAATCTGGTCGGGTTCCTGCTGCTTGTTTGGCAAGTTCCAACGCAATATCTGGCATGATATTCTGATTTAGAAGACGCTCGGCAAGTTGGAAATATTCTTGTGCGTATTTTCCCTGATTAGGCTCATTTTTAAGAATTTCTAACCATTTTCTGTAGGCAGACGCTGCTTTATCCGTATCACCTGATTCAACATAAGTATCGCCTAACATTTTATGTAGGAATGGGCTTTTTCCCGATTTTGATCCAAGTTCTTCAAGAATAGCAAGTCGCTTATCGGCATGTTCTTTACCTTTGTAAAGTTCCAAGATGGCTTTGACAGCGGAATCATGTTCTGTTGGTTTGAGAGATGCTTGCAACGCTTGACGGTATACAGCTTCTGCTTTGGGAAGATCATCTTGTTGCGTATGAATTTTTGCGACCAAGTTATAGAGTTCATAAGAGTTAGGTTCAAACGAGATAGCTTTTTCGTAAGCTGCGGCTGCTTTTTCCAATTGTTCCGCGCTGGCATCGGCAAAAACAGGAAAATTATACTCGATTAGTTTAGCATTGCCGATTATTTTTCCATCGTTCTTATTTGGTGATGCATCTGGAATAGATACTTCTGACTTTCTGTCAAAATTCCAGTGCCCTACTAAACCGGGTTCGTCCCCCGTCAGTTTCTTTCTCATATTAGAACGAATTTGCTCTGGTGTCAGTGCGATATTCCAAACACTTACGTTGTCAATTTGTCCAACAAAGGTTGCGTGGGTGGTCACTTCTTCTTCGTGTGAACCACCAATTCGGAAGGGAAGTATACTTTCATAAATATTTGGTATACCACTATAATCTTGTTGCCCAACTTCAATACCGTCAATGTAAAGTTTTATGTAATTTCTTTGGGCATCAATGACGCCTGCTATATGATACCATGTATTGAGCATAATTGATCCGCGTGGGGAAAAAACTTTGCGTTCGCCGAGTCCCTTAGGCGATGAAGCGAATTGAATAACACCATCATCCCGTAGCCACAATGTGAAACTCCGATTACTAATGTCTGAATTTCGTCTGTCACCTTTAAAAATTATAGGCGTATATCTGTTCCGAAATTCAGTCGGTTTAATCCATGCAGACACAGTAAGATGTGAATTTATGGTGTTTAGTGTGTTGCTTTCAACGACTTCAACAAAACTATAATTTCCGTCTAACTCCACCGCTGTATTCTTCTGAACACCAACCTCTGTCTCGCGTGGCTTTTGATAGAGGTCTCCGATTTTTTTGTGCCATTGCGCTTCGTCAGGTTGGAGTTCGCTAATCTTTTGGTATTGCACAATAGCTTCTTCAACCTTATTGCTTGACTCATAAGTTTCTGCAAGCGCGAGATGGGCATCTACATCATTAGGATTGTCTTCAACTTTTTTTATTTGATTAGGAATCCTTTTTGCGTGAAGATTTCCATCTCTATATGCTTGTGCGATCGCTTTTTCGGCAGCTTGTTTTTTTCTATCATCACGAGCGATTTTTTTCAACTGCTGATATGCATCAATGGCTTCTTCATACTGTTTTGTAGCAAGTGCACTTTTTCCGATGAGGTCATATAATATCTCCTCTTCCCATCTGGACCCGCCATGTCTGTGCATCGTGTTGGCAGCAATAGCGTCTTTAAAGAACTTGATCGCAGGTGTATACATTTTTGCGTCATAACAGATAGAGCCGAGAGCACAAAGATACCACATTTCGTTAGGACGGTTGCTGGATTCAAGAGCGGTAGTCCCTTGCTTTAATAGTTTTTCAGCAAGTTCTGATTCTCCACTTTTATTAAGCGCTGCGGCGGCGTAGTAAAAACCACGAACATTACTTGGATCCGCTTTACAGAGTGCTTGGTATGCCTCAGCAGTTTTCTCATGGTTTTTTGCATTTCGATGAATCTCGGCTACAACCTCAAGGAGTATCGGGTTTGCAGGTTCCTTTTCGAGTTTAGCATCAAAAATTGTTTCCAACTGCTCCAATTTTCCTTTGTTTTTGTAGGCATTAATTAAGATTTTGCGTGCTTCATCTCCACCGAAGGTGACAACGAAACCAGACTGGTTATGGGTGATAGAGGTAGTGAGTGAATTTGGCTGAGATATAGAATCGTGAAGTTCAATTGCCAAATCATCTTCACCACGTCGGACGTACTCCTGCATTAATTCGCTATAGACGTTATTTATTCCATAATCTCTGGATGACATGTTGATAGCGTTCTTGTAGGCAGTAATCGCTTTATCGGATTCTCCTTTAGAACGATATTGCCGGGCAAGTTCCACTTGCATGGTAAAAGTAAGCGTGTCATTCTTTTCCGCTTCTTTTAACTTTTCTTCTAATTTTCCTTGCTTTCGATAAACAGTTATAATTTGGCGTTCAATATTACGCTGTTCATATTCATGAGGGGCAACCTGAAGTGCTTTTGTATACGTCTTAGCGGCTTCATCTAACTTACCCTGATTCTGGTAGTTGCGTGCAAGTTCCTTCAGCATATCAAAGGAAAGTGCCCCTTGATTTTCCACTTCTTTTAGGTATTCTTCAAGTTTACCTTGACGAC